>NZ_CP068083.1:1283825-1925738 GCF_016725325.1 Sphingobacterium spiritivorum
ACCATCACTGGCCAATTCTCCTTCCAGCTCGAATATTCCGTTTTGAATGGTGGTCTTCTGAAATTGTTGCAACTGATTGTCATGATTCTGCAGATATACCTGCTGTCCGTCATTAAAATCAACCTTTCCTGTAATTTTATATTTGATAATACCACCCTTTTTAGGCGTATCTTTAGGATTGGAAGTACAGGATAACAATCCCGTTAAAAGAAGAATACAGAAAAGATATTTTTTCATATTTGGCTATAATTTATACTATCTCAAATCCGCTGTAAAGCCGCTTGTGTAACAGACAAACAAAATTGACAACTGAATATACAAAATTCGTATGAAGAATTCTGCCATCAGTCGTGCCTTTCTGTTTCACGGAAAGCGACACAGACAAAGCGGAAATGAGTCTTACTCGTCCTTATTAATCCAGTTTATGCTGCACCACCACATCATTGACCAATACAAGTGCATATCCTGTTCCTCCCGTGATTTTATATTCCAGCACCCGACCATCTTTCCAGATCATATCTATAGTATGTCCCCCTCTGGCTTTGAGTCCTTTCACCTGTCCGCTTTTCCACGCAGAAGGCAAAGCCGGTAATAAATGAATAAATCCGGAATGACTCTGAATCAGCATCTCTGCAATTCCTGCCGACCCTCCAAAATTACCATCGATCTGAAAAGGCGGATGTGCACAGAAAAGATTGGGATATGTACCACCACCGGCACGGTAATCAGTGTCATCACGATAAGCTGGTTTCAACAACTGTCTGAGGATCTCGAGAGAATGGTTTCCATCCTGCAATCTTGCCCAGAACAAAATCTTCCATGCTCTGGACCACCCTGTGCCCTCATCTCCTCTTACAGTAAGTGTCTTCTTAGCTGCATCTACATACTCAGGAGTGATCTGAGGTGATATAAAGTTGGCCGGATACAGCCCATACAAATGAGAAACATGTCTATGTTGCGGCTCTACTTCTTCATAATCTTCCAGCCATTCCTGTACGCTGCCACTTTTACTAATCAATACAGGTGGTGCAAGTTGCTGGATCTGTGTCCGCAGCGTATCTGTAAAAGTATTATACTGCCCAAGAATACTATCTGCGTCTATCAGATTCCTGTATAATTCTCTGACGATCTGATTATCTATAGCCGGTCCCATTACTACTGCAGCAGTTTTCCCGTTTTTCAGCCGGAAAGCATTTTCGGGAGATACAGAAGGAGAAGTCACGAGCCATCCGGTCTTCGGATCTTTCACCATTGTATGCGCATAAAAACGGGCTGCTCCCTGCATAACGGGATATACTTCCTTGAGATATGCGGTATCTCTGGTAAACTGATAATGTTCCCACAGATGGTTGCACAACCACCCGGAAGCTGTACTTGCCCCCCAGGAAGCCTGTTCTCCGGGAGCAGAATATCCCCATACATTTGTCATCATATACACCACCCACCCAGGAGCATTATAATAAGCTTTGGCTGTTTTCTCTCCTGTTTTTGCAATTTTTTTGATCAGCTCTATAAAAGGAACATGATACTCTGAAAGATTATTGACTTCGACTCCCCAGTGATTCATCTGCGCATTAATATTGAGATGATAATCCCCGTTCCAGGGCGTCTGAATCTGGTGTGCCCAGAGTCCCTGCAGATTAGGCGGTAGTGCTCCTTTTACTTCTGGAGCAGTACTTGAAATATTAAGATATCTTCCAAACTGATAATACAGGGCTGCCAGTCCGTTATCCTGTGCAGGATTATCGTAAAAAGCCCGGAGACGTTTATCTGTTGTTATACCAGACTTATCCGTCTCATCTTCGAGTTGCAAATCTACCCGGTTAAAAACAGATTCATATCGGGAGAGATGCTGCTTGAAGAGCTGCGGGTAAGGTGTATCATACGCCAGTTTCAACTGCTCATTTACGTATTGCTGAGGGTCAGCATGAAAGTAACTCGTTGCTGCCGCAAAGAAGATTAATACTTCTGAGGCTTTAGAAACAGTCAGTGCTGTATCCGAAGCGGCCACTTTTCCTCCTCTGTGGAATATCCTGATTTTGGATGAAAAAGAAATTCCGTTACCTCCCTTTCCATCAGGCAATACTCCTGACATGGAAAATTCATTACCTTTTGAAGTATATTGTGCCCGTTCCTCTCTGCTTAGCGATGCAGAAAAATTCAAGGCTCCTTTTTTACTTGACGTAAGCCGTACTACACCCACATTCTGATCATAAGATGTAAAATATTCACGGGTATATTTTACTCCGTTGATGGTAAAGTGAGTCCGCGCTACAGCATCTTTAAGGTCAAGGGATCTTTCATAGTCTGCAGGCTGGTTAGCGCCCGTAAACTGCAGATTTAAAAATCCAAGATTCTGATAGCATCCAAAAGGCACATTTGCACCATTTCCATGTCCGCTTCCTTTACCACTGGTTACAAAATTCTTATTAACCAGCTGTTCAGCTTCATCATTTTTACCCTCGAACAGCAACTTTTGAATTTCGCCTACACTTTTATACGCGGCGTAATTGTTGGGATCTTCTTCACTTCCGGACCACATGGATATCTCATTGAGTACGATCTTTTCCTTCTGAACTCCACCATCAGGCATCATACCAATCAATCCGTTTCCCAAAGGTAATGTCTCTTCCCATCTATTTGCAGGCTTATCATACCATAGTTTTAAGGAATTTGATTGTGCAACAACAGTTGAAAGACCAGTTAAAAATGTACAGGTCAGAATAAGGATTTTTTTTCTCATGAGCATATAATAGTTATCAAATACCCTTGCGAACTGCTAAAGGAAAGCAATTGGCAAGGGTATATTTTTTAGTAAGTGTACTATAGGTACAGCTTATGGGATATATAATTCAAAACCTGCTGCTGAAAATGTATTACCTAACGTTTCTTTAGGTATAAATTTAAGATATTTCGTGTTGACAGGTTTATCAAAAAAGATTTTTTGCAGAATCGGATTCGCTTTGATATTCGCAAACTCTCCGTTTTGGATCAGTTTCCAGTCTTTGTTATCGTCACTTGCATAAATCTCATATTTAGTCGGCAACCCTTCTGTACTGGCATCCTGTCTCGGAAGATACCCCAATCCGGATAAAGCAGCATTTACTTCAAATACAATCCCTTTGTCAGCATTTTTGGTTACGCCAAATGTGTGCGGATTACCATCAAAAGCTTTTTCCAGCCCTGCAATCGGGTGAACAGTATATTGCTTAGAGGAAAGAGTTTTGACAGCCGTTGCTGATAAAGTAAACGGTTCATCAAATTCTTTGAACAATCCAAAATCACTCAACGCCGGTGCAACAGGAGCATAAAGATGTAATCTGAGTTTACCCGCTTTGACCGGCTTGTCCAATTTGATTAAACGCGTCGAACCAATACTGGTTGCTCTGGCAAGCGGTGTCCATTTGTTCTGCGCCCACACTTCGATAAATACACTATCCAGTCGCTGTCCCAATTTAATATTTTCACGCAGACGGATCAGGTTAAACTCTTTCTCACCTTTCAATTCGATTTCCAGTGTAGGATTATGCACATTGTCTTCTGTTGCCCAATAAGAATAACGGTCATTGTCCAGTACATTCTCTGGATTAAACAACTTGGCTTTTCCCCGCACGTTAGATGCCTTTAGCTTTGCTCCCTGAGTCAGATTATGACGAAACGTTTCTGTTATCTTTTTACCAAAAGCTGCCAGCGAACGTACATCATTTTCATGAAGCTGTCCGGATGGCATCGGAGCGAGACCCAAATTCATATTTGCGCCACGTCCTACACTTTTCAGATAAATCTCAAAAAGCTGATTAGGTGTCTTGACTTTATCATTCTGATCTGCATGATAAAACCATCCCGGTCTCTGAGGGACATCGCATTCCGCCGGAATCCAGTATTTACCATCCCGATCTCCGGTAGGCAGATTGCTGTCATCTACTACTCCGGGTACAGGTTTTTTCCCATCCAGACTTTTAGGCGTGATAGTCGCCCAGCTAGTTTCTGCTGCAAATCCATGTTCATTGCCGACCCATCTCATATCCGGGCCTACATCACTAAATATCATGGCCATTGGCTGCAGTTTGCGTACAATAGGCCATGTTTTTTCTTCCCAGGCATAATAGGTAGTACGATCTACTACTCTTTTCTCATTCCTCCCACCATAGTAACCATCCCCGCCGTTGGCACCGTCATGCCAGGATGTAAACAGCTCACCATAATTAGACATCAGTTCACGGAGTTGTTCCCGATAAGCATCAGCATAAGCCGGAGTACCATAACGGGTATCATTACGATCCCAGGCAGACAGATACACGCCAAATTTCATTCCTGCACGATGTGTCGCAGTCATAAATTCTTTGACCATATCTCCTTTTCCATTCTTCCAGGGTGTAGACGCAATACTATATGTAGTCGTAGCAGTGGGCCACAGACAGAAGCCATCATGGTGTTTGGCCACGCTGATCAGCCCTTTAAATCCGGCACTGGCTGCCGCCTGAGCAATCTGATCGGCATTGAAATCTGAGGGATTAAACAGAGAAGTCGGTGCATCTCCATATCCCCATTCCTTATTCTGGAAAGTAGTAGGAGTAAAATGTATCAAACTGTACATCTCCATTTCATGCCATTTCAATTGTCTCTCCGAAGGGACTGCGCCATATGGCTTTGGTTCTTGCTGTGCAATTAAACAAGCGGGCAACAACAATGCCCCTATTAGGTTGGTAAACTTCATCTGGTAGTAAGTAAAACAAAACCGTAAAATACAGTTTTTTTAGAGAAAAAATATATAAATATAACATATGGATTTCAATTGATTATATAGAATTTATTTATAACACATTATTTTTTAGAATGTGTTATATCTAATAGATGTCCCTACTTTTGAAGGGTAAACTAAAGAGAGAAATGTATAATAATAAAGGTTATGGAAGAAAATAAAAAGAAAATTACAACTGCATCCGGTGCCCCTGTAGTAAATTATGAAGACACAATGACAGCTGGCCCAAGAGGCCCTGTTTTATTGCAGGATTACTTTCTGCATGAGAAATTGGCGCATTTTAACAGAGAGCGCATACCGGAAAGAATTGTGCACGCCAAAGGTTCGGGTGCTTATGGCACATTTACCGTGACCAATGATATTACTCAATATACACGCGCAAAATTTTTGAATGAGATTGGTAAACAGACCAGATTGTTCATCCGCTTCTCTACAGTGGGAGGCGAAAAAGGATCTGCTGATTCTGAACGTGATCCGCGGGGATTTGCTGTTAAATTCTATACAGAAGACGGAAACTATGACTTAGTTGGTAACAACACTCCGGTATTCTTTGTAAAGGATGCAAAAAAATTCCCTGACTTTATCCACACACAGAAACGTGACCCATATACGAACTGCAAATCGCCGACAATGATGTGGGATTTCTGGTCCTTAAATCCGGAGTCCTTGCATCAGGTTACTATTCTGATGTCAGACAGAGGAACACCTTACGGATACCGTCATATGCACGGTTTTGGAAGCCACACTTTCTCGATGATCAATGCCAATAATGAATTGGTTTATGTAAAATATCATTTCCGTACCGAGCAAGGCATTAAGAACCTGACCGATGCTGAGGCTGCTGACATGAAACGTGAAGATCCTGACTACGCACAGCGTGATCTTGTGGAAGCTATAGACAACGGTAATTTCCCGAAATGGAAATTATACATACAGGTCATGACTGTAGAGCAAACCAAAACATTCCGATGGAATCCTTTTGACCTGACAAAAGTATGGTCACAGAAAGAATATCCGCTTATAGAAGTCGGTGTAATGGAATTAAACGAAAATCCTGACAACTATTTTGCACATGTGGAACAAGCTGCTTTTGCACCGGCACATGTTGTCGATGGCATCAGCTTTTCACCGGATAAAATGCTGCAGGGACGAATCCTGTCATACCCGGATGCTCAACGCTATCGTCTGGGTGGAAATTATGAACAAATTCCGGTAAACAGATGTCCTTTTATGGTCACAAACTATCAAAGAGATGGCCTGATGACAGTCAATGGAAACAGCGGTTCCGATCCGAACTATTACCCGAATAGTTTTGATGGTCACTATGAAGATCAGAGCTACAAAGAGCCTGCCATACAGTTGGACAGCACTATAGGTGATTATTATGATCGTAATGCTCCCGGAGAAGACGATCATTACACGCAACCTGGAGATCTCTACAGACTATTAGATGCCGAGCAGAAACAGCATCTGATCAATAATATTGTTGGCGCAATGTCAGGTATTGACGGACCTAAAAAGATGGAAATCATCAACCGCCAATTGTGTCATTGGTTCAGAGCAGATATCAACCTGGGTATAGGAGTCGCACAAGGATTGGGTTTGGATATGGCCGAATTAAGTAAGCATATGCCACAAAAATAGCAGACATCAAATCTGCATTTAAGACAATGGATAAGGCCCGGTTTCTTTGAAATCCGGGCCTTATCTTTAAATCAGATTTCCTGTTTTATATTAACCGGATGGCTTACCATAACTTTCTTCATGTCTGTCTGCAGCAGACCCGTCTTCTGTCTGTCCGGCTTTCCAATAGGAATACGCATACAGTTCATCTTTGGTCCATTCCAATTCTTTTCTGAAATAATTGCGCAACTCTTTTACAGTACGGTATTCCGTCGCAACATAAGCGAATTTGCGGACATGCTCCGGTATTTCAATATCCTTGGCAAAGGAAGCCAGCTCACTGCTATTTTCCGGATTTATATTGTGTAGCCAGTGGATATGGTATGAAGCATTAATTTCCGGTTCGATTTCATCTTCTTTGCCATGGACTTCCAGAAGTACTTCCGCATGTGCACTGGCTGGAAGGTCTTCCAGAATAGCAGATATAACCGGAATAGCTGTTGCGTCTCCGATCAGAAAATACCAGTCTGCCTCTGCATAAAGAACAGAGGGATCCATATGCATCATAATACCCAGCAAATCCCCTTCCTTAGCATGAATGGCCCATCTGGATGCAGGCCCCGCCTCTCCGTGTGCTACAAAATCAATCATAAGTTGTTTCTTTTCCACATCAATTGCCCGGTGGGTATACGTCCGTACAACCGGGGCTACTTCAGGAGCAGGGTATAGCCACTTTCCAGCCTCAAAATCAAATGTCGGAAAATGGATTTCATCTACTCCGGCCGGAGGAATTAAGATCTTGTTATTAACGCCTATCGTCGCATCTGCATATAAAGGAACGTCTTCTGATGTCAAAATAATGCGGATCAGGTGTGGAGTCAAATAGATTTTTTCAACTACTCTGGCTTCAAACTGACCTGATCTACTTTTTGTCTTAGCTGCCATAAATGTATTGTTTTAATCAAAATTAACACATTATTTATAATTATTCTAAATAAGGTTATTTTTATTTTAGATCAGTTATTATCTTTTTACAAACGAGTGTTATGTGAACCAATCTCCTCAGCATCAGGAGTAATGTCTTAGGATGCTAAAAAAATAATAAATCTACCATTCAAGTAGAATATAAAAAAAACAATTATGTACATTTGATCCATCATGAATAAAGATCAATCTAAAATCATACGCGAACAAGCCGACCGTTCAGCGCAACGTGAACATTCGGTTCCTTTATACTTAACCTCAAGTTTCATTTTTGATAGTGCAGAGCAGGGCAGGGCTATCTTTGCAGAAGAAGAGCAAGGAATGGTGTATTCCAGATATGCTAACCCTAATACGACCGAACTGATCAATAAAGTGTGCATTATGGAGCAGGCTGAAGCAGGTCTGGCTTTTTCTTCCGGAATGGCTGCTGTTTTTGCTTCCTTTGCAGGCATTATAGAAAGCGGAGATCATATTGTTTCGTCCCGTGCGATATTCGGTTCTACACATCAATTATTTACCCAGTTATTTCCAAAATGGGGAGTAACAACGACCTATGTCGATGCCGCTAATCCGGAAGAATGGGAAAAAGCAATACAACCTAATACAAAAATCATCTTTCTGGAATCTCCTTCTAATCCCGGACTGGAACTAGTCGATCTGGAATGGCTGGGTAAATTCAAAGAAAAATATCCGAATATCATCCTGTCTATAGATAACTGTTTTGCAACGCCTTATCTTCAAAAACCTATTTTATATGGTTTTGATCTGGTCATCCACTCTGCAACCAAATATATGGACGGCCAGGGGCGTGTTCTTGGAGGAATTGTGGTAGGAAAGCAGGAACTGATTGATAAACTGATGTTCTTTATCCGCCATACCGGTCCTGCACTATCTCCGTTTAATGCATGGGTCATTTCCAAGAGCCTCGACACCCTTGGCTTGCGCATGGACAGACATAGCAGCAATGCGCTGGCATTGGCAGAAGCACTGGAGCATCATGCAGAAATAGAGGATGTAAAATACCCTTTTCTTCCTTCTCATCCTCAATATGAACTGGCGAAGAAGCAGATGAAAGCCGGGGGTGGTATTGTGACATTTGTCGTTAAAGGTGGTTTCGAAAGAGCAAAAGCTTTCGTAGATCAACTGGAAATGATTTTGTACACTTCCAATCTTGGAGATTCACGCTCTATAGCTACACATCCGGCATCAACGACGCATTCCAAACTAACGGAAGAAGAAAGATTGAATCTGGGAATCCGGCCGGGAAGCATACGCCTCTCAGTAGGTCTTGAAGATAAAGAGGACATCATCGGAGATATCCTGCAAGCATTGGATAAAACCAAATAATATTAAGAAAGGCCGCAAATGCGGCCTTTCTTAATATTATCGGATCTGCTTATTTTAATGTTGCTAAAGCAGCATCATAATCAGGTTCATTTACAATTTCGGAAACCTGCTCTTCATAAACAACCTTTCCTTGTTCATCCAGTACAATGACCACGCGACTCAATAATCCTGCTAAAGGTCCGTCTGTCAGTCTCAACTGGTAAGCATCAGAAAACGAAGAATCTTTGTATTCAGAAAGAGTCAGGACATTACTGATTCCTTCTGCAGCGCAGAAACGTCCCTGTGCAAAAGGTAAATCTTTGGAGATACACAGTACGGTCGTATTATCCAGATCTGCTGCCGCTTTATTAAAAGCACGGACTGAAGCAGCACAGGTACCGGTGTCAATGCTTGGAAAGATATTTAACACGACTCTTTTTCCTTTAAAATCAGCAAGTGACTTATCAGAAAGATCTCCTGCAGTCAATTTAAAATCAGGAGCTTGCGAACCCACTTTAGGAAGGTCACCTTGTGTATGCACATCACTTCCTTTGAATGTAATTGTAGCCATAAATTATTGTCTTAGTATATTATTTGATACGCTTTAGTTTAGATTACTAAAGATACGACCAATAAAAATATTACACAAGATTTATTATTTTTCGCCAAAAATTTATTATGTTAGCATTGTATTTTTACTATGCAAGGAAAAGTACTAACCAAATTATACAGGTATGAAGAAATTATTATTCGCTTTGCTCTGTGCTTCCCCTTCCTTACTATGGGCACAGGGATCTCAGGTAAACCTACAAAGTCCAAAATCTGTCGGTATGGGTGGAGCTGGTTCGGCTTATTTTATTGATGAAGCCTCCATCTTTTACAGTCCTGGAGCATTGGCTAAAATGGATCATAATGCAGTAATGGTGGCTGGAAATGCGGTCATGTATAAGTCTGCTTTCCGCGAGTCAGGGAGTTCGGTTGTCAATCACACCAAGTCTCAGATATCACCTCCTTTTTCGCTTTTTGCAGCATTCGGCCCTAAAAACTCATGGTGGAAAGCCGGTATTGGCGTCTATACACCTTACGGAGGTGGAGTAGATTGGGGTACAGAGTGGGCAGGAAGATTCAGTCTGGTCAGCCTTTCGTTAAGAGCCATCTACATACAGCCTACTTTAAGTTTTAAACTGACAGATAATTTCAGTATTGGTGGTGGATTTGTATACAACATCGGAAGTGTGGATTTAGAAAACTCTGTTCCTGTATTTTTTCCAGACGGAAGAGCGGGGTTAGCCACACTGAAAGGAACGGGCTCGGGTACCGGGTATAACGTGGGTGTGCATTACAATCTTGAAGATGATTTTGCGATCTCTCTGAGTTACCGTTCTAAAGTCGTTACCAAGTTAAAAGACGGAGATGCCCTGTTTGATGTACCTGAATCTGTAAGAAGTTCATTCCCTGAAGGCAATACTTTTACCTCTGAACTACCTCTTCCTTCTACTTTTGCACTGGGCATAGCATTCCCGTTGTCTGAAAAAGTAAAAGTGGCTGTAGATGGTACTTTAATTGGTTATTCTATATACAAAGAGCTTAATTTCGATTATAAAGAGAATACTGCAGCTCTGCAGGACACCCGTTCAGCCAAAAATTATGTGAATGCAGGTTCTGTCAAAGCAGGACTGGAGTACCTGGCATCTGAAAAATTGCAGTTACGTGTAGGTGGTGGTTATATGGCAACCCCTGTACAGGCAAATTATGTATATCCGGAAACACCAGACAACACCCGTTACCTGATCTCAGGAGGATTCACATTCCATCCCTCCAGGAAATTTGATGTAACAGGTTCTTTTGCTTATCAACGTATTATGCCTAGAGAAGCAAATAATGTGGAGAGTCATTTATCCGGAACCTATAAAACCAACATTTTCGCTCCCGGAGTTTCCGTAAGCTATAAATGGTAATTTTTTCAAACGCTAAAAAGAATACGTCATGAAAAGAAATAAACTATATGTAGGGTTAGCATTATTGGTTCTGGGAGTAGCTTCCTGTAAACCGGAAATCAAAGACTTTACACCTGCCGCAGGTGGCACAGCAAACTTTAGTAAATATATTGCCGTTGGTAATTCACTGACATCAGGTTTTGCGGATGGCGGATTATACCGGGAAGGCCAGCAAGTGGCATTTACCAATCTGATGGCTCAACAATTTAAACAAGTTGGCGGAGGGGAATTTACCACACCATTATTCAGTGAAGCACAAGCCAACGGATCCGGTTATATTCAATTAGAATCGCTTGTAAACGGTCAGCCTGTGATGAAACAGATCACAGAAAATCTGGCTTATCGTTCTGCAAGCCCTAAGTTGCTAACCAAGTATACAGATCCTATTCAGAATCTTGGTGTACCGGGTATGCGTCTGGATCTTGCTTTCGTACCCCAATTTAGTTCTCTGAACATGTATTTCGAGCGCTTGTTACCAGATGATCAGGTTGGCAAAAAAACATACTTTACCTATGCGACAGAGCATGATCATACATTCTTCAGCTTCTGGCTGGGAAATAACGATGCGCTTGGATATGCAACAAACGGTGCAGTATATAATCCGCTTGACCCAACAACAAAACTGACAGATCTGGCGACGTTCACTGGTGCATACCAGAATTTTATAAATGGATTAACGGCTAAAGGCTCTCAGGGTGTCGTAGCTACTATCCCGGATGTAACGGCTGTACCTTTCTTTACAACAGTTACCAGAACGGCTCTTTTAGCGGCAGCGAATGCAGCAGCTAAAGCGGCAAATCCCAATGCACCTGAAATTAAGGATATCTATATCGCAACCAAAACAACTCCGAGAGCAGCTACAGATAAGGATTACTTTGTTCTTCCTTTCTCTTCTGCGGGATTATTAGGCAAGCCAAATGGCGCTAATATTCCATATGGTCTGCATCCGGCAAATCCTGTAGCAGACAATTTTGTACTTGATGAAGCAGAAGCAGCTCAGGTGGTAACCCGTATCAATGAGTTTAATGCAGCTATCAAGTCTATCGCAACAGCAAAAGGTCTGGCTGTGGCAGATGTAAATGCCTTTTTAACTTCTGTAAAAAATGGCATCCGCATCAACGGACTGGCTGTAAGCAATAAGTTTATCACAGGAAATGCATTTTCACTGGATGGGATACACCTGACTCCTATCGGAAATGCAATCGTAGCCAATGTATTTATCGATGCTATCAACAGCAAATATGGATCATCTGTCTCAAAAGTAGATGTATCACAATACAGAGGAGTGAAACTTCCGGTACAATAGATCTTAAAACGAATCTTCACAAGGCCGTCCCGAAATTCGGGACGGCCTTTTTTATATCCATAAAGTTTAGCTAAATTTGTGTCTAAGGAAAAGAAAGATGAAAGTATCATTAAATCGGGTAAATAAAGCTGTTCACTTTGAAGCAAACAGTGAACTCTCAGATGTAAAAGTTCACATTGACGGATCTAAAGAAATCGGTGGTGAAGGCAAGGGCGTAAGGCCAATGGAATTGGTATTAATGGCCTTAGGATCCTGCAGTGTATTTGATCTGGTAAGCATTCTGAATAAACAACGTCAGGAAATCGAAGACATACATGTTGATGTGGAAGGAAAACGTCGTGAGCAGATCCCTAACATTTTTACAGATATTCATATCAGCTTTACGGTGAAAGGTAATATTGATGAAGTAAAAGCGCAAAAAGCAGCTGAACTGGCTGTCAAAAAATACTGTTCAGTACATGATATGCTGGCCGCCGGAGGTGTTAATATCACCTATAGCATTAAGATCAATTAAGGCCGATCTACAGTTTTCAAGAAAGCTATTGGGAGACAGTGAAGAAACGATAGTTCTTTAACCTCTCTCCCGATACAATCGGGATCTCTCCTTAAAAAGGATAGAAAATAGCATTGCCAAATACCTCTCACAAAATCTGTTGGGGATTAGGTTAATCAGGCATATTGATTAATTCTCTCAATACATCTTTTGTACTTTTTAAGGTTTTATCGGTTCCAAAATAAACATTATCAATTTTCCAGGACTCCTTCTTAATCAGTACGACCTCATCTTTCCAGCTTTCTTTATAGCCGCTATTCGCGAACTGCACTGCAACAAAAGCACTGTCTCCTTTGATCTTTATTGTATCAATCTGAAACGTATCCTGTCCTTCATATAAACTTGTAAAAATATCCCCTTCTATCATCAATGGCTTATCACTGGGATGATCACTTTTGGCAACTTTCTCCGCATCTTCATCTTCTCGGGCTATTGCTTTGTCGATCAAAGAGGCCAGATCAGAACTAATCAATTGACGGTCAACAGATCCGTAATGAACCTTGTTGCTAAAGAAATCCGTTATCGTTTTTCGGATTTCCGAATCGTCCTTTTTACTACAGCTTAATAAAAAGACAGCGAACAGACTTAGGATGAGTAAGAATCTCTTCATGATGTAATTATTGTGCTAATACTATTTTCCATTCTCTCGTTTTTTCCAGATACGTTCGGCCCATCGACCAACAAACCAAAAGGAAACAGCCAAAATTAAAAAGAAAATAGTACGATTAATATTATCCCACAAATATTCCACAAACCGGGTATACAGATTGAGGATAAAGAATACAAAACCAATCTCTCTGGTCACATTATCTTTGGACTTCAGTCCGTAAACCACCAGACCCGCTGACACTAATGTAGATAATAGTCCCCAATAAAAAATATGAAACTGCCTCACACGTGTCCAGGCTTCAAAGTCACTGTAGTTTCCAAATATGGAGAGACACCACAGCGCAATCATAGTATAAAGAAGTCCGACTACATAGGAGGTCGATTGAAATTCGACCAGTGGCTTGAAACGAGGTTGAACAAAAATTGCAAATCCCGTTACCAGCACTCCAAAAATAGTGAAGCGTAATGGATAATTCATCCCCCAGAACCTAAATCCCCAGTCGCTATGATAGGCTGTTTCTGTAGCAAACCATACACCCAGACTGATCAGTGTAAATGTCCAGATCAGTTTGGAATCCAGCTTTACGGCCAGAATACCATATATAGCTACCGATAATAAAAAAAGCAAAGAGAAATGCATTTCGTTTCTATCCAGTACCTGTCCCAGAAATCCTATACTGGTAGCCGTTGAAAAGGCTCCCGCCAGCATTAATGTCTCATTGGAAAATGTTTTTTCAGGAAACTTTTCCTTATTTCGGAATCCGAGAAAATAAAATAAGGCTGCTAGTGCGGCAAAGAATATAAAAAATACAATATTAGGTGCTTCGTAAAACCTTTTTACAAAATCAAGAAAGGTATCATCGACAAATAAAGAAAGGACTGAAAAAACCAAAGAAGCCAATGCGATCCAGAAAGCATATTTGGCCAGCATTCCCCACTCAAAATTCTTAACCTCCATTGAATTCCTAAGCTCTTCCGCTACCTGATCATTCACGTATCCATGCTTCTGCCAATGGGTAATGGCAGAATCCAACGTCTCCTTTTCCTGCTTACTTACGTCAATTTTTTCCAATAGAGTAGTTTTTTAAAGAAACAAAATACAAAGATTAATCCAACTTATCAAAAGCATCATTTTAAAATCAAAATTCACGACTTCTTTACGATCAGGCCAATCATAATCTTTTAAAATTCTGTACCTTTGCACTTTGCTGTTTTCTGAACGGCTTAAAGCTAACTCTTGCAGGTTCATGACAAAAAAAACAACTCCGGATTTGGGCGAGCAACACGAAGTAGAGGTCTTTGGGGCACGTGTTCATAATCTTAAAAATATTGATGTTACATTTCCAAGAAATGAACTTGTTGTCATCACAGGTCTAAGTGGAAGCGGAAAATCTTCGCTTGCATTTGACACGATTTATGCAGAGGGACAACGCCGTTATATGGAAACATTCAGTGCATACAGCCGCCAGTTTCTCGGAGGCATGGAACGTCCGGATGTAGATAAAATTTCTGGTTTAAGTCCCGTTATTTCCATTGAACAAAAGACGACCAGTAAAAATCCCCGCTCTACTGTGGGTACGATCACTGAAGTATACGATTTTTTGCGTCTTCTCTATGCCCGTGCAGGCGAAGCTTTCTCTTATGTGACCGGCAAACGTATGGAGCGTATGTCTGAAGATCAGATCGTAGACCGTATCCTGGAGGAGTTCAACGGAGAGGCGGTAAACATTCTCGCCCCGATTGTCAAAGGACGTAAAGGCCATTACCGTGAACTTTTTGAACAAATCCGCAAACAGGGATATACAAAAGTTCGTGTAGATGGAGAAATTACAGATCTGACGCCTAAAATGCAGGTGGATAGATATAAAATCCACGATATTGAGACTGTCATTGACAGGCTTACCGTAAAACCTGAAGACAGAAAAAGGCTCTACACCTCTGTCATGCAGGCGATGAAAGCGGCAAAAGGAATTATCAAGATTACAAACAAAGAGAATAAGGAACAGTTTTTCAGCCGTTATCTGATGGATGCCGAATCGGGTATCTCTTATGATGAGCCACAACCGAATACATTTTCGTTCAACTCTCCTTATGGCGCTTGTCCAAAGTGCGATGGACTGGGATATATTTTCGAAATAGATAAACAGGCTGTTATTCCGGATCGTAAACTGAGTATTCAGAAAGGCGCTATTGTGCCGTTAGGCCCCGCCCGCGAATCCTGGAATTTTCAGGTATTGAAAGCTGTCGCGAAAAAGCTTGAATTTTCGCTAACGACTCCTGTAGAAAAACTTACTGAAGAACAGATCGATACCCTGCTGTTTGGCGCAGAAGAACCTATTCCTATTACAGTAGAATATAGCAGTTACAGTGTACGTGAACACAAAGTCACCTTCCAGGGTATTTTTGCAATGCTGGAAGAACAGATGGGACGTCAGCAGGATGATATCACCTCACTGGAAGATTTCCGAACGAAAGTAACTTGCCCTGTATGTCACGGCTCCAGACTAAAAAAAGAGTCTCTACATTTCAAAATAGACAAAAAAAATATCAGTGAACTTGCGGCGATGGATATCACTTCACTTATGGAGTGGTTTACAGATCTGGAATCCAGACTGGATGAACGTCAACAGGTAATTGCAACGGAGATCCTCAAAGAGATCCGTGCCAGACTTGGATTTTTGCTGGATGTAGGACTCACCTATCTTACATTGGACCGCACATCGAAAACACTATCCGGAGGAGAAGCACAGCGAATCAGACTGGCTACGCAGATCGGCTCCCAATTGGTCAATGTCTTGTATATTCTGGATGAGCCCAGTATAGGACTACACCAGCGGGATAATGAAAGACTGATCAAATCTCTAAAAAATCTGCGGGATATCGGCAATTCAGTATTGGTGGTGGAGCACGATAAAGATATGATTCTAAATGCAGATCATGTCATTGATATGGGACCTGCAGCAGGTCTTCATGGCGGACAGGTGGTTGCTGAAGGTTCACCAAAAGAAATTCTGAAAGCAGATTCGCTCACTGCAGCTTATCTGAATGGCCGAAAAGAAGTGGCTATTCCTGAAACCCGCAGAGCAGGCAACGGTCAATCTCTAATCCTCAAAGGAGCAACAGGTAACAACCTGAAAAATGTAACGGCAGAGTTCCCGCTGGGAAAACTTATCCTCGTTACCGGTGTATCAGGTTCGGGCAAGTCCAGTTTAATCACAGGAACATTATACCCTATACTCAATAAGCATTTCTTCAGAGCAAAGGCTGTACCTCTTCCGTATAAGAGTATCGAGGGGCTGGAACATATTGACAAAATCATCGAAATCGATCAAAGTCCGATTGGCCGGACTCCACGTTCCAACCCATCTACCTACACAGGAGTATTCTCGGATATCAGAACATTGTTTGTGCAACTTCCGGAAGCCAAAATACGCGGGTATAAGCCTGGCAGATTCTCCTTTAATGTGAAAGGCGGAAGATGTGAAACCTGTCAGGGTGCAGGTATGAAGATCATCGAAATGAACTTCCTGCCGGATGTGCAGGTTCCTTGTGAAACATGCCACGGAAAACGCTACAACAGAGAAACTTTGGAAGTACGATATCGCGGAAAATCTATATCTGACGTACTGGACATGAGTGTGGATGAAGGTGTTGCATTTTTTGAAAATATTCCTTCAATCTACAGAAAAATTAAAACGTTGCAGGATGTAGGGTTAGGCTATATTACTTTGGGACAATCTTCAACTACACTTTCGGGTGGTGAAGCGCAGCGTATCAAACTGGCTACTGAACTTTCTAAAAAAGATACCGGAAAAACATTTTACATCTTAGATGAACCAACAACAGGACTTCACTTTGAAGATGTGAATGTATTGCTAGGGGTGATCAACCGTTTGGTAGACCGTGGCAATTCTGTATTGATTATAGAACACAATCTGGATGTAGTAAAAACTGCTGACTGGGTGATCGATATGGGACCTGAAGGCGGACGCAGTGGCGGACAGCTTTTGTTTGCCGGAACACCGGAAGAACTGATTAAGAATAAGAAAAGCGACACGGCACGATTCCTAAAACTGGAAATGAAATAAAAAACTTAAGGAGCCGTATTTTAGAGAAAATACTGCTCCTTATACCATCCATCAGCCTATCCATTTTCAAAAGCTAAATACCTAAATAACAAACATCTTGTAAAATATTTAACAAAGATGTATTGTCATTCTTTCTTCACTTTAATCTATACTAAAATTTCGGATCAATTTTTCGTAACTTCGCATAGATTATGTCAGATATTATTCAATTGTTGCCAGATGCTGTTGCGAATCAAATTGCGGCAGGAGAAGTCGTGCAACGACCTGCTTCTGCGGTAAAGGAATTGATTGAAAATGCGATTGATGCCGGAGCAGACAAAATAAAACTTATCGTAAAAGATGCTGGTAAATCAATGATACAGGTCATTGATAATGGATGTGGTATGAGTGTGACGGATGCCAGATTATGTTTTGAAAGGCATGCTACCTCTAAAATACGTAAAGCGGAGGATCTTTTCTCCATCCGCACCATGGGATTCCGTGGTGAAGCCATGGCTTCCATCGCCGCAATCGCACACATAGAATTAAAGACCAGACGCGTAGAAGATGAGCTCGGAACAGTTATCGAAATCGAAGGTTCCAAAATAACAGATCAACATCCTGAAGCGCTGTCTCCGGGGACAAGTATATCTGTCAAGAATCTTTTTTTCAACATTCCTGCAAGGCGGAATTTCCTGAAGAGTAACTCGGTAGAGATGCGTCATATTATTGATGAATTCCAACGTGTGGCTTTAGCTCACCCTGAAATTTTCTTCAGCCTGCACAGTGATGGCAATGAGGTATACCATCTTCCCGCGGAAACATTGAAGCAACGCATTGTTCACTTACTGGGCAATAATTATAACCAGCGTCTTGTACCTGTAGAGGAAGAAACATCTATAATTACTATTAATGGTTTTATCGGTAAACCTGAGTTTGCCAAAAAGACCCGAGGAGAACAGTTCTTCTTTGTTAACAAAAGATTTATAAAGGATCCTTATCTCAATCATGCCGTTCTCAATGCATACGAAGAGATACTGACAGCAGATAGCTACCCACTATATGTGCTTTTTATTGATATAGACCCGGCGAAGATTGATATCAATGTTCATCCTACGAAAACGGAAATCAAATATGAAGATGACAAAGCGATTTATGCCATTCTAAGATCTGCCATAAAACGATCATTGGGACGTTATAACATTGCTCCTACGCTTGATTTTAATCAGGAGACAGGTTTTTCAAATATGATCAGCCAGAAACCTCTTGATGAAATTCAGGCACCTACGATTAATTTTAATCCGGACTTCAATCCTTTTGAACCAGGCTATAAGGAATCTGCTTCCAAATCGAGATCAGACAATTACACTTCCGGTTTTGAGAAAAAAGCAGGAATACCACAAAACTGGGATACTCTTTATCAGATCACAGAAAACGAGACCACCTCATCTGCTCAGCTTCCATTACTTCCTTCAGAAAAGGATGATGAGGAGATTGACATCAATATGCCGGAAGTCAGCGTACAGCAAATCAAGCAATTCTTTCAGTTACACAACAGGTTTATCGTATCACAGATTCATTCTGGCTTTATGATAATCGATCAGCAGGCTGCACATGAACGTATATTATTCGAACAGTTCCTGGCTCACCTGGAACAGAATCAGGGAATAAGCCAACAGAGCCTGTTTCCGCAAACAATAGATCTGAATAGTGCCGACCATGCATTAATGGAAGAAATATTACCGGAAATTCAAAGTCTGGGTTTTCAGTTACGCCCTTTTGGAAAAACAACGTATATTGTAGATGGAATTCCGGCCGATCTGGGGAGTAATGTCAACGAACTGGCTATTATTGAACGGCTATTGGAAGACTTTAAACATAACAAATCCGAATTAAAACTAAACAAACGGGAAAATCTGGCCCGTAGTCTTGCTAAAAGTGCAGCGATAAAACCGGGAACTCTTCTGGATAATCAAGCCATGGCAGAACTGATTGACAGATTGTTTGCCTGCGAATCACCGAATATTTCACTGTACGGCAAACCGATAATTATTACATTTACATTGTCTGAGCTTCTTGAAAAGTTTGGCAAAAATTAATTAGTAAACGAGAATACATATGTTTCCAAATTTATCACCGGTTGTAAAGAATCTACTGATCCTCAATATCATCTTTTTTATTGGATCAAGCCTGGTCTCACAATCTTATCAGTATTTAGCAGCTTTCTATCCGGACTCACCATATTTTAAAGTCTGGCAGATCATAACCTATATGTTTATGCATGGAGGATTTACACATATTTTCTTTAATATGTTTTCCTTGCTGATGTTTGGGCCGATGATCGAACAGGTATTGGGATCAAAACGTTTTCTTAATTTTTACCTTTTCACCGGTTTAGGAGCTTTGGTATTACAATACGGTATACAGGCGATTGAACTTTATCAGTTAGTCGGCACGAGTTTTCCGGTAAGACAAGGTATAGATATGAATGCATTGTCTTTTGAGCAGATTGCCTTTATTAAAGAAATCAACTATACTCCTTTAGTGGGGGCCTCCGGAGCTATATATGGTATTCTGCTTGCTTTTGCCTATTTATTTCCAAACATTCCGCTACAATTGATATTTATACCTATACCGATCAAAGCGAAGTACTTTATCGGCGGGTTGATCGTTATAGAAATTTACCTGAGTCTTTCCCGTCCGGGAGATTCTGTTGCACATTTGGCACACGTAGGAGGGGCTCTGTTTGCATTTATACTGTTGAAAATGTGGGGTATTAGAAAAGGTATATATTAGTTAAATTTGTGAAAATGGCACAAAAAGAGTTTAAATCCTTCTGGAGAGAAACTTTTAAATCAGGATCTCCGGTTCCCATTGTTATTGTGGGACAAGTAGCTCTTTTTGTGATTATTCACCTTTTTGATCTGCTTGCAGAATTAAAAGTTATCCATTATCCTCTTTACGATAAGACACTTCAGAATCTTAGTCTGCCGGTTAGTTTTGAACATTTTCTGCAACAACCCTGGTCTATTTTTTCCTATTCACTGGTTTACACAGGTTTATTTCGTATTCTGTTTGACAGCTTGTGGCTATACTGGATGGGTAATCTGTTTCTGAATTTCCTCAACAGCAGACAGCTTTGGTATATTTATCTGTCATCTTTGTTTTTAGGAGGGGCATTCTATTTAGCTTTGGGTCAGATTCCTTATCTGGCCAATAGCCCGCAGACATTACTCAATACAGCATCTCTTCCCATAGCAGGCGTCATTACAGCAACAGCATCTCTGGTGCCTTATACAGAAATGCGACTCTTATTTCTGGGGAACATCAAACTAAAAATTGTTGCTTATGTATACCTCGGGCTGGAGGTTATATTTTATGCACTAATTAATAAAACTGCTGCCGCAGCGTATCTGTGCATTATACTTTGGAGCTTTATGTTTATCCGCTCACTGCAGAACGGAAAGGACTGGAGTAAGATATTCGCAGCAAAAAGGAAACGGATCAGCAGACTACAGGTTGTGCATCAGAAGGTAGAATACGCTAAATATTCTCATTCCACGATCAATGACCTCCCCAATCAGGAAGAAATTGATCAGATCTTAGATAAAATTTCTTTGTCTGGCTATGAAAGTTTAACTTCACGGGAAAAGGAAGTATTATTCAAAGCGAGTAAGCAAGATTAGAGGGAATGGCAAAAGTTCACTTGTTAAAAAAAAAGCTGGGTTTCTTGAGCAAGACTATTTTTATAGCCAATTTACTGGCTGTAGCAGCTTTGCTTTTGAGTTATTCTGCCTCCTTTATTAACCCCAAGACCTTTTGGCCACTTGCTTTTTTCGGATTGGGTTATCTTCCCATTCTACTTATCAACATCGGCTTTGTAGGTTACTGGCTTATGCGTAAACCTAAGCATGCACTGATCTCATTTATAACTATTGTAATCGGCTGGAATCTTCTGACCAAACACTGGAATTTTAGCGGAGACCATACACAGGAGATCACTGCTGCAGATAGTAGCATACGTGTACTAAGTTTCAATGTCCATCTCTTTAAAACAGCAAAAAAAGGTGAAGAAAAAGACTTTAAACGAGAAGTATTAGGTATTATCGACAGTATCAAACCGGATGTTATTTGCTTTCAGGAATACTACAGTAAGATAAAAGGCAAACATGTTTACGCTAAGGAACTCCGTGAAAATTTTGGTTATAAATACTGGTATTTCGAACCCGCATCTGTCAATGATTACGAAGCATATGGACAAGCTATTTTTTCCAAATACCCTGTGATCCATTCCGGCACTATTGTTAAGAATGAATATGGCATCAATCGGATTATATATGCAGATATAGAAAAGGGCAAAAAAAGTATGCGGATTTATAATGTTCATCTTCGCTCCTTTGCCTTGCAGAACGAAGACAAGGATTTTATTCAAAATCCATCCGGAGAAAGCAACAAAACTGCTACCCGCAGGGTAGGCCGTAAATTAAAGCAGGCTTTTGCTTCGCGTAGTGAACAGGCTGAAGCGTTGAAAGAACATATAGAGACTGCTAAAATTCCCTATATGGTAATGGGTGATTTTAACGATACACCGATGTCATACAGTGTCAACCTGATTGGCAAAGGCATGCAGAATGCTTTCCAGAAGAAAGGTTCAGGCTGGGGTGTTACCCACTATGAAATGCTTCCTATATTTCAGATTGATTATATCTTTACAAGCAATGATTTCAACATCCTCAATTATCAGATTGTCAAAAGAAAACTTTCGGATCACTATCCCATATGGGCCGATGTACAACTGAAGGATTAATTTAATACAGGAGCCAAGACATTGACTGCTCTTTCCACAAATACATCGTGCCTGTTGCGCACTTTGAAATAAGCATCTCTTCCAAAATAAAAACGTCCCACCAGAGATTCAATATCAGTCTGTATCAGTTGATGCAGGTCATTTTCCTGCTTTTTGCTCAAGACAATTCCCTTATTTTTCAGAAAAGTCATAAAATCTGCATATTCCTTATCCGGCAAGTGATAGCCCTGAATAAAGTTTTCAATAGAATACGCCGGCGATTTTTTGGTGAACCGCTCATACACAAACTGCTCTGTCAGACTGGAAGAGTTGATTTCCTGATATTTCAGACTCAGTGCATTTGAATCGATAGGTAAGACTACATCCGGATAGATCCCTCCGCCGTTATAAACCTGATTTCCTCCTTTGGTGACAAAAGCCTGCTCATGCACATATGTGGTATCCATAAGCCATAAAGGTTCAGGGCTCGTCGGACTTACAAATGCATTAAGTGTATATTTTTTTTGGATATCTCTGCCCAAAGGAGTAAAGTAGCGGGCTACACTCAGATTGATTGTAGATCCGTCCGGTAATTCAAACCGTTCCTGTACCAATCCCTTTCCATACGAACGTCTTCCGACGATGGTACCCCGGTCCAGATCTTGTATCGCTCCGGCAAAAATCTCACTTGCGGAAGCTGAATTCTCATTAATCAGTACGGCAACCTTACCATCCGGAAATACGCCATCGGCAGAAGAGAAGTAATCTTTTCTGAGCTCATTATATCCTTTAGTATAAACAATAAGCTTTTTATCTTTAAAAAACTCACTTGCCAGCTGTATAGCTGCATGCAGATATCCCCCGCCATTTTCACGAAGATCTACTATGATACTTCTGGCCCCTCGTTTTTCCAGTTCTTTGAGAGCCTTTTTAAATTCCTCTGCAGTCTTCAGTCCGAATCTCCTGATCTTGACATAGGCAACTGTAGGCTGAATCAGATAAGCCGCATCCAGCGAACTTACATTAACCTGATCCCGGATTACTTTTATAGGCTTACCCAACATGTATCCTTCTCGTTTCACCAGCACCTGAAGCGCACTTCCCCGTTTTCCGCGAATCATTTTGTCCACCTCACTTAGCGGCATACTGACTCCGGCGATCGTCTTTGTATCAATCTGCAAGAGCTGATCCCCAACCCTAAAGCCTGCCTTGTCCGCAGGGCCATTCGGAATAATACTTACAACGAGAAGTGTATCATTCAAATTAAAATATTCAAGTCCTATTCCCTCAAATGTACCCTCCAGTGTTTCATTCAGATTCTGGGCTTCAGCAGCCTGCAGATACGCTGAATAAGGATCCAGACGTGACAAAATATGCGAAATAGCATCATCCTGTATAGCGTCCATATTGATGCTGTCTACATAGCTGCTCGATATCAGATCCATCATTCCCTGAATTTTGTACGAGTTGTCCACCCCCAGCGGATCCAATACTCCACCGGCAGCAGTTCGCTGTTCATTCGAATAATATTGACCTAAAATGAGACCCAGCATCAGCACACCACCATAAGTCGCCGCCACAAAAATATTCCGCCTTGTATTTTTTTGCATGTCTAGATTTTCCGACACAAAATTAACGAGTTTTTTAAACTTTTGAGTTAATATGTAAGAGATATTATAGTAACAAATCTATCTTTATTTAGTTTTTAATCAGGATTTTTTACCAATTTTGACACCAAAACGATAATCGAATTCAACAAACAGAATATCATGCACGAAATCGAGCCTTTTTATAATTGGAGAGACTATTATATTGCCTCCGAAGATGAACTGTCCCCTTTTTACGGAACGATCTATAATGAGTTTGAATACGACAAACAGATCTACAATTTTTTACTCCATCCTCAGTGGGATCACTTTGGCTCTTCGACCCTGTATTTAAAGGTTTTGTATGTAGATTACGACAAAGGCTATACTATTATTGAATTTATAGGAGAGTGGAATGATGCTATCTATAATGACATTATGCTGCTGAAAAGAGAATTGATAGATCTGATGATCAATGAAGGCATTACCAAATTCATTTTAATCGGCGAAAATGTCCTTAATTTCCACGCTTCAGATGATCTTTATTATGAAGAGTGGTTTCAAAATATTGAGGACGGATGGATAGCTGGCCTTAATTTCAGATCACACGTCATCGAGGAATTTAAATCTCATAACATAGACTATTACATCAATTTCGGAGGAATATTCGATCAGATGCCATGGCGTACCCTGAAACCAAAACAGCTGTTTCATCATGTGAATGAACAACTGACAAGAAGACTGGGCTATTGACAGTCTTGCCAGCAGGTATCGGATCATCGATAGGAAAAACAGTATACACAAAAATAATCTGTTTATTGATGAGCCAGCCTTACAATCTGACAGATATCATTTTCGGTTTAAGGTTTAGTTCATTAACTTTGTGAGATAACTATAAAATATAAATACTATGTCATTTAGAATCGAAAAAGATACTATGGGCGAAGTACAGGTCCCTGCGGATAAATACTGGGGGGCACAAACGGAGCGCTCACGCAATAATTTCAAAATCGGACCTTCTGCATCTATGCCTCATGAGATTGTAGCAGGCTTTGCTTATCTAAAAAAAGCTGCAGCTTATGCTAATCATGAATTAGGTGTATTACCTGTTGAAAAGCGTGATGCTATCGGTGCTGTATGTGATGAAATCCTTGCGGGTAAACTGGATGACCAGTTTCCGTTAGTAATCTGGCAAACGGGTTCAGGCACACAGTCTAATATGAATGTGAATGAAGTCGTAGCTAACCGTGCTCAGGTACTTGCCGGTTTTAAGATTGGCGAAGGCGAACCCGTCCTGAAAGCAAATGACGATGTCAACAAGTCTCAATCTTCTAATGACACCTTCCCTACCGGAATGCACATTGCAGCTTATAAAGCCGTAGCAGAAGTAACCATCCCCGGTGTGGAGAAACTTCGTGATACATTGGCGAAAAAAGCGGAAGCATTTAAGAATGTAGTAAAAATCGGCCGTACGCACTTAATGGATGCTACTCCGTTGACATTAGGTCAGGAATTATCCGGATATGTAGCTCAGTTAAACCACGGTTTAAAAGCGTTGAGAAACACATTATCTCATTTATCCGAATTAGCTTTAGGTGGTACTGCAGTAGGTACAGGATTAAATACTCCTGACGGATACGACGTAGTTGTCGCTAAATATATTGCCGAATTTACAGGTCTTCCATTTGTTACGGCAGAAAACAAATTTGAAGCTTTAGCCGCTCATGATGCCATCGTAGAAACTCACGGTGCACTAAAACAACTTGCTGTTTCCTTAAATAAAATTGCAAACGACATCCGTATGCTGGCTTCAGGTCCTCGCTCAGGAATCGGAGAAATCCTTATTCCGGAGAACGAACCAGGCTCTTCTATCATGCCGGGAAAAGTAAATCCTACACAATGCGAGGCTTTGACTATGGTTGCAGCTCAGGTAATGGGGAATGACGTAGCTATCACTATCGGTGGTACACAAGGTCACTATGAGCTTAATGTATTCAAACCTCTGATGGCGGCGAACTTCCTTCAGTCGGCACGTTTACTGGGTGATGCCTGCGTATCCTTTGACGAACATTGTGCAAGCGGAATTGAGCCAAATTACAAACGTATCAAAGAACTTGTAGATAACTCATTGATGTTGGTAACAGCTTTAAACACTAAAATCGGGTATTACAAATCTGCAGAAATTGCACAGACAGCACATAAAAATGGCACTACTTTGAAAGAAGAAGCTGTTCGTTTGGGCTATGTCTCTGCTGAAGATTTTGATGCTTGGGTAAAACCGGAAGACATGGTGGGAAGCCTGAAATAATATGGTGAAGATTAAAAAATCCATTTTTTCACTTTTAAAAGCATACCTGCTGCCTTTAGCAGGTATGCTTTTGATTTTTGGAAGTTGCCAGCGACGCTCCGATATTCAGGGAAAAGGTGCGGAATATCTGCAAGGTGTCTGGCAACAGGATAGTATACCACATCAGGATCAGATGCTGTCCTATACTTTGCATTCCTTCAAAATCACCTGCGACTCCATTTATACGACCATGGATGTGCATTCAACAGTACAACGCATGTCAGATAGCTGCTATCAAAACGGAAACTGGAAAGAATATGCCAAAGCTGTATACGTTGTCAGAGGAGACAGTATGATCGTAGAAGGAGTTTATACGAAGGAGAACGGAAAACAGAAATTATCCGGTTGTTATAAACAGGGGCAGTACCTGCCGAGATTCAAAATTGCAAAATACAGCAAAGATTCTCTGATTCTGGAAAATCGTTTTGATCAGCGTCCAATAGTACTTCATAAAAAACAAGACATCACCTGTGTTCCTAAAAAACGCTGGGAGTTGTAAATCATCCAAAACTTTTTATCAGATGCCATGGCAACCCGCGCTATTTACATCAGCAATATCCGCATCCTGGCTACCATAGGTGTCATCCTTATCCATGCAACCACCGGATATTTACAAAGTGCAGCAGTGGGATCGTTCAATTGGGATTATGCAAACTGGACAAACGGGCTGACACGTTGTGCAGTCCCTCTGTTTGTGATGATCTCCGGAGCATTGCTTTTGCAGAAGGATGAAAGCACGACAGATTTTTACAAGAACAGGCTCTTAAAAATTGTCCCGCCGTTTTTGTTCTGGACTATTGTTTACATTATTTATTATTTTTCCCGATACACTTCCTTTGATCAGTTGTCTTTTCAACAGATTGTCAGTATATCATGGCAAAAAATGAGAACAGGTGCAAATGCACATCTTTGGTATCTGTATATGATATTAGGGCTTTACCTTGCAGTTCCATTTTTAAGAAAGATGATCAGATCAGCTTCATTGCGGGAGATAGAAATTTTTCTTCTGATCTGGTTTATCTCTTTATACGTTACAAATAAAAGATGGGAGGAGTATTTCCTGAAGATAGATCTCTCGTTCTTCTCCGGATATATTGGTTATTTTGTACTAGGCTATTATCTTTCTGTCAAAGACTTCAGCCGTCAAAAGATTCTTTCGCTACTCATCTTTAGTACAGCTTGTGCTTTTACGATTGGTATAACGCACCACCTTAGTATCGCACAACAAAAGTATGATCCCTCTTTCTACGGTTATGTCCTTCCTAACACTGCCCTTGCTGCAGCAGGAATTTTCTCCTTTTTGAAAGCGGTTTCTTCTGCCCGGAATATCCCCGGATGGATGGATGCTATAGACAAATACAGTTTTGGTATTTACTTAGCTCACATTCTGATATTGAACTATGTACATCCCCTGTTACCGGATGAAATCTGGATCAAGGTTCCTCTGGCTACTATTGCTACCCTGTTGGGAAGTATGCTCTTGATTTATCTGATACGCAAAATACCTTACGGAAAGTATGTTTCCGGATAAAAAACAAGAAGGGCAACAATGATCATTGTTGCCCTTACTATATATTTTACTTGATCAGATTAGAAAGGCAAATCGTCATCATCTGAACCTGAAGAAGAAATATCAACCGGTGCAGGCATATCTGCATATCCAGGAGCCGGAGCCGCAGCTGAAGACCCCGCTAATTTTGTTACTCTCCATGCCACTAAAGAATTGAAGTATGTAGTGATACCTTCTTTATTTGTCCAGGGACGACCTCTCAGGTTAAATGAAATTTCAATTTCTTCACCGATTGTAAGGTTATCAAAAATGGACGTTCTATCTTGTGTAGCTTCAAAACGAATATATTCTACAAATTGCGGGTTTTCTGCATAAGCAACAATGATATCACGTTTTTTGAATGATTCTGTTACCTGCTGAGTTGCCCCAACTTCATGTACTTTTCCTCTAATTTCCATAATGTTAAATATTAAACCGTAAAAATAAGCAATTTTTGAGTACAAGATTAACTAACTTTGTCAAAATTACTATGGAAGTTTTCAACACCCCCAATAAAATCATTATAACTTGCAATAAGAGACTTTCTCCTTATCTGCAAGAAGAAGTCCAGGCCTTAGGTTTTGAGATCAAACGTACATTCAATACAGGAGTAGAGCTATACAACTCTGTAAACGAATCTATTAAACTAAATCTCAATCTGCGTACAGCCTCCCAGATCTTGTATTCTTTAAAGGAATTCAAAGCCTCGAATCCGGAAGAATTATACAACGAACTGGTCAAAATTGAATGGGAAAATCTAATCCCGTTTGACAGTTATTTTTCTGTAACATCCAATGTGAGTAACGAGACAATCACGACTCCACTTTTTGCGAATGTAAAAGTGAAAGATGCTATAGTAGACCGGATCAAAGAGAAAAAAGGCGTTCGTCCGAATACCGGCCCTGAGCTTAATAAGGCTGTCATTCATCTTTACTGGAAGGATGACCGTGCAGAAATCTTTCTGGATACCTCGGGAGAAACTCTTGCAAAACATGGTTATCGTAAGCATCCGGGTAAAGCTCCGATGTTGGAAGCACTGGCTGCAAGTACAATATTTGCGACGAAATGGGATGATAAATCGCCTTTTGTCAATCCGATGTGTGGATCGGGAACTTTAGCGATAGAGGCAGCACTTATAGCAACAAACCGCAGACCGGGATTATACCGCATGAATTACTCATTTATGCATTTTATCGGGTATAATGAAGAGGTCTTTTTTCAGGAAAGAAGAAACCTGAAAGAACAGGTTAACAAAAAAAATACACCTACTATAATTGCCTCTGACATTTCAGAAGAAGCTATTGAAATTGCAAAAATGAATGCACGCACTGCCGGCGTGGATCAGTTGATCCATTTTGAAGTGTGTGATTTTGCAGAAACATCTGTCCCTGACGAGAAAGGAGTTGTTGTATTCAACCCGGAATATGGAGAGCGATTGGGTACACATACCAAACTGGAAATTACCTACAAGCGTATAGGTGATTTTATGAAGCAGAACTGTAAAGGATACAAAGGTTATATTTTTACAGGGAATCCTGATCTGGCTAAAAAAATAGGACTTAGGGCTTCCAGAAGAACAGAATTTTATAATGGTAAGCTAGACTGTAGGTTACTGGAATATGATCTGTATGAAGGTACACGCGATAAGACAAAAGTAATCTATGAATAATATCATTGAGAAAACGGTAGCATTTGTTAAAAAAAGTCTTGAGCAGGCCGAATCCGGCCATGACTGGTGGCATATACAGCGGGTATGGAATAATACCCGTATGATCCTCCAACATGAGGAGGCTGATGAGCTTATCTGTGAATTGACAGCACTTTTGCATGACATTGCAGACAGTAAATTTCATAATGGTGATGAAACGATAGGTCCGCGTGTAGCCGGAGAATTTCTAAGCAGCGAAGGTGTAGATCCTCATGTCGTAGAACAGGTACAGGCTATTATCCTAAACATGTCATTCAAGGCGAGCCTCGGAGAGCGCAATTTTCATTCAAAAGAATTGGAAATAGTTCAGGATGCCGACCGGCTGGATGCAATAGGAGCAATAGGTATTGCAAGAGCCTTTACTTATGGTGGGTTTAAAAACAGAGAAATCTATAATCCGAATATTCCTGTTATGGAAAATATGGATAAAGAAGCGTATAAGAAAACCACTGCCCCTACCATCAATCATTTTTACGAAAAACTGTTACTACTGAAGGATAAGATGAATACGCCTACTGCTAAAAAGATGGCAGAAGGAAGACATCAGTACATGGAGCAATATCTGGAACAATTTTATGCAGAATGGGAAGGAGTAAAATAACAGTTACTTAACTGTTATTTTATTCTAAATAGGTAGATTAGTAGTCACAAACTAATTTCCTATGGATCGTTTTGCTTATGCAATAGTTCTTTTATCCACATTTATATTTCAGTTTTCTTTTGCGCAGGAAAGCGATTCCTTACTTGTGTCCAACAAGCAATGGCAAGAAAAACAGCTGAAACCCGGTATCGTATGGAAACAGGGTCACTTTGACAATCTCTTCAAAGGTGAGCAGGAGATCAACTTTATTGAAATTGATCTTCAGAAAATAAAAAAGCCTATCCGGCTTGCGGGTCTGCATACCGGATTTAAAAATACAACTACATTCGCATCTGAAGTCAATGCAACCGCAGCCATCAACGGAGCTTTTTTCAACACGAAAACTGGCGGCGGAACCACACTTGTCAGAATAAACAAACAACTTATCAATGAAACTGTACTGAAAGAAGGCAAATCTGATAAAAGAAGTTTTCGAAGTAATGGAGCATTGGCATTTAACGCTAAAAAAATTGTTATTCTAAAAGGTGATGACAGTGACAGTACATGGGATAAAAAAATAAAAATGCCTAATGTGATGACCTGTGGTCCGCTGTTATTACATCAATCACACCGTGCAGACCTTGACAGTAACGCCTTTAACAATAATCGTCACCCACGCACGGCAATAGCATTGACAACAGACCGAAAACTGATTCTGATCACTGTTGATGGCCGCAATGCGAAAGCATATGGTATGTCCCTTATTGAGCTTTCGGATGTACTGAAATGGCTAAAAGGAAAGGATGCGCTTAATCTGGATGGTGGCGGATCTACAACATTATACATAAAAGGTGAAGGTAAAAATGGGATTGTCAATTATCCGACAGACAACAAACTCTTTGATCATGAAGGAGAAAGAGCTGTAGCAAATGCCATTTTAGTTTTATAAACGCTCAAACAACAAATTAAACATATATGAAAAACCTGGTTTTAAGTCTGCTCATTTTAGGAGCAAGTATTTCTGCTGTATCTGCCCAAAAGAATCCTATTATCGCCCATCGTGGTGCATGGAAGAACACAAACTTACCTCAGAATTCTCTCGCATCTCTTGATGCTGCAATTACAGAAGGCGTATTTGGTTCTGAGTTTGATGTCCACCTTACAAAGGACGATGTACTGGTCGTAAACCATGATAATGATTTTTATGGTTTGGATATCGCCACTTCTACCTACGATGAATTGTTAAAGAAGAAACATCCGAATGGCGAATCTATCCCTACGGCAGAAGAGTATCTGAAAGAAGGTTTGAAACAGAAAAAAACAAAATTGATCTATGAACTAAAAACAAATAAACTGGGTCTGGATCGTACATTGTTAGCTGCTCAGAAATCTGTAGAACTTGTCAAAAAGCTAAAAGGAGAAAAGATGGTAGAATATATCGCTTTTGATTACAATGCCTGCAAAAAAATTGTAGAGCTCAACCCTAAAGCAAAAGTTCATTATCTGATGGGAGATAAAAGTCCGCAGGAATTAAAGAACGATAAAATGGCAGGTGCCGATTATCATTTCTCTGTGTATAAGAAAAATCCAACCTGGATAAAAGAATTGCAGGATCTGGGTCTTAAAGTAAATGCATGGACTGTAAATACAGAAGAAGAAATGCAGATTTTGCTGGATCAAAAGGTAGACTATCTGACTACGGATAATCCGGAATTGTTAGCTGAACTTCTAAAAAGTAAAAAATGAGAAAAACGATTATAACTACTGTTCTTGTTGCGCTTGTCAGTACACTTACGTACGCACAGCAGTTTCGGATTGCGACTTACAACATCCGCCAGAAAAACACACATGATATAGGTAACATGTGGGATGAACGAAAAGAAGCATTAACCAATCTGATCAAATTTCATCAGTTTGAAATATTCGGGACACAAGAAGGATTTAATGATCAGCTGGCTGACATGGAGCGTTTATTACCAGGGTTTAAGTACATTGGTGTTGGACGAGATGATGGTGCTGAACAAGGGGAATATTCCGCAATTTTCTACGACACCAAGCGATTTGAAGTCTCCAAGAGTGGAACATTCTGGCTCTCAGCCACAGATATCAGCAAACCAAATAAAGGATGGGATGCTGCTTTGCCACGGATCTGTACCTGGGGAATATTCAAGGATAAAAAAACCAAAAAACAATTTATCCTCATGAATACTCACTTTGATCATGTCGGTGTCACTGCCCGTAAAGAAAGTGCAAAACTGATGATGGCCAAAGCCAAAGAATTTGCAGGAAACTTACCGCTCATTATTACCGGTGATTTTAATGTTTCGGAAACAGATGAAGCATATTTCACATTAGCAAACAGTGGGGTTGTTGCCGACAGCTACACCAAAATTGATAACAGATATGCTCCAAACTCAACTTTCAATGGTTTTGGCAAGAGCATTAAACCGGCAGAACGCATAGACCATATATTTATCACCCCTCAGTTTTCTGTTAAAAAATATGGAATTCTGACGGATACTTATGTTGGAAAATACCCTTCAGATCACTTCCCTGTCATGGTAGATCTGATACAGAATTAAGGTCTATTCTTTTACACAGACCCAATATACGGATTACTGACTCCTGCAACAGGAGTCAGTAATTTTTACTTCCTAAATACAGGTTGTTCCTTCAACCTGATACCATTCTCTACTTTATTTTTCCTACTTTTTCAATGGTAGATTAAACGCTACACGATTTTCGCAATCATACTGTTATCTTTGTAACAGATTTTTACGACATGAAAAAACACATTTACCTTACTCTCGCTATATCATTATTAGCCGGGTCACTGACACAAGAGGCTCATGCTCAGATTCTAAAAAAAGTAACAAAAAAAACAAATCAGCAACAACAAAAGGATACTTCTGCGAGCAAGGCAACATTGAGCAGTACGGAAATGAATTCCGGCCTTAAGCAGGCGTTGAGCAATGGTCTGACATCCAGTATAAATTCACTGTCAGCAAAAGATGGTTTTCTAGGTGATGCAGCTGTGAAAATTTTAATGCCTCCAGAAGCACAGAAAATCGAAAAAACACTGCGAAGTGTAGGTATGGGGAAATTATGTGATCAATTTATTTCCAGTCTTAATGGTGCTGCCGAAACAGCAGTCAAAGAAGCTGCTCCGGTATTTGCCAATTCTTTATCCAAAATGACTATTACAGATGCCTACAATATTCTTCTGAGTGGAAAACAGGATGCAGCTACTACATTTTTCAAAACAACGACAACCCCGGAGTTAACCTCCAAATTCAGCCCTATAGTAGAAGGAGCATTAGGAAAAAACAATGTAAGTACTTACTGGACGCAATTAACCTCAGCCTATAACTCTCTTCCTTTATCTCTGTCAAAAGTGAATACAGATCTGAATGCTTATGTCACGCAGAAAGCTATTGATGGTCTTTTTATTAAAGTAGCAGATCAGGAATTAAAAATCAGAAATAATTTGGGTGGTACACGTACTACTCCTCTGCTGCAGAAGGTTTTCGGGTGGGCTGATGACAAAAAATAAAAACACACAACACATACTGCTTTGTATAAAGTCAAAGCAGTATGTATTTATAATTGTATAGACTTAATACCCTTTCCCAGATAAGCTTCATACATCTCTGTCAGTTCCTGATATTTGAAGATGATTACCACACCTATTCCCATCAGCAAACCCTTTACAGTCAGGCTCAGCATAAAATAATCTGTGATCATAATATGGGTAGCCAACAGATAAGCGCCACTCATGATGAAAAATAATCCACAGATAATGATATACAGTTTAAAAAGAATCTGCATATTTTTACGGCCTCTTTTGAGCAAAAGACTCCATATTGGAATCAGCAGATAACTCAGCAATATTCCTAAGCCTGTTCTAAAGCAAATATCATTATCACTAAAAATCAGGAAGGCCTGCACAAGTAATAATATAACAAATGTGGTCTTATAAAACGGAAGAGCTTTGTTTTTCAAAATTTAAGATTTTACATAAAAGTAACTTAAAATAAGGCAATTACCAAATATAAATAGGAATACCCTTTAAAATTCGTCAATACCTTTATAGTTTCGTAATTTTGTGCTTATCATTTTTTTAAGCGTAAATTTTCACCATGAGTACATTTGATATCAATAGCATAACAGATTTTTCGGTCTCCGAAAGATTTCAGCGCTATGTACAGATCGACACCCAATCAGACGCCGAATCACCGAGCTGCCCTTCCACTGAAAAACAAAAAAACCTTGGTAATCTCCTTGTAAATGAGTTGCTGAGCCTTGGTATCACAGATGCGGCAATAGATGAAAATGGCTATGTATATGCTACAATTCCTTCAAACACAGATAAGGATGTTCCTAAGATCTGTTTTTGTTCACATATGGATACTTCTCCTGATTCATCCGGTAAAGATGTAAAGCCCCTGGTGCACAGCAATTATCAGGGTCAGGATCTGGTATTACCGGATGATCCCAACATTGTTATCAAATTTGATCAGCATCCGGATCTTGCCAATCAAATCGGCAATGATGTGATTACAGCAAGCGGAACAACTTTATTGGGAGCAGACGATAAAGCAGGGATCGCTGAGATCATGGATGCTGTACGTCTCTTCATGAATCATCCTGAAATCAAACACGGAGATATCAAGATCTTATTTACACCTGACGAAGAGATTGGCCGCGGGGTAGATAAAGCAGATCTCAAAAGACTGGGAGCTGACTATGCCTATACTATGGATGGTGAGCGTGCCGGAACAATTGAAGATGAAACATTCTCCGCAGATGGTGCTACAATAACAATTCAGGGTGTATCCGTGCATCCGGGATTTGCCAAAGGTAAAATGCAGAATGCTGTCAAAATTGCCGGAGCAATTATCGATGCGCTTCCGAAGGACAGACTTTCTCCTGAAAGCACAAGTAAAAAAGAAGGTTTTATACATCCAGCAGGTGTATCCGGAACAGTAGAAAAAGCGGTTATTCATTTTATCGTTCGCGACCATATCACCTCCAACCTCAAAAAACACGAAGACGAACTGGAGGCAATTGCAGAATCTGTCATTGCCCGATATCCGGGTACTACTTTCACAATGGAAGTAAAAGAACAGTACCGTAATATGAAAGAGGTGCTCGACCAGTATCCGCAGATTATGGAAATCGGCATGGAGGCTATCAAACGAGGTGGCATGACACCTGAAAGAAGAAGTATCCGCGGTGGTACTGACGGATCACGCTTATCGTTTATGGGACTTCCCTGCCCAAATGTATTTGCCGGAGGACATGCTTTTCATGGCAAACAGGAATGGGTATCTGTACAGGATATGCAGAAAGCGGTTATCACTATTCTGCATATTGCAGCACTGTGGGAAGAGAAGGCATAAATTCTAAAATATAATTTTTGACTATATACAATATGAGCAATAAGAACGAAGTAATCGAGGCAATACAAACACGCAGAGCAGTTTTTCAAGCCAATTTCACAGATCAGGAAGTAAGCCGTGAAGATATTCTGACGATATTGGAAGCTGCGAACGCTGCACCTACACATAAGAGAACACAACCATGGCGTTTTGTGATCTTCCGCAAGGAAGGATTACAACGTCTGGGTACAGAACTTTCCCGTATTTATAAGACGGTTACACCTGCAGAAAAATATCAGGAAAAAACAGAGATCACCATGGGCGAAAAAGCAACGACTTCCAATGTTGCTATAGCGCTTATTGTCAATTATACAGGCGAACTGCCTGAATGGGAAGAGTTGGCAGCAACATCATGTGCTATAGAAAATCTTTGGCTGGCGGCACATTCTCTTGGATTAGGCGGTTACTGGGCCAGCCCGGGATTAATCAATCACCTGGGAGGATTTTTAAATCTGGAAGAGAATCAGAAATGTATCGGTATCTTTTACCTGGGTCATCACCAAACAGAAAGCAGAGAGCCGATCCGTACACCAATATCAGAAAAGATCCGTTGGGAAGAATAATAAACAAGAAAGGATGAATCTGAGATTCATCCTTTCTTGTTTTATCTTGAAGGGTATATTGCTTTCCCATTTAGGGGCCTTTCCAATAATGTCTTTAAATTGTTTAGCAGTGCGTTTGCTGGTGTCCTCACCGGCAACACAGAAAAAAGAACCCCTCCCTAACCCTTCCGACGAGTCGGAACAGGTTCTCCTTAAAAATGAGAGGGAATTTGTTCTGCATTGAAATAAAACAGGTAATATTCATTATCTTTATGGATACACTATCCGGAGTGTGGCAGATTTACCTTCCCATTTAGGACCATTTTCCAGTAATGCCTTTGAGCTGTTTGCGATCTGATCATTATCAGCCTTTTCTATTCGGATGTTAAAGGGTTTGCCCTTTCCATCTATCTCAAAAGAAACAGTTACACTTCCACCCACTTCTAAATTGGGGTTATTTTTCTGTATATAATTATCCAGTTTTTTCCAGCCTCCTGCCGGTACAGCTTCTCCCCCACTCATGATAGGTTCGACTTCAATACTATATTCTCCTGCACTTAACTCTACATCTACTGTACGTGATTGCTTTTGAACCATATAATTCTTCATCCACAAGAAGACCAGTGATACCACGAACAATACAGCTGCCGCAGAAGCAATAGAAAGTCTCTGCCAACCGAAAAAACGAACTCCTTTTTCCTGATGTTGCTCCGCCACCCGCTTATTCAGTCGTTGTTGCAACAGACTCAGCTTTCCGATATCTACCTTATTCTGCATACGGTATCCATCGATCGCATCCTGCAGGAACGGATCTTCCAGTGCTTCACGTTCCAGTTGAAACATCTCATCCTTGCTCATCAAACCATTGATGTAGTTGTGAATACGTGATAGTTGATAATTATTTTCCATTTTACTTCTTCTCCATACATATTTTAAGGTTGCGTTTTCCATTCTGAATGTAGCTTTTCACCTTATTCATATCATACCCGGTTTCTTCTACGATATCCTTATAACACTTTTGTTCCAGATAAAATAACCGTACACAACGCTCCTGCTCCGGATTAAGGGTTAACATACAGCTTTCCAGTTTTTCAAAATGTGCTTCATCCCATAACTGGTCAGAACTGTTATCTAACAAATGTTCACTCTCTGCGAGATGATCCTCAATGTCCACCTGCTGCACACGTTTATCTTTACGAAGTTGCATCAGGCAATAGTTCCGTGAAAACGTGTATAACCAGCTTTTGAAGTTATCCACCTGATGAATTCTCAATTTATCAATCAGCTCTTCAAATATTTGCATCACTGCATCCTGACTACGATCTGCATCATTCAGGTATTTAAAGCAAACACCATATAAAAGCGACATATAAGGAGCATATAACTTGCCCAATACATCCAGTTCACCGCTGGCACGATATTGTTGTAAAAGTTCCCTTTCTGTCATAAATAAATTATTCCTTCACTGATATTGATGCTTTAAGTTACATTTTTCCATATAAAAAATGGAAAAATAACAGATTACTAATCCTGATTTACCGGAATAACACTAAAGCAATTAAGAGTGTAACTATAACATTGAAAGTCTGTGCAATCAGAAATGCGTAAAGTGGTTTTTTATTATCCTGTTTAAAAAGATCTTTAAAGTTGGTTTCTAAACCTATAGAGGTAAAAGCCAGAGCAAACCATAATCCCTGAAGACTTTTTAAACTTCCTTTTACAGCATCCACTTTTTCCGGTGAGATGACAAAAGAGAAAAGTAAGGATGCAAAAATAAAACCGATTACAAATTTGGGAAATCTCTCCCAAATAACTTTTAAAGTAGGCTTTTCCTGTTTTGTCTCTTCATTGACTGATTTGGAATAGCTCCAGTAAATACTGATTGCAAAAGCAGCAATCCCCAGCAATACATTCTGTGAAAACTTAACGATGGTACTTATTTTCAAAGCTTCCTCTCCGACCAGTGATCCGGATGCAACCACAGCACCCGTCGTATCGATACTTCCGCCAAGCCATGCTCCGGTTACTTCCTGTGAAAGTCCCATCCAGCTGGCCATATAGGGCATAAAAATCATCATCGGTATAGCCGTGATCAATACTAATGAGATGACATAAGATAGTTTCTTACTGTCTCCTTTAATCGCTCCGGATGTGGCAATCGCTGCTGAAACACCACAAATAGAAACGGCACTGGAGATCATCAGAGACATTTCATTATCTATTTTTAACTTTTTACACAACCAAAACGCAAAGTACCACACGGAAAGAACAACAACAAGAGCCTGTATTAATCCCAAAGAGCCTGCTTTGAGGATATCACCAAAGATGACAGTAGTTCCCAGCAATACCAGGCCTATCTTCACATACAACTCTGTGCTTAATGCTTCTTTAAACCACTGCGGTAACTTAAAGAAATTACTGATCACCAGCCCTATCACTAAACTAAAGATGACGGCTTCCAGATTATAATCCTTGACAACAGCATTACCTGCAGCAATTAGCGCGAATACAGTCAATACAAATACAACGGGAAATACAGTTAACAATGCTTTTAAAGGTTTAGACAGTAATACTGCTCCAACAATTGCAGTTCCGTAAACAGCGGCAAACTGAAATATTATGGCCATAATATTTTCAGAATTCAGGACATTATGCTGAAGGGATGGCAGGTCTGACCAGGAAAATTTCGGAGTTGGAATAATAATCCCTGATAATGCTAAAGCAATGATTCCCAGGCCTAAAATAACCACTACCCAGTCTTCTGAAAATTGAATTTTTTGATTGTCCATAATTTTGAGGTTGATTAATTTGTGACCGGCAGATTGATGAATAGATACTGCCGAATCTAAAAATAACGAATCACAAAAGTAATCTTTTTTACAGTAGACGCAAAGTTACCTGTATGCTCTTTCGCATTTATTAAAGTATGTAAACAGGAAGTTACAATTCATTTAAACTTATGTTACCATTCCTTTGGAAGGATAATCAAATCAAAACTCAACAGCCTTTAACGAAGCAGGATAGTTCAGGTCAGTCATCTCACAATTAATGGTAAGATTTGTAAAAGAGTCTCCTTTCTACCGGGATATCTCTGAAAATTAACCAATTGTAAAACTCAAACATCTGATATGAAAAGAAAGTATATTCTTTGCATGTTGTTCTGTCTGCTATTTTCGCTCGAAAACATACAGAACAGTTTAGCACAAACATTAGCATTTCCCGGAGCAGAAGGTTTCGGCCGATATGCTACTGGAGCACGGGGATACAGTTCCCGATCGGTATATTTTGTAACCAATCTTAATGACAGTGGTCCCGGCTCCTTCAGAGATGCCGTAAGTCAACCCGGCAGATTTATCATCTTCAAAGTTAGCGGCATCATCACCCTCAGCAGCAAAATTCAGGTTGCAGCCAACACCACCATTGCAGGCCAGACCGCTCCCGGTGATGGAGTAGTATTGTACGGCCGTGGCGTTTCATTTAGCGGAGCATCCAATACGATTAGCCGTCATCTTCGTATACGATTGGGGGTGAATGGAGGAGCCGGAAAAAATGATGACGCCTCCGGTATTGCAAACGGAACGAATATTATACTTGATCATATGTCCTTTTCCTGGGGGCTGGATGAAGTGTTTTCGATCAACTGGGATAATAAAGGCAGTGAACCGGATAACATTACCATACAAAACTCTATTATCGGACAGGGACTGCACCGGCACAATCATTCTGCAGGCGGACTGATTCAGACAGGTGGAAAAATCAGTATTCTGAAATCGCTCTATATGAGTAACAAAACCAGAAATCCTAAAGTAAAAGGCATAAATGAGTTTGTCAACAATGTTGTTTACAATTTTGGTAATGCGAACACAACTTATGCCGATCACAGTATCTCGGCAGATGCTTATATCCTTGGGGGAGAATCTTCCGGAGAATCCAATGTAACCCTGTTAAACAATTACTTTATTGCCGGTCCGGCAACTCCACAATCTAAATCAACCCCATTTTCCAGAGGAAACGGTAATTTCAACCTGTATCAACGTGGCAACTACTATGACCGCAATTATGATGGTGTACTGAATGGCACGGAGATACAAGCCAACAGCACCTGGTATCCTGGAATTGAACCTGAAAATTTTAAAAATGCAGCGGATTATTCCAGCTACCCAACCATAGCACCCGGGATGTCTGCCTCCGAAGCTTATCAATGGATCATCTCAAACGTGGGTGCCACCTTCCCCAATCGGGATCAGGTAGATGCAGGTATGATCGCAGACCTGATGAGTATCGGAAAATCAGGACAATACATGTACCGTGAAACAGATAACGGATTAAGCAACGGAGGTTTGGGAGACTTTTACCCTTCCCAGCTTTCTGCAGACACGGATAATGACGGGATTCCGGACGAATGGGAAGAAAGGCTGGGGCTCAATAAGAATGATCCCTCAGATGCTTTAAAGGAAAGCAATGCTCATGCTCCCTATCTTAATATTGAGGTATATATCAATATGCTCACAGATGAGCAGCCCACTGATTTCGTAAAGCCTCCAAAAAACATAAAAGCAACAAGTCTCTCTTACGATGAAACACCCGCACGAAGTGTCGTTACTCTATCCTGGGAGAATAATTCGACTGACGTAAAAACCCGGATTGAAAGATCTGCTGATGCGACACAATGGACTCTGGTGACTACCACAGACATCAATAAAACAACTTTTACCGAGGATAACCTCAAGCCTAACACCCTTTACTACTATCGGTTAAAATCAATTCACGATCAGGAAGAATCAGTATTCAGCACGGCTTTATCTCACCGTACAACAGCCATACCTACTGCTCCTGTTCCTGCTGCGCAACCTTCTCCGGCTCATTTATATAACCATGTTATTCTGAATGAAAGTGCTATAACTCTTTCCTGGGCAGGAAGTAGCAATACTAAAACTTACGCAGTGTATTTCGGAAAAGATGCCGGTAATCTTGTCTTAAAACAGGAAATAGCTTACAGCTCAACACCTGTCATTGTTATATCCGATTTGGAAAATAACACTTCCTATTACTGGCGGATAGATGCCATTAATGACAAAGGAATTACAACCGGCGAAGTCTGGACATTCAAGACGGAACAGCTCTTTCCAAAAATGCTTGTCGGACACTGGAATTTTGACGAGACAACAGAAGATCTGGAAACAACCTTACTTGATCAGTCATCATTTGCTAATCATGGTGAGCTGTCTCGCACTTCAGACTTAGGAATCTCACTACGTACAGAAGGCGTACACAATGGAGCCCTTGATCTGAAGAAAGCCGACCCCTCTACCTATTCTGCCAGTATACCTCACAAGGATCATTTATACCTTAATAACTCTTCCTTCACCATTACCTTCTGGATGAAAGCTGCTCAAGAGGATCGTCCGACTGGTACGAATAGCTCCTATATATTATGCAAAGGATCAATTACCAAAAATACGACTACTGGCGCTACCGGAAATCGTTTTAATATAGAAGTAAAAGACGAAAATTTTAGGTTTGCCATTGATAATGACAACCTCGGAAAGGATGAAATCACTGCAAAAACTTCAGATTTCTACACCGGACAATGGACACATGTAACCGTAATCCGCGATACAGAAAACAAAAAAATCAAGCTGTTCCGCAATGGAAAACTGAGTGTGGAGGCCACGATCAGTAAAGCGACTAACGGTATAGGTGAATTATCAGATCTGATTATCGGAAATATAGGTGAACTGGAATTTTTAAAACAGAACAATCTCAATTCTGCACCTTATTTCGGCAAACTGGATGAGTTGAAAATCTACAATTATGCATTAGCAGACTCAGCGATTCAAAGGGACTATCTGGAGCATGTCGGACTGTTAGCTGCACATACTCCTTTTCCGGCAGATAAAGGTATTTCTTCAAGGGGAGATCAGACAGCTGTCAGTTGGTCAGGAGGGGAAAATACAACTTCTTTTGATATTTACTTTGGTACATCTGCAGATCAGCTTCATAAAGCTGCATCCTTACCAGCAACAGAAAAGCACTTTACCTTCAGATTACTTGATCCGGGCACTGTCTATTACTGGAAAGTCATTGTTCAGAACAATGGAGTCAGCAAGGAAAGCCCTGTCTGGAGTTTTACAGCTAATCCGAATAAGCGTGAATTAGTAGGTTATTATTCTTTTGATGATCAACAGGCCGTCGGATACGATTACAGCAAATATGCTAATCACGGTACAGCTCGATCCTTCAGTGCCTCTCCATTTCTGGCGGCGGGGAAAAGTAATGGTGCTGTTGAATTTAAAACAGCCAACGGGACAACTGCAACTAAAGCAATCGTTATACCTCCAAGAGACCAAAACAAATTTGACTACAACTCCTTCAGCATATCCCTTTGGATGAAAGGCAGCAGCAATACCTATACCACATCAGCAACCAATGCTTACCTGATACAAAAAGGTACATTTTCAGGAGTAGGAAGATGGTATGGTATTCAATTAAACAATAATGGCAATCTTGTTTTTGCCATTGATGACGATTCCAGTGTCAGCGGACGTGGTAAAAACGAAGTGACCACCGGAATAGCAGCCAACAATTTATTTAATAATCAATGGCATCATATTGTTGCTGTACGTGATGTGGAAAATGCTAAAATATCCCTTTACATTGACGGCAAATTTATCAAGACTGCTTCTGCGCTGGCACAAAATATAGGACAGGATAATGTAGACCTCCTTATCGGCAATTCTGCCGAAAATAAAATATACAGAGATCAACTGGATGAAGTAAAACTCTATAACTATGCTTTGTCTGACGAAGATATTTCTCAGCTGTATGCGACCGGTATTCCTGTAGCTCCGCCGGTATTGGTTAGTCCTGCGCAAGATGCGACATCCCAGAGTGCGCTTAATCCTGTCTTTAAATGGTTAAGTGACGAAGAAACATACAGCGTTTCCCTTGGTAAATCAACGGATGAATGGGTCAAAATTGCAGATCAAATCAGACCAGATACATTTGCACTTCCTGAAGAACTGGAATACATTCAGACTTATTACTGGAAGGTAGAAGCATTCCGGGATACAGAAAAAGCTTCCAGCACTATTGGCAATTTTACTACTGAAGAGTTACCTCTCCCCATTGTACAGGTCGTTCCGGTAGCTGTAAATGAAGGAAGTCCAAAAGGGAAGCTCCTTACCAGATTGCAGGCTACGAATCCGTTGAATGGTCCTTTAAAAAACTGGAAACTGCTTAAAACAGATGATCCCAATCATAATGGTATTCCGGCTATAGAACTGGATGCAGGCTCAGGTGAAGTACGTATTCTGGATTCTGCAGATTTTAGCTACAACCTCACCCAGAGTATTAAATTTACCGCAACAGTAGACAATGATCGCAAGACCAGTAAAGAAACTGAATTTGCCATAGGTATCAATTTTGTCAATCAGGCCCCTACATTTCAAAATATCGCTGACCTGACGTATTGCAACAGCGGACAAGAACACGAGGTACTGATTAACGGAATTTCTCCGGGAAAAGAAGCCAGTCAGCAGACAACACTATCCATTCAGGCAGATCAGGCAGATCTCTTTGATGAGTTGCAGATACTTCAAACGGCTTCTTCTACAGGAACTATCAGAATTATACTGAAAGAGACATATGCAGGTACAACCCGCATCAATGTCACCGTCAAAGATAACGGAGGAACAGACAATGGCGGCACAGACTCTTACACACAAAGTTTCAACATTACAGCTACTTCTCCTCCTGAGTTAGCAATTGCATACGATAATAACAGACCTCTGCTTGAGGATAAACCTGTAACGCTCCATGTAGTAAATCCATCTGCTGATTACAGTTATGAATGGTTTGCAAATGAGAGCTCTGTAGGTTCAGGAAACAGTATAACCATAAATGCCGGCAGAGGAGTCCGCTACAAAGTAACCGGTAAATCTTCGGGTGGTTGTATTTCCACAGCATCATTACAATTAGAACTGATCGAAGCGACCTATCAGCTGAAGGTTAATAATATTATAACACCGAATAATGATGGGATCAATGATTACTGGCTGATCAAGAATATCGAAGCTGATCCTGAAAATGAAGTATATGTATATAATCAAAATGGAAGGTTAGTGTTTTCTGCCCGGGATTATAAAAATGACTGGTTAGGAATATCCAATTCGAGCACTCTTCCGAACGGTACCTACATGTATAAGGTCATTTTCAATAAAAAAGAATATACTGGCTATTTAGATATCGTAAACCCTCAATAACCTTTATTATGAACACATATCAAATCAACAGGCCTATCATTTCCTGTTATTTAACCTTCATCATACTCTTATCTTCATCTGTAGCATTTGCACAACAAGTACCTTTAGCTTCGGGATTTTTTACAGATAAATACCTGCAAAACTCAGCTAAGTATGGTATTTCTGCTGAAAACTCGTTGCTCTTGGGAATCCGCAATAATGTTGCAAACAACCATGCAAACCAAAATGAGCAATTAATAAATTTAAACCTGAACCGTAATACACATGGTTTTGGTGCAGGAATTCATAATATAAATTCCGGATCATTCAAACATACCAGTTTACAGGCTTCTTATGCTCATCATTTACTATTTGATAATCCGGGGTATATGCTGAGTCTGGGGACTTCACTAAGTTATACAAGTGAAAATATCGATCTCAAAAAGATTGAGGGGGAGACCAACGACCCCACACTATTGGATTTTAACAGAAGAACCAATAAACTGGATCTGGATCTCGGTGTTGCGTATAGCGTTTCAGATTTTGATATACAGCTCTCTGTCAATAACATTCTGGCAAAGAAGACCACTTATTTTCTGGTTAATAAAAGCAGAATCTTTAGTAGTGTCAGCTACGCAATAGAAACAGCAAGTCATCTTCGGTTTTCTCCTCAGGTATCTTACCGGAAATTATTAAATGACAATGATGTTCTTGATCTGGGTGGAGCCGTTGCTTTCAATCCAAACTTTCAGCTGTTTGCACTCTACCACAGCAATCAGAACATAACAACAGGAATGAATCTGAACGTTAAGAAGTTTAAGTTTAATTTTGCTTATCTGAAAGGTACATCTGGAATTCAGAGAAATACCGCAGAATGCCTGGAATTTGCCTTAGGTTACCGATGGTAATGTCCGGTTTATACTGAATCATAAAAAAGCCAGCGTGTTTATACACGCTGGCTTAACAACCTAAAACAATAAAAGATTAAAAACAATATTTATTCTCCTCAATCAGCTTTTTGGCAATACGCTGACGAGCATCTTTAATATTAAATGGTTCTGCCTTTGTAAATCTGCGCAGACCTACCAGCATCATTTTTAATTCATCTCCTTCTCCAAATGAATAAAGTGCTTCTTTACCCGCAGCATTTATTTTATCAATCGCAGTATACAGATACACTTTAGCAATATCGGTAGCATAAGCTGCTGCATCTGCTCCCTGTGTATGGAAGATTTTCTCTGCACGTAGCAGGACAGATTCGGATACATATACGTAACCGATTATATCTGCAATATTCATCAGGATTTCCTGTTCTTTAGATAGAGACATCATCAGTTTCTGAACAGCTGCACCTGCAATCAGCAACCCTGCTTTTTTAAGATTTGCCAATATTTTTTTCTCTGCTGCAAATGGTGTTTCATCTTCATCTCCGAAATCAGGAATAGACATCAGTTCGCCTGCAACAGCTGTTGCCGGTCCCATCAGATCCAACTCCCCTTTCATCGCACGCTTCAATAACATATCCACCACCAAAAGACGGTTTACTTCATTTGTTCCTTCAAAAATACGGTTGATACGAGAGTCACGATAAGCTCTTTCCATAGGAGCATCTGCTGAGTAGCCCATACCTCCATATATCTGTACGCCTTCATCTACAACATAATCCAGCATCTCAGATCCCCAGACTTTGATAATAGCACATTCGATAGCAAACTGCTCCACAGATTTTAGTTTAGCTTTTGCCTCATCCATTCCTCCTGCAACCAAAGCATCGTAGGCATCGTCAATATTTTGTCCGGCACGGTATGTAGCTGATTCTACCGCAAACAGACGAATAGCCGCTTCTGCAATTTTATAGCGGATAGCCCCAAACTTTGAAATAGGAAGGTTAAACTGAACGCGTTCATTTGCATACTTGATGGCTTGTGTCAACACACCTCTTGATGATCCAATAGTGGCTGCCCCCAGTTTGATACGTCCGATATTCAGGATATTAACGGCAATTTTGAATCCGTTTTCACGGTCTGAAAGCATATTTTCTACAGGAACAGCGCAGTCATTAAAAAAGATCTGACGCGTAGACGAACCTTTGATACCTAACTTATGTTCTTCAGGATTCATCGTAATACCACCAAAATCTTTCTCCACAATAAATGCTGTCAGATTTTTATCATCATCAATCTTAGCAAAAACGATAAAGATATCTGCAAATCCCCCGTTGGTGATCCACATCTTCTGACCGTTGATAATATAATGAGTACCTTCTACATTCAGTTTCGCTGATGTACGCCCTGAATTTGCATCCGATCCGGAGTTAGGCTCCGTCAGGCAGTATGAAGCCTTCCATTCTCCGGAAGCCAGTTTAGGAATATATTTTGCTTTCTGCTCTGCATTTCCATAATAAAGAATCGGTAAAGTACCAATTCCGGTATGGGCAGATAAAGCCACTGCGAATGAATAACCTGAACCAACGGCATCTGCAACTAACATGGATGTATTAAAATTCTTACCGAAACCACCATATTCTTCAGGTATCGACACGCCCAACAAGCCAAGTTCGCCAGCCTTATCCATCAGACTTGGCATTAAGCCTTCTTCCTGTGCATCTATACGCTCCAGTTTATTGAGAACTTCAGTATCCAGAAAATCCAGACAAGTCTGACGTATCATTCTTGCTTCTTCATCGAATTCCTCCGGAATAAAAATATCTGTATACGGTGTTTCTCTAATCACAAATTCACCGCCTTTGATTGCTTTGCTCATAATATTCAGATTTTAGTAGTGTATATTGCGATCGTTTCCTCCGTCCGTACATACATCCTACAACTTTTATAATTCTTATTTTATACTATAATAACTCAAATATTCCTGCTGCTCCCTGTCCTGTACCCACACACATGGTGACCATACCATATTTTTTGTTACGACGCTTCAGTTCATTCAGTACCTGTACGGTTAGCTTAGCACCGGTACATCCCAACGGATGTCCTAATGCAATAGCTCCTCCATTTACATTTACTTTTTCTTCATCCAGTCCCAATTCACGTATAATCGCCAAAGATTGTGAAGCAAATGCTTCATTCAGCTCAATCAGATCAATATCCTGCAGATTTAATCCTGCCTGCTTCAACGCTTTTGGAATGGCATAAATCGGACCTATTCCCATAATACGGGGAGGCACTCCGGCGACAGCATAACTCACTAAACGTGCGATAGGTTGCAGGTTTAATTCCTTCATCTTTTGCTCCGAAACAACCAGTACGAAAGCTGCGCCGTCGGATGTCTGTGAAGAATTACCGGCAGTCACACAGCCGTCTGCTGCGAATACGGGTTTTAATTTGGATAAAACTTCCAGTGTCGAATCCGCACGAGGTCCCTCGTCTGTATCTACAATATATTCCCGTGTCGCTATTTTACCGTCTTCCAAATAGTTCTCTTTGACAGTAATAGGAACGACCCCGTCTTTCAGATGACCATTTTTGATCGCTTCGACAGCACGCTGATGCGATCGTAAAGAAAATTTATCCTGATCTTCACGGTTCACATTATATTCTTTAGCAACAGCTTCTGCTGTTAGCCCCATACCCCAATACCAGTCCGGGTTTTCTTTCGCAACTTCCGGATTGGGCACAATCTTCCAGCCTCCGAATGGCATACCGGACATCACTTCCACTCCTCCGGCAATAATACAATCTGCCATTCCGGATTTGATCTTTGCTACAGCTGTTGCAATCGTTTCCAATCCGGATGCACAATAACGGTTGACGGTTACACCCGGAACTTTATCTGTCTGCAGGCCCATCAACGAGATTAGGCGGGCTACATTCAGGCCCTGTTCCGCTTCCGGCATTGCATTACCGACAATTACATCGTCTATTTCTTCTTTATTGAGATTGGGCACTGAGGCAACCAAATGCCTGATAACATCTGCCGCTAAATCATCCGCCCGTGTAAATCGAAATCCTCCTCTCGGAGCTTTCCCGACTGCGGTACGATATCCTGCTACAATGTAAGCTTCCATATTCTTATAGTAGTTAGTAATGAGTGATTCGCATCGCATATTGCGAGACTTATCCTCACCAATCCTTTTATTTAGTTATTTTCTCTTTAGAAAAGCATCGAAGTTTAGAATACATTTTGTATTTCTTCCATACGTTTTCCAGAATCCCGGTATTAATTTCTTAATGCCTTACCCTTAGTCAGCATAAACTGAATCCTTTCCAGTGTTTTACGCTCAGCACACAGCTCTAAAAATGCTTTCCTTTCCAGATCAAGCAGATATTGCTCTGAAACTTCCGTAGGTGCTGACAAATCTCCTCCACACATTACCCAGCCTAATTTTTCTGAAATTTTCTTGTCATGATCAGAGATATAATTACCGGCACGCATGGAGCTTGCACCAACATATACGATACCTAAGCCCTGTTTACCGAGAACTTTAATATCATTACGCGGAGCAGGCTGTATATATCCGGCATCTGCCAGTTCTAATGCTTTGGCTTTTGCATCTGCCAGCAAACGTGCCCGGTTCATCGTAATGGAATATTTGCCTTCCTCCAGATACCCAAGTTCAAATGCTTCGACGGCAGAAGTAGAAACTTTTGCCTGACCCACTGTAAGGAAACGATCTTTCAATGTATTCTGAACGATCTGATCATCTTTATATTCATCAGAAGCCCGCAATGCAAATTCTTTGGAACCTCCTCCTCCCGGAATCACACCGACACCAAATTCGACCAGTCCCATGTAAGTCTCCGCATGGAGCTGAACGAAATCCGCATGCATAGAAAATTCACATCCTCCACCGAGAGCAAGCTGAAACGGAGCCGCTACCACCGGAATTGAAGAATAACGGATACGCATAGAAGTATTCTGAAAAGCACGCACAGCCATATTCAGTTCATCATAATCCTGCTCCACAGCCATCATAAAGATCATCCCGATATTGGCACCTGCTGAAAAGTTCTTTCCGTCATTAGAGATTACTAATCCACGATACTCTTTTTCGGCCAGATCAATGGCTTTATTGAGTCCCTGAATAACATCTCCACCGATAGTATTCATCTTCGTATGGAATTCACAATTAATGATACCATCGCCAAGATCTATAATCGAAACTCCTGAATTTTTCCAGATTGTTTTTGTTTCGCGGATATGATCCAACACAATCAGATCTTCGGCACCCGGTATTGCTTTATAAGACTTGGATGCAATATCATAATAATGTCTTACCCCATTCTCCACCTTATAAAAGGACTCGTGTCCGGCATTCAGCATATCATGTACCCAGGCTGCAACTTCACCGGTCTGTCCGGGAAGACGCTTGTCTTCTGCTTTGATTTTCTCAATGGTCTCTCTTACGCCTAATGCATCCCATACTTCAAAAGGTCCTATTTCCCATCCAAAGCCTGCACGCATGGCGTCATCGATACGGAAAAAGTCATCTGTAATCTCAGGAACTCTGTTAGACACATATTCAAACAATGGATAGTGCATCGCTCTGAACAACTCCGCAGCTTTATCTTTACCCTGCTCATAGACTTTCATCCGTTTGCGGATATCTTCTACCTGCTTCGTCGCCTCCAGCGTCTGTGATTTCACTTTTTCCTGAGATCCGAATTCAAGTGTTTTCAGATTTAGAGAAAGTATTTCCGAATTGCCTTTTGCATCTTTTACTTTTTCATAAAAACCCTTTTTGGTTTTCTCTCCCAACCACTTGTTTTCAACCATTTTCGTGATGAAACCGGGTAATTGAAAGACTCCTTTTGCTTCATCTTCCGGTGCATTCTGCGCTAAACCATTGGCAACATTTACCAATGTATCCAGTCCTACCACATCTGCTGTACGGAAAGTAGCTGATTTGGGGTGTCCCATTGCAGGACCTGTGTATTTATCAACTTCCTCAACAGTCAGCCCCAGAGGTTCGACCAGATGCGTCAGTGCCAACATGGAATATACGCCTATTCTATTTCCGATAAAGGCTGGTGTATCTTTACATAAAACCACAGTTTTACCTAAAAATTTATCACCATATTCCATCAGGAAGTCTACAACCTCTTTTTTGGTATGAGGTGTAGGAATAATTTCTAACAACTGCAGATAACGTGGCGGATTAAAAAAGTGTGTTCCGCAGAAATGATCCTTGAAATCCTCACTTCTTCCTTCCGTCATCAAATGAATAGGAATACCGGATGTATTGGAAGTGATTAACGTTCCTTTTTTACGGAATTGCTCTACTTTTTCAAATACGGATTTTTTAATATCCAGACGTTCAACAACAACTTCTATCACCCAGTCTGCATGGGCGATATCTTTCATATCATCATCAAAATTTCCTGTTTTGATCCTTTTGACAAATGACTTACTGTAAATAGGTGACGGATTGGATTTAATTGCGGTCTCCAACGATAAGTTGACGATGCGGTTGCGTACCGGCTTGCTGTCCAGAGTAAGCCCTTTCGCCTCTTCTGCCGGCAGCAATTCCTTTGGCGCAATATCCAAAAGCAAAACTTCCAGTCCGATATTGGCAAAATGACAGGCAATTCTTGACCCCATCACTCCAGAACCTAAAACGGCTACTTTTTTAATACTTCTGTTATTCATCCTTTTATATTTTATGTTGCGGCAATATTATCCGCAGCGTTTGATTGTAGTTCTCCCTGATAATCCTTTGCCAGTTCATTTATTTTGATCAGCGTCTTAATCAGTTGAGCCCGTTCTCTGGCACTGATATTTGCTTCCAGATATTGATTAAAACTACGGACCACATCCTTAGCAATTTTTCGCTTCTCTTTACCCAGCTCTGTCAGATAAACCTTGACAGACCGCTTATCCACATCACTGGCTTCCCTGTAAATAAAACCTAAGGTCTCCAGATTATTTAACACTCTGGATAAGCTGGTTGTTTTGACACCTGTCAAATTTGCAATCTGCGAAACAGGAGTGCCTTCCTTATGTATATTGATCAAGATATACCCGGCAGCCTGCGTAAAACCGTATTGCGATGCGATCGTATTGTATTTATTGGCCACAGTCTGCCAACCGGTTTTCATGAAATAATCAATTGTATTATCCTGACTCATAATTTATTTTTAGCTATTTTGCTATGCAAGCATAACAAATTTAATTTATTTATTTGGACATTCCAAATCAGTTCTGTTAATTTTTCGATAAATCTTTGACTGATTTTAATACTTTAAAAATACAATAAAAGTGCTCAGAAAAGATTTTATGCATTTTTACTATTTAATTGTAATGTTTTTATCTTTTTCAAGACTAACAGATAAAGTAATTTAGAGAGAGGCATCCTACTACAATATGGACATCGAAAAAGAATTTATCGGATTAATAACTTCCAATCAGGCCATTATCCATCGCATATGCTGCATGTATGTGGACAACAGAACGGACAGAGAGGATCTGTTCCAGGAAATAGTACTGCAAAGCTGGAAGTCTTTCAAAAGCTTCAGAGGCGACTCAAGGTTCCAGACCTGGCTATATCGCGTTGGGCTGAATACGGCAATCACGTACATAAAGCGGGATCGCAAACATATGCATGCGGAGCTGCAGTTTACACAGGAAAGCTATTGCGAAATCATCTATCAGGAGAATGAAGAGATTCTGGCTATGTATCGGGCGATTGGGCAGCTTTCAAAAATCGAGAAGGCACTCGTTGCTCTTTATCTGGAAGACTACAGTTATAAAGAAATCGGAGATACAATGGGTATGACAGCCAATCATGTGGCTGTTAAAATATCCCGGATCAAAGAAAAATTAAAGGAACTCAGTAAAAAACAACTATCATTATGAAATTAGAAGATCTTAAATATAACAACAGCAGACAGAATAGCCCAACAACTTCCTCTGCCCTACAGTTTCTTCCGGAGGAAGCAATTGAAAAATTAACAACACAAAAATCTACTAATCTGCTCGATACAATAGATGAAAATTTGAAGAAAAATATCAAATACCGGTCACTATTTATTCTCGTAGCTATCGGCATTCTGTTGTATAATTATGAAAACACGTTCTGGGGTTGGTATTTTATTCTGGGATCATTGGTAGAAGCCGGAATGACCTATATCGCCTATAAACTGCGTAAAAAAATTCATGAAAGCTTTGAAACCGACCTTCCGTTATCGGATCGGTTTATTCAAATACAGGAATTGATTCAAAAATACCTGAAATTCAACAAAATAGCACGAGGAAGTATTTTTGTAATATTAGTAGTAGCCGTATCCTTAAAAAACATACAGTCCTTCGATTTACCATCCCTGTTTTCAGGTGATGTAATTTTCAGATTCGTATTTCTGGGACTGATTTTCTATTTCATACATATTTATAGTTTTAAAAAATTCGCCAAACCGCATCAGGATATGCTGGTGGATCTGCACTATTACCTTACAGAATTAGAGGAACTACCTCAGGAAGACATTCAAACAAATACGCAGAATAATCCCGGACAATAAGCAGACATATTAAAATGTGGAAAACTTTTTCACTTTACAAATCAGACGGTTAATATCAAAACGCCTGCACTTATTCACACAGGCGTTAGAAAATTCAAAATTAATTCAATTACCTTTGTTTGTACAAAAACAGAAACAGTATGGCATTAGTTAACATACCCAGATTAGATTTACTGAATTACACTTCAGGTTCTAAGGAACAACGCGAACAATTTATTCAGGATATTGGTAAAGCTTTTAATGAAACCGGCTTTGTGACAATCGCCAATCATGGTCTTTCCAAAGAGTTGATTGATGAATTGTATCAGGTGGTTCCCGCATTTTTTGCTCTTCCTGATGACATCAAATATCAATATGAGTTTCCTGAATTGGCAGGACAACGTGGCTACACTACAAAAGGACGTGAAAAAGCTAAAGACTCCAAAACTCCGGATCTGAAAGAATTCTGGCAGCGCGGCCAAACGATTGTAGGGGAAGAATATTCAAAAACAGATTTCCCGGATAATCCTGAGGTCAACGAGTTACCTCGTTTCAATACGATTACTGCAGAAGTATATAAAAAACTGGAAGATACAGGCCGGGAGCTATTAAAAGCTATCGCAACTTATCTTGATCTGGAAGAAAATTATTTCGAGCAGTACGTTATCAATGGAAATTCCATTCTGAGAGCAATTCACTATTTCCCTATATTACATCCTGAAGAACTCGCACCGGATGCTGTACGTGCAGGAGCACATGAAGATATCAACCTTATCACACTTTTGATTGGAGCCAGCGCAGACGGTCTGGAAGTATTGACTAAAGACGGAGAATGGTACCCGATTAAAGCTAAAGGAGAAGATATTGTGATCAATGTCGGTGATATGTTGCAAAGATTGACAAATAACAAACTAAAATCTACTACACACAGGGTTGTCAATCCTCCTGTAGAAAAAATGGGAACTTCAAGATTTTCAATTCCGTTTTTTTTACACCCTAAATCTTCCATGAGTCTGGCTTGTCTTTCGTCTTGTATTGATGAGAAACATCCTAAAGCATATCCGGATTATACTGCTGGCGAATATTTAGATGAACGATTAAGAGAAATTGGCTTAAAGATGTAATCCCAGCCAATAAAAGTAACTTTTGAAGGAGGAAATGATAAGATTTCCTCCTTTTTTATTTGTGTTCCAGCAATCAATCGATTGCACAACCTTCTCATAATCTTATTATTATACAGCAAAAGAAATAACTTTGATCCTGACATCATAACCAATCACTTAACATGATATTAAAATTTTTCAGAATCAGCCTGCTATTGCTGTTCATATTCCTCTGTCAGACATTAAATGCACAGGAAAAAACATTTACCATTCCCGCAAACAAAGCCTATGCGGTCCCTTACACTCCTGATGAAAAGGAAGTGGGAGTATCTATTCCGGTAGGCTATCCGGAGGACAAAGGCAGTGTTTCGAACTGGACTAACAAGAACCGCAGTGTTGTCTGGTATCTCTATCAGACTGCCGGAACTTACACGCTGGATTTCGACAATACTACTACAAAAGGCAAAAACCTGACTTTTAACCTGGCAATGAACCCATGCTATGTTCCATTGCAAATCTCACCTTCTCAAACACAGATTGTCTTTAAAGGAGAAGGTAAACAAAGCCTGACATCAGCCGGAACTATCCGGATAAATCAGACCGGTTATTATAAGTATGAGCTTTCTCCTCAATCCGAACCCTCCAATGCGATTGTGATTCATAACCTGATATTCAAAAGTGCAACGGACAATGCACACGTCAATCAGACCGATTATCAGTCTACACCTTCTGTTCACATCAACTTTAGCTCATCAGCAGCTACAACAAAATCATACAACTGGCTTTATGAAGAAATAAATGTACCACAGGGTGGAGATCCGCTGCATACCTTCTATATGGCTATTGGTTTCTATAGAGGTTATCTGGGTATACAGACAAATAGTAAAACGGAAAGAAGAGTTTTATTCTCAGTATGGGACAGCAAAGATGCGGAACATGACGCAAGTACGACCCAACATGATTATGTATCTCTGGTAGACCGGTCAGAAGCCACAACAGTCAATTCATTTGGCGGAGAAGGGACAGGAGGACAATCCTACGTCAAATCTGCAAACTGGAAAACAGGTGAAACGGTAGCTTTTTTAATGAATGTATTGCCTCAGGACAACAATTCTGTGATCCTATCGGCGTGGTATAAGCTTGCTTCTCAAGAGCAATGGAATTACATAGCTTCCTGGCGGGCTCCAAAAGAGAACAAATATTTCAATGGATTTCATTCCTTTTTAGAAAATTATGGCTATCCAAATGGTCAGCTTCGCCGTGAAGCAGATTACTTCAACGCATGGGGCAAGGAGGATGAATCAGGTAAATGGATCAATTTTAATAAAGTCCGTTTCAGTAATACAGACGGTAAAGAAGGGCAAAGAATTGATTATGAACAGGGAGTTTCCCCACGTAATCCGAAGTATTTCTATATGTCCAGCGGAGGATATACCCCTACAGTCAAAACAGCAAATGAAGTACCTTTGGCTACCCAGTCTCCACTTACTGATCTTTCAACTTTTGAAAATCGAGTAAAAGAAGCTTTAAATAATGAAGCACTGCATAAAAACAGCGTGAAGGGTAAAACTTTGAAAAAGAAATAATATAAAACCCGACTCCCTTCAGAAGAAAATCTGAAGGGAGTCGGGTTACTAATTTTATGTCCGTTCTTTACAGTTTGATTCCTACTCCTACATTCAGGAAAATATTATGCAGACCAAAGCTTATACTCTCGAATCCTGTCTTCATAATATTATTAAATCCGTAATCGAACTGTGCCAGTGCAAAATAGCGTCTGGAAAAATTATAGTGAGAGCCAAGACTCATTCCGACATCAACCGTACGTACACTCTTTTCAAAATCATATTCTGCAACATCTATATTAATCTTTTCTCCTGTAGGATCTATATTTCTCATATATCCGTTTGTAGCAGTCCCAAAAAATCGCTTCTTAACGGCAAATGCAATATATGGACCAGCCTGCAAATCCCACTTGTCAGATATATTATAAGTAGCCTGAATGGGAATGGAGAGATAGAGATTCTGCACATTAGTCGAAATATCACCGGTATAATATCCTCTCATGTTTTCTGAAGGATCATCATTTGCGTTAAAGGTAGTTTTATACCCTTTTACAGTAGCCTCCGTATTCATACCCTTACCTTCAAATGTCAAACCGAGACTTACGCCCCATTTTTTATCGATGTCATACAAAGCCTTTACTCCAACGAAAAAGGGATGAGCAGGAGCATAACTTCTGATTTTGCGAATCTCTGCTGGAAGAGATAAAGGTGCAGAGCCACCGACTTTCGTTCCGATCGCTGCAGTAAATCTTATTTTCCCGAATACTGTATCCGCAGGAAAATGTTCTTCGGCCTTTGCTGTTATTGAAACAATAACCAAAAAGATTGTTAATATGTAATATATAGGTTTCATTATTTCGTAGTTATTTGTAAATCATCAACAATCAGCACACTTCCGACCGCTCCCTGGAAACTATCGCCATATTTGCTGGAGGACATCACCAGCGCAATGCCGTATTTAAGTTGAGAGACATCATTTTCATTGTATTGTCTTATATAATTAAACGGAATACTAAACTTAGTAAACCCATCAGCAGTAGTCGCTCCTCCATTTTTCAATTGAGCTTTAGCGACGACACTTTTACTTGTTAATACATTTCCTCCATCAAGATAGCTCTTACCTGTTTCCTCAAATAATGCTTCTCTGTTATAGAATACGGCATAAATATCACAGGAATCCTGTGTATTTACCGGCTTGAGATGAAGGTCAGTCACTTGTTTTCCGGGAGTGTATTTGTAATAACCTTCCAGGGTAACCGGAATCTTGCCAAATGGCAATCCAAAATGTGTAGCCTGCAAAGGATTCGCAAACATATCATCCGTATCAAATGAGCCAATAAAAAGATTACCAGCAGCAATTGGTTTATTAAATGCCGCCCCGAAAGCTCCGGTAAGCTTTGTCTCCATATGTACAGCATATTTCCCGTTCTTACTTGACGTCGTTGCATAAGTAGGATAAGATTCAGGAGCTTTTACACTTCCCGGCGTAACAGAAAGTGAGATAGAGAATCCTAAGTTTCCCGAAGACCAGTTATCAAAAGACTGGCCATTCATAATATCGTAAAATACATGATATTTTCCATCAGGGTCAATCTTAACATTTTCAAAATCAAATTCTGAAGGCACAAAACCTTCTGTTATCTCGACGACGGATACTAAATATGATTTTGTAAACTGTTTGTCCTGAGAGGTAACTGTGTACGTTACAGGCTTAACAAAATTCTTAACGGAATCCACCTCAGTTGCTATAGTCGCTCCTGGCGTCAGATCAAACTTTAATTTATAATCGGGACTACCCGCCTCTTTCGGTTTGACATATATGGTTACCGAGTTATTTGTAATAAGGGGCTCTGTAATCAGACTCCCATTCTCTAGATAAACAGCGGTTATATCCGCTTCCATATTTAATGGCTCATCTTTTATACAGCCACTAAGTAGAAATACTACAAAAGCTATACTTACAATTAAAATTCTCTTATACATCATTTTTTATTTTTCATCAAACATATTACAAAACATACAACAGCAATTTTTAATAAATTACATAACAAATAACGGCATTTAAACAAGATCAAAATCAGCAACTAAAAATTCATTAGATAATAAGAGCTTTTAAATTTTAAGCCCAATAATTGATGATAATAAGCAGTAACCTTTTTTATAGAACCTACCCGTTTACCATAAATTAAACAGACTTTCTATTCTTAAAAAGAGAGTGTCTCTCTGATCTTCAGAGGAAGTGCTTTTACAATGAGGTCATAGCTATGATCTATCAGGGCAAATAATTCTTTATCCGAAAGGGCTTGATTGGCATAGACTGTATTCCAATGCTTTTTATTCATGTGGTAGCCAGGTAAAACCGTAGATTCGTACTTTTCACGCAATTCTACAGCATATTCAGGATCACATTTGACATTAAATGACAACTGATCAATCTGATCCAGCCCAACCAGCAGAAAAACTTTACCTGCCACTTTGAAAACTAAGGTATCCGGACCAAAAGGCAACTCTTCCGTGGTTCCTTTTTTACAAATACAATATTCCCGTAGTTGTTCGATATTCATTACCTGTATAAATTGAATGCTAAAATTAACTATTATATCTGAAACTTATAGCCTGAATATGATTATAGCCAGGAGACAGATTACATCAGTAATTTCAAGCATGATTTATTGAAGAACATTCTGGCTCTATATTCATCTGTGAGGAATAAAATTTACAAGTTTATCTTCGCTTTTCACAAAAACGTTAGCGTGGGGAACGATAATTTTGTATCACACTAATACTAATAATTATGAGACATTTAAAAAACTTAGGACTAATTGTGCTGACTCTTGTAAGCACGGCTTTATTATTCAGCTGTAGTGATGATGACAAAGAAGTCACTCCTGCACTTACGCCAAGCGAAATTCTAGCCAGTACAGCCTGGGAAACGACAGGAGCAAAAAATAATAAAGGAGAAAATGTCGCTCTGACAGATGCAAATGTTGCAGGGGCAGTAGGCTTTGCCTATTATGACATTAAAGGCACTTTTATTATTTATGATCTGAAAGATGTATTCAGAATTCAGGGTGACTGGTCAGTCTCGGCAGATGGTAAAACCCGAAAACTGATTGCCAAAAATCCCGAAACCCAAGCCGTTCTGTTTGAAAGAATTGTCGATATTTTAGTATTGACACCGAAAGAATTCACTTACCGCCTATATCCAAACAGTACTGATCGTACGGTGTATTATGACATCATACACACACCGACAACTCACGCTAAGCCAAGTAAATAATAGCTCTCATAGAAATGGCCGGTATCCCTATTTTCCACCGGTCATTTTTTTACCAGATTTAACGGAATATTTTGTAATTTCCAGATATGGTAACCAAGGAAACCTTTGCAACATTAGAACTCAAAGAGTTTCAATTTGATCCCAGATCAGATTACAGTTTGCTGTACCATGGCTCACATGGAAGAAATAAAATTGAGAAAGCACACAAACACGATTTCTATCTCTTATTTTTAATCGAAAAAGGCAGCGGTATACACAGCATAGATTTTATAGATTATTCAGTCGCTGATTTTCAGATCCATATTTTATTTCCGGATCAGGTTCACAAATGGGATCTGGGAGAAGAAACTTCAGGATATCAATTGATGATCAGTAAGCGGGTATTTGAAACATTCTCGACTTCCATGCAGTTTTCTTTTTTGTTATATCAGGGGCACCCGGTCATTCCTCTTTCGCAGCCTCTTTTTCACGATCTATTATTTGAATTTGAAAATCTGAAGAGAGAGCTTGCCTTACATCCTGTTTATTGGGATATTGTGTATTCCAGAAGTAAACTGATTACTCAATTAGTGAACCGGGAAATTCAAAGTAAATTTGATGATATTACTGTATACCAGACAAACCCTACGCTGATGCGATATCACTCTTTGATTGATAATCATTACAAGCAAGAGAAAACAGTTGCATTCTATGCGAATCAATTAAACATATCGGCCAATTATCTTAACATTCTCTGTAAAAATAATCTTAAAGTAACGGCCCTGTATCTGATACAGACTCGCACAACACTTGAAGCTAAAAGGTTACTTCACAGTTCACAGAAAACTATTAAGGAGATTACATTTGAACTGGGATTTAATGATATCCCCTACTTTTCCAATTTTTTCAAAGGGCAGACAGGTGTTTCTCCCCGTCAATTTCGGGAGCAGTTATAATTTTTACAAGTTCTGGAATAAATCCCGCATCAATTCGGCTTTAAAGGTTCTTATTTTTGTTAAAACATCTCAAGTCGTCCTATGCATTCCATATCAAGAAAAGATTTTATAAAGAGTTCGTCTCTGCTACTGGCAGGTGGCAGTGTATTAAAAGGAGAAGCCTCCCCTGTGAAACAAGCTATTCAGATGGAACCAACCAACACATACAATAATTCAGCATTAGTCCTCAAGAATGTCCGATTGGAAACAGGTTTTGAATACGAAAATGAGGAAATCATTGGAACCAAAACAGACTTGTTTACGCTGGAATTCGAAAACGGAAAAATAAAAGCAATACTTCCTAACAAGCCTGATGCAGAAGCCGTGGATGCCAAAGGCTTCTTAATGCTTCCTGCAATGAAGGATATGCATATCCACCTGGACAAAACCTATTATGGTGGCCCCTGGAAAGCCCGGTCTAAGAAAAACAGATCGGTCAAAGATATGATAGTCTTTGAACAGAAGCTAATGCCTCAACTCTTGCCGTCATCAACTTATCGTGCAGAAAAGCTGATCGAGCTCTTACAGTCTCATGGGGTGAATTTCGCGAGAAGTCATGTCAATATAGAGCCTGCCTCTAAACTTGATTCGTTAAAAAATCTACAGGTTGCCATTGAGAACAAAAAAGATTCGTTTGGTACAGAATTGGTAGCCTTTCCGCAGCATGGAATATTCTACTCTCACTCAGAGCAACTAATGAAAGATGTCGCCACCATGGATATAGATTTTATCGGCGGACTAGATCCTTTCTCCATAGATGGAAGCATTGAGAAAAGTATTGACTTCATCGTCCAACTGGCCTTGGACAATAATAAAGGAATAGATATACATCTTCATGAAGGAGGGGAATCCGGACTCAAAACGGTAGAATACCTTATTCAAAAGGTAATGGAAAATCCCGCTTTACAGCATAAAACATTTTTGAGTCATTGTTTTGTTCTGGCGAAAATAGAAAATCAGAAACTTCAGGAGACTGCCGAAAAACTATCAAATGCTCATGTAGGCATCATATCTACTGTTCCGTTTGGAGGCATTATCATGCCTATCCCTACTCTTTATAAATATGGAGTAGATGTACGTACAGGTAATGACAGTATCATCGATCATTGGAATACATTCGGATCCGGAAGCATTCTTCAGAAGTCCAACCTGATGGCTCAGTTATATGGATATTCAACAGAATTTGAGCTATCCAGATGTTTAAAGATTGCGACTTACAATATTCTTCCGCTCGATGACCAAGGCAACAGACAGTGGCCTCAGATCAACGATCAGGCAGATGTTATTCTCGTAGATGCAAGCTGCTCCGCAGAAGCTGTAGCACGGATATCACCTGTCAAATCATTAATTCATCAGGGTAACATTATTTATTAATCTTATGATGAATCAATTTTTCTTGTTCTTTTCCATCATTTTTCTCAATGCCTGCGAGTCAGATATGAAAACCGAAATGTCGTCACAACTTCAGACTTCTATAGTAGAAGCTGTTAAATCAAATAAACTGGCAGAAGTAGAATCCCTTCTTAAAAACGGAGCCAATGTCAATTCAAAAGATAAAAATGCAAAATCATTGTTGTTAATTGCGACCCAGTCACGATACATCGAGATGGCGAAATTGTTGATCAACAACGGAGCCGATGTCAATCTGCAGGATGATATTTTCGACAGTCCGTTTCTGTATGCCGGAGCAGCAGGACACACGGAATTAGTAAAGCTCTTTCTTGAACACGGAGCCCGCTTCGATGTTTACAACCGTTACCATGGCACGGCTTTGATTCCTGCATGCGAAAGAGGACATCTGGATGTTGTAAAATTACTGTCCGGAACTCCGAAATTCCCTATTAATCATATTAACAGACTTGGATGGACAGCTTTAATGGAAGCCGTAGTCCTCGGAAATGGCAGTGAAGTTTATGTCGAAATCGTGAATACATTGGTAAAAGCAGGCTGTGACATCAACATTCCGGACAAGGATAATATAACAGCTCTGGAACATGCAAAAGCCAGAGGATATACCGCTATTGCTCAGGTTCTGGAGAATGCAGGCAAGCGATAAACTCAAAAAAAATCATCCCTACCTCATTGAAAAACATAAACGTCCGGCAAAATTGCCGGACGTTTATGTTTTTATAATAAGTATTATTAAAGATATCAGCTTAACAAACTGATCAGTTCACGCTGAATTTCTTCACCTTTATCCTGATTATACCATTTTTGGATTTCTTCTTTTATTTCTTCAAACTCAGCTCCTTTTGCTTTCATCTCCACAAAAACAGCTGTGCATCCATCAGGTCTTGGACCCCATACGGCCAGATCTTTCCCTTCTTCATCCCGAATAATCAATTTAGGAATAGACTTTCCACCGTTGGTCAGATATTGCTCAATTAAAAAAGGAGCTGTATCCCTCAACTGGATATCCAATTCAATATTCGGATTGTCTTTAACCATCTTATAAATCATCGGAACCGAATGTGCAGCATCTCCGCACCAGGGTTCGGTAATCAGAATCCAATGTTGTTTTGTTGTGATAGTTGCGAAAAAAGCTTTTGCTTCTGCTGAAGGTTCAAACTTTTTTAACCAACGGCTCATCCTGCTCCAGTTCATTTTGGTATAGTGAAAATATTCTTCATCCTGATACGCCTCGTGTGCCGCAGGATTATTAAGAATATCTTCGAAATACGCTAAGTATGCTTCAAATTTCATGATCTGCCTTCTAATAATGTTTTTTGAGAGTGCAAATGTGACAAAATAAATATACCAAAGCAATAAAGACAGAGCATTAAAACAATGATATGACAGTTTGTCACTCAAAATGTAGTTTAAAACCTTATTTGTGCGATTTTGAGCCAAAGCTGCCAATTGGCATAAGGGTTGATAATAGTATTGCGAAACATTAAAAATAAATAAAATACAAGATATGTCTAAAATTATAGGAATTGACTTAGGTACTACGAACTCATGCGTTGCTGTAATGGAAGGTAACGAGCCAGTAGTTATAGCCAACAACGAAGGTAAACGTACTACACCTTCTATCGTTGCATTTGTTGATGGAGGAGAGCGCAAGGTAGGTGATCCTGCAAAACGTCAAGCAATTACAAATCCCCACAAAACGGTTTATTCTATCAAACGTTTTATGGGTACATCTTACGATGAATCTGTTAAAGAAGCAGAACATGTACCATATAATGTCGTAAAAGGTGACAATAATACACCTCGTGTAGAAATCGACGACCGCAAGTATACTCCTCAGGAGATTTCAGCTATGATTCTTCAGAAAATGAAGAAAACTGCTGAAGATTTCTTAGGTCAGGAAGTTACAGAAGCCGTTATCACTGTACCTGCATACTTTAATGATGCACAGCGTCAGGCTACAAAAGAAGCAGGAGAGATCGCAGGTCTGACAGTAAAACGTATTATCAATGAACCTACTGCTGCTGCGTTGGCATATGGTCTGGATAAAGCGCATAAAGACATGAAAATCGTTGTCTTTGACTGTGGTGGTGGTACACATGACGTTTCAGTTCTGGAATTAGGTGATGGTGTATTTGAAGTAAAATCTACTGACGGTGATACACACTTAGGTGGTGACGACTTTGATAATGTAATCATCAACTGGCTGAACGACGAATTCAAAAATGAAAACAATGGATTTGATCTGAAAAAAGATCCTATGGCATTGCAACGTCTGAAAGAAGCTGCTGAAAAAGCAAAAATTGAATTGTCAAGCACAACTTCTACAGAAATCAATCTGCCATATATTACAGCTGATGCTACAGGTCCGAAACACCTGGTACGTACATTATCACGTGCTAAATTCGAATCTCTTGCTGCAGATCTGATCCAACGTACTATCAAACCTTGTGAATCTGCATTGAAAAATGCCGGATACAGCAAATCTGACATCGATGAAATTATCCTTGTAGGTGGTTCAACTCGTATCCCTGCAATCGTTGATGCTGTTAAAAACTTCTTTGGAAAAGAGCCTTCAAAAGGTGTTAACCCGGATGAAGTAGTAGCATTAGGTGCTGCAATTCAGGGTGGTGTATTGACAGGTGAAGTAAAAGATGTATTGTTATTAGATGTTACACCTCTTTCATTGGGTATCGAAACAATGGGTGGTGTAATGACCAAATTGATCGAAGCGAATACAACTATTCCTACGAAAAAATCTGAAACATTCTCTACAGCATCTGACAACCAGCCTTCTGTAGAAATTCATATCCTTCAGGGTGAGCGCCCAATGGCAGCTCAAAACCGTACAATCGGTCGTTTCCACCTGAATGATATTCCTTCAGCTCCTCGAGGAGTGCCTCAGATCGAAGTAACATTTGATATTGATGCCAACGGTATCATCAAGGTTTCGGCAAAAGATAAAGCAACCGGAAAAGAGCAAAATATCCGTATTGAAGCATCTTCAGGTTTATCTGATGAAGAAATCCAAAAAATGAAACAAGAAGCTGAAGCAAATGCGGATGCGGATAAGAAAATCAAAGAAGAAGCAGATAAAATCAATGCTGCAGATGCTTTAGTATTTTCTACTGAAAAACAACTAAAAGAATACGGAGATAAGATCTCTGCGGACAAAAAAGCAACAATCGAAGCTGGTTTAGAGAAATTAAAAACTGCTTATGCTGCTAAAAACTTTGCAGATATCGATACTGCCTCAGCAGAATTACAAGCTGCATGGAATGCTGCTTCTGAAGAAATGTATGCAGCATCTAACAATGGTGCACAACCTCAGGGTGATGCCGGACAAGGCCAGCCAGGTGGAAATCAGGGCGGAGCAGATGATGTAACTGACGTAGATTACGAAGAGGTAAAATAACAACCTCCTTTTTACATAACAAAGCCCGAAGGTAATACCTTCGGGCTTTTGTTTTTAAGCTCTAATCTTCCTCTTCCAGCTCAAATAATTCTTCAACAGACTTTTCCAAAGCCTGTGATATTTTTAAAGAAAGTACGGTCGAAGGAACATACTTACCTGCTTCTAAGGCATTAATGGTTTGCCTGCTCACATTTACCAAAATGGCTAATTGCTCCTGAGAATACCCCTTTATAACCCTGTTTATTCTAATATTATTCTTCACCTACACTCTTCTTATTTAATCTGAAAATACTAATATGAAAGATGATGATATAAAATAACAGCAGTTCCTGAGGAAATAAGGATATGATCCTCACGAACGTAGTACCATAAACAAAAACAGTAGCTATAAAACAAAAAATCAAGGCGTAGATAATAGCCCAGGACCACGAAAACAACCGGACTGAATTAATCATCTCATCCTCAACCTTATTCCTTGAAAAAGCTATAGCAGCCAGACCAAAAAGAGTTAAACTAAGAAACAAAGTCAATGTAATTTCCACCTCCATAAACTTCAGAAATCCTTTTTCACTCATAAAAGTATCATTGATAAGAACAAAAGATTTAGTGTAGATGCCTTCTCCTCCTCTTTCTATGCTATCAATTACATAAAGAACAAGGGTCAGTGTAAATAAAACCACGCCTATCCAACGGAAATATCGGGGTAATAAAGGGATTTTTTTCATAATGATTTATAGGTTTACATTTGTTAATAAAACAAATGTAAAACAAACTTTACATTATGACAAATAAACTTTACTTTTTATAATGGCTTAATATTCCTTTATCGAGTGTTGCCCACATACCGGCAGGCATATTTGCTCTTTTCAATCCCTGATTGGTCCAGGTATTACAGGAATAAAACATACTATAAGCACCTTTAGCCTCATAGAAAGCGTCCGAATTTGTATACTGTGCGTTTGTCTGTATCACAATTGGATTTCCCTGACTATCATAATCCAATGCTTCCTCAACATGATCTATAAGCGCATGATATTGAGCTGTATCGATCATCCATTTATAACACAATTCATCTTCCACGATACGCTTATAGTAAGTTACATGTAATGCTGTTTCTCCCAGACCTGTTGCTGCCACAAATGCTGTAGAAGCTTTAAGATCTTTCCATTCCGGTGTATTCAGATAAAATCCCTTATCGCCCCAGCCTATACTCACATAATTATAGACTGTATCTTTACTTATATTATTACTGTAAGGGAAGACAGTTGTCCAGTCCATATTGTCCTGCTTTACAGGAAGTACAAGATCTGTATGTACGCCATTAGACATAATGTATACCGTGATGGTCTTTGGAGCGTCTGATGTGGTCACACGAGCGGGTATCCGGGATAGAATACGTTCTGCTAACCAGTAAACTAATACAATGGCGATGATAGAACCGAAAATTATCATCAGGATTTTAAACATTTTTCTGAGCACAGGCTTATCGTGTTAGAGATTGTTAACTTATTATCAAACATAAAAAAATCCCGTAACATATTGTCACGGGATTTCTATTAATCGTATCTATCGCTTAAAATAATTTTTCCGGATAAGCTCCGTCCGCTACAAGCTTGGAAATGCTCTCCTGAACGATCTCTTTATCTTCTTTATAAGTTACTCCAAACCATTTGGATGAAGTCGGGATTACTTTAAAGTCTGTCTGTCCTGTTTGAACCAGTGCGTCCGCTACAGAAGGAATAAAGAATTCAGATTTAGGATCATCCGCATTTTCTTCCACAAATGTGTGGAACATTTTTTCTGCCTGTTCAAATACCAATGGTGTAAAACCCCAGAAGTTCATAGAAACACGGCTATTCGGATCCAGCTCAGTCTCTACTCCGTTTTCCTCAAAAACGATTTTCTTCTCCCCATCGATCTCTTTATAATAGATCTTTGTACGTTCAGTCACACTTTTCATATGACCAGAGTCTGAGACTTCGCAGACACCTCTGGATACATATCCGTGATCTGACAAAGTATTATCTACACGAAATCCCATGAGAGCCATTTGCTTATCTGTCACTTCTGTTGTCAGAAATTCCGCCATCTTCACAAAAGAATCCGTTCCGTAAAAATCATCTGCATTTATTACACAAAAGGGCTCATTGATCTGATTTTTCGCACTTAGTACAGCGTGTGCCGTGCCCCATGGTTTAGAACGCTCTATCTCTCTGTCTATTCCAAATTTTTTCAAATCGAAATCCTGAAAGGCATAATCAACTTCAATCTTACCGCTCAACTTAGCGTCAAAGACTTCTCTCATTTTATCGACAAATTCTTCTCGGATAATAAATACGACCTTTCCGAACCCGGCATTAATCGCATCATAGATAGAATAGTCAATAATAGTCTCGCCGTGAGGACCAAAACTATCAATTTGTTTTAAAGAACCATAGCGACTAGCCATTCCCGCAGCTAATATCAATAAAGTTGGTTTACCCATATTTTTTATTATAGTTTACAAGTTGAAAATAACAGTGTTACTGAAAGTTGCAAAGATACAATTTCTATTATTTTTTCTTTAGAAAAGCTGTTAAAAGTCCGTTAGCCAGCTTACTTAGTAACTTCACGCCTTCTCTGGCCAATGTAGTGGTGGCTGTTTTCTGTGCAGCTTCCATTGGTGTTTGTCTTCTGGAAGCGGGACGGCCTGATGCTGACTGCGCTTTGGCAGCCTCCTGCTGAGCCTTAGCCCGTTGTGCTTCTTCCATTTTTTCTTCAATAATTTCTTCTGCACTCCGGTTATTGACAGACTCTTTATATTTCTGCAGTAAAGGCGAATTATTGATAATGTCCGTGTACGTTTGCGGATCTACAGGCCCCATTACAGAGCGCGGCCCTATCATATGTGTAGCGACTACTTCGGTAGGAATACCTTTATCATTCAATACGGTGATCATGGCTTGCCCTGTACCTAAAGAAGTAAGAATCTTATCTATCTCATAAAATTCAGAATGCGGATATGTCTTTACAGTCTTCCTCAGTGCTTCGGCATCGTTGGGCGTAAATGCCCGCAGCGCATGCTGAACACGGTTGCCCAATTGGCCAAGAACTGTTTCGGGTACATCCGTTGCAGCCTGCGTACAAAAGAACACTCCAACTCCTTTTGACCGGATCAAGCGTATGATCTGCTCTACCTGAGAGAGAAATGCTTTCGAAGCACCGTTAAACAACAAATGAGCCTCGTCAAAGAAAAACACAAGTTTTGGTCTGTCCAGATCACCTACTTCCGGAAGATTTTTGAAAAGCTGTGCAAGCAGACTTAATAAAAATGTAGAAAACAATAAAGGCTGGTCCTGTACATCCGAAATATTTAAAAGGCTGATAACACCCTTACCGTCTATTTTCTGGAACAGATCCTGAATTTCAAATTCTTTCTCTCCGAAAATATGTGCCAGCCCCTGCTGTTCGATGGCTACTATTTTTCTCAGAATTGTCCCGGAGGTAGCTGAACTGATGCGGCCGTAATCATTACTGATTTCTGCCGCTCCTGGCCCATCTGAAAGATAGGAAAGCAGTTTCTTTAAATCAACAAGGTCTACTAAAGGCATTTGCTTATCACCGGCATATTTGAATATCGCCGCTAATACACCTGACTGTGTTTCATTCAAATCCAGAATACGGGACAAAAGTACCGGCCCGAAGTCCTCTATAGTGATCCGCATTGGAATCCCCTTATTGCCACTCAGCGAATAGAGCTCTACAGGAAAATTCTGAGGTTGAAAAGGGTATGCAATAGCCTGCCCTCTTTCCTCCAGTGCCGGATTCGATTTTCCTTCCTGCGCAAAGCCGGATAAATCACCTTTCACATCCAACATAAATACGGGAACCTGCTCATTGGAAAGTTGTTCTGCAATAAGTTGCAAAGTCCTCGTCTTACCGGTACCAGTAGCACCGGCAATCAGACCATGTCTGTTCATCATCTTCAGTGCAAGGTTTACTTTTGCTTCTGCGACGATCTCTCCATTGAAAATTCCTGCACCCAAGAAAATAAAAGCACCCTTAGGTTGATAAGAGGCTGTAATCTTTTCAATAAACTGTTCCTTTGTTGCCATAAAGTTCTATAATACTATCTTCGGATATAATGTGAAGATAAGATAGTTTACGGACTATATCAAAGATCGTGCAAAAAGCTTTGAATAGAATTTTGTATCTGAAAAGTCATCTTTTGCAAAATTTATGTTATAAAAAGTCATTTATTTAGTCTTTAATTTTGTTTTTTATTTTTTTCGCCTATTTTTGTGTTGTTAGTATAAAGTAACACGAACCAGAATGTTTAGCAGAAAGCACAGAAAAGTATCAGCATTAATTTGCTTTTTCATCTTCTTCACGAAGATGATGATTTCTGCTACACCTATCTTTTCTTCTTCTGTAGACAAGGATCACATCCTGCAAGTCGTACTACAGATTGAGATTGAGAATAACGCAAAAGCGCCATCTCAGGCTGAAGATCATCAGGATAGTGGTTCTAAGTATTTCAGTGGAACTGCCGACATTACTACATTCTCCTGTCCGGAGACAGTCGTCAAGAATAATGAATTCCACTTGTGGGATGAAAAACACATCTGTGCCTTTCATCCGTCTGTACCCACCCCTCCGCCTAACTGTTAATCAACTATCGCATTAGTTGAGCTGAGCACCTGTATCCGGGTCTCAGACTATTATCATTAGATTTTTTAACAGTAAAACACCATTTTTATGTTTGGTACACGTATGTCTGCTTTTCTAAAACTATCGAAAAGAGACTTAAAATATGATTTCCCTTCAAGTATTGTCGTATTTTTAGTGGCTTTGCCATTATGTCTTGGTATTGCCATGGCATCGGGAGCACCTCTTTTTGCAGGCATCTTGACGGGAATAATCGGAGGTATTGTAGTAGCCTCTATCAGTAAATCACCTCTTAGTGTCAGTGGTCCGGCCGCAGGTCTGACGGTGATCGTACTTGGTGCGATCCAGCAACTGGGCGCTTATGAGACCTTTTTATTAGCTGTAGTAATTGCCGGAATTATACAATTGATTCTGGGTATCGTAAAGGCAGGTATGATCGGAAATTATTTCCCTTCCTCTGTCATTATCGGTATGCTTGCTGCAATTGGTATCACTATTATCCTCAAGCAAATTCCATTAGCGATGGGACTAACGGAAAAACATGCTTTTGAAATGGATAACGGCGGAGGTGTTGCTGCTTTTGCAGATACATTGTTGGATTCAATTAGTTATGGTGCATTGATCATCTGTTTGCTTTCATTAGCGATTCTGATCTACTGGCCTAAACTTCCGAAAGTAAACAAAATTCCGGCGCCTCTATTAGTTGTAGCAGTGGGACTTGGTTTAGCTATGGCATTTCAGGGCACTTCCTTTCAGTTAAGTCAGGCACAACTTGTGACTGTACCTGTGGTAGGATCGTTTTCAGAATTTACAGGCCTATTTACGCTACCGGATTTCTCTCAGATCTTAAATAAAGAAGTATGGATAGTAGCTTTTACAATTGCTATCATTGCCAGTCTGGAGACACTTCTTAGCATAGAGGCTGTAGATAAAATAGATCCGTTCAAACGTAATACACCAACTAACAGAGAGCTGATTGCGCAAGGTGTAGGTAATATGGCCAGCGGTATGCTGGGCGGTCTTCCTATGACTTCGGTAATCGTACGTTCTTCTGCCAATGTAAATGCAGGTGGACGAACACGTCAGTCTGCGATGTTACACGGTTTATGGTTATTTATAGCCTTGCTAGCGATACCTACTGTATTAAATATGATTCCACTATCTTGTCTTGCCGCTATTCTATTGCATACCGGTTATAAGTTAGCAAAGCCTGCTCTCTTCAAAGAGATGTATGTTAAGGGTTGGGATCAGTTTATTCCTTTCTTCATGACAATCGCTGTAGTAGTATTTACAGATTTGTTGACAGGAGTTGGTGTAGGTATAGTAGTTGCAACGTTCTATATCCTTAAAGCAAATATGAAAAATGCATTCAAATTTGATATTATCAAACAGGATGATAATGAGAAGGCTGTAATTACACTTGCCGAAGAAGTTACTTTTCTGAATAAAGTGCCGATTCAGCAAAAATTATACAGCTTACCCAAGAACATTGATAAAATCGAAATTAATGGGTCACAAAGTAAATTCATTGATAAAGACGTCATTGAGGTCATTAAAGACTTCCAGCAAAATGCGATTAGTAAAGGGCGGGATATTCAATTAACAGATATAGTTTATAAAAAATAAAACATTTAATTACCGAGATTTGTATATATCAAAGCGGTAAATTTTCACGAAGTAATTTCAAATATTAACAATGGAAAATAAAGATTTAAAGTTAGGATTCGACAAAATTTTAGATGGCAACAAGGAATGGATGGACTTTGTTAAAAATGACACCTCCGGCCGTTTTCAACAACTTGCAAAAGGACAAAATCCGGAAATTTTATGGATAGGCTGTGCAGACAGCCGTGTTCCGGCAAATGAACTTACCGGCACAAAGCCTGGTGAGGTATTCGTACACCGTAACATTGCCAATGTATGTGTACACTCTGACATGAATATGCTGAGCGTATTAGACTATGCTGTCAATGTTCTTAAAGTAAAACATGTAATCGTTGCGGGTCACTATGGATGTGGTGGTGTTGCAGCATCTTTAAGCCGTAAACAATTTGGTGTAATAGATAACTGGTTATGTCATATCAAGGATGTATATCGTTTACATGCTGCTGAAATTGATGCAATCGAAGATCCTGAACAAAAAACAAATCGTCTGGTTGAATTAAATGTTGTAGAACAGGTATTCAATCTTTGTACGACATCTATTGTACAGAATGCATGGAAAGAACGTGATGACTTAGCCGTACACGGTATGGTAATCAATATTGGATCCGGAGAGCTGATCGATCTTGACACCACATTCACAAATAATGAATCTTTAGGAAAAGTGTTTGCCTACTCTTAACTAAATCAAAGGAGATCCGAATCGGATCTCCTTTTTTACTACCTGATTATTTTACCTGACTGGTCTGTCCGTACCACAAAAGGTTTACAGTATTTATCGACAATAACAGCAAACTGATATTTGCTTACCGTTTTAGTACTATCATATTCCCCTTCAAATTTTAATTTTTTATGCCAGTCCTGCATGATCTGTTTATCCAGCTCATCTCCCCGCTGACTAACATATTTAATCAAACTCAACAGGTCTTTCCACTTTATAATATCTCCTCCATTATCTAAAAACCAGATCTGACTTCGGGAATACAACTGATTAAACACGGGTTTGATTTCATCAAACCGTACGCTGTCCTCCCCGTTGAACAGATATCTTCCTTCTCTGAATTCACCTTTCAACATTCCGGCAAGACCGAATTTTTGTAAACCTGTGGCATGCATATCGTCTACCGGAATATCCTCATAAGGGATAATCTTTGCATCATACTGTAGTAATTCATCCTGAAACTTACGGATATCAATCTGGTCAGCATCTGTTTTGAAAAATGCACAATATGCTGCCATGGCGCCCAACGTCTGTCCGACAGCACTTCTGAACGGGATATCATCTGCAGATGCAGACTTAAGTTTGTTGCCTAACGGATTTTGGAAGTAATTATCCCTCTGACTTTGCAAAAATACGTTTAAAGGAATAGACAATGTCTTTTCAGCCAGACGTCCGCTAGCCAGAATCGTCCGTTGATCCTGAAGAGTATATGCATCCGGCTCCTGCAATTCTATCGTATTCGTGAGAGATAATCCGGCCAATGCCGCCAGCTCATTTCTTGCAGAAAGATCTACAACAGACAACACTTCATATTTAGCTTTATCAGCTAATACAACATCCCACCGTTTACCCGTTCGTTTTAAGGAGGTAATTTTTTGATTTTTAATCATCCGGAGATTAGGTTCGCCGCTAACCATTCGTTCCATGCCATTCTTAAAAAGCTGAGGATTCGTATCGGTTCTTAATAACCGGGCTGATGAATCATTTTTCGGAAGAGCGGGATTTGTAGCAAACAGCAGCGATCTCCATAATCCGGCATCCAGATTGTGCTGACCAGACAATGTAATACTTTTTTCTGTGAGAGAAGGGACTAACGTCTGCTGATCGACGATCCACAAAGTAGCCACTCCTGACTTTGCACTTTGCAAGGCTGCAGAAAAAGCTTCAATGTCATTCCCATAAACTAATAATGCCGGTTTTTTGTTTTTTTGAGCAAAAGATAAAAAGGGAAGAAACAATGCGAGCAAAATGCCTGTAAATCTGATCATAATGAATACTTGTCAATTAAGGAATTAAAGATAGGAAAACCTTTGAAATACGCGTCTTATGTACGGTGATTAGCATATAAAAATATCATGCTTAATAGCTAACTTTGTAACATGGAAAATGAAGTAAAATCATTAAATTTTATTGAAGAGATCGTTGAGGAGGATCTTCGGACAGGCAAGCACGATGGTCGTGTGTTGACCCGATTCCCTCCTGAGCCGAATGGTTACCTTCATATCGGACATGCTAAATCCATCTGTCTGAATTTCGGATTAGCAAAGAAGTATAATGGAAAAACAAACCTTCGCTTTGACGATACTAACCCTGTGACTGAGGACACAGAGTATGTAGAAAGCATTAAAAAAGACATTCAATGGCTTGGTTTTCAATGGAACCAGGAATTATATACATCCGATTACTTCCAGCAACTTTATGATTTCGCACTCGAACTCATCAGAAAAGGATTAGCTTACGTAGATGACAGCACTGCTGAAGAAATAGCTGCAGCAAAAGGCACACCTACTGAGCCCGGAATACCTACACCTTACCGGGATCGTACGGTAGAGGAAAACATCACACTTTTTGAAGAGATGAGAGCCGGAAAATATAAAGAAGGTGAAAAAGTTTTACGTGCAAAGATTGATCTTGCTAATCCGAATATGCATCTGCGTGATCCGCTTTTGTATCGGATCAAATTTGCTGATCATCACCGTACAGGCAATACATGGCCTATCTATCCGATGTATGACTTTGCACACGGACAAAGTGATGCGATTGAAAAGATCACTCACTCCTTGTGTACACTGGAATTTATTCCTCACCGTCCGCTGTATGACTGGTGCATAGATAAATTGGAGATTTACCCTTCAAAACAGTATGAATTTGCGCGACTGAACCTGAATTATACGGTTATGAGTAAGCGTAAATTGCTGCAACTGGTAAATGAAAAACATGTTGAAGGATGGGACGATCCGCGTATGCCTACGATCAGCGGTTTGCGTCGTCGCGGCTATACACCTGCCAGTATCGTAGACTTCTGTGAGCGTATTGGTATTGCTAAACGCGAAAATATTATCGATGTAAGTCTGCTGGAATTCTGTATCCGTGAAGATCTGAATAAGACAGCATGGCGCAGAATGGCAGTGTTAGATCCTGTCAAAATGATCATTACCAACTATCCGGATGGACAGGTAGAAGAACTGGAAGGAGAAAATAATCCGGAAGTAGAAGGCGGGGAAGGCTCACGTAAAATTCCGTTCAGCAAGGAAGTATGGATAGAACGTGAAGACTTTATGGAGAATGCTCCAAAGAAATTCTTCCGTTTAGGGCCTGGTTTATCTGTACGTCTTAAACATGCTTATATCGTAGAATGCCATGATTTTGTGAAGGATGAAAATGGTAATATCACAGAAATTCACTGTAACTATATTCCAAATTCAAAATCCGGAGAAGATACAAGTGGCCTTAAAGTAAAAGGAACGATTCATTGGGTATCTGTGCCACATGCACAAGAAGCTGAGGTAAGACTCTATGACCGTCTGTTTAACGTAGAAAATCCTGCTGCAGAAGAAGACTTCAAATCTACCATCAATGCAGACAGTCTTAAAATTATTCCTAAAGCTTATTTAGAGCCTGATATGGCCAATGCAGAATTAGGCAGAGGCTATCAGTTTATCCGACTGGGATATTATACATTAGATACCCGTTCCGCTAAGGATCACCTGGTATTTAACCGTACTGTCACCCTTAAAGACTCCTGGGCAAAAGAAGTCAAAAAAGGATAAGCATATCTCCACCATTAAAAAAGTCCTGTTCTGCGAAAGAAGAACAGGACTTTTTCATGCTACCTGTCTTCATTATTTTTCTTCCCTGTTCTGAAATATAAAATTGTCTCTGCACTTATTTTAATTCCTGATTCCGATCATATTTTTAAGCTCCTATGCTACTTAGATTTGAAGTAGTTAAACAAATATTATATGCTATGAAAAAGTTATTATTCTCAATTATTGCAATGTTACTTATCGGTACAGCAGCTGTTCAGGCTCAGGGATTCAAAGGAAAATGGTTTATCATGGGTGAGGCAGGTTATTCTACTCAATCGGACGGAAATATTCAGCATTACAGTGTCCTTCCTGTTGTGGGTACATTCGTTGCCCCAACGACCGCAGTTGGTATTGGCGTAGGATATTTAGGTCAGAAAGATAAAACGGTTCCTGATGTTATCGGCAAAGAAGAAGCATTTATCGTACAGCCATTGGCCCGGAAATATTGGAGCATCACGGACAACTTTTTGATTTTTGGTCAGGCAGCAGTTCCTTTGACTTTTGGCAAAAATACCATTGATGCAAATGGGGTAAAAGCTGACAGCAAATTCACCGGATATGGTGTACAGCTATCTCCGGGAATAGATTATTTCCTGAGCAGTCATTTTTCAATAGAAGCATCTTTCGGACTGGTTGGCTGGTCTGCAGTGAAACCTAAGGATGGAGAAACAGCAAATGATTTTAATATCGGTGTAAATTCCGGATTTCAAAACGGAGTCAAATTCGGACTCAAATATATCTTTTAACCCCCAGCACCCTATTTAACAAGCAAGGCCTGTATAGGTAATATGCAGGTCTTGTGATTTGTTGATTTAAAACGAATTTAGAACAACTGTTCCACAATTTTTTTGGTGGGTCCCGGATTACTCATGGTATAGAAGTGAAGCACCGGAGCGCCAAAATCTATCAGTTCCTTACACTGCTGTACCAGCCATTCATGTCCTACCTGTCTTACATCGGCATTACTATGACAATCAGCAATGGCCTCACTAAGCTCTTCCGGAATATCCAGGTGAAAGACACGAGGCAATGTCACCAATTGCTTTTTGGAAGTAATTGGCTTCAATCCCGGAATAATAGGTACATTAATATCATGCTCCCGGCATTTGGTTACAAAGTCTTTATATTTCTGAACATTAAAAAACATCTGAGTTACAATAAACTCTGCTCCCATTTCTATCTTCTTCTTTAGAAATTTGAAATCCGTATTAAAGTTAGGGCTTTCAAAGTGCTTCTCCGGATATCCGGCAACACCTATACAGAAGTTGGTTTTTTCTGAAGTTTCGACATCCTCATGCAGATATCTGCCTTGATTCATATTTGACACCTGTTGCAGCAGATCTGTCGCGAAAGAATGTCCTCCTTCTGTCGGGATAAAGTCTGCATCTCCTCTGCGTGCATCTCCTCTTAGCACCAGCACATTATCAATGCCCAGGAAGTTGAGATCAATCAATGCATTTTCAGTTTCCTCTTTCGTAAATCCACCACAAATAAGGTGAGGAACAGCATCTACCTTATATTTGTTCATTATTGCAGCGCAGATTGCTACTGTTCCCGGACGTTTACGATAGGATATTCTTTCCAAAAGTCCGTTTGCATGTTCTTTATACAGGTAATCTTCGCGATGATACGTAACATCTATAAACGGAGGTTTGAACTCCATCATTTCGTCCATGGTTTTATATATACTCTGTATGCTCTGTCCTTTCGCTGGAGGCAATAACTCAAAGGAAAACAAGGTTTTACCTTTAGCGTTTTGAATATGGTCAATAATTTTCATTTAGCCGGCCAAACTTCAACATGTTCATTCATGTTGACACTTTTTAATTTCAATAATAAAATAATGTATGAAGGCTCGTAGAGAAAGACACCAGGTATTCGGTGTTTCCGCTTATCTTTCCCTTTTTTAGTTGGGGTAGAATGTAGCACCTTGTCTCCAAGACAGGTTGCCAAGGCTTCATCGGGTCTAGTCCCTCTGCCTTTCACTATAAGCGTAACTAATATCGATATTCAAAGTGAAAAGTCAAAATTAAAAAAGTAAAACCTGTCACTTATCTCTATTTATTGTTTGTCACTGAGGGCATGCCGGAGATCTTTCAGGTAATAGAAAACAACCAGAAGACCCGATCTTTTATATCGGATGGCATCTGTATTCTTAAATGTTTCGTACAACATCTCATACGCTCGGTATGCGTCGGTCTCATCATAAAAGATATCTTTCCAGCTCTGCGGTACATCATCCCATTCCCGGAGTACGATACCATTTTCAAGATATCGCAGCGGAGTAGGAATTCCGTCCATTTTGTATCCGTGATAGACCCCTGAATGGAGTACATGCTGAACATATGCACAGACGTAATCCAGATTATTCAATAATCTTGTCTTGATTTCGGCATCCGATTCGCTGTCCAGCGGAGCAATTCTCCATGTATTGACTTCGTATGTAAATTTACTATCCGTCTCAACAGACTTGGTACTATCTAAAGTAAAATTAAAATACAGACGTTCATTTGCTGATATTGCACGGCTGCTGACCTCATCAAAAACACCCAAAAGCTGAATACAATCCGGTCGCTGTTCCTTGATCTCCAAAATTAATTCAGAACCATCCTTGTCCTTCAACTTAACTTCATTCTTTACCAATTCATAATTCCCGTGCATTAGGACATCCTCGATGGCCAGTACGAAAGTATTATCCTTATTCAATGCTAGAAAAGAACGGTGATAAATCTCATGTTCACAGGTAACGTTACAGCCTACACTTCCCCTGTCTGTCTTTTTCATAGCCTTATAAACAGACTCTTTATATCCGCATGTCATTTGATAATTCCCCGGTTGAAGCTGGATTGTTTCGGTACACGATCCGATGAAGAAAGGCAAGAGGAATAAAAGAATATATTTCATAATACAGGATTGCAACAATTCAGTTTTGGTTTCCGAATATAAATAGAAAAAGCTACTCAGAAAAGAGCAGCTTTTTGTTATTCGCTATATAATTCTACCAAACCTTCCGGCAGGTCTACTTCAATAATCTCTTCTTCAGGATCAATACCCAGTATCAGATCATCATTCAACGGAAACATCAGCTCCTTTCCCTTAAAATCAACCCTTGCGATAAATTGCTGAGGCAACTCCTGAACTTCTATGATTTCCCCCAATTCACCATGTACTTCATCAATAACCAGAAAGCCTTTGAGATCAGTCAGTCTGAAATCATCAGGATCACGCTCCGGCATCTTATCATTAGGAAGGTACATTTTCTTGTGTACCAATGGCTGTGCTTTATCAATATGATCTACATCTTCGAGATTGAGGTAGGCCGTACTATTGGATTGTAACTTGATATTTTCTACAAAGTAAGGTACAAGCTTCTTATTGATCTCCACAAAAAGTACATCAATATCCAGATCCTGATAATCTTCAAATTCAAAAAACAGCTGCAGTTCTCCCTTCAGTCCTCTTGTCTTGCTGATGTATCCAATATAAAAACTCTGATCTATGGTCATGATGTAACGTAAAATATAAAAATAAAGATTCAGACGGACTATCAGATTCCATCTTTTACAAAAAAGCCGTCCCGGTTTTCGGGGCGGCTTAATTTTTTACTTCGTGATATGTGATTATCCTTCAGTTTCTTCAGTGTTTTCAGCGCCTTCAGTAGCTTCTGGTGCTTCTACTTCTTCAGCAGATTCTTCTACTGCAGGAGTGTTTTTTGCAGCGATAGCAGCTGCTTTGTCAGCTTTTTTCTTAGCTTCAGCAGCTAATGCAGCTTTCTTAGCTTCTTCTTTAGAAGAAGTCAGGCTATCTTTTTTACCATCGATTTTAGCAGTTTTTTCTTTAGACCATTCTGCGAATAGTTCTTCAGCTTTTGCTGCATCGAAAGCACCTTTTTTCACACCACCTTCTAAGTGTTTTTTGTACAATACACCTTTGTAAGAAAGGATAGCGCGAGCAGTATCAGTAGGCTGAGCACCTTTGTTCATCCAATCTAACGCTTTTTCGAAATCCAAAACGATAGTTGCAGGATTTGTGTTAGGGTTGTAAGAACCAAGACGTTCGATAAATTTACCATCACGTGGTGCACGTGAATCTGCTACTACTACGTGGTAAAAAGGTTTTCCTTTTTTACCATGTCTTTGCAATCTGATTTTAGTTGCCATGTTTTAATTTTGTTTTTATGTATTCAACATATCCCCCGTACTGTATGTAAGAGGGGACGCAAAGATAAAAAGATTATTCCGGATTGTCAACTCTTATCTAATCAAGGGATTAAATTCATCTGTCTTCAGCCTATAGAATCTTCATAAACGAATTGCGGGCTAACTTTTTGATTAGGAGAAGAGCTCTTGCCAAATAATATGTAACTTCATCCTTTGTAAAACATATGTATTCATTTATGTCAGGGATCTTACCTCTAAAAATACTTAAAGCTTCAGCAGGATCAGGTAAAACATTTAGCCTTGCAGTGCATTATCTGACGCTGTTATTTCATCACGAATATAAATATCGGGAAATATTAGCTGTGACTTTTACAAACAAAGCCACGGAGGAGATGAAAACCAGGATTCTGGATGTATTAAAAGGACTGGCAAACAATGATCCATCTCCCGGAACAGACAACTACAGACAACTCCTTTTAAAAGCCTATCCGCAGTATTCCAATATCGAATTACAGGAACGGGCACAGAAAATATACCGTCGCATCCTGCATGACTACAGCCATTTTTCCGTCAGCACTATTGATGGCTTCGTACAAAAGGTAATTCGGGGATTTGCTTTTGAACTAGGGCTTGATGCCGCATATAGCCTTGAAATGAATCTCGACAAAGTACAGGATCAGTTGGTCGACAGACTGGATCTGGAATTAGATGATAAACCGGAGCTGGTAGAATGGATTGTCGATCTCGCAAAAGAACGTATCGATAATGATAAAAGCTGGAATTATAAAGGAGAACTCCTGAGCCTTACCCGCGAAATATTTAAAGAACGTTTTGCTGATTTTGAGACGGGACTTAATGAAGTTGGTTATTCGAATATAGAAAAGGAATTTTCGAAATATGTACAATTGACCAAACAGCACATCAGGTCTGTAGAAGAATCTTTGGTATCAAAAGCGCAGTCTGTGTTACAGGCATTCCGGGACAGCAATCTCTCAACAGACGATCTCAAGGGTAAATCGCGTAATCCTCTGTTGAAACTGACCAAGATCACAGAGAAAGACTTTGGCCAGATTTTCTCCCTGCACAAACTGATTGACGCACCGGAAGAGTGGTTTCAGAAGAATACCGATACCAGCCCTTTCTATTCCATCAATCCGTTATTAAAAGACCTGTGTACTTATTTTCAGAATGAAGAAGCATCTTATATTCTGGCCACTCAATTCCAGAACAATGTGTATTACCTCCGTCTTATGCAGGAACTTGCTCTCTTACTGCGGGCATACCGTGAGGAGAGCGGAAATCTGTTAATCAGCGATGCACAGCATTTATTAACCGGAATCACTGAAGATGCAGGAGATAATCCTTCTTTTATATGGGAAAAAATAGGCAACCGGTATCGAAATTTTCTGTTTGATGAGTTTCAGGATACTTCCGTTTCCCAATGGAAAAGCTTCAGATCCTTAGTGCAGAATGCAATCTCCGCGCCCAGCGAAGAATTTATTGACCATCTTATCGTAGGCGATACAAAACAGTCTATATATCGCTGGCGTAATGGCGACTGGAGCATATTAGAAAGCGGAGCCAAAGCAGATTTGGGTAGCCATCATATTGTGGATGACAATCTGGAAGATAACCACAGAAGCAGTTCGGCTATTATTGAATTTAATAACTTTTTATACGCTTCCTTTCCCAGTCTACTGCAGGATAAACTCAATTTATTAGTAGCAGAAACCGAAAAGACAGAACTTCTGGACTGGTGGGTTGCCAAAGGCTATCACGATATTATCAATTCTATTTTTGAAAATGCCCGGCAGAATACAACTCCAAGAACTCCGGAAGGGGGAATTATCAAGATCAGCAAATTCAGTAAACAGGAAGAAGAGGAGCGAATATTCAGCGATTCCGTATTTAGAGAATACGCACTGCAGGATACCATTGAAGAAATCCGGCGTATACAGCAGGATTTCCATTATATCTACAGTGAGATGTGTGTACTGGTGAGGACCAATGGAGAGGCAGAGTCCGTTGTAAACGAACTGATGGCTGCAGGTATTCCTGTTGTGTCCGGAGATGCGCTGATGATTGCAAACAGCTCAGCTATAAAGCTGATCATCAACACCCTGTATATTCTGGTAGGATATGATGAAAATACATCTTTGTATAAGGCCAATTGTATTTCTCTTTATCATAAGATCCGGGACATTGCCATTGATCCTGATATATTCCTGACGATCAAAGGAAAGAGCTTATCACAACTTTCAGGAATACTCCCTCCTGCCTTATGCGAAGAAGCCAATAACTGGATGCAACTGCCTCTGCCGGAACTGGTGGAACGTATCATCCATGCATATGGTCTGGACCAGAAACAGGAATATCTCGCCTACCTCCTTTCATTCCGGGATATTACCGCAAATGCAACAAAACAAGGAGAAAAAGGGATATTAAGTTTTCTGAACTGGTGGGAAGAAGACGGCGTACGAAAAACACTGCCTTCTCCTGATGCTGCTAATGCAGTACAGGTCATGACCATTCATAAATCCAAAGGTCTGGCTTTCCGCGCCGTATTTATTCCATTCTGTAACCTGGATCTGGGCGGAAAGACAAATGGAATATTCTGGGTCCCTGCAGTTAATACGCCCTATGAGGCCCTGAAAAGTATACCTTTGAAATACAAGGATGAATTAGCGAAATCCAGTGTGGCAAACTATTACTTTGAAGAGAACTTGTACAGCCACATCGATGCGCTTAACATGATCTATGTGGCGACCACACGGGCAAAAGATTATCTGTATATAGGGATCAAGGAAAAGAAAGATTTGAAAAAGATAAGCAATACAGGCGATCTTTTTCAACTTGTTTTAGCAGAGAATTTTGAATCTGAAGACGTGTATAATATTGAAAAACCGGTTCAGACAGATCGAAAACAAGATGCTCCTCAAACGATAGGCATGCATACCTATCCTACTTCCGACAGATTATCTGATATATATATTCCCCGGGAGGAAAAAAATGCTGCTCACGTTCTTCATATTGGACAGGCAGGAAGACAGGGAAGTATACTTCATACCATACTTGCCGATATAAAATCTTTAGCCGAGCTCCCATCCTATCTGGATAGTCTCCTGTTAGAAGGAACAATTATGGAAGAGGAAAAGCTCCTGTTTCTGCAAGAAGCAACACGAGTATTACAACACGAACAGTTAAATGAGTTATTGACTAAAGCAGAGCAGCATTTTTCGGAAAGATCTATTGTCAGTGCGGACGGACATGTCTATCGTCCGGACAAAATACTGATTCAGGACAATTTTGTAGCCGTCATCGATTATAAATTTACATTTCAGGAGCATTCGGAACATTTGGATCAGGTTCGTATCTATATGGATCTTTTAAGTCAGATGGGCTATAAAGATGTGGAAGGATATTTATTCTATGCTACCACTAATACACTTAAACCTGTTATTTAATTGCGCAGTATGAAACCATTTTTAAAAGAAGTTGCAGAAGATTTAGTAGCCAAATTTGGAGATCGCCTTCAGGACTGTGTCATTATTTTTAATAACAAAAGACCTGCAACCTATCTCAATCAATATTTATCAGAAATATACCAAAGGCCCTTCTGGAGTCCTTCCGTATTCACTATACAGGAATTCTTTGCACAATCTACCCATCTGAACGTTGCCGATTTCTACACCCAATTCTTTACTCTTTTCAATCTGTATAATGAATTGTTAATAAAAGAATCCGGGAAACAGATCGAGATGGACAAGTTCTTTCCTGTTGCCAAAACAATTCTTAGTGATTTTGGCCAGATTGATATGGACAATGTGGAGGCTGACCGTTTGTTTAAGGAGCTGGAGGATATTGCGGTTATTAATCAACAATTTGACTTCCTGACCGAAGAGCAGCATCAGTTTCTTTCCAGATTCTGGACTTCTTATACAGAAGGTAAACACAAAAGACAGCAAGAGAATTTCATTCGCATGTGGCGCAGAATGCCTCTTTTATATCGCTTATTTCATGATGCACTTAAAGCGAAAGGTCTGACCACTATGGGGCAGATCTACAGACAACTGGCTCATCAAACATGCTCTAACTCACAGTTTGTCAACAATTTTAACCAGGGCAAAGTCATTTTAGTCGGGTTCAATGCCCTAAGCCAGACGGAAGCTATTGTTTTCAAAAGATGGCAGGATCAGGGAAAAACACTCTTCTATTTTGATACTGACAGCTACTATCTAAATGATCCGCTCCATGAAGCAGGTTTATTTTTGAGGAAGAATATCGATCTGTACGGCTTAAAAAATGAGCTGAACAATCAACGGAGTTTGATCACTGAGCTGACTACACCGACAACTGTATATAAAGTACAGGGACAGACAACACAGGCTAAAATTCTCAACCAGGTTCTAGCTGAAGATTACGAGCAATTAAAACAAGATCCTTCTTATGGCCAGACAGTGATTGTACTGGCTGATGAAAGCTTATTACTACCGACACTGCAGACTATCCCTTCTGATGAACAAAGCATACAGGTCAATCTGAATGTAACCATGGGACTGGGGTATACCTCTTCCTCCTTATTCGGACTGGCAGATTTGTGGTTATCTCATCAGGTTGATATGATGAACACCCGCTCTGCTGAAGAACTGAACGTTCCATACAGAACTGTAGAGAAGTTTTTGACACATCCGCTTATTGCTGTCGATGAGAAAAAACGCACCCAGGTACTGGCTGCCTTTGTAAAAGAGCAATTGGTGGTCATTCCGCTAGAACGGTTAGTTCAGCAAAAAGGCATATTCCAATTCTTTTTCCAAAAAGTCCCAGATGCATTAAGTCTGACCAGAGAGTTAAAATCTCTGCTGGAATATCTTGCCAAACGTCATTTGGAACAGCAAAATTTACGACAGCTGGATGCAGAGTTGTTTGTCAAAACGATTCAGGAGTTAAACAGAATGCACGACACGCTGGCCCAGCACATACAAACCTCCGGAAACAAATTTGCACCCAAATTTGCAGCAGCATTGATCCGGAAAGCATTGGAAGCTATATCTGTTCCGCTAAGTGGCGACCCCCTGAGCGGCCTGCAGGTAATGGGACTTCTGGAAACACGTAATCTTAATTTTGATCATGTGGTAATCTTAGGTCTTAATGATGGTATAATCCCGCAAAACAGTGTCGGAAACAGTTTTATACCCGATAGCTTAAGGCGTGCCTACGGCTTGCCAGTGCTCGAAAATCAGGATGCGATATCGGCCTATATCTTTTACAGACTGGTACAACGTGCGAAAAAATTAAGTTTTGTATACAACAGCCTGACAGACGAAAGTAATACAGGAGAGCCCAGCAGGTTTTTGAAACAGTTAGAGTTTGAAAGCAATTTTGAATTCCGTTATCAGGATCAACATTTACAAATCAAAGTAGAAGATCAGCAGGAATTGGTGATTCCCAAGACAGCAGCAATAATGGATAAATTAGGGTTATACTTATCCGGCAAACGAACATTATCTGCGTCTGCACTCACTACATATATTGCTAATCCTATTGACTTCTTTTACAAGTATGTTGCAGAAATCAGTGAACCTGAAGAAGTCAATGAAGTCGTAGAAGCTAATAATCTCGGAACCATATTACATGGAACAATGGAAGATTTTTATAATCAGCTGAAGGCCGAGAATAATTTTATCAGTCCTGAACGTATAGCGCAAAAGCGAAAAGAACTCACTAAACTGATTGAGCTAAATTTTATTAAAGAATTCTATCCCGAACATAACAAAAAGGTAAACTTTACAGGTATACAAAGGGTCATCATGGCTATTGTAAAAGAGTATATTCATATTATCCTGGATCATGATGAGCGTTCTGCACCTTTTACTATTCTTCAGATGGAAGAGGAGATGATAGTTCCTTTTGAATTTAACGATATCAATGGGCGACAACAGGTCATTCACATGAAAGGAATTATCGACCGTGTGGATATCGGACAGGACGGAGTAACCCGTATAGTAGATTATAAAACCGGAAGTGACGAACTGGATTATAAAAGTCTGGAAGAGGCATTCAACACAGATGGCAAAAAGTTGAATAAGGCTCTGGTACAGACATTATTCTACACGTATGTATTTGAAAAAGCGAAAAACATCCGAAATGTAGAACCGAATCTCTATGTAGTAAGGAAAATGAAGAATGGAGGAACGCTATTTCAGACGAAAGTAGAATTTACAGATGATAAAAATAAGATAAAAAAGGCAGATCAGGATCTCTCCGGAGATTTTCTGGCGGAAGAAAAAGAACGTTTCGCTAATTTGCTGGCTAATAAACTTCAGGAATTGTTTGATCCGCAGGTGCCATTCAGAGTAAGTCAGCACAGCGAAAATTACATATTCTCCCCATATAAGTCGTTAATGACGACATAAAGTGGGTATAAAGTGAAAAGCTTGATCATATACATAACATGATCAAGCCTTTTACTATAAGAAGCATGCAAATGCTTCTTATTTATATTTTTTCATTGCGCGGTTTGCCCGGACTTTAGCTGTCTGGATTTTGTAATCAAACCACTTGTCTTTAAATATTTTACGCATTGTATCATCAAAATAACGCGTAATAAACAGATTTCGGGCACCCTTAAGCTTCTCACTAAATGAAGAAGGCAATGCTCTTACTGAGATAGAATAACCTTCCGTAGCATACTGAATATAATGCCACCAACCTGCCGGCATATATAGTGTATCTCCGGGATGGATTTCAGCTTCATAACCGTTTAATAACCTAAGCGCCGGATACTCTTCCAGACTGCTGAACTTCGGATTAGCAATACTATGAAAATTGTAAGGCAACTTATACATCAGATCGGACTGGCTATTCGGAAACAACCATATTTTCTTCACACCCTGAAACTGGGATATAAAGACATGCGACATATCTATATCAAAGTGATTACGTGTAGATGATCCCTCTCCTCCGAAGAACATATACGGCAGCCACTGTAATACTTTGCCTCCGGTTACGTCATTATAGATGACATCTTTTTTCAGTTCCGGTCTGAGTTTTAACAAATCAAACAGAAATAAACGTAATTCTGTAGGCTCTTTTGTAATCAGGTTTAAATAATCACCAAAGGTCATTTTACCTACCGGTGCGCTCGCCGCACGATCCCTGGACTCTTCTTCCTTTCCATATACAGAAATCATTTCGTCTCCGGCTATTTCCTTGAAATAGTCATAGCTCCATTTCTTCCAACATGTACTTTCAGGACTTATGAAGTCCTTTATAATGACAGGTTGACCCTTTTTCAAGTAATCTCTGATAAAATCACTTGGAGCTATTCCTGAGATACTATTGACTGGTTTTAATTTCACAAGATTGACTGTATAATTTATCTTCTAAATACAAACTTAAAAAAAAATATTCCTATTAAGTGCTCTGAGTAGTGATATAATATTTCCTTTTATTAAGACCACTAACTGAGGAGACAAGTTAATAAGAATATTTCTAAATAAGGGTGACAGAGGTCACATTTTTATCTTAATATGACCACAAATCCTGCTCATAGTCCATTAATGTTTTCTTAATTCGCTCAGACTCATATAGTCTGTCTACACCGTCCGCCATATAATCTTTTATCCTCAGATCTTCCGGATTAGACTGCTTTACAATATAGCTGGAGAACATTCTCTTGATAAATACATCATCATAACTAAGCCCTGTAGCATCATTATGTCTGTTTACCACTTCTTTGTTTACAAACACATGTCTTGCTTCCGGGAAATAGATCCAAAAAGCAGGAGTAGCATCTACCTGAGGGGTGAACGTATTCTCCTGAGTTGGCAAAGCTGCTGCAGGTGTCTCTGCTGCAGGTGTTTCCGGTTGTACTGCAAACGGATCAAAAGGATTTCCTCCTGTTGCTGCAGTTGAGTTACCGGGCAGAACTGGTGTAGTCGCCAGACCCTCTATGTTTGGAGTGATCAATGGTGCAATACCCACAATACGGGGCTCAAATACAGAACGTTGCTTATCAAATATCCAGTCTTCTTTTATTCTGAATTTGACAACATTCTCACCACTGAATTTTCTTGCTTCATAATGTGATTTGACAACCTCATTATTCTCATTGTACTCTTCTACCAAAGTACTGTCTCCCCCAAAGCGGGACATTACCTGATCCACAGGAAGTACATTTTTGAAGCTGTCACCGTTTGGATCATTTTCTGTAGGAGTAGGATCATATGCTGTTAACTCACCTTTCATCACAGCATCTACGATAATATCGATCAATCTGGACTTAGGAGATGCAAATGCTTTATTCATCTTCTCGCGCAGATCGATTTCTCTCCATACCCTTTTGCTATAAGCAATATCAGTCTGTCTGACATTCGCATAGGGGATTACTTTTCTTTCTGCGATATCGGATTTCACGGCATATCCATCAACAGGAGGCTCTTCTACCTGAATAGGTTTTGTACTATTCGAGAGGTTCTCCTGTTGTGCAAACACAAATGGTGTGTAAGCAGAAGCCAACAGCAATAAAACACCTAACTTTTTCATCCGTATATTTTTTATTTTTAAACGGCTAAAACACTATCAGATTTGAGATTCCTTGTGGATTTTAAAAAATCTTAATAGTGTCCTATCCCTGTATTTAATTTGTAACCTGGAATGAAATAGGATCCAGATTTTGTGCTACTCCGTCAGGACCAACACCCACAATATTGTAAATCGCAACTAACGTACCAGGAGTAATTGCTCCTAATCCTGTTTTCATCTGTGCCGAGAAGCTCGAACCAGAAGATTGGTAAGGACCAATAGGATCAACTCTTGGTTTCAGGATATACATATTAAATTTAGTAATGCTGAATTTAGCATCAAACTCAAAATTATCTAATGCTGCTGAAACTACATTCTGACCTCTAAGTTGTGCTGCCGAAATAGCACCACCGGTTTTTCCTGCAACTCTTGCCGCAGGTTTCGGTATACGTTTTACACGAAACTCTGTTGTTCCCAGTTGCTGTACCTTACCGTCAATCTTAGCAGAAACACTTACTGTTGCCTTTCCAGGAGTAGTCACTTTAGCAGCATATTTACCGCCTGATCCGGAGATTGTCACTCCGTTTCCTGCCACCTGAATACTACTCATCGGAATACCGGGAGCAGATACCGAAATTGGATTTGAAACTCCAATATACAATACGTTCATAGCATCCGGAGATACTACTGCAGATGGTTTTGCTACCTGATAAGTCATAGGCTCTGTCAGATATTCTTTCATTGTTCCGTCTGTCTGTTTCACAAGAATTTTACCTTGCCATTTAAACTCTCCTACGGAAGAGGTGTTGACCGAATAAAGTCCCTGACCATCCTTCACATTCAGCGCACCACCGTTTACTGAAATACTAGGATTGGATTTGGAATCATAAGCAGTCAGAAATACTTTAGCAGTATAAGGCTGTCCCTGGATTAAATATGAAGTAGGGGCAACTGCTACAGCAGAGAATCTATCCAGATTCACAACAGCCTGATCCATTTTACCGAAAATATGTTTTACAACGGCTGATTCTGTATTCTTAGCATCTGCTTTGATTTTTTCTAATGCGGTGATCGCTGCAGTCAATGGAATACCATCACCGAAGTTAGAATCTTCCCAACTCTTTTTAATACCCGCACGTGGTGCCGGATCCTGAGCAAACAAACTGAAACTGACTTCTTTATTGGTCAGTTTTTCTAATTCATCTTTTGTTGAATTAATCATATCCCGCAATTGCTTTCCACGTTTTTCAGTGATCATCAGGCGGTAAGCGATATCTGTATTGTTTCTTTTGATCAGATCTCCTGTTTCACTATCCTCTCCGCCACCTTCCTGTGCCAAAAGTGTTTTCAACTCATCAACATAAGCTGTCAATTTTGCTGTCAACTGCTGTGCCTTCTCTGCCTTTTCAAGAATAGGTTTGGCACGCTCCGGGTTTTCTTTCATTTTTGTCTCCCGAAAAGACAAAAACATATTATCAATCCCTGCTTGCGTATTCTGGGTTGATGTACTTAAGCTGTTTGCTAAATTTTTGAACGCATCTAAAATGGAATCACTAACATTCAGGGCTACTAATCCTAGTAGGACCAAATATAGGATCCCAATCATCTTCTGTCTGGGTGTTTCTCTACGACCTGCCATAATGTAATTTTTTAATTAATAAACTTCGATTATTAAAAGATTACTTATGATTTGTTTGGATTCATAGCAGAAAGCATATTTCCATAGATCGCATTTAGAGAAGCTAAGTTTTTATTGAACGTACTCACCTGCTCTTTAAATTGTTGCATATCAGTAGAGGATTCATTAAATGTTTTCAAATCCGCAGCTGCACGGTCAAATGCAGAACTCAGGTTTGCTGCACCTGCCGATGCCGCATTTAATTTATCTGCAAACAGATTTGTTGCAGTAGCGGTATCTGCGACTTTAGATATAGAAGCGACTTTGTCACTGAATGTACGTAGTCCGTCTCCTAAATTACCAATGAGGTTTTCATCTATTTTAGCATCCTGCAATAATTTGTCTAATGCTGCTGTATTACCTGTTGCTGCAGGAACTGCTGCAACTGCAGGGCGTGCACCAGCTTTTGGCAACTCACCGTTATAATCTTCGTCCAACTCAGGATATACCCTTGTCCAGTCTACTTCTGATTCGCTCGCTAAAAAACCCATTATGAAGAACAAAAGAGCTTCAACAGCCAATCCAATACCTATCATCCACTCACCACCTTTAAAATGGAGAATTTTAAACATTAATCCAATGATTACGACAGTAGCACCCCAGTTGATCAAGGTGTTGATACCAAATTTAAACTTACGTTTTGTTGCCATTTTCTTAAAAATAATTTATGTCTTTCTTAAAATTAGTAGTTCGCTGTTATTTGGTCACGCCTGTATATCGTGTCACAGATCTGAATCCGATATATGATTTTGCAGTGTCCTGATATTCATACTGACGTGTAGAGTTTTGCAGGAAATAACCAATATCTTTCCATGATCCTCCACGTACAACTTTACGTTTCATAGCATTTTGATCGCTCGCCTTAGCGCTGTGAGCGTAAGTGGGATTCATATCATGAACGAAAGAATAGGCCGATTCGTCATAGCTCGATTGTGTCCATTCTGCAACATTTCCAGCCATATTATATAAGCCGAAATCATTTGGCCAGTAGGAATATACCGGAGCAGTATACGCTGCGCCATCATCGATATAATTACCTCTTCCTGGTTTGAAATTCGCCATCAGACAACCTCTTGCATTTCTGGCTGAAGGTCCTCCCCATGGGTATTGCATACCGTTCTTTCCGGCTCTTGCAGCATATTCCCATTCCGCTTCGGAAGGAAGCTGATAAGGCATGCGTTCTACTTCTCTGTTTTTAGCTGCTGCATTATTAAACAGACGGGTTCTCCAGGTATTGAAGGCCTGCGCCTGTTTCCATGTAACACCAACGACAGGATATTCATCAAATGAAGGATGGGAAAAATATCCTTCTACCATAGGCTCGTTCTGTGCATAGCTAAAATCACTTACCCAAACCGTTGTATCCGGATATACCAGGATTGTATCTCGCATTATAAATTCTGATCTGCTGCGGGAAGGATCATTTTTCGCTGCAATTGCTCTGCGGAGATCGTACCACTCGTAATGGTACTTAAGCAATCTTACGTCGATTTCATTTTTCCCGAAGATACGATCCTCTCCCTGATAGTACATGCTGTTGACACGTTCACGTTGGGTCTGATCTTTTGTTTTCCATGGAGATTTGCTCTGTACTTTATTCCAGTCAATGTGGCGTTCTCCGGAAGTAGGAGCTGTTCCTTGATTCTGAATAAAATAAGAATCATCACCAAGAAAATTGGTGATAAGGATAGAGTCACGTACCCAGTTCACAAATTGGCGGTACTCGCTGTTAGAGATCTCCGTATCATCCATATAGAAAGGCGCAATAGTCACCTGTCTGTTTTGAGATACTTGTGAAAAGGTAATATCTTCATCGGACTGTCCCATAATAAAAGTACCTCCGGGAATAAGAACCATTCCATAAGGTGTTTTATTGGCTTTCAGTTTATCTAATCTCACCCCCAGTAACTCTCCGTTATTACCCGGGCCTTTGCAGCTACTGATAAGCAGCGAGCCCATAACAGCAAGAGTAAGAACTTTAAATAAATTATAATTCATTGTTAATTATGCAATTGAACAAATAAGCAGATCAAAATTCAGGACCCTCTTTAACAACATTTTATCGACGGTCAATGTGTAAAAATACAACGTTTAATCAATATTCAGCGTTTTCCTCTTTAATTTTTTTTTTATTGTCAGTATACCCCTACATAATTAACATAGAATTTGACTTTCTGTTCTTCTCAGAAAACAAAAAAGGCGTCATTATAGACGCTCTTTCCTATTAAGATTTTTTTTATTCTATTTATTTACCAACTTTATGTATTGTTCTACAGCCATTGTCATACTCGGAGCCGCAGGAGTAGGTGCCGGAATATCCAGAATCAATCCGTGATCCAATAACGCTTGTTGGGTCGTTGTTCCAAAAGCAGCAATACGGGTGTTGTTTTGCTTGAAATCAGGGAAGTTTTCATAAAGTGACTGCACACTGGAAGGACTAAAGAAAACAATGATATCGTAAAATACATCTTTCAGATCCGAAAGATCACTGATGACAGTTCGGAACAAAACTGCCGGTGTAAAATTGTATCCGTTAACCTGCAGCCAGTTTTGTGTCTCTTCATTGGCTACATCCGAACATGGGAACAGGAATTTCTCTTTACTGTGCTTCTTCAAAACATCTTCCAGATCTTTTGCGGTCTGCTTTCCGAAGAAAATCTTACGCTTGCGATATTGAATGTATTTTTGAAGGTAAAGTGCAATTGCTTCTGTAATACAGAAATACTTCATTTCTGCCGAAACCTCAAATCTCATCTCTTCGCAAACACGGAAAAAATGATCGACAGCGTTTTTACTGGTAAAGATTACTGCAGTATGCTCTGAAAGGTTGACTTTGTCCTTTCTTACATCTTTTGCAGGCACTCCCTCCACATGAATAAAGCCTCTGAAGTCTAACTTTAAGTTATATTTTTCAGCTAAATTAAAATAAGGAGACTTATCATTATCTGGTTTTGGAATAGTAACTAGAATACTCTTTACTTTCTTGGCTCTTTCTACATCAGAAGTTTGCATATTGTTCATTTATTTGCTCAACGTTCTCACTAATATCAATATCGGTGCGATTTCTAGGCAGCAAAGGTACAAAATTAAATAAAAAAGAGAGAACCTAAGATTACCAAACAAATGAAAAGCAGTGCGTAAATACCTGTAAATAAACAAAATAAAAACTAAAATTATTGAAAATGATATTACGAATGTAAAATAAGCAGACGGCAATAAACTCAAAACCAAGACTGTTGGCATCAGAATTAACATACTGTTAAAATAAACTAAATATAGAACCGCAATGTATTCCCGTACCAATTTATCCAATTCGAATACAAAAGAAATAAATCTTATAAACAGAATTTTGAGAATAAACAGGACTCCAACGATAAGCGAAATTTTGAGAAAATTATTTAATGTCAACGAATAGCCGTTACCTGACATATAGGCGTCGTACATCAGTAAAAACAAGCCTAGTGTGAAACTGAAGATAATATAAAGAAAGATGTAAGACCAGGAGGTTGCCATGTTATCTTCTTTACTGACCTGTTGTAACAGCCGGTCCTTAAAATACGCTTCAATAATAACATTGAAATCCAATGGGAAAAACATGCGCACCAACGCTACTGCGAATACGAGTATCATAATAATGCTTACAATCCATACCGGACGATTTTCCCTCGCATCCCCGGACCTGAATGCATCCGGCTGATCTTTCTTTAATGTATCCGCGAACTTCATCCATTTGATAAAATCTCCGTTTGTAACAATTACCTTATCCTTTATTTCCTGTGGAATGCTAATTCCACGATCAGGATCCGGCATAATAAGCGGGTACATCTTTTGAAGAGAAGAGGCACTATCTACGTACAAGGAGTCAGTTTGTATACTTATATTTGCTACCGAACGATGTGGCAACAAAAAGCCCATTCCGACTATCAAAAATAAAATAACGAATTGCTTCGCAGACATAGACATAGCTCTTTTTTTTAAGATGTAAAGTTAAAATAAAAAATCAGAAGACCACTTAAACATAATCAATATGCCAAAATCAGTTATAAGGTGTTCCTGGTGTGGAACAGACGAACTATACAGTCAATACCATGACAAGGAATGGGGTAAACAGGTAAAGGATGAAAAGACACTATTTGAGTTTTTGGTGCTGGAATCTGCACAGGCGGGTTTGAGCTGGATTACCATCCTGAGAAAAAGAGAGAATTATCGCCGTCTCTTTGCCGACTTTGAATATAAGAAAGTGGCTGAGTTTACAGAAAAGGATGTGGAGGAATTAATGCAGGATGCGGGTATTATCCGTAACCGATTGAAAATAAAGAGTACGATCGAGAATGCGAAGATCTTTATGAAGGTACAGCAGGAATTTGGCAGTTTTTACAATTACCTGTATTCCTTCCTGCCGGATAATTCCCCAATCATCAATGAAGTAAAATCCATGAGCGATGTACCCGTCAGCACACCAGAGTCAGATGCGATTGCAAAAGATTTAAAGAAAAGAGGGGTGAAATTTTTTGGTACAACGATCTGCTATGCTTACATGCAGGCGGTAGGTATGGTGAATGATCACATTGTTACATGTTCCTTCAGAGATCGTTAAGATCTCGAAGGAATGTGTTGATAGATATCCGGAAGATTACGGCATTGTCCGTTATAATCGAGCCCGTATCCGATAACGAACTCTTTCTCTATTTCAAAACCTATATACATGATGTTATCAAACTGCACCTGAAGATTGGCCGGTTTCATTAACAATGCACAAACTGAAATACTGGCTACTCCTAATTTTTCCAAAGCATCCATTGTATATTTCAATGAGTGGCCGGAGTCAATAATATCTTCGACAATAATGACATCCCTGCCTGTGAGATCCATCCCTACGCCTATCAGTTCTGCAATATCTTCTTTCTCCACTCCTTTGTATGAGGCTAGTTTAACAAAGGAAAGCTCCGAAGGAATAACAACCTGTTTCATCAGATCTGACATAAACATAAAACAGCCGTTTAACACACCGATAAATACAGGGTGCTTATTTTCAAAGCGCATATTCAGATCAATCCCTATCAAACGTATACGTTTTTGTATCTGATCATGATCAATCATAATCTCAAATTCCAGATTATCTACTGTAAGGTATTTCATATTATTTATTCTCCTCTTCGTCTGTTTTTTTTCTTCCTAATATTTTATCAAAGAGGCTTCTTTTTTCCTTTTCTTCATTTTCCAGTTCCTTGATCATTTCTTCCTGTTCATCATCCATATTCTGCAAGGAATCTACAACCAGTCCGGCAGGTCTTGACGGTCTGAGGTGCGGTTGAAGAACAACAGTATAGAATCCGTAATTGGCCACAGTGGTATCTCTGGCCAGTTGACCAGTCTTGACCATGATATTTCCATAGGTATTAAAATACCGCGACATCTGTGGTTTCAGATGTCCTGTATAATCAAAGGCGTACAGTCCTTTTTTGGGACGGGGAACAATGCTTGATAAAAATAAGCTTTCTCCCAGCGTGATTTCAGAAGGCTTTTTACCAAAATAATAATTTGCTGCCTCTGTGATACCGTACACATTATTTCCCCATTCGATTACATTCAGATAGACCTCATACAATCGTTCTTTGCTCACCTGATGGGAAGATTCCATCAGCCAGACGAGTACAATCTCTTCCAGCTTACGAACCAGTGTCTTATTTCTGTTCAGAAAAACATTTTTCACTAACTGCATGGAGATGGTACTTGCTCCACGTTTAAATTTTCTTTCTTTTATGTTGGTAACAATAGAAAGCTTGAAAGCCTCTTCCTGAAATCCGTTATGTTTAAAAAAGAAAGGATCCTCGGTATTCAGTAATGTGGTACGCATATACCTGGAAATACTTTCATACGGAGCAAATTTGGGGTTTTGAGGACCAACCAGAATTTCGCGCATAACTTTTTCATCTTCATACGCCGTATATACAAACGGAGAGTTGAGTTTACTGATATCCGCTTTTCCCCATTTTACAATCTTGAGTTCCTTATCATCCATACGGGAAGAAAAGTTAAGCTGATCCGGTTTTTTGAGATTGACCTCAAAGTCCAGATCATACTGAATCTGTCCTGAAACCTGTATGCCCTCTACAGATTCAAAAAGTCCGTTTGGAATAGCATCAAAAAATTTCTGTGCTTCAAATTTACCGGTATGTACAGCTAACGCAACGATCTGCTGAGGTTTATGAATATACTTTGCCTTCGGGCTGAATTCAAAATCTCTGACCCTGACTTTGCTCCCTTCTTGAAGCTCTATAGATTGCGCACCAATATTTACTCCTCCCTCTAAAGTGGCTTCCGGCAGATTAATATCCTGATCAGACAATCTCCAATGATGCAACTTCAGGTTTTTAAAATGCCAGTCCCCGCCAAGGGTTAACATCTCTTTCCCCTTTCGGTCTACTTTATTTAAATCAAATTCGATTTCATCAAAGCTTAATCGCACTCCGAATTTACTCTTCAGAAAAGGAAACTCTGTATCTTTCTGTTCAGATGACAGTTTGAGATTCAGTTCCTGCCGGTCAGGATTTACATATCCTGCCACATTCCATTGTGCATCATTATCATTCAGAAACAGGGCAGCATCTATATCACCTCCGCTAATCTCGGCACGGGGTATCCGTAAGCGCTGATAAGTACTGTCATCTCTGAAAGACACTTCAAAATCCTGAACATCCATATTTCTGGGAATTTTGAAGAAAACCTGTTTCAGAATTCCATCGGCTAAAGCTGCCAGATTTTTTTCGGCTTTGGGCGTATCAACAGAATCTTTATTTTTCTTTCTAAACAGGAAATCATAATTGCTTATGCTATCCTTTTTGATCAGTGTAAAATTGGCCTTATTCATTTCGATCTGTCCGATTTTTACATCTCCGAACAACAAAGGCCATATACGCACCGACACTGCGAAATCATCTATATGTGCAAGCTGATCTTTTCCTTTAGGTGTAACGTATACATTTTTGAAAACAACTGTTGCTAATCCCTTAAATCCGTAATATTGAATTTTCAGATCAACCCCATATTTTTTATCCATTTTCTCTTTGGCAGAAGCTATTGCTCTTTGCAAAATAGCATCCCGCTTACTCAACCCATAGGAAACGCCGACAATCATCAACAATATAATGCCGGACAGTATCCCGATGATCCACCGCTTCTGTGTAGGAGTAATTTTATTAAAAAACTTTTTGAGCATAATAAATGAACGAAAAAAAGCCTGTTTTCTTATCTGTTATACAATACAAGTATAGGCAAATTACAGCATTCTTGGAGCAGGAAAATAAACTAGTTTCTTTGATTTGGAATGTATTTCAGAGCTCCGAGATATTGCTCCGTTCGACCTTTATCTATATTATCACAGCTCAAAAGAATGGGATAAGATCAAAATTGCACTTTAAAAACATCCAAATGACAGGATTATGTTTTGCAATAGTTAGTTTTGTAGTTTGATACCATAGATATGATCACAAAAGAACAGATATTAAATGCCCTGAGTCATGTAGAAGAACCGGATCTAAAAAAGGATCTCGTAACACTTAATATGATTCAGCATATCGAAATATTTCCGGATAAGATAAAATTTGATGTTGTATTAACTACGCCGGCCTGCCCGCTTAAAGGGCATATCGAGCATGCCTGCCGAAATGCGATAGCCTTGTTTATAGACAAAAATCTAACTGTAGATATCAATATGACCTCCAATGTGACGAGCCGGGAGGGCAATCAGCTTTCGGGTATCAAAAATATTATTCTCGTTGCATCCGGAAAAGGTGGAGTGGGTAAATCTACAGTCGCTGCAAATCTCGCACTTGCACTTGCTGAAAAAGGTGCAAAAACGGGGCTTTTGGATGCAGACATCTATGGTCCTTCGGTTCCGATTATGTTTGGACTGGAAGGAGCCAAACCTCAATCTGTCCAAACGGCGGATGGTAAAACAAAAATTTTACCGATTGAGAAATTTGATCTTAAGTTATTATCCATCGGTTTTTTCACAGATCCAAATCAACCTATTCCCTGGAGAGGTCCTATGGCCACATCAGCGATCAAACAATTATTCAATGACGCAGACTGGGGAGAACTGGATTACCTCGTGGTAGATATGCCTCCCGGAACAGGCGATATTCATATTACTGTTGCTCAGACTTATCCTATATCCGGAGCTGTCATCGTAACGACTCCTCAGCAGGTAGCCTTAGCTGATACCATAAAAGGGATAGGGATGTTTATGATGGAAGGGATTAATATTCCTATATTGGGAATAGTAGAAAACATGGCTTACTTTACGCCTGCTGAATTACCGAATAACAAATACTATATCTTCGGAAAAGATGGAGGGAAGAGATTAGCGCAGGAAAATAATGTTCCTTTTCTTGGAGAAATTCCTTTGGTAAAGGGAATTTCGGATGCCGGTGATAATGGATTTCCTATATTACTGGATAAAGATGACCCAGTAAGTACGGCCTTCCTGGATATTGCAGGACGTACTGCACAGCAGTTATCGATTGAACTGGCCAGACATTAAGCGCGCTTAATGCGTAACGATATTTACCTATCTTATTATCACCAGACACATGTGCTTTTATTAATATGGCTGGTTTGGTGATAATAAAATATTTTGTTAACTTTAGTATACATCCGACTCTCCTGTTTTAGTTGCTGAAAATTCTATGGAAAGAATCAATATCATATATGATGTATATCAAAGAGCTATTGGCAAGTATACTGTCTCTATCAGGTCATTCTATTCTACGGAAACGAAGTTAGGTATTGGCTTATTTGTAAATGAGGTAGACACTCCTCTTTTCTACTATAAAACAGACAAAAGCAACAGCATTCCTTATCTGGGCTTCAACCACAGCCAGATAAAGGTATTTATGGATTCCGATAATTATGAGAATAAAAATGTGGAATCCCGTTTTATTAACTTCACCTCTCTGATCAAAATGTTTGAATTCTATGCATACGCACACTTTGACGCCAAGCCTCAGGAATTTATTACTGAAAATCAGGTCTACATAGCTTACATTACCGCTTTCGAAAAGAAAATGAGTCTATTAAAATAGATCCCTGATTCTATCTTCAGAATATTATTCAAATGAGGAGGTTACAGCCGGAGTAGCAGACTGTTTCTCGTTTGATGCAGTCCCTCCCAAAACAGACTGATTTTGTCCACTCTTATCCCCACTGGTTGCAACATCATTTCGCTGGCTGAATATTTCAGGAATATTCAACTGACTTACGCCCTTGATTGTCATTAACCGGGAAACATAGAATTTTTGAGTTGTAGTTTTTGTTTCCACCTTATTATTTACCTTATCAACTACCGCAAATGTGAGGTAACTCTCCATATTCATTGGTGTAGCATCTACTGAGAAGGAATCAAAACGTGCTGGCATCAGATTGCCGTCTATAGTGGTAATATTGACTTTTTGAGACAAGGGTTTGTGATAGAGTGATCCAAACTGACGCTTTAAAGACAGGAAGTTATTTTCAATATAGGAATGGGGAGGAACAAACAGCATACTTTTAGGTAATGTGGCACTTCCATTGACATTACCGCTTAATGAAGAATAACCGACGCTGTTGCCATTACCAAGATCATAGCCGCTTGTCCAGGAACCAGCGTTAACGCGTGCATTGAGTTTAACTTCATTTCCTGAATAGCTAATCGCCTGACCGTTTACCACTAAGGCAGAACTGCCAAGGTCCACAGCGATAGGTACACCCAATTTATTAGTAATACGGGTATGTACACTGGTATTACTGCCATTAAATCCATATTCTATTTTAATAGTGTCATTCTCAAACACAAATTTTCCTGATTTCGCATCCTTAGAAAGAGATTGACTGTCAATGGTTGTTAAATAGGTCGTAGAACAACTGTTTAATATAAACAAAGTGCACAGTGCAACTGAAAAATACTTTAATGCCTTCATATCCAAACTTTACTTAATTTCAAAGTAAGTTAAACAAAAAATATAATACTTATTACAAGACGACTCATATTTTCATGTTAAGCTTTTGTAAACTATTTTTTAGTTAACATTGGGTCAAATATTCTTTATACATTATCAGCTTTTAAAATTTATTTACAAAAAAAGGCTGTCCGTTCGGACAGCCTTTGAGTAATTTGGAAAAATCGTGACTATTTATCTACGTATACTCTTACATACTGAGGAACAATTGTTTGTCCATTGTCCAAAGTGATTAAGAAATAAAAGTTACGCGCCAAAAGAGCAACAGCAGAAGTCGTTCCTGCCTGAGCAGCTGTAGGCAATGTTAACTTCGTAAAAGTAGCATATTCTGCAAGTGTAGTCGTGAAAGTGACCTTAGTACCATTCCCTGCAATCGGAGTAGATCTATACAATCCTGTAGTAGCCTGAATAGCTGAATAAGCTGTTCCAACGGCCACTTTAGTGATTTCTTTTATTGTTCTACCGCTTGATGCCGGAATTTCCAATTCAACAACAACATTTCCTCCCCCACTCAGCGAAGTAGAAACTGTAGGAGCTGTGAAAAGTGCATACTGATTTGCTACTGTAACCGGAATTTCAGGAAGATTATTCTCTAGTGTAATATTATCTTTTTTACATGAAGATAACCCGAAAGTTACGATCGTGATCAAAAGTACATATATACTTATATTAAATTTTTTCATGTCTAATTATTTTTATGGATTAAATTTAATTTATTTGCCCCACCATACTTTCGTATTCGTTCTGATGATACCCGGTACATTCGGATTAGCATTGGATTCAGTACTTGTATACACGTATCTTAACGGAATCTGTCCATTATTATCACCTGTAGCATTAAGTGCTGGCTGAAGTACAGGATATCCCGTTCTTCTCCAGTCGTTATATGCTTCTATACCGTTTCCAACCCAGGACATATACTTTTGCGTAATGATCTGTTTTAACTTATCTTCATTGCTACCTGATAAAGTAACTACAGATGGATTAGTTGTAAAGTAATTGTTAATCTCCGCTGTAGTCATACCTACTTTAGTCATGGAAGCTTTAATACCATCCTCATATAGTTTCTGAACATCTCCTGGAGTGCCCAAAACCAATGCAGACTCTGCAAGAATAAATTTCATTTGAAAATTTGTCAACAATCTTACTGGAGCCTCTCCTGTTGCTCCAACAACATACGTATTGTACATAGAACGAGTTGCCAAAGTTGGTGCAGTCACAGTAGCTCCATTATTATATCCGACGAATCTTGTCCCTAATGGTTTTGTGTAGTATTTGCTAAGACGTACTGTATCATTTAAACTTTTAGACATATCATAAATCCTTGTACTCATCATTTGATTGTTCTTAAAACTACCAGAGATGTCGTATACATACATTGGATTTTGATTGCTGACCGTTGTTGAAAACGGAACCATCAAATCAACAGCATTATCATCGATAAATCCATTGTTACTGTTCAATACATAATTGATCTGATCTTTAGCTAAAGTTGGATTTACTCTTGAAATAGTGTTTGCCAATTTCAAAATCAAACTGTTACCAGCTTTTTTCCACTTTGCTAAGTCTCCTTTATAGATGATATCATCTGCAGCAGGTTTTAATACAGAAGGTCTATCCAGATCAGCTATACCTTCTTTTACTAAATCAAATAGGGATTGGATTCCAAGGGCTGCATTTCCCTGGTAGATATCTTCCTGTTTGTCAAATCTTGGCTGCGGATATAGCAACCCAAATCCTCCCTGAGAATATGGAACATCGCCCCATAAATCTGTCAGAAGTGAAAATGCATATGCCATTTGAATTTTCGCGATACCTGAGTATGCAGGATCTTTCTCCGTAGATTGTTCAGCAATTACTCGAAGGTTATTGATGGTTCCTGTGAATAACTCTGAATTCCACTGATTATTAAACTGGTCATTGATATTGTATGAATCATATGTCAGAGCAGAGTTTGCAAGTCCTGCATTATATTGCATCAATACAGCAGCACATCTTCCCAATTCATTCGCATTTGCCCAACCAATACCAATACTTGTAGTTGGTAGTAATACCTTCGAAGGTACTTCTAAAGCTGCATTCGGATTATCATTTACATCAACAAAATCATTACATGATGAAAATAACAGAGAACCAGCTAACGTATATAATAATATCTTTTTCATATAAGTCTCTTAATTAAAATGTTACTCTTAAACTACCACCGAAATTCCTGGTATTTGGAGCACTTTGTAACTCCATACCTCTGATGTTACCCGCACCTTGGGTACTCAATTCAGGATCGATCAAGCTGTTAGGAGCATAGTAATACAGGTTACGTCCATAAAGAACAATACGTACATTTTTAATTACGTTTGTTCCAAAAGTTTTGCCATCGATGTCATAACCGATAGATACCTCACGCAATCTGAATGTTGTTGCATCAAATACGTTGAATTCAGAACCGCCAATTCCTCCGAAACCAGCATTCCAATATGTTTGCGCTGGAATCTGAATGTTATTCGGAGAGTAGCTTCCATCAGGATTCTGAATAACTCCCGGAAGAACATGTGGTTTATCACGATCTTCACCTGTTACTTCTAAAGATCCGTTAGATCTTAGAGCCGCTGTAGTCCAGGAGATCATATCACCACCTTTTTTGAAATCCACAAGAGCTGACAAGAAGAACTTTTTGTATCTGAAGTTATTTGTCAAACCAGCAGACCATTCTCTGTTAGGATCTGCAATCACTTGATTCGCAACTAAATTTGTAAAATAAAGTCCTGTTGCAGGATCTACAAGCAAATCGCCATCAGGAGATCTTTGATATTTACTTCCCATAATTACACCAAATGGATATCCTTTAGCAACAGATGGAATCTGTCCACCAAAAGCATTTCCTGCAATAGCAAAAGATTCAATACCATCAGCCAGAGATTCAACTTTATTTCTATTCTTAGAGAAGTTAGCGGATACATCCCATTGGAAAGAAGTATTCTTTACAGGTGTTCCGTTAAGCAATAACTCAATACCTTTATTAGACACTTCCGCTACGTTTGCCAAACGGCTGGAATAACCTGTTGAGGTAGGCAATCCGACACTAATAATTTGGTTTTTACTTCCTTGTTTGTAAACCGTTACATCCAAACTCAAACGGTTTTTCAAGAACGATACATTCAAACCTGCTTCCAAAGATTCTGTAAACTCAGGTTTCAGTTTATCGTTACCAATAGTTGTACTGGTTCCAAATCCTAAGATTGGTCCGTATGGGAAGTTGAATTGAGCTGTATTATTTCCAAAAGTCGCAGAATTAAATGTTCTTGGATCCAATACATACTCATTTGCATCCCTACCAACCCGTGCATATGCAGCTCTTACTTTACCAAATGAGAAGAAACTATCTTCAAGATCCATCAGATCAGAGAATACAAAACTGGATGATACGGACGGGTAGAAATAAGTATTATTATCTTTTGGAAGTGTAGAACTTTTATCCGCACGTCCTGTAACGTCTAAGAACAGGTAGTTTTTGTACGCAAATGATAACTGACCATATACACCTAATACACGTCTTTTTCTGGTTAGCTCACCGGATGAAGCAAAATTCTGTCCGTTTGCAACGTTAGTATAATCAGGAATAGTTAATCCTGTTGCATTTACGTATAAGTTTTGATAATCTCTTTGGTTAATACTTTGACCTACTAAAGCTGTCAGGTTCAATCCCTCAGTAAAAATATTTTGTTTTTTAGCTGTCAAGATCAAATCACCATTGAATTCTGTACGGTAGAAGCTATCTTCCAGAATACTACCCGCACTACTAGGTGCCTGAGTTGAACCAATAGTTATATATTTCTTTCTTCTATCGTTATAGCTATCTAATCCTACACGGTAAGTAGCATTCAACCAGTTAGTGATGTCGTAAGAGATATCAACATTACCCATAAAACGTTGCAACTTACTTTTGTATGTATTTTCATAAGATGCAAAGAACGGGTTATCACGACCTGCAATAAACCAGTTATTAGATCCATCAGGATTTGTGTAGTTTTCTTTGTAGTATTCAAGATCTGTAGAACGGGTCACGCCATAGATCGCAAACATACTACTGTTCGCGCCATTACCTTGAGTAGTCGCACCAATTTGTGTTGTATTAAAATAATTAATACTTCCACTGATGTTTAATTGATCTGTAATTTGTGAACCTGCACTAAATCTGGCATTTACCTTGTCAAAATTGGAGTTAGGAAGAATACCTTTGTTTGTAGACTTACCTAACGAGAATCCAAGATTACTTTTAGCATCACCACTTAAAATAGATAAGTTGTTATCTGTTGTATGTCCTTGCTCAAAGAATGCGTCAAAGTTGTTAGGATAATTTACATAAGGTACAGTCTGACCTTCCTTATATGTAACACCGTTAACTACAACTTCTGTTCCTGGCGCTACGATCAATCCATTCGCAAGTGTTGGAATAGTTCCAAAAGGTAAACCTAATGAGTTTCCAGAGATTGCATTGAAAACCCCACTTGCTCCTTGACCATACTTATTTTGTAATTTTGGAAATCCATAGGCATTCTGAACACCGTAAGCGGTATTAAAGCTGATATCAGTTTTTCCTTTGGTTCCAGAACCTTTTTTAGTCGTAATGATAATAGCACCCGCCGAAGCTCTTGTTCCATACAATGCAGCTGCTGCTGGTCCCTGAAGGATATTCAAGGATGCAATATTATTCGGATCTAAATCCAGGGCTCTGTTTGCTGGTTGGTTTCCGTAAAGTGTATTTGTAGATTGATCCAAATCATTACTGATAGGAATTCCATCAACAACGAATAAAGGTTGGTTGTTTCCGGTAAGAGATGAAATACCTCTTAATACGATGTTTGTAGAAGCACCGGCAGCACCACTGGCGCCAGTAATTTCAACACCTGCGACCTTACCTTGTAACGCATTCAGGATATTATTATCCCCTTTATCCAATAATTGATCACCTTTAACGTTTTGAGTAGCGTAACCAAGTGCTCTTTTGGATTTTTCCTGTCCCATTGCTGTTACAACAACCTCGTCTAATACTGCTGCATCAGAACTAAGAACAACATTGATCACAGATTGGTTTCCAACACTGATACGTTGGCTGGTAAAACCAACATAAGAGAAGGAAAGTGTTGCATTAGCCGGAACGCTAATGGAATAATTTCCGGAACCGTCCGATTGTACAGCGCGGGAAGCACCTACCACAGATACCGAAGCCCCACTAATAGGGGATCCATCCTCTGAAGAGGTGATCTTTCCACTCACTTGACGATTCTGTGCATACGTAACCCCAAGCATTAGGGTACACACCAGAATAAAACTGAGTAATTTTTGTTTCATATGTTTATGTTTATTAATAAAAATGTCCCCTGAGAGACGTTAGTTAAGCAACGAATTTTCAGCTGTATCTAAAACTTATTTGGAAATAGGATAGATGGTCAGAAAATCACACAAAAGTGTTAACAAATGTTAAAACGCAAAAATATAGTTAAAATCGAAAAAAACAAACGATTGCATAAAAAACTATATTTCGAGGTACCAACTCGATCTATAAACGCCTGATAATTAGGTTATAAAAATTTAAAAAACAATTTACATTTAAGCAATAATAGTTGTTACAAACACTATAATTGTAACAAAGAGATTCTGTAATTAAATTTTTGTCTTTGATATATTTATATACAATTATATTCTTAGGAGAGTTGCAATGAAGGTCTTTCTAAATCAAAGGCCATAACTAATAAAGTTAGTTATGGCCTTTCTTGAAATATCGGTATTATATTGTTTTCTTATTTTCCCCACCATACAGGAACATCCATTGGAATAAGCTTGGCGTTAGGGTTATATAATGTAGTAGTTTTAGGGAAAGGGTATCTTTTAGGGATATAAGACAATTCTGCCCCTACTGCTTCAGGACGTGGAGTCAAAACAGGAATTCCGGTTCTGCGGTAATCATTATATGGCTCAATAGACTGATTATACATTGCAACCCATTTCTCAGTCATGATATCTGAAAGAGACGCTGTTGTATAAATCGCAATATTGTCTCCCGATTCTACACCTTTAGTTACATACGCAACTGATGCTTTAATTGCATCATTTAATACAGGTGCAACATTTGCACCTTGTCTTTGTTTGACTTCTGCTTCAATAAACTTAGCTTCATAATAAGTCACAATTGGATAATTTTCACCTACTCCAAAAAATGGTCCTAAGCCAGAAATAGTTGAAGCAATTGTTTCTTTCGTAATATCTCCACCAATAAAGACTCCATCTTTATTTTTAGACAAGAAATAAGCTAGTCTTGGATCATTTTTGGCACTCAACCTGTCTACAAACAAATTACTTGCTCCTAAATGACCGGCACGTCCGTTATTAAATGCGCCCCATTGATTTTGAGTTCCTCCGGTCGCAGTATGAACTGCTTCAAGGTTTTCAGCATTTGAAGAAATCCCTTTTGATAGATACTCCAAAACTTTTGCTTCAGTTCCTGCAACTTTAGAAGATGTTCGATGTAAATATCTTGCACGTAAAGTATAAGAAGCCTTAGTCCACTTTGCAACGTCACCTTTAAAAAGTACATCGTCATCCCCCGGAACAAATAGATTATCAGCTTCTGATTTGGCAAAATCAGCAATAGCATCACCTAATAATGCGTCAATTGACTTATATACCTCTTCCTGTGTATCTAGCTTTGGCGTTCTTATTCCTTCATCTATTCTAAATGCTTCAGAATAGGGAACATCGCCCCAAAGATCCGTTGCTATTCCCATATTAATCGCCATTATTACTTTACCTATACCAGCATAATATGGACTTGTTGTACCCGCACTTTTAATTAGAATTTTTGCATTATTCATTGTTCCTGTGTAGAGTCCTTCCCAACTATTATCAAAGTCTCCTTCTGTAATACGATAATTCTGCATATCTGTATATTGGGCAGTTATACCTACGGAATGTTGAACAAGTATACTACTGATTCTTGCCAATTCACCTTCTACATTTGCCATGGTATTAACTTCTGCCGCAGTCAAAAGTGTTGGCAGAGTTGCCTCAGCAGGGTCATTTGGACTTAAATACAGATCATCCCCCGTTTTACACCCAGCTAAAACAGCCAGACATAATATATATATAAATTTAAATTGAGCTTTCATTTTTTAATTTTTTAAAATCCAAATCGAAGATTAAGTGAGTAAGATTTAGTTCCTGGATTATTAAAGAAATCATAACCAGCAAAGTTTTGATTAGAACCTGTTAAACTAGTTTCCGGGTCTACTCCTTTGTAGTCTGTTATCAAAATAAGATTTCTTAAATTAACACCAACTTGAATATATTGAATTTTCTTTGAGAAGTTCTTAAAGCGATAACTTAAGTCAACCGATCTTAAACGTGCCCATGAACCATCCTGAATTGCAATTTCTGAATTACTATTACCTAAATAGCTTCTAAAATATTGTAATGCTGATATTTCAGTCTCATTTCGTTGACCTTCATTACTTCCGGATCCATATACACCCTCTATCACATATGTTCTCTCTCTATCGGCTGTTTCCTCTGCTTTTCCTCTGTTTAAAAGGTTGGCGTATGTTCCTCCCCATATTTTACCTCCTTTACGGAAATCCCAAAGGAATGATAATGAAAAGTCTTTATAAGTAAATTCATTGTTCCAGTTTAATAACCAATCCGGTATTGGGCTACCTACATTTCCAAGTTGGTCTTCATATATCGGCAAACCATTTGCAGGGTTAATCATTATTTCTCCACTTGCACTACGCTTAAACTTCTGTGCATAAAGAACTCCAAAAGGCTGTCCTACAATAGCATACGATTGAGGAGCTGAAAAAGCAGAACCAATTGATAATTGAGTAACTCCTTCAGCCAATTCTGTTACTTCATTTTCATTTTTAGACCAATTTACTGTCGTATTCCAATTAAATTTCTCGGATTTAATCACATGACCAGTTAAACTAATTTCATAACCAGTGTTTTTCATTGCCCCAATATTATTATAATAATAAGCAAACCCTGTAGTAGGATCGATTGGTTGAGTAATTAACAAGTCAGAAGAGTGCTGTTGATAATATGTAAAGTCCAATCCTAATCTATTCTGAAAAAACTTCATTTCTAAACCCGCCTCGTATCCCTTGTTACGCTCTGGCTTAAACTCGCCTGCAACTGCAACGTTCGTCATAGCAAAGCCAGTCTGACCTAAGTAAGGAAATGAAAATCCATTCGTCATACCATCCGCGATTGTAGGTACTGTAAAATATGCTCTATCAGAATATACGCTAAGTGAGATCCCCACATTAGAATAAGCCAGTCTGATTTTACCATAATTAAGAATACTATTATTTTCCAAAAGATGAGAAAAGATGTAAGATAAATCGGCCTTAGGATAGAAAAATCCTTTTCCATCTTTTCCAAAAGTAGAAGACCACTCATTTCTTCCGGTTAACGTTAAAAACAGAATACTTTTATAATCAAATGTTGCATCTAAAAATATTGCTTTGCTGTTTCTGTAATCTTCATAATTACTCACATATAAATCCTTTGCTGATTTAAAGTTATAGAACCCAGGCATACTTAAATCTCTTCCTCTGCCAAAATTAGTTCTGTACTGACTGTAATTAAAATTCCCCCCCAATAAACCATTTACAGAAAAATCTCCACCTAATTTTGAATTAAATTTTAATAAAAGATCCGTGTAAAGATTTCTATAATTTACATTTGTTCGTTTAATTTCTCCTAAACGAGTTCCATTATCATCCCCAACAGACCCTATTGCATAAATTTGTGTCCCTTCTGTTGAATAGCTATCAAGACCGGTTTTCCATGATACAGAAAAAATATCACTGAGTTTAATATCAGTATATACATTACCATTAATTCTATTATTCTCTTCTGTATAAGGGTTATTTTCCGTTGACCAATAAGGATTATCATAATTGACGAAATACTGCTTTTGAGAACCATCAGGATTCTTGTAATCCGCAAGGTTAAAATCAACTGGAGATCGTAAAAGAGGTAACATTACACCTGCCAAGTTACTACCATTTTGAGCAGCTTTAGTATTTGCATTTGTATAATTTAACGTTCCTCCCACTGATATTGCGTCATTTAACTTAGTATCCGAACTAAGACGAGCAGTATATCTGTTGAAAGATGAATTAGGTATAATTCCTTTATTATTATGTGACCCAACTGAAAATCTAAATGTTGTTTTTTCACCTCCGGAAGTAATGGCTAAATTATTATTAAAAATACTTCCTTTTCTAAAAAAATCTTCAACATTATTGTACGTTTGCTTTCCTTCAAGATTTGGTCCCCAGCTATCTGGAACAGGTGTATATTGACCCGCTTCTCCCTGACCATATTTATTTTGAATCCCAGGTAATTTATTTACTTGAGACATTTCAAATCCGGAAGAATAAGTAATTCCGAGCCCTGAACCTAATTTTCCTTTTTTAGTTGTGTAAATGATCGCTCCATTACCTGCTGCCTGACCATAAAGGGCTGCTGCTGCAGGACCTTTCAAAACAGTAACAGATTCAATATCATCAGGATTTATATCCAAAGCTCTATTGGCAACCTGCACACCCGCAAGGTTTTGATTATAAGGATCATCACCAGCTTTTGTATTATTCAATCCATTATCAATTGGCACACCATCAATGACTATCAAAGGTTGGTTATCCCCCGAAAAAGAAGCAGGACCTCTTAATAAAATTTTAGAAGAAGCACCGGGAGTTCCGCTGGAAGAGGTAATCTGCACACCTGTAGCCTTAGCAGCCAAACCCTGGATAATATTCGCCTCGCCAGACTTAACCAAGTCGTCTCCATTTACTTTGGAGACGGAATATCCAAGACCTCGTGCACTTTTTGAGACCCCTAATGCCGTTACAACAACTTCTTCTAAAGAAGTTTCATCACTTGTTAGTTGCACATTGATAGTGGAGCGATTGCCTACTGCTACTGTCTGCCGCTGATACCCTACATAAGAGAATACTAATGTAGCATTTCCGGTTACATCAATGGAATAATTACCTGAACCATCTGTTTGGGTAGCAGTAGATGTTCCCTGTACAGCAACTGACACTCCTTGTACAGGAGTACCATCTGAAGCAGAAGTAACTTTACCACTCACCTGACGATTCTGTGCATAAACAACTCCTACCAGAAGTGTACACACAAGAAAAACTTTGAGTAATTTTTGTTTCATATGTTTATGTTTATTAATAAATATCTCCGATGAGATGTTAGCTAATTCGAAAATATTTGTTTTCTAAAACAGAATGGATCATATTTAGAAAACTGATTAGTAATACATTTTAAAAACATTTGTTAAAAAATGTTAAAACAAAAATAATCTTTAAACTTAAAAAAGCAAATGATTGTATAAAAAACTAATTAAAATCATTCTATTTATAACTCCTTTCTTTCTATTTTTCTTTGATAAAACGCAATGCATGCATAATAAATGAGTAAAATAGTTCTATTGCCTCAACCTGGTATTTGTAACAAAAAAAAGCGGCCGTAAAATTTACGGCCGCCTTGCTTGCGTTTTTATTATAGGTATCCTGAGATCTTATTATTTAACGTCCCACCACACCGGATTGGAAACGCTGATTGTACCCGGATATTTGGCATTGGTAGTTGCCTCACTATTCGGATATACCATTCTTACCGGAAACAAACCAGCTCCGATAATAGATTCTTTTGAAACGGTGAAGAAGGTTGGATATCCTGTTCTTCTCCATTCATTCCAGGCTTCAAATCCCTGAAAGCCACACATGGCATAATATTTCTGTGTAATAATAGCTTTCAATTGCGCTTCTTCTCCTGTTCCAAGCTCTGCATCAGGAGCTGAAGTGAGGTATGCGTTAGCTTCAGTAGAAAGCCCTACTGCTTCAAAAGCAGCACGTACACCAGATTCGTACAGTGACTGTACAGAACCTGATCCCCAACCCTTCAGGGCAGCCTCTGCCTGCAGGAAGTAACTCTCGGCCTTAGAAATAAGTTTAACAGGTGCTAACGCAGAATTTGGAATGTTGGCATTTGCTCCCACTATTGCCGAAGGTGGCGAAACCAGTTTTCTATTCATCCCTCTGTATCCTCCCTGAGCGATCCAAGCAATTGTATCCTGACCAGAAATCTTTTCAAACAATACGAACTGTCTTGGATCATTATTTGCTTTGAAAGCATTGATCACTGTACCACTTGCAACAACATTCTGCACGCGTCCTAAAGCAACCATTTCGTTGTACATAGGATTTTCATTACCTCCTGTAGTAGTATATGCAATGGATACATCTTTAGAAATAAAGGAAGGATTAGTAGCATATAATGCTTTGATTCCCGCTTCTGCTTTCGCAGGATTAACATTGGAGATTCTCAGATATGCCCGAAGTTTCAATGTATTTGCAAAAGTAATCCATTCATTTGCATCTCCTTTGAACAACATGTCCTGGTCACCCGGATTATTCGCTATTGATGTATTCAAAGACTTTAATTCACTTATCCCTTTATCGATATAAGTAAAGATACTATCGTATACCACCTCTTGCTTTTCATAAACAGGATTCAGATTATCTCCAGCTTTTAACGCTTCGGATAAAGGTACATCACCGAATGCATCCGTCGCCAGCTGAAAAGCATATGCTTTTAGAATGTAGGCCGTTGCCCTGTATTGTGCATGTGTAGGTCCTTGTGTATTAATAATAATCTCTGCATTATTTAATGCCCCACGATACAGATTAAGCCAGGCACGATCTGAATTCGTACCTCTCATATTGTATTGATCTATGGTCTGATATTGAGACGAAGACGGGTTTTGAGTCCAGTACTGTGCCCACATGTTTCCATAGGTCTGAAATTGATTTCCGACAACCTGACTTATTGAAGCTTCTACAGAAGGCAATAAAAGGCTAGGGTCAGATTTTTCCGGATTATTTGGATTATCATTAATATCCAGATATTTATTACAGCTTACCAATGCTGCAGATCCCATTACTGCAGCAAAAAGCAGTGATTTAATATTTTTTCTCATTGTTTTCTTTTTACTAGAATGAAACCTTAACATTTATTCCATAATTTCTCAGAGAAGGCTGAGCAGTATAGTCAAATCCTTGTGCATTGCCCGCTCCTGCAGAGTTTACTTCAGGATCCGCATATTTATTTTCACTCGGAGTCCAGATAAACAGATTATTTCCAAACAGACCTACTGACGCACTACCGAACGGTGTATTTTTCAGTTGGTTTTTAGAGAATTTGTAAGAGATTGCCAAACTACGTAATTTGACATAAGAGGCATCTACCACATTTAATCCGGCTTCTCTGGTTGGGAAGTAATCCACTTTATCGTATGTTGCAGTAGTATTAACTATACTGTTACCTGCATCATCCAGATAAACTGAATTAGGGAAAATCTGACCAAATCGATCTCCTCCTGTCTCTTCAGAAGTACCTGTGAAAGCCATGATATCTCTTGTTCTTGAGAAAAATACACCTCCATGTTTCATATCAAATAAAGCGTTCAGTGACCAGTTTTTGTAGTTTACGTTGGTTCCTAAGGAAGCCTGAAACTTCGGATTGTAACTCCCTAAGTACTGAGGTTCGTCTGTGATTACCGGCAAACCTGTTTCTGCGTCAACAATTGTTCTTCCTTGTGCATCTGTTGCGTTTGTTACCGCATAAAACTCACCATATGGTTTACCTTTTGCTGCTACAATAGACATTCCGCTAAATCCACCTAAAGAAACCTGATCTACACCTTCCATCAGTTCTATTACCTTACTGTTATTTTTAGTGAATGTACCCATCAGTTCCCATGAGAAATCTGCTGTTTTAACCGGCGTACCTCTCAGAGATAATTCGATACCTGAGTTTTCAACTTTCCCTGCATTAATAACGCTGAATCCATATCCTGTAGAATTCGGGATCGGAATACTTAAGATCTGATTTTTCGAACTGTTTTTGTAGTAAGAGAAATCTAAAGATAATCTGTTAGCAAAAAATCCTAACTCTGTACCCACCTCATATGAAGTAGTGATCTCTGGTTTCAACAGAGCATTACCGATAGTTGAACTCGACATTAAAGCAGATACATTACCAAAAGGGAATGTAGTCGTACCAAAACCACCATTAATCTCTCCTCTGGAGAATGTGGTAATTAACTGATAAGGATCTGTATCATTACCTACTTTCGCAATATTAGCTCTTAACTTACCATAACTCAGGATTTGTCTTGCTTCAGGTGACATCAGTTCAGAGAATACAAATGAACCGCTTACACTTGGGTAGAAAAATGAATTGTTGGCTTTTGGTAAAGTTGAAGACCAGTCATTACGTGCTGTTGCCTGTAAGAACAAATAGTTTTTATAAGATAAATTTAAGTCGGCATATACCCCAACCAATCTTCTTTTACTCCATGAATCTTCAATCAGATCCAGTGGTCCGTTACTGTTTGCCAGATTATACCATCCCGGCATCACTAGTCCCGCACTCGCATTTGTAGCGGTGCTATTATTAGTAGTCTGACGCTGACGGATATTGTTTCCTAACATTAAAGAAGCTTCAAAATCATCGTTAAACTTATGATTAGCGGTAACCATGAAATCATGAATAATTTCTGTTACATTAAACTGGTCAATGCGGTATTGGCCTACTTCAGTTTGTTTATTTGCGGATTGAGAATAATTATCCGTCGTATTGTCTGCCGGAGCAAAAGTAAACTTAGGAGATTCTGACCGGCGTCTGTCTGAATAGTGGTCTACACCAATACGTTCTTTAATATCCAACCATTCAAAAGGCTTGTATCCCACATTTACATTACCCATAATGCGGTTTACATCATTGAAGTTATTATAATTGTCCAATACCCAATATGGATTCATAGAATATGCACCATAGTAACCGTATAGATCTTCTCTCAGGTTACCGGAAGCATCTCTAATCTGGCCATAACCGTTGTACGGGTTTGTCAGATCGCCCATATCCGAGACTGGAATATCTCTTGGGGTCTGCAACAAATTATTGTAAACAGATCCACCTCCTTGCCCTCCGGCAATATTATTACTGTTTATTTTATTGTAATTCGCGGAGATTCCGGCATAGAATTTATTAGAAAATTCTGCTGTTCCATTGAAACGAACTCCGTATCTGTTGTATGTATCTTTTTTACCCGGATACACACCATTTGAATTCAGCGAGTTAAGACCTAAGTAAAATGTTGTCTTCTCACCGCCACCGGACAAACTCAGGTTATTATCAGAAGCAACTCCCAGATCAAAGAAATCTCTTACATTATTTTTGACCGCTGAATATGGTTTTGTCTGACGGACTCCGTTAATGGCTTGTCCCCACTCTTGTGTTTCTCCGGTAAAAGGAGCACCCCATGACCAGTTTTCTTTTGGATCGTTTTCGAATAATACATTACCTGCATCGTCATAGTAAGAATATCCTTGTCCATATTGATTTTGAAAATCAGGAAGTTTCAGAATAGAGGACAGTGTATTTGTACTGTTAAAAGTGATCTCGGTTTTACCTGCACCTTGTTTCCCGCTTTTAGTCGTAATGATCAACGCACCGTTAGATGCACGTGATCCGTAAAGAGCAGCGGCAGCCGGACCTTTTAACACTGTCATGGAAGCAATGTCATCTGGATTGATATCATTTCCTCTGTTACCAAAATCGACACTGCTCAAAGAAGAAGCTCCACCAATTACACTGGAGTTGTCAATTGGTACACCATCAATAACGATCAATGCCTGATTATTTCCGGCAATGGAAGATCCTCCTCTTAAAACAACTCTTGAAGAGCTTCCCGGTGAGTTGGATGTGGAAGTGATGTTAACACCAGCTACTTTACCCGCTAACGAATTGATTGCACTTGCATTTTTTCCGGAAGTCAGCTCTTCATTGTTCAAGGTAGGAGCTGAATACCCTAATGTTCTTTTTTCTCTCTTAATTGCATTTGCTGTTACGACAACTTCTGCCAGTGCATTGTCCTGATCGTCTAATGACACATTAAATGAAGTTGCTGAAGGAGATACAACAATAGTCTTTTCGTTAAATCCAATTGAACGAAATACCAGTGTCTTTCCTGCCGGAACATTTAACGTGTAATTACCATTTGCATCTGTTTGTGTAGCAAGGTTTGTCCCTTGTACAACAACAGTAACACCTGGTAAAGCCTGTCCTGTAGCGGAAGTTACTTTACCACTAATTTTCTTCTCCTGACCAAATGCTACTGAAGTCAGTATCATTGTCCCAACGAGAAAACTGAGTAATTTTTGTTTCATCTGTTGTTTTTTAATTAATTATATGATGTATTAAAATGCATCCAACTTATTGTAATGGTCTTCAGATTAGTGTAAACCATATTATGCCAACAAAAGCCATTTGAAATCCATTCTATCAGATCCGCAAAAGCGAATAAATGGTAGAGAATATAGTTGAGACTATCCTTATTGGGGAGAGCAAATATATAAACGCACTGTTGTTATTGCAAGTATTTTAACATTACAGACCTTACGTTTCATTATTTTCAGAATACGAATACAAAATTTATGTTTTTGAAAAAAGAATATAGTTTGGAATGTATTGACAAAAACAGAACATCAAACACAATTAACACTTATTAACAAAATTTTTAACAAAATTTTAACAAGACAAATTTTATACTCAGGAATGTAAAAAAATCGTAACAAAAGCAATTATTGTATAAGCAATATATGTTTTGACTTATAAATATCAGAAAAGTTACAAAACAAAAAAAGTCCGCTATGATAAGCGGACTCCTTCAAGGTTAATAAATAGGTAGTTATTAATACGCTAATACTTTTATTTCGGTACGGCGATTTGCCTGATGTTCAGCTTCTGAACATTGTACGCCATCTGCACATTTATTGACAAGTTTACTTTCACCATATCCTTTAGCAACAATCCGATCACGCGCTATGCCGCGGCTTACAATATAGTCTACTGCTGCCTGTGCACGATTCTGAGACAACTTCATATTGTATCGTGCGGTAGCGCGGCTGTCCGTATGGCTGGAAAGTTCGATCTTCAGTGTAGGATTATCCCGCATAGTTCTTACGAGTTGATTAAGGATTGGCTTGGCGTCCTCCCGAATATTATATTTATCCAGATCGTAATAGATATTTTCCAGTACGAAGCTTGTTCCTTTTTCTATTACAGGTTGTAAACGAAGAGTCAGCCTGATCGTGGTATCTTTTTGAGGATATAAGGCCGCAATAGCCACAGAATCCCCGTGAAACTTAACTTTTTCTGCCACTATACGATAGTTGGTACGGGCATCTAACGGAAATGTAAACGCACCGCTTGCATTACTTAGCCTTCTTAACACCACCTGTCCGTTATCATCCAGCAATGTAAGTTGTACATCTTCTATCTGCTCTGAAGTCACTTTGTTAAGTGTCTGCCCTTCCAGGCGGATAATAATTTTTGGTTTATCGTACGAAAATGAGTATATATCATCCAATCCTTTACCTCCGTTGCGATCTGAAGATACATATCCGTAAAATGAATCAGGACTGTCACTAACCATCACATAGCAAAAATCATCGGAAGCTGAATTAACGGGAAAGCGCAGATTTTGTCGGCTATGGAATGAATTCTGCTGCCCTTCAGCAACAAATACATCCAGCCCCCCCATACCTGCAAAACCGTTACTGGAATAGTACAATTTATTGCCGAATACTGAAGGAAACATCTCATCTCCGGCAGAGTTAATCTCTTCTCCTGCATTTACCGGAGTACTCCAGCTACCATCTGCCAGACGAGTGCAATACCAGATATCTACACCACCTTTACCTCCGGGCATATCTGAAGCAAAATAAAGTGTTTGTTCATCATCACTCAAGGCTGCATGTCCTACTGAATAGTTCTTTACATTATTATAAGGAAATGCGGTTTCGGTCCAGCTATCTCCTGAGCGGGTATAGATTAACAGTTCCAGATTGTGCTTTTTAAACCTGTAATTACCTGAACGCTGTTTCTCAGCATCTTCTCCCGGATGAGTACGGGTAACGAAGAGTACATTTTCTTCTTTATTAGCGGCTACAGGTCCTACGTGATAAGGTGCATTATTAAATACATCAGGCAAGATACTTGGATATTTTAAGGTAATACCATCAGCTTCTTTGCTTGAAGAATAAATACGCAGATAAGGGCGTCCTGTCATACCTGACGTTTTCCCATCCCATCCACTTGGCTCGCCGACATACAAGACACTGTTATAAAGCGGTGTGGTACCAAATTCAGAGTAACGTGTATTGATTGTTTCTTCATTCTTTAGCTTATGAAGGGTTGGATTTGCCATCCATATCACTGCAGAGTCTGCTCCTTGAATCGCAAGAGCTACTTCAGCAGTTTTTCCGGTACGGGTACCATATTGGGCAAACTGTTCCTTTGCTGCTGCATAATTACCGTTCTTTTTAAGTGTTTCAGCATAGTTCAGTTGGGACTGATCCGAAAACTTTCCTCCATCAATTACACGGGCATACCAGTTTTGAGCTAACGCATAATCATTAATCCGGTAATAGCATTCTGCAAGGCGTTCCATATCCTGTACACGAGGTTTCTTCGTGTCTACCAGTTTTTCATAAATCCGCGAAGCATTATAATATTCGTACTGATAGTACAGTTTCTCTGCCGTAGAACGGAGGCTAATCTGCTCCTGCCCCTTGACAGAAGTTAACCCGCCTATCAGGAGTATGGTGAAAACGAGTAGCCTATATATATTCTTTACCTTCATTGTATTTGTATGTGATCGTGTATGCTATACTATATAAATCTCTCTCCCGGTATCTTTCTAACAGTACTAAAAAAACCGTGGACTCAGATACTGACTTGCTCCTCTACGACCAAATGTAAGCCCCAGTGTAATCTCATGGGATCCGTTCTGTAATCCGCTCATTCTGTTAATCATAGCATCGTAAGAGTATCCGATACGAAGGCGCTCTGTCGCGTAGAACTGCGCAATACCTGTGATCGCATTCGTTGCGCTTAATTTGTCTACGGTTCGATCCTGGTATGTACGGTTGAAGATCCGGGCACGTGTACGGTATCCCGCTCCGATCCAGAATTTACTGTTGAATACGAACATAGCATTTACATCCAACGAAGTAGGTCCTTTAAAATCTTCTTTGATCAGCATACTTGGTCTCAGGTGTACGCCCTGACTCAATTCGAATAAGGCTCCTGCAATCAGATAACCACTGATTGTACGATATAAACTTTCCGAAGTATTTTGGTTAAACCTGTAATCTGATCCCGAATTTGTTCCATTGAACAAATCCTGAACGGAAACCCCTGCATACCAACGTGGATTATAATAATATACACCTAAACGAATATCCGGAGCCCAGTCTGATATTTTGCCTGTCGGAATGGTTGGATCTCCGGGTTGATTCGGATCCAGCTTATTTCCATCAAGACTATACTGTGTAACTCCTCCTGCAATACCAAGACTTAATCGCTGGGTATCTTCTTCATCCAGCTGAAGACGGAAAGCATAATTGCCATATATGGATGTCGCCGCTTGAGCACCCAGTTTATCAGCGGTGATATTCAGCCCTACACCATGACGTTTGGATACGGGATCCACTACTCCATCGATAGATACTGTACCCGTTTTCGGAGCTCCTTCCCAGCCCGTCCACTGGCTACGCAAACCAACCTGTGCAAACCACTCTTCTTTGTATCCGGCATAGGCCGGATTGACACTCATCGAATTGAAGATATATTGTGTAAACTGGATACTCTGCTGCGCCTCACCTATACGCAGACCTAGTATTCCCACAACCATCAGTATATATTTTCCGTATTTCATCTCAACTAATTTTGATGTCGATTCCTTATTTCTTTATCTAATTCCGTTTGATCAGCACGTCCCCTTTAAATATACGGCTTTTACCATCTTTCACCGCTTCGATAATATAGAAATAGGTGCCAGAATTAAGGCCGCTACCCTCCCATCTGTTATCATAGCTGTTATTGCGGTATACTTCATTTCCCCAACGGTTCACGATAGTCACTCCTATACGGTCATAATATTCATAACCGATAATTTCAAAGTAATCATTGATTCCGTCTCCGTTAGGAGTAAATACATTCGGAATATGCAGATCACGGGCATTTACATTAATGGTAACTTTGCCTGTATCAGAAAGACCGTTTTCATCCGTGATACTATACTCGAATTCATCCACTCCAACAAAGCCCGGGTCCGGAGTATATGTGACGGTTCCATCTATATTTACGGTAATCTTACCGTGCGACGGAGGTCTTACTATCGTTACAGATGATACGACTATCGGGCTGGTTCCGGCCTCATCATTCTGCAGAATATGGAATACATTCTCATTTTTTGTATAGTCATCTGCGTAAGGCAGATCAAAGGTATCGTCATTGGCAACAGGTCCTTTAAAACTTAACTTGGTCATCCAGGTTCCTGAAATGGTTCGGGCAGCATAAGTTTGAAGGCCTTGTCGTGTGTGCACTCCAGCAGATTCCAGCTTAGTCACATCTCCTACCCAGTTACCGTTGCCTGTATACTGCATAATTTCAGCTGTTTTATCGACATACATCTTACCGTTAGTGATTGACTGATGGATAAGTGTATAATCTGAAAGCAGGTTTTTATCAGCGAACACATGCCATACTCTGTCCATACCGATTTCCTTATCTTTAAGTTCTATATTTGCGCCTGCAGCCTCATAATCTACCACTCCGACATAAAGTCTGGTCTCTCCCTGAGGAGTCAGAATTGCAGGTGTATAACTGCTCTCATCAATACCTACCGGAAACAGGAATTTCTCTCCTGTTTTTAAACTTTTAATCAAAAGACTCTTCGTAATATTACCTGTAACCACATATCCATTGATATTCTGATTAGGACTGTTGACACTGCCTGCGTTCAGCAATTGTGCTTCAGCTCCCAGTACAAGCTCATATCCATTCAGCAGAATATCTCCGCCCTTAACATTGAAATCTATATTGGAAGCAACTTTCAGGGCTGCAATATTATCTGTCGTCTCTTTCAGGTTATATCCCGGATCGGCTATATCGGCCAGCTTAACATTTGAAGGATTATCTATGATGATATTCACAGCAATAAATTCTCCGTTATTTCCGTCAATAACTGTTGCCTGATTTCCCCAACCGGCATAGTATGGATTAGTCCCCGGATCTTTTAGAATCAGTTTACCTGTACCACGAATCTTGGCAGTAGGTGCTATCCAGATTTGTTTACTATACACATACAGATCTCCGTTGATCTGCCAGTCTGCATTAGGACCAATATATAGACTTTCTGAATACAAAACATCTGATGTTCCTTCAGCTACCACCATACGTCCGTTGTCTGAAAACAAACTTTTCTTACCATCCTGTGCAAACCCTTTGAGCGCGAATGGTAACATCAGAATTAACAAAAATATTTTTATCTTATTGATCATATCAGTTCTTGTTAGAATGATTCATTCCTTTTTATTTTCTGCCTTTACCAGGCAGCATCGGATTTGTTATTGCCGATCCCTGTATAAATATTCTATGGTCTTCTACCTCTCCTCCAACAGCGCTTCCTGTCGCCACTTGTAGTTCATTAAGGTTATAACCATATCGCAATCTTACATATGTACTTCTTATCACACGATTTTGCGGAACGGTCCACGTAAGATTCACCGTAGTACCGGAAGCCGGAGCTGTAGCAACAGCTCTTTCTGACGCATCAAAGACACCATTTTGATTAAAATCAATCCATCCGGCAATATATCCGTCTCTGTAAGCTTTATAAGGAATAGCTACCGATATAGTTTGATTTGGATTATAATACAGTTTATAAGAAAAACTTTTATATTGAGCAGGCCATGCATCTTCTTCATTAACACCTGCTATACCGTCATTATTATCTCCCATTGCATCTTTACTGTACAGCGGTTTATTGTCAGCATCAGGACCGGTAGTTCCCAGAAAACCGGAAGTAGCTGTTTCAAGGCCTCCAACCTGATAGGATGTAGTATTTAGATTGACAACAGTATTCACCGGAATATTATCATATTTGACGTTCAATGCATCAATCATATGAAGGGGGGTTCCATAGCTTTCAGGAGCGTCACCACCATCTATAGCCGGAGGCAATAGTCCTAAAGAAATCGCAGTTAACCCTCCCCCCTTAAGGGTTACATCAAATGATACACTCAGATCAGTCCCCTGAAAAGCCTGCTCATTAAAGGTCAGAAATGCCACAGCACCTGTGTTGTTGTCGTTTCCTTTTAAAAAGGATAATTTCTGCTTATTTCCGGTTAGATTATCCTTTCTTACTTCATAAGCAGTAGAAGATGTATTCTTTTTTAAATCCACGATAGACCATGTTCCGGAAGCTGTAGCTGTGAAATTTTCTCTACTTGCCAGTGATTCAGCGTCACCAAGTACCATTCCGTTAAGCCGTACCGGTACTCCGTCAATGGAGGCTTTGCATGTCAATGTAAAACTAACAGAGGCACCATCTGTGGTATTCCGGATACCACTCACCAGTTTATTATTAGATCCGGTGCCACCAATATTATACATATCATCCATTGAATCCCCGCTATAATTTCCCGGAGCGTAACTGTTGATCAATCCTACCAAATTAGAAATTGTTGCCTGTATACATAAGTAACGTCCTCCGCCCATATTAATAGAAGCATAAGAAGATGATCCATTATTAAGTGTCTGATTATGTTTTCCATACGTATCAGATGCAACTTGTGCACCCCATGTCAACCAGAGTACATTATTTTTATATACGCTACTTCCTCCTGTAGCAAAGGCTGCTGTAGCAAATTGTCCGGAAGGAAGAGTACACTGCCCGGAAGCATTTAGCTGAGCAAAAAAGCTACAAATCAGAACAAATAATAAAATCTTTCTCATACACTTATTGCCTACGGGCCCTATTGATCAACATGGGGTTAGTTATTACCTTACAGTTTTTCACTCTGATAGTTACGACATTTGTAAATCCGGATTCACAGGTATGTCCTGAGGACAAAGATACTGTGATTCTACGGAACTGCGTGGTTTTATTTAATTTACCAGGCTGTAGTGTTGAGGAAGTTCCGGCAACACTATTCCAGGTTGATCCACCATCTAAAGATTGCTCCCAACGATACGTTAGCGTAGTATTTCCTGATATGGTACCATTCTGAACAGAAGTAATTAGTTGTGGTACGGCATTTTCACATATCACCTGATTTGCACCTATGCTACCCGCAGTAGGCACTGGCTGCACAATCACCTGAATAGGCGTCATCGGTCCTTCACAATTACCATTTGTCTGAGACACATAGTATGTAAATGTACCGGCCGTACTGGTTGAAGGTGTAGGTGCATTTGCCAAAGGTACACCTGTAGTCTGTGTATACCATCTGAGGATATTCGATCCGTTTGCTGTTGCAGTAAGAGGTACTGCCGTTTCACCCAGACAGTAATATACAGGGCTAGGGGCAACAGGAGCAACAGGTGGAGCAACCATACTTATAGAGAGGCTGTTATTCCCTCTGTTGGCTGCCGGCTCCAATTCGGTTGTACTCGTAGAAGTTCCGGAAAGATATTTCACAGAAGTCTGGTCCGTATACGCTGTTACTCCACTATTCGGTTTTATATTATACTTGATTGGATTAGGCGCAACTATTCCTGATCCCAGAGCTAATGTAGCGGTGTATGTATAAGTAGATCCGGATACAGTGCGGGTCCATCCACTGTAATCAGATGCACTTTGCGTAAAGGTAACATTGGACGGAATCACTTTTGTCACTACGATTCTGTTAGCCGTTGTTGTTGGCTGATTACCCTTATTTACAACTTTGATTTCAAAATTGTTTCCTGCACCGGGGTCTATACAAGCATCAGGAACATTACTTAATAAGGTAAGATCCACATCTTCTGCTATTACCGGAGTATTAACGACTGAGGTATTATTTTCCAGATCCTGATCGGTAATATCTGTAGGCATTACGTTGGTGGTATTTGTAAGAATATTTCCAACCGGAATTTTATTCAATGTACCAGTAACGGTTATTCTTCCTGTGGTCTTCTTTGCTAAGTTTAACGATCCGGAAAATTCATTCGTTGCAGAAGTTGCAGGAAGTGTAGTTCCTGCTGAAAATCCGGAATAGGAAATACTGTTAATCGTAAACATGTCAGGAGTAACCAGATTTCCGTCTCCGTCTGTTATCTTGTCCTTAAAATCAATTTTTGTCAGATCCGCATCAGTATCGTTAACAACTTCTATGGTATAAGTTACCTTATTTTCACTTCCTGTGCCTGAAATACTTCTTAGTATGTCTTTATCCGCTTTTTTCACAACCCTGAGGTTTCCCGGAGTTGTTACTAACAGATTACGCAGTTCATGAAAGTTGACTGCCCATCCTGTGGAGGCCGCAAAACCTAATTTCAGAATTGCTGGTGGCGGTTCTGTGGTCGTATAGGTGATCAACTCTTCAAAGTCAGTCTGCCCTTCACGTTTCCATCTAAGTGTAATACTATACTTGTTTCCTGCAATTGGAATAACCTCCAATTGCACTCTTCTGTAGAACACAGCATCTGTAGGTCGTGATGTAGGATAAGATCCTGTACTTGTTCCGCTACTTTTGTTATAATCAATATGATTTTGCCAGCCATTTCCCAGAGTTCCCGTATAATTAGCCGGAATATCTGTTTTTGTACCTGTACCCGACCCGGAGATATTCACTCCTTTCAGAAACGGATTTGAGGTAGCATCATCTGCTGCTGTCGTACTTCCTCTTAAAGTAATGGAGTTTGGCACTAACTGATTGGCTCCGGTGAATTTATTCGGTGCATTTTTATTTGTAAAATTACCAAAAGCATCAAAACCAATACCAATATAGCCATTTTTCAATCCGGTGTTATTACTCGGAGCTTCCTTATTACGGGCATATCCCAATGAACCTCCATACCCACCAAGGGCAAATTGAGAAGCTGTAGTCGTTCCGTCAAAAAGAAAAATAGAAAATCCGTCCCCGCCATCATTTAATCCGCCACGGCCATCTTTGGTTCTCCAGATTTTATATTCAAAATCCGCAATAATCCCCAGTGAAGATGGAAATGTCTTATTTATAAAAGCGTATCCTTTTTTATTCTGATCATCCGGAGTCAATCTTAACCATCCTGCACCTACAGGATCTTCCTGACCAGAGGTAAGTTTGGCGTCATCACCCAGGATAATATCGGGACTTACAGCTCCTTTGAAATTCTCTGTTATTGTAAATTGTGCCTGCGCATTTTTTTGCATAAAAAAGAATGCAATAGCCAGGACTGTCATTTTTAAGACAGTCCTGAATTTAATGTTGTGCGTATTCAAATTTACTTGTGTCATTTTTATTATGGTTTTACAGCAAACACAATATTCATAAATGATCCGATTGTTACATCAGCATTTGCTTTTATTGTATAAGTCAGAATACCTGCATTACTTACAGACACACTCGCAAATACATTTGTATCATACCATGTAATATAGTAATCTAACTCACCTGAAGGTAGAACCGGTAGCGCTGTTGTAACAGCAGCGTTCTGAGCCATTGGTGTACTAAATTGCTTTTTGTAACGGTCATAAAGATTGATCGTTCCGAAAGACTCCCCTGATACACCCGTTTCAGCTACAAACTGATCTGCTGCTGTAGGAACGATAATAGAAGGCATATAGAAGAATTTCGGCATAGTCGCTTTAACTTGTTTCAATACGCCGTTTGCATCAGCTACGACTACTCTATCTGTACTTATTCCATTTGTACCGTTATAAGCCGCTGCAGCTGTATTCTGTAATCCTGCCACCGCAAGCGTGTTTGTCGCTGTTGCTGTAATAGTAGTTGCTTTTGTCAGGTTACCACCAAGCTGTACATTATTTCCTGTTTTTGTCAAACCGTTATCTGCAGTTGTATTATCTGCCAATGTAGACTGCGCAACCCACTGTGCATTTGCACCTGTAGCATCTGTCACTAACACTTGATTTGCTGCTCCCGGTGCAATCTTACCTGCAGTAACATTCTTATCTGCTAATTTAACAGTTGTAATTCCGGCATCCGCTACTTTCACATTTGCATCAACCAGTGTCGCTCCGCTTCCTGCTCCCACAACAATTGATCCATCTCCTGCTGTCAGATTCTTAGCATTTGTAAGATTGGTTGCAGAAATAGCCTGATAAGTAACCGTTCCATCCGCGTTTGCTGTAGCCACTTTTCCGGCATCAGCAGCGGCTGCACCTAATTTCGCAGCTGTCACATTTTTATCGGCTAATTTGATAGATGTAATTCCCCCATCAGTAACCTTTACATTTGCGTCGACTAAAGTTGCTCCTGTTCCAGAAGCGACTGAAATAGATCCGTCTCCTGCTGTCAGGTTTTTAGCATTTGCTAAGTTTGTAGCAGAAATTGCCTGGTAAGTAACCGTTCCATCTGCATTTGCTGTAGCCACTTTTCCGGCATCGGCTGCTGTTGCGCCTAACTTGCTTGCCGTTACTGCTTTTGCTTTAATATTAGCTGTAACATCCTTTAACAGAGCTGTCGGTGCATTAGCAGACAGATCCAGATCTGTTGAAGTCAATGCTTTACCTCCTGTCACACCTGTTACGTCTACTGAAGGTACTTTCGGAGTCCAGTTTGTACCATCATATGTCAAGACCTGATTTGCAGTTGGTTTAGTTGCGCTTACAGGTGTGCCTTGAATTTTTTCTACTTTAGTTGCGTTTGCTGCACCGGTAACATCACCTGATAATGCAAGAGTCGCAGGGTTTGCAGATACCGTATAAGTAGTAGTATTCGTTCCCTGAGTAGGTGTAACAGTGATACCTGATCCTTCAGCAACTATCGTTTTGTGCTGACCCGCCTGTATTGCATCTTTCAGATCCACAGAAGCAGAAGCTACTCCATTTACTGTAGTTACAAGTCCGGTTCCGGTGATTGTATTACTTACTCCGTTTACAACCGGCGCTGTAGCAACCTTACCGTTTACTGTAGAAGTAAGGGTATTGGTACCATTATTTGCTAATGTATTTGTGGTTTCAGGAGCAATGGTAGTTTTATCAACCCATTTAGTCGTTGTACCTTCAGTTACCAATACCTGACCATCTGTACCTGTAGTGATCTGATTATTTGTTACTTTACCCCCAATATTCTGTAAACTTAATTTTGATTCATCCACATCTATAGAGAAAGCTTTCAGAGCTGCTCCGGTTGGAGTTCCTCCTAATACGACTTTGTTCGTTGCTGCAGTAACATTTTGACCTGATATGGAAGTGCTTGGAATAGCATTTGAATAGGTTACATTACCATCCTTATCTGCAATTGCAACACGTCCGTCTGTTCCTGCTCCGGCAGTTAATTTATCAGATGTAACATTTTTACCTGCTATTTTAGCTGTAGTAATTCCTCCATCAGCAACTTTAACATTTGCATTAACTAATGTTGCTCCGGTTCCGTTACCCACTACAACTGATGCGTCTCCTGCAGTCAAATCTCCTTTTGTGCCTTGAATAGTTTTAATCGTAGCAAGTAATTCATCGATCGCACCTTGTACATCTTTTGACGTCAAACCCGAAGTCGTATTATTATAGGTAATATGATCTGCATTTGTATTGATTGTAGTCAATACATTTCCTTCCGCATCTTTAAAAGTATAAACCCCGTTTGCAAAAGTTACATTAACCATACCTGGATCTAGAGTTACCTCTTGTTGTTTTTCATTTTTATATGTATACGTACCGTTAGCATTCTTTACTAAGGTAGTAACAGTCTCGTTCGCTTTTACAATGTTTGAAATGTTGATCGTTTGTGTAATGCCGTTATCATCAAGGTAAGTGAAGTTGGAACCATCGTAGTAAACATTACCACCTACATTCTTGATCAGGTTGGTGATCGCATTGGTAACATTCGAATCGCCTAAGATGTTGTTGAAGTTGTTGATAACATCTGCTGGTACATTGATTGTAGTCGTAGTACCGTTCTCTGAAGTATACGTGTATGTACCGTTTCCGTTATTTACTAAGGTAGTAACAGTCTCGTTCGCTTTTACAATGTTTGAAATGTTGATCGTTTGTGTAGTGCCGTTATCATCCAGGTAAGTGAAGTTCGAACCATCGTAGTATACGTTACCACCTACATTCTTGATCAGGTTAGTGATCGCATTGGTTACATTCGAATCGCCTAAGATATTGTTGAAGTTGTTGATAACATCGGCCGGTACATTGATCGTAGTCGTAGTACCGTTCTCTGAAGTATACGTGTACGTACCGTTTCCGTTATTTATTAAGGTAGTAACAGTCTCGTTTGCTTTTACAATGTTTGAAATGTTGATCGTCTGGGTAGTACCGTTATCATCCAGGTAAGTGAAGTTGGAACCATCGTAGTATACGTTACCACCTACATTCTTGATCAGGTTAGTGATCGCATTGGTTACATTCGAATCTCCTAAGATATTGTTGAAGTTATTGATAACATCGGCTGGTACATTGATTGTAGTCGTAGTACCGTTCTCTGAAGTATACGTGTACGTACCGTTTCCGTTATTTACTAAGGTAGTAACAGTCTCGTTTGCTTTTACAATGTTTGAAATGTTGATCGTCTGTGTAGTTCCGTTATCATCCAGATAAGTGAAGTTCGAACCATCGTAGTAAACATTACCACCTACATTCTTGATCAGGTTAGTGATCGCATTGGTTACATTCGAATCGCCTAAGATATTGTTGAAGTTGTTGATAACATCGGCCGGTACATTGATCGTAGTCGTAGTACCGTTCTCTGAAGTATAGGTATATGTACCGTTTCCGTTATTTACTAAGGTAGTAACAGTCTCGTTTGCTTTTACAATGTTTGAAATGTTGATCGTCTGTGTAGTACCGTTATCATCCAGGTAAGTGAAGTTCGAACCATCGTAGTAAACATTACCACCTACATTCTTGATCAGGTTAGTGATCGCATTGGTTACATTCGAATCGCCTAAGATATTGTTAAAGTTGTTGATAACATCGGCCGGTACATTGATCGTAGTCGTAGTACCGTTCTCTGAAGTATAGGTATACGTACCGTTTCCGTTATTCACTAAGGTAGTAACAGTCTCGTTTGCTTTTACAATGTTAGAAATGTTGATTGTCTGTGTAGTACCGTTATCATCAAGGTAAGTGAAGTTGGAACCATCATAGTATACGTTACCACCTACATTCTTGATCAGGTTGGTGATCGCATTGGTAACATTCGTATTGCCAATGATATCATTGAAGTTGTTGATAACATCTGCTGGTACATTGATCGTAGTCGTAGTACCGTTCTCTGAAGTATACGTGTACGTACCGTTTCCGTTATTTACTAAGGTAGTAACAGTCTCGTTCGCTTTTACAATGTTTGAAATGTTGATCGTCTGGGTAGTGCCGTTATCATCCAGGTAAGTGAAGTTGGAACCATCGTAGTATACGTTACCACCTACATTCTTGATCAGGTTAGTGATCGCATTGGTTACATTCGAATCGCCTAAGATATTGTTGAAGTTGTTGATAACATCTGCTGGTACATTGATCGTAGTCGTAGTACCGTTCTCTGAAGTATACGTGTACGTACCGTTTCCGTTATTTACTAAGGTAGTAACAGTCTCGTTCGCTTTTACAATGTTTGAAATGTTGATCGTTTGTGTAGTTCCGTTATCATCCAGATAAGTGAAGTTGGAACCATCGTAGTATACGTTACCACCTACATTCTTGATCAGGTTAGTGATCGCATTGGTTACATTCGAATCACCTAAGATATTGTTGAAGTTGTTGATAACATCTGCTGGTACATTGATTGTAGTCGTAGTACCGTTCTCTGAAGTATACGTGTACGTACCGTTTCCGTTATTTACTAAGGTAGTAACAGTCTCGTTTGCTTTTACAATGTTTGAAATGTTGATCGTCTGTGTAGTTCCATTATCATCCAGATAAGTGAAGTTCGAACCATCGTAGTAAACATTACCACCTACATTCTTGATCAGGTTAGTGATCGCATTGGTTACATTCGAATCGCCTAAGATATTGTTGAAGTTGTTGATAACATCGGCCGGTACATTGATCGTAGTCGTAGTACCGTTCTCTGAAGTATAGGTATATGTACCGTTTCCGTTATTTACTAAGGTAGTAACAGTCTCGTTTGCTTTTACAATGTTTGAAATGTTGATCGTCTGTGTAGTACCGTTATCATCCAGGTAAGTGAAGTTCGAACCATCGTAGTAAACATTACCACCTACATTCTTGATCAGGTTGGTGATCGCATTGGTTACATTCGAATCGCCTAAGATATTGTTGAAGTTGTTGATAACATCTGCTGGTACATTGATCGTAGTCGTAGTACCGTTCTCTGAAGTATACGTGTACGTACCGTTTCCGTTATTTACTAAGGTAGTAACAGTCTCGTTTGCTTTTACAATGTTTGAAATGTTGATCGTCTGTGTAGTTCCGTTATCATCCAGATAAGTGAAGTTCGAACCATCGTAGTAAACATTACCTCCTACATTCTTGATCAGGTTAGTGATCGCATTGGTTACATTCGAATCGCCTAAGATATTGTTGAAGTTGTTGATAACATCGGCTGGTACATTGATCGTAGTCGTAGTACCGTTCTCTGAAGTATACGTGTACGTACCGTTTCCGTTATTTACTAAGGTAGTAACAGTCTCGTTCGCTTTTACAATGTTTGAAATGTTGATCGTCTGGGTAGTACCGTTATCATCCAGGTAAGTGAAGTTGGAACCATCGTAGTATACGTTACCACCTACATTCTTGATCAGGTTAGTGATCGCATTGGTTACATTCGAATCTCCTAAGATATTGTTGAAGTTATTGATAACATCGGCTGGTACATTGATTGTAGTCGTAGTACCGTTCTCTGAAGTATACGTGTACGTACCGTTTCCGTTATTTACTAAGGTAGTAACAGTCTCGTTTGCTTTTACAATGTTTGAAATGTTGATCGTCTGTGTAGTTCCGTTATCATCCAGATAAGTGAAGTTCGAACCATCGTAGTAAACATTACCACCTACATTCTTGATCAGGTTAGTGATCGCATTGGTTACATTCGAATCGCCTAAGATATTGTTGAAGTTGTTGATAACATCGGCCGGTACATTGATTGTAGTCGTAGTACCGTTCTCTGAAGTATACGTGTATGTACCGTTTCCGTTATTTACTAATGTAGTAACAGTCTCGTTCGCTTTTACAATGTTTGAAATGTTGATCGTTTGTGTAATGCCGTTATCATCCAGGTAAGTGAAGTTGGAACCATCGTAGTAAACATTACCTCCTACATTCTTGATCAGGTTAGTGATCGCATTGGTTACATTCGAATCGCCTAAGATATTGTTGAAGTTGTTGATAACATCTGCTGGTACATTGATCGTAGTCGTAGTACCGTTCTCTGAAGTATACGTGTACGTACCGTTTCCGTTATTTACTAAGGTAGTAACAGTCTCGTTTGCTTTTACAATGTTTGAAATGTTGATCGTCTGTGTAGTTCCGTTATCATCCAGATAAGTGAAGTTCGAACCATCGTAGTAAACATTACCTCCTACATTCTTGATCAGGTTAGTGATCGCATTGGTTACATTCGAATCTCCTAAGATATTGTTGAAGTTGTTGATAACATCTGCTGGTACATTGATCGTAGTCGTAGTACCGTTCTCTGAAGTATACGTGTACGTACCGTTTCCGTTATTTACTAAGGTAGTAACAGTCTCGTTCGCTTTTACAATGTTTGAAATGTTGATCGTCTGGGTAGTACCGTTATCATCCAGATAAGTGAAGTTCGAACCATCGTAGTAAACATTACCACCTACATTCTTGATCAGGTTAGTGATCGCATTGGTTACATTCGAATCGCCTAAGATATTGTTGAAGTTGTTGATAACATCGGCTGGTACATTGATTGTAGTCGTAGTACCGTTCTCTGAAGTATACGTGTATGTACCGTTTCCGTTATTTACTAAGGTAGTAACAGTCTCGTTCGCTTTTACAATGTTTGAAATGTTGATCGTCTGGGTAGTTCCGTTATCATCCAGGTAAGTGAAGTTGGAACCATCGTAGTATACGTTACCACCTACATTCTTGATCAGGTTAGTGATCGCATTGGTTACATTCGAATCGCCTAAGATATTGTTGAAGTTGTTGATAACATCGGCTGGTACATTGATCGTAGTCGTAGTACCGTTCTCTGAAGTATACGTGTACGTACCGTTTCCGTTATTCACTAAGGTAGTAACAGTCTCGTTTGCTTTTACAATGTTTGAAATGTTGATCGTCTGGGTAGTGCCGTTATCATCCAGGTAAGTGAAGTTGGAACCATCGTAGTATACGTTACCACCTACATTCTTGATCAGGTTAGTGATCGCATTGGTTACATTCGAATCGCCTAAGATATTGTTGAAGTTGTTGATAACATCGGCTGGTACATTGATCGTAGTCGTAGTACCGTTCTCTGAAGTATACGTGTACGTACCGTTTCCGTTATTTACTAAGGTAGTAACAGTCTCGTTTTTCTTAACTACTTCAGCCAGGTTTATATTTACAGAATTACCGTTTGCATCTATATAAGAAATCTCATAAGTAGACGGATTGTAGGAAATGTTCGTTGCTCCGGTTGAACTGCCTGCAGCCACCCATTTACTGCCATCGTTGTAGTATATACCAGGTCTCACATCGTTTGCGGACACGGTATTGTATACCATCATACCAGCAATATGTTTATTTCCCTGTAATGGCGCCGGGTTTGTTGTTGAAACTAACTCTACACGTGAAAAAAGAAGCCCTTTGAACTTACTTTCAAGTTCTAGCATAGCATCTTTATTCGGAAGAGCAGATTCTCCCGTAGTAGACCCATCACTGATTTTTTGCTGAGCATACACAGACCCTACTGATACAACGAAAAATAGGAGAAAGAGAGCCAAACGATTTTTCATATTCTGTAAATTATATTTTGCATTTCAGTTATTATCAAATAAACTTTTTACGTCAGAACACATATAAAGAGTCAATCTGATCACGATAAAAACTACCGTGGCTGCAAAACTAATAAAGGTATGAGAGGCTACTTTTTTTTATTTCTATAGTGTAGTTATCAAGCTACAAAATACACGTATTTACATATATTCGTTAAAATTTTATAGACAATCAACTACATTTAACTGTTAATTCTACATTAAAAAATACACTTAAGGCAATAGATCCGGAAGGTAAACGTTGATGACACACCTAATAACAAAATCACAAGCAGCATATAAAAACAGTTCCTGTTGAAAAACGAAACAGCAAAGTATGGGTAACATATAAGGATCACAAGTCCTTAATTAGGTATATCTCAATACTTTTAACAAAAAGTAGCTGAAGGAAATGAGAAATGCATATACCTGTAGCTAAAAATCGATAATTAAGTAATTAATTTTTCTATAATCAGCTGTATAGGAAAATCCGACCAAAAAAAATGTACTTTCGTATAGTTTTGACTGAAGATCACATTCAAAAATGACAAAATCAAAAAAAACTCATAAGAAATCTACCCTGAAAAATGACAACAGAAAATCTACTGATGTCGCCGAATCATTACTTCCTAAAGAATCCGCGCCCAATACTTATGTTTATCTTATTTTCATCGCCCTCTACCTTATTGTAGATATTATTCCACGGGGAGATATTATTGATACGGCTGGTCAGCACAGAATACAATTAGATATCATTAATATCTCTGCGATTATCTATATCTTAAGGAACTTTTCAAAAGGATTTGGTTTTAAGATTTCCTTATTCTTTAAACAGGTCATACCTGTACTATTTATTTCCTTTTTTGTACTATCCGGTATTTCCATCTTTGCCGGTCTCAACAAAGTTGAGGGTCTGTTGGAGTATGCAGGCTATACCACTACATTAATTGCATTCTTTAATATTTTTGCATTACTATTTTTAGCAAAAGATAATATTAAAGCAATCTCCATTATAGTTACCTGTATTGTTCTATACCAATCCGGTGCTGAACTGTATAAATTCATACGGGAAATTAAAACACTTCCGTTGTGGGATGCAGTCAATAATATAAAATGGAGTACGGGTAATAAAAACATTTTTGGTGCGACTTTGATCGTTAAACTATGCTTTGTAGTCTATACTTTTTTACGCACGAAAGGTATATTCAGGTACATCGCGCTGTTAACCTATTTTATCGCCCTGTTGACTTTATTTTTCATTAGTGCCAGAGCTATTTACATTAGTTCTACCCTGATCATTTTATTCATAACTCTAGGCACAACTGTTCTGTATTGGAAATCTGAAAAAAGAAACATTACTCTCCTCCATAATGCTGTTCTCATTTCACTCTTTGTTATCAGTTTCCTGATTGTTGATAATACCCTTACAAAGTATGCTAAAACCGGATCCGATAAACAAGTTAATACAGAACAAACCCAAAACAGCTCTTTTATTGAAGAGCGTGCCCAGACAATTACGGATTTTGATAATGCAGGAACGAATATTCGTCTTTACATGTGGAAAGCTTCGTTAGAAGGCATTAAGGAGCGTCCTTTATCAGGGTTTGGGTTAGGTAACTACAAAATAGAATCGCCAAGAATTACAGGTAAATATTATACATCTAATGTTTTCAACCGCTATAATCACAATGATTTTTTACAGGTTGCTTTCGAAAGTGGGATAATAACAGGAATCGTGTATTTTGGTCTGTTTGTTTTTGCCTTTATTTACACGTTAAAAATTCTTTTCAGAAAAGAATATAATCAGGAAAGGAAATTCGCCGCAATATTGATTTTCAGTGGAATAATCGGATATTTTATAGATTCCGTCTTTAACTTTCCCCTGGCACGCCCCAATATGAATATCATGTTCGTCTTATTATTAGCGATGATCATTGCTAATTATGTAAGTGTACAGGTAAAAACAGATACAACAAGCTATAAATCTGTTTACAAATACATCTATTTCTCTGTATTAATTCTGGCTACAGGAGCTTTTTACATCAATTACATTAATTACAAATCTTACAAAGCCCAGTATCTGATAGATACAGATTCTGACAATGTAGACTATTCCAATCCTCACCCTAAGTATACCTATCAGCAAGTTGAGCACATGTTGTCAGGATCTATTCCCAACCTGGGGGTTGACAGCGAACCTCTGATTCTCAAAAAAGCAAAATACCTTTACTTTGAAAAAAGATATGAAGAGATGCTTGATATCTTAAAGGATTATAATAAAATAAGCCCATACACGGTGTACGATGACAATATGAAAATGCTGATGTATTCCAATATGGGTAAAATAGATTCTGCATACAAATACAGTCAGGTCATGTTTAATGAAAGACCATATAGCTATAATGACTATAAGATGAACATCGAACTGGCTGGCAGTAATAAAGATATCAATGGTGTTAAAAAAGCTTTTAATGCCTTTAATAAATACACACAAAGTCAGGAAGCCTACGAATATTATCTTAAAAATCTACTGAAATCAGAGTTTGATTTTAAATCTGACACAACTATTCTGGCAGAAGGAATAAAGCTGTATCCTGAAAGTGAGACTGTAAAATCCTTAAAGAAATATGTTGACTTCTTAAAATCTTCGAATCTGACAGCGGAACAACTCAAACACATCCTCAATCAGAAGCAAAAATAAATTAAGAAATAGTTTTGTGAATGCAGAATCCGGATACTGTACATTAGAAATATCTGTTGAATAATTAGATATTTCTAAATGTATTCCGGTCGAAGTTCTTTCTTATAGAACCGGCTATAATTCTTCTTTCTTAAAATTTTAGCACAGATTTTGCAATTATCCCATAACTGCTATTAACCAATATCAATTGCTTCAAACAAAATATGTGGTACATGTATAGCATTATCGATTCATTTTTTTAACAATTTAAAGCTATGAAAGGAAAAACGAATATTACTCCTTTTGAGCAATCTGTAATTGATTTTGTAGTTAAGTTAAGGAACAGAAAAAACCTTACGCAACAAGACATTGCGACAATTTTGCATGTTGAAAGAACATTTATTACAAGTGTGGAAAGTAAAAACAGCAGAGCGAAGTACAACTTAAACCACCTCAATATGATTGCAGATCATTTTGGCATGTCGCCGAAAGATTTCCTACCGGAAAAACCAATAATATAATTTGGAATAACAGGTATGCCTCAATAAATCCAGTGGCAGTGAAGTATTCTGACAATGCGCACACTAAGTTAAAAGACCAAAGGAGTTCGAAATGGACTAACCTTGGTAATCCAACATCAGGGTTAGCCTTTTCGGATGATCTTGTAGTGACGAAAACTTTATCTGTTCTTTCTTATATCAATACTTATAGTGTCACTCTACACTCTAAAAATCTCTTTACTCACTTATTTCTACTACAACAGGGCAGTGATCTGAATGCATAGCATCATTCAGTAAGTACGATTTCTCAATCTGACTGGCCAATGGCGCTGATACCATATTATAATCAATACGCCAGCCCAGATTTCTTGCTCTGGCACCTGCTCTGTAGCTCCACCAGGAATACTGATGCGGCTCGGGGTTTAAGTGGCGGAAAGAATCAATGTACCCCGAATTAATAAAATTTTCCATCCATTCCCGTTCTTCAGGTAAAAATCCGGAAGTATTTGCATTGGATTTAGGGTTATGGATATCTATTGCACGATGGCAGATATTATAATCCCCGCATACAATAAGGTTAGGAATATCCTTTAGAAGATGATCGCTGTATTGCTGAAAATCATCTAAAAACTGATACTTGAAAGTTTGTCGTGTTTCACCAGTTGTACCTGATGGAAAATAAGTACTCATAACCGAGAATTTTTCAAAATCAGCCCGGATTATTCTTCCTTCAAAATCGTACAGCTCGTGTCCGCATCCATATTCCACACGTTTAGGAGAGACCTTTGTAAAGATCGCAGTCCCGCTATATCCTTTCTTCTGTGCAGGATACCAGTAATGCTCATATCCCAATTGCTCCAATAAAGCTATTTCAGGAATCAGATCTGGTGTAGCTTTTATTTCCTGAAGACAGATCACATCTGCATTCGTACTTTTCAGCCAGTCCAGCCACCCCTTTCTAAGAGCAGCACGCAGACCGTTAACATTATACGTAATGATTTTCACGAGAAAAAAATATAAAGTAAATCTTTAAATTAAATATTGATATAAGTTCTGATAGATTATTTATTCGGAGGTACTAATAATCTTTTCCTGAAAACATATCAAAAAACCGGGTTAGAAAACCTGTTTTAGGTTTCTCCCCTTTAAGTTCCAGTTCAAGGTTTAATGCTTCTCTTCGGGTTAACACTTTCATCGACATCCTTACATCATCTGTCGGTCTGTCCAAAGCATCTGTCTTCACTTTAGCAATTGTTTCCACAACCTCTACCCCATTCAAAAGTTCACCAAAAACGGTATAATTACCATCCAGATGAGGTGTTCCTCCAATAGTAGTATAAATTTTGCGTTGTGCTTCCGTAAACTTGCGCCCTTTTAATTTGAACTGTTCCAGACTATCCAGTCCGGCATTTGTAAATACACGGCCCTCAACCAGATAAAACTGAGATCCTGAAGATGCTTTAGCCGGATTGTTATCTCTTGCAGCCCCTATAGTCCCCTTTTTATGGAATAAGGTATCCCGAATTTCCGCATTGATCGTATATTTCGGACCTCCCTCTCCAAGTGCCTGTCCCTTTGCAGCGTGTCGCGAATCAGGATCTCCTCCCTGAATCATAAAATGATTGATCACACGGTGAAACAGCAGACTATCGTAATATCCTTCTTTCACCAGTTTCACAAAATTATCCCGATGTAGCGGAGTTGAGTTGTACAATTTCAACAGACATATGCCTTTATCTGTAGTGATGCTAACATACTTAAATTCAGGTTTAGCAGCCCAGACATACAGGCTGCATGTCATTACAAAAAACAGTAAAATTATTTTTCTCATCATAAAAGAGTAAGCAAAAGCTACATCATTTCCATTTCCTGGAAATAATCGACTATTAAAGATTTTATAATTAGTTCTTGTTCTAATAATGTATAATTCGGAATAGGTTTAATTAATTCCCAGTGTGGCCAGCCTTCCTGATCAACGCCCTGCAATTCATAAAATCCCATTGCACTAAAAAGCTTGCAGGTAGCGATATGCATCAGTTCCTCTTTCTCTCTTTTAGAGAATGTCTGAGGTCCTTTACCTAATTCCTGTACTCCTATCAGAAAAAGCATGACTTTGATATCCGGTATATCCATATCAAAACTTTCCGCCATCTTCCCCTGTAGCACAGACCAACTCTTATTCACTTGACTAGCATTCATATCTATAAACTCAAAAGTAAAAATTAAAAAGGTAAAAACCTTTACAGTAAACGGTACGTATTCTCTAACAGTTTGTTGATAACAAACGATCTTTACTTGAGCTCATTAATCAGTTCTGCACAACGTTTTTCAATCATTTTGTAGACAGGGTCAAACATTTTAGCATCAAAATAAGGGTCAGGAACAGCATTATCCGGAATGAATAATTTTACTTTCTCCCGCTCAGCCACAGAAGTAGTTTGTGCGATTACATCTTTATAATTTTGATTATCCATTACCAGGATATAATCATATCTATCAAACAGAGTCGGATTAAAATGCTGTGCTTTTTGTTTACTGATATCGATTCCGTATTTTGCTGCCACCGCTATCGACCGATGGTCCGGAGCCTGTCCGATATGCCAGTCGCCTGTGCCGGCAGAATCAATCTCCCAGTCTAAACCACCTTCATCTACTAAATGTTGTAACACGCCATGTGCTAAAGGAGATCTGCAAATATTCCCCAAACAAACCATTAGAATTTTCATGCTCCTAAATTACGATTAAATATTGCAATCAAAAAAGGGTTGCCAGATGTATGGCAACCCTTTGATTTTATCATGACAGTTTTCGTTTAATATTCCACCGGAACATTCAACATAACTGTACTGCCTCTTTCCGGCACACCTTTGATACGGATAATGTTACGATCGGTATCTCCTAATGCAGATTCTATATCATCTACACTATTTACAGGTTTACCATTTATTTCAGTGATGACCAAACCTCTTTCTACTCCAAAGTATTCAAACAGTCCACCACGATTCACTTGCGCTACCACAACTCCGGAATTAACACCCAATTCCTTTTTGCGAGCTGCAGAAGCGGGTACAAAACTAGCACCTAATTTATTGTAAATTTCGGTTGCACTTTTACTGGATCCTGAAGCCGTTTTCTTAGCGTCTTCTTCTGCCTTCAGTGTAACGGTTACATTTCTTTCTTTACCACCTGACTTGATAGTAAGATTGACTTTATCACCAGGACGAAGACGCGCTACACGTTCCTGAAGATCTGATGAAGAGTAAATAACTTTGTCTTCGATCTTCGTAATCAGGTCTCCCGGCTTGATTCCAGCAGCTTTAGCAGCCCCATTAGCTACTACATCCTGAACATAAAGACCGTTCAACTCATCAAGACCTTTTTGTTTAGCCAGTTCAGGTGACATTTCTGTAAATGTAACTCCGATCAAGCCTCTTTTTACTGATCCGAATTTCACAAAATCATCCATGATCTTTTTCATCAGATTCACCGGAATAGCAAAGCCATATCCTGCATATACCCCCGTAGGAGATGCAATAGCAGAGTTAATACCGATCAACTCACCGCGGGCATTTACTAAAGCTCCGCCACTATTTCCTTTGTTGATCACAGCATCTGTCTGGATGAAAGATTCAATAGCGGTATTAATAATCGGCTCTTCTGATTGCTGACCATAACCTCTTGGATATCCTTGCGGATTTTGTGATTCTCCTAAAATACCAATCTGACGACCTTTTGCACTCACAATACCAGCTGTCACGGTAGACTGCAGACTCAACGGATAGCCTACTGCCAGTACCCACTCGCCAATCTGAACATCGTCCGAATTTCCTAATTTAACGATAGGGAGCTTTGTCGCACTAACTTTCAATAATGCCAGATCCGTATTAGGATCACGCCCGATAACCTTAGCTTCAAAAGTACGCTTGTCCGTCAGCTGCACTTCTATTTTATCAGCATCTTCAACAACGTGATTATTCGTTACGATATAACCATCATCGGAGATAATCACCCCGGAACCCGAAGCCTGTTGTGGGGCACGAGGCTGTGATCTGCGCCCTTGAGGCATTCCGAAAAATTCTTCAAACATATCAAACGGTGATCCGGATTCTCCTCCTCTTGAACCTTTATTTGAATAGGTGGTTCGGATATGTACTACACCCGGAGATACCGCAGCAGCTGCCTGTGTAAAATCAGGGTTACCTGTTGAAGCCATTACTTCACCAGAGGGATTATTTGCATAGTAAACTTTTTGTCTTTCTTCGAAAGACATGTTGTCATAACGTTGATTCTCGAAGAGTTTATACCCTCCGATGGCAATCGCACCACCGAAGGCCGCTGTCATCAATGTTAAAGTGATTTTTTTCATATTATCTTTCATCTTGTGTCTTTTATTAATTTACCAAAAAAACGTTAACACTCATTATTTATAAATCTTATATTCAAATGTAATACCATTTGGCAGCTGTTGTCAAGTCATGTCAGTTAAAAAGTGTTAACAATAAAGCATCTTAAGAAGATTTTAACAAGATTTAACGATTGGCCAAATTATTGTAACAAGAATATTAAATTTGTAGCATATTTCAGCAAAAATGACAGATCAAATCAAATTTTATAAATATCAGGGAGCAGGCAATGATTTTATCCTGATCGATAATCGAAAAGGAGGCTTTGAGCGTTCAAATGAAGACTTAGTAAAACAATTATGCGACCGCAGATTTGGAGTCGGCGCTGACGGATTGATGCTCCTTCAAGATACGAAAAATTTTGATTTTGAAATGGTCTATTATAATGCCGATGGCAGAGAAGGCAGCATGTGTGGCAATGGTGGACGTTGTATTGTCGCATTTGCCCGTGACCTTGATATCATCCGTCAGAACACTGCCTTTTTGGCAGTAGACGGTCCCCATCAGGCTCAAATACATGACAACCAGGTCAATCTGCAGATGATAGATGTAGACCAGGTCACGAAAGATGAAACAGCATATGTTCTCAACACAGGGTCTCCGCATTTTATTAAAACAGTAAGCGATCTCAAAAATATGGATGTGTATAAGGAAGGATACACCATTCGTAATAATGATACCTATAAAAACGAAGGCATCAATGTTAACTTCGTCGAGAAAGAAGAAAACGGATATTTTGTACGCACTTTTGAAAGAGGTGTCGAAGATGAAACATTAGCCTGCGGAACAGGCGCAACAGCAGCCGCAATGGCAATGGCCATCGAAGAAAATCTGGAAGGACAGCTCGAAATACCTATCCGTGTATTGGGCGGACAGCTCTACATTAGCTTCTTCAAAAAAGGGCTTACTTTCAAAGAAGTTTACCTCAAAGGTCCTGCAAACTATGTCTTTGAAGGAAATATTTAAAACGGAACACAAAATTTATCTACATAAAAGGTAGATTATCTCACAAACCAACAAAAAAACCACAAGAATCACTATATTAGAAACCTTTTTAGTGATTTTTAGCTTTTAAATGCAGCAGACAAAAGATAATCTGAGTTACAAACTTGTTTATTCCTTAGGGGAACATCCATATCTGGGGTTCCTGATCGAACCGCACATTGTATTTTTGAATGCAAATGGCAGCTATTCGCTCAAATACAAACGGGTGTTCAGCAACACAGTGGATGAATTTGCAGACAAACTTGATGAAACGGACTATAAGCTTATCAAACTATTAGACGAAACAGAGCAAACCCACGTAATCAAACGCTATCACAAAAAAGCCGTTCGGCCAATAGATTTCTTTGCCAAAATATTTGACAAGAAATTTTACGATTATATCCGTCCGAAATTAGACAACAAATTGCTGAAGGTATTGGATCTTATCGGAGATAAACCGCTATTTTTAATGAGTAAAGATGGATATCCGGCAGAGCAGCAGCTACATCTTGCCCCTCTTCCGGCATCGGTATTATTCCATTTCCGGCGTAGCGAAGAAGAAACACGTTATTTCCCAACCATCAAGTACGATGACAACCGGATCGAATTTATGTTTAAAGATGCCCAGGTTGTTATCAATGAACAGGCCTGGTTGCTATTGGGAAACACACTCTATCATTTTGATCAGGCTGTGGAAGGGAAGAAACTAAGTCCTTTTCTCAATAAAAGATATATTTCAGTCCCGAGGGGAACGGAGAAAAAGTACTTTGAAACGTTCGTATGCGGACTTATTGAAAAATATCATGTCTACGCAGAAGGTTTTGATATCAAAACCTATCAGCACGAAGCCACACCGATCATCAAGCTGGTGCATCTCCATACCGGATCGCAATTACAGTTGTTATTTCAGTATGGCCCTTACCTTTTCGAATCCGGAGGTGAACATCGCGTCACAGTAAGAATGACCTATGATGAAGCTGAAGATCTCTACACTTTCCACCGCATAAAACGTTCTCTTGTATGGGAAGAGAAGCAATTTGCCCTTTTAGAAAAACTGGGACTGGAGAAAATCGATAAATTATTCAGCAATCTTATTCCAAACGAACAAAACGGAGGTGAGGTCAATACATTGGAGTGGCTTTCGAGGCATCAGGAACAATTGCTTGAATCCGGCTTCCAGGTTATTCAGGAAGAATCCGCAAAACGATATTTTATTGGGAAAACGGTTCTTGATATAGCCGTTGAAGAAGATAATGACTGGTTTGATGTTAAAGCAGTAGCTCGGTTCGGGCCATACGAGATCCCTTTTATACAATTAAGGAATAATATCCTAAATAACATTCGGGAATTTGTACTTCCAAATGGGGAGATTGCGATTATTCCGGAAGAGTGGTTCGCACAATACCAACATTTATTTCATTTCTCTTCCACAAAAAACGAGCTTAAACTTAATAAAGTACACATTGGGGTACTTAATGATATCAGTGAACATACCGCACTTACCTTCACACGTAAATTAGAAAAACTTGCCGATTTTGAAGAAATAAGTGATGTTGCCGAACCTAAAAATTTTAAAGGACAGCTACGTCCCTATCAAAAGGCAGGATATAACTGGTTTCATTTTCTGCAACATTATAAATTCGGTGGTGTGCTGGCAGACGATATGGGACTTGGAAAGACTATTCAAACGCTGGCTTTACTTCAAAAACAGAAAGAAGACACCGGAGAGGATGGACAGCCTCATACTTCTCTTTTGATTCTCCCGACTTCTCTGATTTATAACTGGCAAAAGGAAGCGTCTAAGTTTGCACCCAAACTCAGAATCCTGCTGCATACCGGAACCAACAGGATCAAGGATAACTTCTCCCTTTCACATTTCGATCTGGTGATCACTACATATGGTATTGTACGAAGTGACGAGGAAATGCTTGAAAAGTTTTACTTTAACTACATCATTCTGGACGAAAGTCAGAATATCAAAAATCCTGCATCCAAATCATTTAAAGCTATCAAAAGCCTTAAAAGCCGGCATAAGCTTGCATTAAGTGGTACGCCGGTTGAAAACTCAGTATCCGACCTTTGGGCGCAGATGCACTTCACCAATCCCGGATTACTCGGTACATTCACTTATTTTCAAAAGGAATTTGTACAGCCTATAGAGAAAAAGAAAGATGAAGAGCGGGCAAAGAAACTACAGTCTATTGTCAAACCTTTTATCCTCAGACGAACAAAAGATCAGGTAGCAACAGAACTGCCTCCTAAAACGGAGCAAATTATCTATTGTGAAATGACTGAAGATCAATCTGAAACTTATGAAAAGGTAAAATCCGAATACCGCAATGCATTGCTAAATGTTAATACTGAAGATAAAGCAAAAACGTCGCAGATAACATTGTTGCAGGGATTGACAAAATTACGTCAGCTGGCTAATCATCCAAAGATGATTGATGATGACTTTGAAGGAAATTCCGGCAAATTTGATTTGGTACTGGAAACCTTAGAATCTGTATTGCATGTTGGAAACAAGGTGCTTATTTTTTCTCAGTTTGTTAAGCAGCTAAGTATTTTCAGAACTTATTTTGAAGAGAAGGGAATTCAGTATGCTTATCTGGACGGTGCTACGAAAAACCGTTCGGAGGCCGTCGCTGAGTTTCAAAAGAATAAGAATACCAAGCTGTTTCTTATATCCATCAAAGCCGGTGGTGTAGGATTGAATCTTATCGAAGCGGATTATGTATTTATTCTCGACCCGTGGTGGAATCCTGCTGTCGAACAGCAGGCTGTGGATCGGTCGCATCGTATCGGACAGACCCGTAGTGTATTTATTTATAAGTTCATTACAAAAGATACTGTAGAAGAAAAAATACTGGCTATGCAAAACCGAAAAAGAGGAATTGCAAAAAGTCTAATCACTACTGAAGAAAGTTTCATTAAGTCCCTTTCACAGGAAGATCTGAAAGAACTTTTGGGATAAAAAAAGGCATAGGTATTTATAAGATTAAATACCTATGCCTTTTTATGGATTTACAATTGTTTTCTAAAGTTAACTACGCTCTCTTTCACATCTTCTTTATTGTTCTCCCAGTTGTATTCATATTCTGCAGAGATCATCCCAGCAAACTTCTGTCTTTTCAGTTCATTAATAACATCTTTCATTCCGATAACACCTGTTCCCCAATGTACGTCGTGAGCTTTCTTATCTCCAAATACATTCAGATCCTTGAAATGAACATGGAAAATACGGCCTTCCAGTTTTTTTAAGGATTCTACAGGATTAAGTCCCGAACGTACCCAGTGTCCTACATCTGCACAAGCTCCCATTCTTTCACTTTTACCTTTTAATAAAGTCACGATTTTATCCGGATTCCAATAGAATGAAGGATTAGGATGATTGTGTATGGCAGCTTTAATATCATATTTATCACACAACTGAGATACTGTCTCCAGGTCCGCTTCTTTTGGTTCACAATTAATAACCGGAATATCCATTGATTTTGCAAAAGCAAATATCTTTTCCCATTCTGCAGCATCTTTTCCGGATACTACCCCATATGCCTGAAGGGAAATATTCTTCTTCTTCAACAGAGCCTTAACCGCTTTCTTACTTTCTTCAGAAAGGTTATAATCCATCTTTCCTACAATTCCTCCGCCAATTTCCTGGCCAGGAAAAGCCTCTACATAACGCAGATCACAGCTGTCAATTTTATCTAAAGCCTGAGCAAAAGTAAAGAGTCTGAACGTGTAAGCCTGTGAACCCAGCTTCCAGTTTAATTTTTTCTCAGGATAAGTTGTTGTCTTTTTCTGAGCGTAAATCGATACTGTCGTTAGTGCAATCAGTGCACAAATAAGGAGTTTTATGTTTCTCATATTAGTAGTTTTTGCATCCGCAATGGGGATGGTTGATCTTCCAAATGTACCTATTTGGGCTGCATTCATAAAGTGAATAGTCTATCATTTCTGTTATAAAAAAGCCCGTCCGGAAATATTTGCATTCCGGACGGGCTTGTTCTTTTAGTACTGTGCTATTCTTTAGCTAAATAAAGGTAATGCTTTGCCAATACGTCGAATAACCTCGTCTTTACCCAAAAGTTCTGTTATCTGGAAGACATCGGGACCAAACTTTCCACCTACCAGCATAATACGGTATGGCATCATCAATTCGCCCATCTTAAGGCCTGAACTTGCTATTTTCTCTTTGAACAAGGGGTCTAATACTTCTGTTTTCCAATCAGATTGTTGTTCAAAATCATTTAATATTTCCTGAAAAAAAGCTGTTTTTTGTTCATTCCATTTCGGCTTTACAGCTTCCACATCGTATTGTTCCGGAGTTACAAAAAAGAACGATGCCTGTGTCCAGAAATCTTCAACATAGGTGAGACGCTCTTTGACAGCGCCTAATACGGTCAACATATATGCGTCAGTCTGTGTAGAGGGGTCAACCCCATGTTGTTGTATATTTTCTTTTATTTTAGGTAACAGAGCAACATCATCCGTACGTTTGATCCACTCATGATTGAACCATTTTGCTTTTTCAAAATCAAACTTAGCTCCAGCTTTGCTGACACGTGAAACAGAGAATTTGTCGATCAGCTCTGCCAATGAAAACAATTCCTGCTCAGTCCCGTCATTCCACCCCAATACTCCCAGCATATTAACAAATGCTTCCGGTAAAAAGCCTAATTCTCTAAATCCTTTAGTCAGATCTCCGGTCTTAGGATCGGTCCAGTTCATTGCATATACCGGAAATCCCAGACGATCACCATCACGCTTGCTCAACTTACCGTTACCATCTGGTTTCAGAATTAACGGCAGGTGTGCCCATTGAGGCATTTCAGCAGACCAGCCCAGATATTCCCAAAGCAATATATGTACTGGAGCAGATGGCAACCACTCTTCCCCTCTGAAGATATGACTGATTTCCATAGCTTTATCATCTACGACTACAGCAAGATGATAAGTCGGCATTCCGTCCGCTTTCAATAGGACTTTATCGTCTACAAGACCGGTTTCAAAGCTCACTCTTCCACGAATCATATCCTCAAAAGAAACAGTCTCTTCCTGAGGCATTTTGATACGAATAGTATGAGAATGACCTTCAGCCAGCAATTGTTGCGTTTCTTCAGCAGATAGACTCAACGAGTTACGAAGGATCATACGATTCTCATGACTATATCTGAAGTTGGGCTGAATCTTTCTTTGCTCATCCAGTTCCTCTGCGGTATCAAACGCATAGTAGGCATATCCCTTTTCTACCAACTGTTCTGCATACTGGCGGTAAGAAGGTTTACGCTCACTCTGTCTGTATGGACCATAAGCACCTTCTTTGGAAGGGCTTTCGTCTGGTACTATTCCGCACCAGGCGAGGCATTCATTGATATATTCCTCAGCTCCCGGGACAAATCTTGTCTGATCGGTATCCTCAATACGGAGGATAAATTCACCTTGATGCTGACGTGCAAACAAATAGTTAAATAAGGCTGTACGTACACCTCCTAAGTGCAGACCGCCGGTAGGACTGGGAGCAAAACGCACCCTAACTCTTTTTTGAGAACTCATACTGCAAAATTACCATAAAATTTTTTATTTGCGACAACTGTTATCTTCTGTTAAAGTTTGACCATATTTATCACAACTCATCTATTTTCCCTATTTTGCAGCATCATTTTGCAAAATCGGCGCATGAATCCTTATCAATACAATAAACAACGCTGGAAATTTTTATTACTGATTTTTGCAGCGATCATCGCTGGAGCATCTCTTTTCTACACCAATAATCTGGTCAAAAATCTGTCTGCATCCGAACGGACAAAAGCCCAGGTATGGGCGATGAGTACCAAAAGTATTATTACCATGCCCGATGTAGATGACGAGTTTATCACTTTCATCTATGCTGTAAGAGATAGTCTCGCACTGCCAGCCATTATCACAGATCAGAAGGATAACATTATATTCTGGAGAGATCTGGATCCTACTAAAACTAATATCAAACACAGCGAACAGGATTCTGTTGCAGCCAATACCCCGGTCTATGATCCCGGATACTTTCAGAAAGAACTGAAGGAAATGAAGCGTAGTCATCCGCCTATTACCATTAACCTGGATAATGGAGACCAATGGCAGGTATTTTATAAAGACTCTAATGAACTTATACAGCTCAGGATATTTCCTTATGTACAGCTATCCGTTATTGCAATTTTTCTTATAATCGCTTACACGGTATTTAATTCGATCAAAAAGTCAGAGCAAAACCTGGTATGGGTGGGTATGGCAAAAGAAGCCGCACATCAGTTAGGCACACCAATTTCTTCTTTAATGGGTTGGCTGGAACTTGTCAGAATGAGGTTTGATGCAGAGGATGATAACATTCTGAACGAAATGGAAAGAGATGTCAAACGGCTGGAGATTGTTGCTGATCGGTTTTCCAAGATCGGCTCCATACCATCCTTATCCAACTACAATGTATATACAATTGTGAATGATTTCATCAATTATTTCAGAATACGGACCAGTGATAAAATTACATTCACCCTTACGGGTGACACCCATATTGAAGCCAAGCTTAATGCACCTCTGTTTGACTGGATCCTCGAAAATCTGCTCAAAAATGCAGTAAATGCTATTGAATCAGAAGGGTTAGTCAGTGTTAACATTTCAGAAAACATTGCAAAAGAAGAAATTTTTATAGACATTAGTGATACGGGAAAAGGAATTCCGAAATCAAATTTTGAGACCGTCTTCCAACCGGGCTTTACAACCCGTAAAAGAGGATGGGGGTTGGGACTGAGCCTGACCAAACGTATGGTAGACTATCATAAAGGACAGATTTTTGTCAAAGAATCCGAAATAGGAAAAGGAACAACATTTAGAATAGTATTAAAAAGTAATTTAAGATATGAACCCACTCAAATCGGATGAGTATCCGGCAATCTATGCGGACTACATTGAAACTATTGTCGGAGACGTAATGGAAGTCCTGGAAGAGCAGCTGAGCACTTTTCCTGCTTTTATTTCATCTATCCCCAAAGAGAAAGAGCTGTACAAATATGCAGAGGATAAATGGTCGATTAAAGAGGTATTGTGCCACATTCTGGATGCAGAACGCGTCATGTCCTACCGTGCATTGCGGTTTGCAAGAAATGATATGACTTCGTTACCTGCATTTGAACAGGAAGAGTTTGTACAAAACGGACGGCACAATGAGCGCACACTGGAAAGTATAATTGAGGAGTTCAATTATCTCAGACGATCAAATTTATCCTTGTTTCATACTTTTAATGAAACGGAATTGAATCGTAAAGGGATGGCTTCAGACCGTCTCATCAGTGTTCGTGCATTTGTTTATATTGTAGCCGGCCACTTGAACCATCACAAATTTATTATACAAGAACGTTATCTTAATCCTGACAATGAGTAGTATCTGGTTTAAAGAATATAATCTGGATGAACTAAACGTCATATTTGAAAAAAATATGACTGGTTTTCTGGGTATTAAAGCAACTGAACTGACAGAGAACAGCATTACGGCAACTATGCCTGTTAATGAAAAGACTAAACAGCCATTTGGACTTTTGCATGGAGGAGCTTCTGTAGTATTAGCCGAATCTGTAGGAAGCATTGCTTCTAATATGGTTGTCAATGACGAAAAATATATGGGCGTAGGATTAGAGATTAATGCAAATCATATACGGTCAGCAACAGATAAAGAGGTAACAGCTATATGTAGCCCCTTACATATCGGTGCTACAACACATGTCTGGGATATACGGATTAATAATCATCGCGGGCAATTGCTTTGCATATCTAGACTTACGGTTGCTATTGTTCCAAAAAGATAATTTGTTACAAAACTTTTTAAAAAATACATTGTCTAATACGTATATAAACCATTTTCTTGGTTTTGTGATACGGTTTAGGTTTTTAGAGCGGTTCCACCCCCTGGATTCGCTCTTCTTTTGTAATATCCTTAGTATAATTAATATAAAACTGAGGTTTTTTTATTAATATTATAAGATTTTTTAACCTGTCTATCGATTTAACAAACGTTTGCATAAACATTTGCATTTAAAAAGTGAAATTATTTCAGTAGCCTTGTAATAAAGATTTTTTCCAACAATAAAATAATCTATAATCCTAAACATGGAACCACAAAAAACTAATCAACAATCTACTCTGGGCCCAATGATAATCATTGGCTCGCTTTTTTTCATCTTCGGTTTTGCCACGTGGCTTAACTCTCTTCTTATTCCATACCTGAAAATAGCATGTGAATTATCCGAGTTTCAATCGTACCTGGTGACTTTTGCTTTTTACATTGCGTACTTAGTGATGGCGCCTGTATCTACACGTGTACTTGACAAATTCGGCTTCAAGAAGGGGATGTCTATTGCGCTTGGCATTATGGCAGTAGGTGCGTTGTTATTTATTCCGGCAGCCTATATGCGTACCTATGCGATCTTTTTGATTGGTTTATTTGTTATGGGCGGAGGTTTGGCCATTCTTCAAACCGCATCTAACCCCTACATCACTATTATAGGTCCTGTCGAAACAGCTGCACGCCGAATCAGTATCATGGGTATCTGTAATAAATTTGCCGGTGCTCTTGCCCCTATTATTCTGGGGATGTTCCTGAATCTTGAACAAGCAGATCAGGTTACAAAACAGATGGACAGCATGACGCCTGAGCAACATGCCGCAGCACTGGATCAAGTTGCTCTTCAGGTTGTTAACCCTTATATCGGTATCGTTGTAGTGTTACTTATTCTTTCTATATGGATTTCATTTTCAAATTTACCCGAAGCAAAAGGTAATGAAGAAGAGACATCGGATCATCACCAGGTCTCAGAAGGCAAGAAGAGTGTATTCGATTTTCCACATGTTATATTAGGTTTTGTTGCTCTATTTCTCTATGTAGGAGTCGAAGTACTAGCCGGTGATAGTATTATAGCCTATGGAACATCTCAGGGCGTAGCATTGGGCACTGCCAAATTCTTTACATCCTTCACTATGGGTGCAATGGTTGTCGGTTATCTTATCGGAATCGTAGCTATTCCTAAGTATCTGTCTCAGGAAAATGCACTTAAATTCTGTGCAATATTAGGCGCTATTTTCTCTATGGGAATTGTATTTACCAATGGAATGGTCTCCCTGACTTTTGTGGCATTACTTGGTTTTGCAAATTCATTAGTATGGCCGGCAATTTGGCCGCTTGCACTTAAAGGTGTAGGTAAGTTTACCAATGCTGTTTCAGGTCTGTTGGTAATGGGTATTGCCGGAGGGGCAATAATCCCGCTTCTGTACGGAAAACTTTCGGGATTAATTGGCTCACATCAGGCATACTGGATTGCACTGCCATGCTATCTGTTTATTTTATATTATGCCGTATCAGGCCACAAAGCAGGTAAAGCATAAATTCAATCTTTGAAATTTAAACTTTTTAAAAGCAATTATAAACATGTATTATAATTGCTTTTTTAGCATAATTACAACTTAATACTATGAGCATTAAACCTTTTTTAACAGGTCTGACCCTGTTTTGTTCCACCTTATTGTTCGGGCAGATCGGACATGAGTCTGCTGATCCGAAACCCGGTAGTTCTGCTAATTGGAAGACCGTTAGCCCCGACATTAATCTTTCCTTTTCATCAACCAATTTTAGTCACTCCAAGACCACGCCCCCTCAGCAGCAGGCATTGACAAAATCATGGACTCAGAAAGCCTGGAAAGGTGAGAAAGTCGGAATACAGGCCGTGCTGTGGTCTTCAAAAGATTTTCAGGATATCGACTTGTCTGTAACAGACCTGACCGCTGCTTCTAAAAATACCATCAGCGCAGATCATATCACCATCAGCTATGTAAGTTATGTTATGTCGGATCTTATTGGAAATCTCAAATCTGGTTGTGGTATCAGCGGAAAACTGGATTCTATCTTAGTGGCTGACCGTATTGAAAACGAACAACACTTTCAATATGAGAAAAATACAACCCGCCCGATATGGATATCTCTGGATATTCCGCAGAACACCAAAGCTGGCATCTATAAAGGTAAGGTCATAGCAAAAAGTGGTAATAAAGCTCAGGAAATCAATTATAGTATAGAGGTTCTGGATCATACACTACCCACCAGCGACCAGTGGCAGTTTCACCTGGATCTCTGGCAGAACCCGTTCTCTACCGCACGTTACTATAATGTAGAGCCCTTTTCAGATAAACACCTGGAGATATTAAAACCCTACATGCAGAAGTTAGCCAGTGCCGGACAAAAGAGTATTACCGCCAGTATTATTCATGATCCCTGGAACGGACAGACGTATGATAAATATCAGACGATGATCAAATGGATTAAAACGAAAGATGGCAACTGGAAATACGATTACAGCAATTTTGATAAATGGGTCAAATTTATGACCGATCTGGGCATGGGTAAATTCATCAATTGCTACAGCATGATTCCCTGGGATCCAAAATTTTACTATGAAGATGAGGCTACAGGAAAGACGACCTTCTTAAAAGCGGCACCGACCTCCGAAGAGTATAAAAAACACTGGCTTCCTATGCTGAAAGATTTTGCCCGCCATTTAAAAGAGACTGGTAATTTTAACCGTACTACTATTGCTATGGACGAAAGACCTATGGATCAGATGCAAAGTGCCATTGCTATTATTAAAGAAGCTGATCCTTCTTTCAAAATCTCGCTGGCTGGAACATACCATAAAGAATTGTCAGACGATCTGGCAGATTATTGTATCACGCTGAAGGAAGACATGGATAAAGAAGTCTTGGAAAGCAGAAAAGCCAAAGGGCTTACTACTACTTTCTACACCTGTTGTACCGAACCCTTCCCAAATACATTTACCAGTTCAGGCTACAGTGAAGCCACATGGCTACCCTGGAATAGTGTACAGCGCGGATTTGACGGATATCTCCGTTGGGCCTTTGACTGTTGGAACAAAAATCCTAACTTAGATACGCGTTTCGGGACCTGGCTGGCAGGTGATGCGTGGTTTATCTATCCGGATGTAAAGACTTCAATCCGTTTTGAAAAACTCATTGAAGGAGTACAGGATGCAGAGAAAATCAGAATTATCCGAGAAAAGCTTAAAAAGGAAGGCAAGACTGCCGAACTTAATAAGTTAGAGTCTGTTATTCAGGGATTCAATAATAAAAATATCCATCAGAATACGATTCACGATCAGGTAATAAAAGCACGTGAATACCTGAATAGCTTATAATATTTAAGAATACACTAAACAGATATGAAAAAGTCAATTTTAACATTATTAGTTGCTTCAGCTTTAGCTTTCGGAGCTCAGGCGCAACTGAAAATACCTCAGCCGAGCAGTGCTACTGAAGTTAAGCAGGCGATCGGGATTCACAACGTAGTATTGAATTATAGCCGCCCGAATACAAACGGACGTACTATTTTCGGTGATCTTGTGCCTTACGGACAAGTGTGGCGTACAGGTGCGAATACCGTGTCAACACTGACATTTGAAGAAGAAGTAACTGTTCAGGGAACAAAAGTTCCTGCAGGAACTTATGGGATTTTCACCATTCCTAACAAAAATGAATGGACAATTATTCTGAGCAAAAACAGTAAACAATGGGGAGCATATACGTACAAACAAGAAGAAGATCTTGTACGTTTCAATGTGAAACCGACTACATTAGCGAATAAAGTAGAAACGTTTACCATTAGTTTTGATCAGGTAACGACGACTTCAGGAGTAGTGAGCATCGCATGGGATAAAGTCTTCGTACAATTCAACATCAAGGTAGACCAGTCAAAAGAAATATTAGCTTCTATTGATCAGGCAATGCAAGGTGAGAAAAAACCTTATTTTCAAGCTGCATTATATTATTTCAACAACAATCTGGACATCAAAAAAGCAGTTGAATGGGTTAATATTGCAGATCAGGGAAATACTGAGGCTCCGTGGATTAAATACTGGAAGTCACAGATTCTGTTAAAATCCGGCGATAAAAAAGGTGCCGCAGAGACTGCTCAACAAGGTATTGACATGGCTAAAGCGGGTAAAAATGATGAATATATCAAATTAAACACACAGGCTTTGAATAACGCCAAAAAATAATATTGCGCATCAGCACAAATAATAATGCCCGGAAATCCGGGCATTATTTGTTTAATAAGGCATCGTACAGTATCTCGACAGGATGCATCGCTTTTACACCTGTACCATCTTGGATCTGATGGCGACAACTTGTCCCCGGAGCAGCAATAAGCTGTTGTGCAGCTTTATTTCTCACCTCTGGAAATAGGACAAGTTCACCGATCTGCATAGACACGTCGTAATGTTCCGCTTCGTATCCGAATGAACCAGCCATCCCGCAGCATCCTGAAGCAATTAATTCTACATCATAATGTGCAGGAAAACTTAATATCTTCTCAGAGGTTGCCTGAAGTTTCCAGGCCTTTTGCTGACAGTGTCCATGAAGTTTGATGGAACGTTGTTCCTGCGAAAATTCCGAACTGGAGATTTTACCTGACGAAATTTCTTTCAACAGAAATTCATCAATCAGCAAGGCATTAGCGGCTACCTTTCGGGCATCTTCCAAGAGGTATTCATCTACAAGATCTACATATTCATCTCTGAAAGTCAATATCGCAGACGGTTCTACTCCTATCAGAGGCGTCTCAGCCGTAATCCTCGATTTAAAAATATTGATCTGTTGCTCCGCTATTTTCTTTGCTTCACGCAGAAAACCTTTAGACATCAGCGCTCTTCCGCTCTGCGGATGAGGAATCATTAAGACCTCATAATGCAAGCCTTCCAGCAGCCTTATGGTTTTCTTGCCTAATTCTACATCATTATAGTTTGTAAATTCGTCGCAAAAGAAATAGACTGTACCTCTGATTTCTTTCGTATAAAGAGGTTTCTCCCGCGACAGGAACCATTTTCTAAGACTAAGAGTGCCAATGGTCGGGAGAGAGCGTTTCGGAGCAATGCCAACAGCTTTTTTAATCAGCTTACTTATCCATGCATTTGATACAGACCAATTGTAAAGCCCGGGGAAGAAAGAGCCCAATCTGGATACCTGATCTATATTAGCAATCATACGCGTGCGCAACGGTACTCCATTAGCATCATGATAAGCCTGTAAAAAGTCTGCTTTCAATTTAGCCATATCGACACTTGACGGGCATTCACTTTTGCAACCTTTACAGCTCAGACAAAGATCCATGACAGATTTGATCTCTTCATGATCAAAAGGATTTTCCTTTGTCGAGTGCGTGAGCATTTCCCGCAGTATATTAGCTCTTGCACGGGTAGTATCCTGCTCATTCCGGGTTGCCATATAAGATGGACACATGGTACCGCCTGAAATATGTAGTTTACGACAATCCCCGGAACCATTACACTGCTCCACATGTTGCAAAATGTTTTGTCCGGGATATCTGAATACCGATTTTATAGTTGCCACAGGCGCATCCGGCTCATAGCGAAGCATGGTATTCATAGCCGGAGTATCCACAATCTTACCCGGATTAAAAATATTATCCGGATCCCATGTCTTCTTAATTTCCTTAAGCAGATTGTAATTATGTTCGCCGATCATGTAAGCGATAAACTCACCCCTCAATCTGCCGTCACCATGTTCTCCACTTAATGATCCTTTATATTTTTTAACCAGAACAGCTATCTCTTGTGCGACCGTTCTGAACAGTTTATTTCCTTCTTTCGTTTTCAGATTCAGGATTGGCCGGAGATGCAATTCACCGGTAGCTGCATGGGCATAGTGTACAGAATAAAGCCCGTATCTGGCCAGTATGGTATTGAACTCCTGAATATACTCAGGCAGATCAGCCACATCCACAGCTGTATCCTCAATAACAGCTACCGCCTTCTCATCGCCTGGGAGATTACTCAACAATCCTAAACCAGCTTTCCGAAGTGCCCAGATCCGTTGCATATCCTTTCCGAAAATAACAGGAAAGTGATATCCCAGACCTTGCGACCGCATCTCATCCTCTACTACCTTCACTTTTTGCAGAATGGCTTCTTCATCATCTCCATCATATTCCACAACCAGAATGGCTTCCGGATCTCCTTCTATAAAAAAACGATTCTGACGTTGTTCCAGATTATTTTTGGTACACTCCAGAATATAATGGTCTATAAGTTCACAACTGCGCGGTTGATACTTTAAGGCGATGAGGTTGGCCCTCAGTGCATCCTGCAAAGTCTTAAAATGAATTCCGGCCAAAGCTGTTTTCTTTGTATGCAACGGATCAACGTGCAATTTGATCTCCGTAATAAAAACGAGGGTTCCCTCCGATCCGGCAATCAGTTTGCAGAAGTTGAATGGTTCGGTTCCTGCTGTAAAAGGATCCGTTTCCAGTAACAAATCAAGGGCATAACCCGTATTACGGCGAGGTATACTTTTCCGGGGAAATTCTTTTCGTATTTCTTCCTGATTACCATAATCGCCCAGTATGGTTTTCATCTGCTGATAAAGCTTGCCTTCAAGCGTTTTTAATTCACTTTTTGCGATGAACTGATCAAATGCCAGCGGTCCGAATTCAACTTCAGAGCCATCACTCAGCAATCCTTTAATGGCTATACAGTGCTCTCTTGCACTTCCATAGATCAGCGAATTGGAACCACAGGAGTTATTACCAACCATACCGCCGATCATAGCACGATTAGCTGTAGATGTCTCCGGCCCAAAGTAAAGCCCGTAAGGCTTCAGATACATATTCAATTCGTCACGTATCACTCCGGGCTGTACACGTACCCATGACTCTTCTTTATTGATCTCTACTACTTTTGTCCAATATTTAGACACATCCACAACAATCCCATTCCCTACCACCTGTCCGGCCAGAGAAGTGCCCGCAGTACGGGGAATCAATGCACTTTTTTCCTTCCTGGCAAATGCAATTAACTCCTGCAGATCTTTCACATTTCTGGGATAGGCTACAGCAGTCGGCATTTCCCGATATGCAGAGGCATCCGTTGCATAGAGTATCTTTGTCTGATTATCCCACAACAGCTCCCCTTCGAGTACTTCACTTAATATCCGAAGTTTTTCTTCCATATGCTCACCTGTTCTACCGAAGAGATATTACTTATTTTTTATTTGAGTTGTATAGGTACTTTCAAAGATTTTATCCGCATTATTGGTCTCGAATCCATCCCTGCGTTGTGCGGCTGTTATCTGATCCTTCGGCGTATCTTTAAATTCAGGCAATACACTTCTTTCCGCAAATTCTACATAACTTCCGGCGATCTGTAAAGTGACTCCATCCGAAAATTGTGCGTCATAAAGTGCCGAGACAGTACTGGACTGCCTCAATAATCCATCTTCACTGGTCTTAATCTTACCACCAGATGTATTCAGCTTGATTCCCAGTCCTTCTACAAAACTGTTAAATTCTTCCAATGTATTATAGCCATCTTTAAGTTCATGGATACTGATGGTATAATGATTCAGATAATACCGGTTGAAAATAACCCAGGCTGCATATTCACTTTCTTGAAGCAGACGTGTATAATCTGCAGACGAAGGGAGCTTCCACAAAGGTTTCTGAAGAAAATCTGCAGCTTCCTGACCATTTTCGAGATTCAGGGTATCAACAGGATCTGCTGTAATTCCATCTGTATATCTATGAATGATAGCCTGAGCCTCTTCACTCAATTGAGAAACTATAAGTTCAGAAACAAATATTCGCGGATAATCCGTACTCGGAGGTTTGAACCAGTACGCATCCAGTTTTTTTCCTTCAAAATAATAGTGATCCATTTTTTTATACCCATAGGCCAAAAAGATCTTTTCGAATGAGGCGATACCCAAATGAGGAACTCCCAGGGTACGGAAAGCAATATGATCATTTACAATATCTTCCTGTGAGGATACCACACCTTTCTGCAATAAAGCATCTGTAATCTGACCTACAGCAGTCACATTCTTTCTGTAATGCTCAAATAAATCGTTAAGGACGATATCTAAAGGTTTATTTTCTTCAAATTTCATGTTATTGCTCTTTTAGTACTACCATTTGACCAAATTTACCTATTTTCACCATAAGTAATGATTAATAAAACTTAAATAATGATAAGCAAAACTAATCAAATAGAATTACGTCAGCTTCGCTATTTCAAAGCTTTGGCTGAGGAATTACATTACCATAAGGCAGCGGATAAGTTACATATTTCACAGTCTGCACTGAGTCAGCAGATAAAAGTACTGGAACAACAACTGGGAGTAGCATTGTTCGACAGGCTAAACAAAAAAATATCATTAAGTGATCTGGGTGAATTATTTTATTCGGAAGCCATTCACATTTTACAACAGGTGGAGCGGAGTATGGAACGTCTGGATCAGTTCCACACAGGATCAGCAGGTACATTGAAGATCGGGTTTGTAGCATCGGCAATGTCTTCTTTTCTTCCGGAAGCGATTAAAAAGTTCCACACCGCCTATCCGGCGATACATCTTCGATTTGAAGAGATGAACAATTTTGAACAATTACCGGCACTGGAAAACGGAGACATCGACATTGGTTTTATGCGCTCCAATCAGGTCAGAGACCAGATGCATATTCTACGGGTATTCGAAGAGACATTCACACTTATCCTTCCCCGGAATCACCGTTTTGGAAACTATCATTTTAAAGATTTACGTATATTAAAGGACGAAGACTTTATTTTATTTCCAAATGCCAAAAGTGAATTTTATTTTCAGCAGATTGTGAATCTTTGCAGTGACAGCGGATTTTATCCCAGAATCACGCATCAGGCTATTCATGGCCCGACTATATTCTCCTTGGTCGGATGCGGCATGGGCATCTCCATTATACCTACTTCTTTAGCTCAGCTTCATACGGAAGATGTAACAGCAATTGAACTTAAGGCAATTCCACAGCGTACACAAATCTTTGCGGTATGGGATAAAAGCAATCAGAATCCACAGATACAGCGATTTATGAAATCCATCTGAATGTATTTCTATAATTCAGAAATAGCGTGCTGATACTTTTCCTCATCGAATTCCTTTTCGCTCTTTGCGATGACCACTGTAGCGACACCATTTCCGATCAGATTAGTGATTGCCCTTGCTTCACTCATGAAGCGGTCTACTCCCAGCAATATGGCCATTCCTTCTACCGGAATAACCTTGAGTGCTGTCAATGTACCTGCCAGAACAATAAAACCTCCGCCCGTAACAGCGGCAGCACCTTTACTTGTCACTAACAATATTCCGATAATAGTTAACAGTTGTGCAAAGGTCAGATCCACATGAAAAACCTGCGCTAAAAAGATGGTAGCCATAGACAGATAAATAGTCGTTCCGTCCAGATTGAAGGAATAACCTGTCGGAATCACCAACCCAACGACAGAACGGGCACATCCAAAGTCCTCCATCTTTTGCATAATATTGGGTAACACAGATTCGGAAGACGAGGTCCCCAATACGATCAGGATTTCTTCCTTTATAAATTTGAGGTATTTCCACAGGCTGAATTTATACATACGACAGATAATATTCAGACATACGAAAATGAATAGAATCATGGTGGCATATACCGAAAGCATAAGTCGCCCCATAGGCGCCAGTGCCTCTATTCCGTGTGTTCCTATTGTATAGGCCATTCCTCCGAAAGCGCCGAAAGGAGCCAGCCTCATAATCATCTTCATAATATTGAAGAGTACTTTTGAAAACCGGTCAAAGCTCCGCAGCAATGGCTGTCCCTGTTCACCAAGTTTTGTCAAGCCAAGTCCGAATAATATAGAAAAGAATAAGACCTGCAGGATATTTCCATCCGTAAATGCTTTGAACACATTGGAAGGAACAATATGGGTAAAAAATTCTATCCAGTTGATTTCTGCAGCTTCATTCTTATATTTCTGAATATCCGCGACCCCTTCATGATTAAAGTTGACTCCTCTTCCCGGCTCAGTGTAGTGAGCCACAAAAAGACCTATAATAAGTGCAAATGTGGTGACAATTTCAAAATAAAGAAGTGCTTTACCGCCTACGCGTCCTACCTTTTTCATATCTCCCATGCTGGCTATGCCGAGCACTATGGTTAAAAAGATGATAGGCGCAATGACCATTTTGATCATATTGATAAAAGTCTCACTGATGATTCTTGCTGTATCCGCAAAACCAGGGAAATAGATGCCTGCAAGGACACCTAAAATAATAGCAGTAAGAACTTGAAAGGTTAGGTTCTTAAATATGTTATGCATTGGTTAGGTTATAATTCTGCCTTCAAAAGCTCTTCCAGCTCTTCGTGTGTAATATTCATATTCACATTACCGTCCTTGGCAAAGGAAATCTCACCTGTCTCTTCTGATACGACAACGGCGATGGCGTCACTGATCTCTGTCACACCAATCGCTGCCCGGTGGCGTAATCCAAATTGCAAAGGCAGATCTTCACTATCTGACAGGGGCAATACACAACTTGCAGACATAATTTTGTTGTCTACAATTACCACCGCCCCATCATGTAAAGGACTTAGTTTATTAAATATACTTTCAATCAGCCGCTTGGAGATATGTGCATCTATAAGCTCTCCGCTACTCTGATAGTATTCTTCGTCAAAATATTTAGCAAAAACCAGTAAAGCTCCGGTTCTGGATTTGGACATACTGCGGCATGCGTCAATAATCGGTCTCAGAAATTCAGTATTTTCACTGGCAACGGCTTTTTTGTTACCTAAGAATGACCACAGGTACTTCTTCCGTTTCATGGATATATTCTTACCTACATGAAGCAAAAAACGCCTGATTTCCTGTTGGAATACTACAATCAGTGCAATGGATCCAACTGAAATAAATCCGCCAAAGATTTCTGTCAGCAAACGCATCTCCATCTGCTTGACAATAAGATATATCCCGTAAAATAACGCTACTCCTATAAGGATGTTAACAGCAATGGTTCCTCTTATCAGGCTGTAGACATAATAAATAATAATGGCCACCAGCAAGATGTCCACAATATCTAACAGCCTAAAACCACTTAAGAAACTCGAATCCATTTAAAATTGATATATCCCGCAAGTTAAAAAAAATCGACTAAAGATGTGTGTTAATAATTGACAAAAACACACAGAAGTCTCTCTTTATATTTATGTTTGTATACGCATACTCTAATTACATCTCATTATGACCAGATTATCTGTAAATATCAATAAGATCGCCACTCTTCGTAATTCCAGAGGGGGAAATAATCCGAGCGTATTAGCTGCAGCTTTAGCCTGCGAACGGTTTGGTGCTCAGGGCATCACCGTACATCCACGACCGGATGAACGCCATATCCGCTATACAGATGTGTATGATCTGAAAGAAAATATTACAACAGAATTTAATATTGAAGGCAATTGCAGGGAACAGAAATTTGTTGATCTTGTGTTAGCCAATAAACCGGCTCAGGTGACGCTTGTTCCGGACGAGGAAGGGCAGATTACATCCAATCATGGTTGGGACACCATTAAGCATCAGGCTTATTTAAAGGAAATGTGCAAGCTTTTTAAAGATCATGGTATCCGGGTGTCTATATTTGTAGATCCTGACCCGGAAATGGTAGAAGCCGCAGCAGAAACGGGCACTGACCGTATCGAGTTGTATACAGAAGCGTATGCAACGGCATTTCTGGATGAACGCGAAGCAGCTATACAACCTTATTTTAAGGCTGCCCAAAAAGCAAACGAAGTGGGACTGGGCATCAATGCAGGTCATGATCTGGATCTGAATAATCTGACTTATTTTAATCAGCATATCCCCGGTCTACTGGAAGTAAGCATAGGACATGCCCTTATAGCAGATGCACTCTATCTGGGTCTTGAAGAAACAATAAAGCGATATTTAGCCGCGTTAAAGTAATCCTTAACAAAGAAGGAATAAGACTTTATAATACTAAAAATCCTCCTCCGAATGTTATTCAGGGGAGGATTTTTAGTATCCGTAAGGATGTTTATTTTATTCCTTTAAATATTCTGTTCCACCTTATTTTTGACATGAAACTACCGTCCTTATCCCAGCTCAGCCATACAAATAGCGCTTTGCCTACAATATGGTCTTCCGGTACAAATCCCCATCCCCTGGAGTCTTCAGAATTGTCGCGGTTATCGCCCATCATCCAGTAGTAATTCATTTGGAAAGTATAGCTTGTTGCTTTAGCTCCATTGATATAAATACCATCTTTTTTTTCTTCCAGTGTATTTCCCTCATACACGCGGATAGCACGCTCATAAAGGGGCATGGTCATGCTGTCAAGCTTAACTGTCCAGCCTTTTGAAGGAACGACAACCGGACCAAAATTGTCAAATGTCCAGTCCCATTTATCGATATGCGGAAATGCTGAATTCTGATTCTGAAACGAAATGACTTGTTCCACGTGTGCCCATTTCTTTACATCTTCTGATTCTTCCGGCGTAATATGAAGAAGATAGGGTTCTATAAAACTTTCAGTAGCCTCGTATCGCTTACGAACCAACTCTTTTTGATCCAGACCGGAACCATCTGTAAAGACGAGATAGCCATGCTGCATATCCTCATTCGTAAAAGCAGGTTCTCCATTGATCAACAATCTCTTGCTTTTCATGGTCACTTTATCGCCGGGCATTCCAACCAGTCGCTTAATATAGTTTTCCCTTTTATCTATTGGTCGGTTATAAGGCGCATCAGCTTCCATCGGATAATTAAAAACAACTACATCATTGCGTTTGATATCCTGAAACCCTGGGAGTCGTCTATAAGGGACCTGAATCCATTCGGAATAAGCTTTGCCACCTGTAACCGGCATAGTATGGTGTGCAAACGGGAAAGCCAGCGGAGTAATAGGAATACGGGGACCGTAATTTAACTTACTGACAAATAGAAAATCACCTACCAACAGACTCCTTTCCATTGAGCCGGTAGGAATCATATAAGCTTCAATCAAAAATCCCCGGATCAATGAGGCGGCAATAACAGCAAATACAATAGCATCCGCCCATTCTCTTGCGAATGATTTGGTATAAGGATATTTTTTCTTAAACGCTGCAGTATTGTATGCTCCGAGATATTTTACATTCTTATCGTGTCCCCACAGCGGCAGAATCATAAAGGGAATCAATACAACGGCTGCATGTTCCCAAAATCGCCTCTTACCAAAAGATTTGATGAAGTCAAACCAGATACCGTAAAATACGAAGACATTAACGATAGGTACAAGGAGAAGTAACACCGTCCATGTTGGCCTGGCCGTACGTTGCGCCATCACATATTCTCTGTACAATGGAATAATAGCCTTCCACCCTTGTTCCCCTGCCTTTTCAAACAATCTCCAGACCCCATATACGGACAGGAGAGCTGTTATTCCAAATATAATATACCACATGAAGTTGTGTCCTTCGCTTCTTTAATCGTTTATGCTTTTAAATACTCTATTCCATCTGAAACTCGAGAATCCTGAGCCATCTTTATCTTTGCTGTATAATACAAAAAGAGGTTTTCCTACGATATGATCCTCTGGAACTAATCCCCATACGCGGGCATCTCTGGAGTTGTGGCGGTTATCACCCATCATCCAGTAATAATTCATTTTGAAAGTATAGCTTGTTGCTTTGGCTCCATTGATATAAATACCGTCCGCTTTAGTCTCCACTTCATTTCCTTCATATACACGGATTGCACGTTCATAAAGAGGCATAGTCATACTGTCAAGCTGAACTGTCCATCCTTTTTTAGGGATTTGCAACGGTCCGAAGTTATCGACATTCCAGTGATATTTGGGATTGTGTGGAAATATGCCTTCTCCCTGATCTATATCTGTAGGTTTGGCAATATTAGGGATGATTTGCTTGATATTCGGCCATGTTTTCATATCGGCCAATTCTGCTTTAGTCAAAAACACCTGATAAGGCTCCTGACCTGCGGAATAGAATTCAATACGTTTTTCTAACATACGATCAGGATTCAGCCCTGTTCCATCAGTAAAAACAAAATAATCCATCATTCCTTCCGGCGGATCAAAACCGGGTTTGTTATTCACGAATAATACAGACTCTTTAAGCGTGATAATATCGCCAGGAAGTCCCACACAACGTTTGATCAGATTTTCCCGTTTGTCGATAGGCCGGCTTAACGGCGGATCAGCCTCTTCAGGAAGATTGAAAACAAATATATCATTACGCTTGATTTCCTGTAATCCCGGCAAACGACGATACGGCCACTGGATTATAGTCGAATAGGCTTTTGTACCTAAAAGCGGCATGGTATGATGTGCTAAAGGAAAGGCTATTGGTGTAATAGGCAGACGAACACCGTAGTGAAATTTACTTACGACGATACAATCTCCTGTCATTAAGCTTTTTTCCATCGATCCGGATGGTATAAAATACAATTCGATCACAAAGCTTCTGATAAAATAAGCGGCAACGATCGCAAAGACAATCGCATCTGCCCACTCTCTTCCGACAGATTTCTTGTACGGATATTTCTTTTTGAATTCTTCTGTAGCAGACAATCCCAGGTATTTTACCTGAGGATCTTTTGCCCACATAGGCAATACGATAAAAGGAACTAATATCGCCGCGGCATGTTCCCAAAATCTAAACTTACCAAAGGATTTGATAAAGTCCAGGTAAAGACCATAGAAGATAAAGATATTAACGATCGGAATCAGTAATAGAAATACCTGCCAGGTTGGCTTTCCCGTTAATTGTGCGAATACATATTCCCGATAAAAAGGTACGATGGACTCCCATCCTTGTTTTCCTGCTTTGACAAAAAGCTGCCAAAGTCCGAATAAGGCAACAAGAGTGAATACTATAAATACAATAATACTGATCATATGATTTACTTATTAAAGTCAAACATTTCGGTTACCTGATAGAATCCTTTTTTACCCTTAAGCCACTCTGCCGCTATAACAGCTCCAAGCGCAAACCCTTCGCGGTTATGTGCGGTATGTTTAAATTCGATCTGGTCTACTTCTGAACTATAGAGTACAGTATGCGTTCCCGGTACTTCTTCGATACGCAGGCTTTCGATCAGCAATTCATTTGGTTTAGGAATGATACCGTCTCCTTCATCTACCAGTTCATTTACCCATTGCTGCTTGGTGTCGCTATTATTCAGAATACCTTCTGCAATAGTAATAGCTGTCCCGCTTGGGGCATCCAGCTTATGCACGTGGTGGATTTCTTCTACCTGCACATCATATTGATGATAGGGCTGGATAGCTTTGGCCAGCATTTTATTGATATGGAAGAAAATATTTACGCCAATGCTGAAATTAGAACCATATAATAAGGATTGATCGGTCTCCAGACAAATATCCTTTACCTCATCCAGATGGTCGTACCATCCTGTTGTACCTACAACAAGTGGCACGGATGCTTCAAAACACAGACTGATATTCTCCAGCGCTCCTGATGGCACACTGAAATCGATAGCCACATCGGCATCCTGTATATCTTGAGCCGTTAATGTTTCTCTGTTATGCTGATCAACAACAAGTATCACCTCATGACCTCGCTTTTGTGCGAATTTCTCGATGAGCTGTCCCATTTTGCCGTATCCCAAAAGGACTATTTTCATATGGATATAATTTGTTTTTTAACTGTAATATGGTCTATCCGAATCATATCTACTCCCGTAAATGTGGTGTGAGATAGACAGATATTCATATTATCAGGATTTTTTCTTCAAGTCAAAATATTTACCACGCTAATTTAATGACTTAAATGGATTTACAAAGAGGTTTGCGTGTATTATTTGAATTGCATTGTCATTTTTAGACCAATAGACGGCCGAATAGGGCCGCTTTGGAAAGCATAACTGTTGTTAGAAATAATAGTAGGAGAAAACCGGATATTTACTTTTTTTGCATCCCCAATATTCCATCGGTTCTTAAGCATAGAATCGACATAGGCTTCTACAATGTTCAATCCATACCAACCCAGTGTACCTAATATAGCCAGATCACGGTTTCTTCTGAAATTGTCTTTAGCCTGTATCAGTCCTGTGGTAGACATTCCTTGTAGTTCTGGATCTTTCCTTTCTGTATCCCCTGTGGAAATACGAAAATCCAGCTCTTTAAGTACCTGGCTGTAATATCTTTGGTTAAATTCTATGATAAGACCTGTAGATACAAACCCCCCGTATATGACCGGAACTTTGATCCACCATACACCTCCGTTATAATGTTGCCCCCATCCGGGAAGGATAAGAGATCTTTTCCAGGCGACTTTGGACTTGTGTTCAATGGCAAGACGGGCAGAGTCTTTAAAAACTTCTTCCGCCTTTTCCTTTGCTTCCTTTTCGGCCTTTTCTCTCTTTCTTCTTTCTTTTCGAGATTCTTCCTTCTTGATCGTATCCTGAGTAACGACTTTTTCTATTTCCGGTTTTGTATTCTTTGCGGGAATAGTTTTGACGGTATCCGCTTTTTGAGCAAAGCAGGCTACTGTAGTGGAAATCAGAACGAAAAGAGTGAACAGGTACTTTATCATCATTCTATAAATTACCAATCCAATAACTCCAGGATTCGGCTCAGATCATCTTCTGATTCGAAAGGAATCTCAATAGCTCCTTTTCCTTTTGTAGATGACTTAACGTTTAGTTTTACTCTTGAAGCAAATTTACTTGCCAGATCGTCTTCTATTTTTTGAAATTGAAAAGTCAGTGCTGTTTTTTTATCTGAAGGAGCTTTCTTACGGGCAGCAGCTTGTTGTACTTCACGCACCAATTGCTCGGCTTTACGTACGGAAAGTCCCTTTTCAATGATTTCTTTAAAGATATACAGTTGTTTATCTACTTCACCTACATTGATAAGCGCGCGGGCATGTCCCATAGTAAGCTGTCCGTCACGAATTGCCGCCTGTATGACGGGAGGCAACTTCAACAGGCGCAGATAGTTCGTCACCGTAGAGCGGTTTTTACTCACACGATCACCCAACTCTTCCTGTTTAAGGTTGCATTCTTCTATCATACGTTGAAAACTCAGCGCCACCTCAATGGCATTCAGGTTTTCACGTTGAATATTTTCGATAAGTGCCATTTCCAGCATTTGCTGGTCATTGGCAGTACGTACATATGCCGGAATGGAAGTGATACCCGCCAGTTTGGAAGCACGCAAACGACGCTCACCACTGATCAGCTGATAAGCGTTATCGCCTACCTGACGAACAGTAATCGGCTGTATTAATCCCTGAAGCTGTATAGATTCGGATAATTCCTGAAGAGCCTGCTCGTCAAAATCTGTACGCGGCTGAAAAGGATTGACGGTGATCTCGTCTACTTTGATAAAATTAATGCTGCCGGAAGTTTTTCCTTTTTCCATTACATCAGACTCCGATACACTTGATGATCTGGATACTTCAATATTTTCATTTTGGAGCAATGCCCCAAGCCCTTTTCCTAATCCTGTTTTACGTTGTTGTGCAGCCATATTATGCAGTTACCGTTTGCTTTTCCTCTTTAACCATTCCATTTTTTTCCAGAATCTCTCTTGCCAGGTTCAGGTAATTAATCGCTCCTTTACAGGACGCGTCATGCATAATTACGGAGATACCAAAACTCGGAGCTTCGCTCAAACGCGTATTCCGTTGAATAATAGTACTAAATACCAGATCATTAAAATGTGTACGGACTTCTTCCACTACCTGATTGGACAGGCGAAGACGCACGTCATACATTGTCAGTAAGATTCCTTCGATTTCCAGATTTGTATTTAACCTGTTTTGAACAATCTTAATTGTATTCAATAATTTACCAAGTCCTTCAAGCGCAAAGTATTCACACTGTACCGGAATAATAACCGAATCCGAACCGGTAAGGGCATTGATCGTAATCAATCCTAAAGAAGGTGAACAATCAATGATGATAAAATCGTAATCGTCTTTGATCTCATCCAGAATCTTCTTCATTTTGTATTCACGCTCGTGCATATTGATCATCTCGATCTCCGCTCCGACCAGATCAATATGTGCCGGAAGCAGATCCAGATTTGGAGTCTCGGTGGCTTGAATAGCTTCGCGGGCGCTCAGGTCATTGACCAGACACTCATATACGCTTGCTTTGATTCCTCTTGGATCAAAACCGATACCAGACGTTGAATTAGCCTGAGGATCAGCATCAACCAGAAGTGTTTTATATTCTAACACGGCCAAACTCGCAGCCAGGTTAATAGAAGTAGTGGTTTTCCCTACTCCTCCCTTTTGATTTGCGATAGCTATAATTTTACCCATTGAATGATAATCTAAAACGTTATATGCCTCTTAATTCGAATAAACCATCAAAAAAAACCTGCTTTTGTTCTGCTTAAACGACAAATTTAATGACGATTTATGAATAAAATGCTTAAATGATGTTAAATTCGTACTTTTGATAGCAGTTTAGTCCACTAAACCACAGACCGCTAAGATACAAAAAATCAATGATATCGTAACCTCTGTACGGGGCGGTTTTTGTAAGTAACAAGACGACAATGAATTTAATTATATCGGGAACAAACAGAGTGGGAAGTCACTCCCTGAAGGTGGCATCATATTATCAACAGGAACTCAGACGCAAAGGAGAAGACTGGAGTTTATTATCCTTAGGAGATCTTCCCGAAAACATCATCGTATCAGACCTCTACAACCACCGCAGCGAAGCCTTCAGCATCATTCAGGAGCAGGTGTCGGCAGCTAAAAAGTTTATTTTTGTTATCCCTGAATACAATGGCAGCTACCCCGGAGTGCTTAAGGTATTTATCGATGCCTGTACCTTTCCGGTAAGCTTCTTCAACAAAAAAGTAGCTTTGGTAGGCGTATCAAGTGGAAAGTATGGTAACATCAGAGGCGTGGATCACTTTACAGGAGTTTGTAACTACCTCCGCATGCATGTACTTCCTCTCAAAATTCACATCCCGCATATTCAATCCGAACTGAATGAAGATCAACAGCTGTTTCAATCAACAACGGTGAAATTTGTACAGGAACAAATCCACGAAATCATTCAATTCTAATTTTTTATCTGGATTTCAGAATATTCTCCAGAAGCTGATCTATAGAGGTTTTAAATGAAACTTCAGGAGTGGGATATTTGCCTAACAGATGTTTACTGTTTTCATATACAAACATCTCCCATTCACCTTCATGGTATTCTAATGCTGTCAGATTTTCGACCCAGTCTCCTGAATTGAGGTAGATAGTCTCCCCTTTTTTTGTTTTGACCGTCCGGATCTGAGGCTGATGGATATGTCCGCAGATAACGTAATCATAATTTTGTTCTATCGCGAGCTCTGAAGCTGTCTCTTCAAAATCATTAATATATTTCACCGCTTTCTTGACACTGTTTTTTATTTTTTTTGAAAACGAGTATTTCTCTCTACCCATTTTCGTCAGCGCCCAGTTTACCAGATTATTGAGCTGAATAAGCTTATCATAGCCCCAGCCTCCCAATTTTGCCAACCACTTTGCATGATGAACGGAAGCATCAAATACATCTCCATGAAAGATCCAGGCCAGTTTACCGCCAAGATTGAGAATTATTTTATTCGTCAGCAGGATATTACCAAAATGCACGTTTGCAAATTTCCGAAGCATCTCATCGTGATTACCAGTGATATAAATGACTTCTGTGTCCTGACAGGCGAGTTCAAAAATATATTTTATAACCAGCAAATGTGAATCGGGGAAATAACTTTTTTTGAATTGCCAGATATCTACGATATCACCATTCAGAATAAGTTTGCGTGGCTTTATGGACCTGAGATACTGCAAAAGCTCCTGAGCTCTGCATCCATATGTACCCAGGTGGACATCCGACAGAATGACTAAATCTACTTCTCGCTTCATATGCAGATTGGTTTTTACAAAAAAGATAAAACTATATTAACTAATCATTTTCAGACAATTAAGAAATTATAATTTTTATATCTTTACCAAAAACCAATACGAATACATATGTACTTTATAAACAAACATCTCCTTTTTATTACATTGCTGATTTTTGTCTTTCAAAGCTGTTCAAACTCCAACTCGACTTCTAAGCCCATTACAGAAGCTGAACAAAAGGCAGGATGGCAATTTCTTTTTAACGGAGATAATACTGAAGGGTGGCATATTTTTAACAGCACAGCCAAAGATTCCAAATGGATTGTGAACAATGGGATACTGGCCTGCTCACCGCACAAGAAAGACGGTATATTCGGAGATCTTACAACAGATAAAAACTATAAAAACTTCGAATTAGTATTCGACTGGAGTATTGCCAAAGGAGGAAACAGCGGCGTGTTTATCAATGTACAGGAAGACCCAAAGTATAGCGCTACATTTGCAACTGGAGTGGAAATGCAACTTCTGGACAATGCAAATGCGGAACCCAGACACCAGAAAGACAGTACGCATTGGGCTGGCTGTATCTATGATGTAAGTTGTATGGGAAATCAGTCCAAACCAAAACCTTTCGGGGAATGGAATTCATCACGAATTGTTCAAAAAGATGGGAAAGTAAGCTTTTACCTCAATGGTATACTGACTGCAGAAGAAGATCTAAGTGGTCCTGCCTGGAAAGCAAAAGTGCAGCAAAGCAATCTGAAGGTGCACCCTGATTTTGCAAAAGCTACTGAAGGCAAAATTGCTTTTCAGAACCATACAGATTCTGTAGCTTTCCGCAATATTAAAATAAGAGAGATATAAAATTTATTAAACAGATCAGAGGTATTAATCATGACCTCTGATCTGCAGAGCTTAATTGTTCAGATTACCAATTGAATACAAGCCCCACTGAACCTCCTCCATGGAAGGTATCCGATTTTTTATCTGAACCGAAAAACTTCCATTTAACCGGCTCTTTGTCTGCATCAGGAACTATATGCTCTGAATAATGGAAAGAAGGTGCGGCATATATAGCCAGATGTTTTGACAGATGAAATCTTGGGATTACCCGCAGACCCGCTCTGAAATAGTCATTCTTGAAATCTTCATCATAACTTGTTCTGCTGATCAGTTCAGCTGCCAGTGAGAACTTTTTCTTACGAATCATATTTGCTCCTACTCCAAATTCTAAAGCATACTTGAGATCCGGATCGTCCCAATAATACCCTGCACTGATAAGGCTGTATAACACACGTCCTCCCGACCTGAAATTAAGGCTTACCAACTTGCTTTCGTCGGCACTGACAGACAATTCTTTATATCCGTTTTTTATGAGGTTAAAGAGACCAATCGGGTAGTCACTGCTATCAGCAATATTAATCAAACCGGCGATCTGCACTCCTTTTACTTTTTTGGCCACATTAACAGCTCCTGCCAATTGGTTACTTACTTCTGAGCGCGATACATTAACCAGTCCGGCAATCTGGCTTCCTTGTGAAGAATTGGCAATATTAAGTGCTCCTGCAAGCTGTAGTCCTGACTTTACGGTATCTACTTTGTTCCATAGTCCTCCGATTTGTACTCCCGACAAATCATTAACCACCACATTTCCAGCTCCTGCTAATTGTAATCCTTTCACATTTCCTCCTACGACATTTACAAGACCTCCGATCTGTGTACCGCGCATATTGTATTGATTGATATTTAACGCTCCGCCTATCTCGAACCCATCCACTCCGGCAGTATAGCCACCCAATACGTTAAGAGAAAACTTATTGACAACCTGAGATTCAAAAAAACCGTGTGTGCTCAGTCCCGGTGTCATGGATACCTGAAAAGGGCTATATGCAAACACACCTCCCAGATTGAGACTCTGAATCTTTCGCGAAGAATTAGAAAACAAATTCCCGAGATAGGTGGTAAATATTCCTTTTTCTTTATTATAATCTGAATAATATCCCAGTTTCCCCTTTTTTGCCAATTTGGTAGCCTCTATGGGCAACAGCAGAATAATAGATGTATCTCTGTAGTTTTCCTTACTCATTGATATAGCGACAAGCTGCTCCGGCTTCTTGATATCAAGTTCGAAATACCCGTTCTTATCTGTTAAGGTAGATACAAATGCATTTTTATCATAGATACTGGCATATTGAATAGCCTTATTGGTACGGATATCTTTTATATATCCCGTTATCATCACTCTGTTATTTATCTGAGCGGGGATATGAACATCTACATCCATCTTTTGTGGAGAATAGGAGATAATTACATGAGAGGTTGTCTCCTTAAAACTGAACTGATCTCCCAGCAGATTTTCAAGATAACCCACCAGCACACCAGTGTACGCCGGAACATTGACGATGCTATCCTGATTGATTAACTGGCTGTTATAAGAAAAAAGAATTTGATTGGATGATTTAATCTGTTCAAAGATATCACGTATTGATGTATTTTTGAAAGCCGGAATTTTGATCTGCTGTGCTAATTTTTCCTGCGCACCAGCGTATGCACACATACAGACTGCAACAAAAAGTGAGCATAATAGATTTTTTGACAAGTATGATATGTTATTTTTAGACATGATTTTATTTGATATGGTACTCATCCCCCTTTTTCTCAATTTTTAAATCAAAGGTCTCCAGGAGCACTTTGATAATTTCGGATAATGGCTGCTGCTCAAAAGTTGCTGTAAGCAAAAGCTGCCGGTGCTTCGGGTTGATCAAAACCAGGTGCTGATCGTAGGCCTTATTCAGTATTTCAATTACCCGTGGCAATGGTGTATTCTCAAATACAAATTCCTGATGTACATAGTAGCGATACAATTGATCGGGAACAGTATCTACCTTAAGCTTATTTCTCAGCGTATCACTTATCAGAACAGATTGTAACGGCTTTAAGATGACCTCCTGATCTGCACTGCGTACACTTACTGAGCCGGAGGCAACAATTACTTCTGTTTCGCCATTACTACGTCTTACGTGAAAACTGGTTCCCAGAACAGTAATTTTAGTTTTACCCGCATCGATTACAAATGGATGCTTTTCATCTCTTTTCACTTCAAAAAATACTTCTCCGGATGTAAGTTTCACTGATCTGTTTTTACTTAACCAGGACTCAGAATAGGCGATCTGAGAATATTTATTTAACGTAACTACACTTCCGTCAGGTAACTGATCCCTCCGGACATCAGCAAAAGATTGCAATTGCTTATCCACGGCAGACTGTACTGCAAAGAAATAAAGAGAAATACCCAAACACAACAAGGTGACAGCTGCGATCATCCATTTGACCGAAAAGAACTTTGAAGGTTTTTCATATTTGACCTGAGCTTCCTCTCGTTCATTCTTTCTCCGTACAAAATCTGCCCAGACCCGATCGACATCGATATCTTCCGGGACAGTTGTTTGCTTACTCAGTTCCCAGGCTTTCTTCATTTGTTGATACACTTTTTCATTTTCATGATTACTGGAGATCCATTGTTCTACCACAAGAACCTCTTCCGGAGAAGCATCTCCTACAATATATTTTGTCACTAACACGTCTTTCATAACCCAAATAGTAAAGAGATGATTAACAAGGTTAAATAATCTACCAGATGTACACGCAGATGGCGCAATGCCTTGCTCATATGGCCTTCTACGGTCTTGATGGATAAGTTGAGCAGATCTGCAATCTCCTTATACTTTAAATCCTGAAACCGACTCATCTCAAAAACAGCCCGGCTTTTCTCCGGCAGCTGTAACAGTGCATGATGCAATTGTTTCTTTAATTCCGAATCTCCCTGATCCATATACTCTGTATCTTTTTCATGCAGCAACTGGTATTCCTGATACCTTCTTTTTAATTGCTCGCGCTTAAGTGTATTGAGACTTTCATGATACACTGCACGATAGAGGTAGGCTTTTAAGGAAGTGTGGATATCTGTCTCCCAGTCGCGCTCCCAAAGCCTCATAAATACCTGCTGTACCACCTCTTCTGCAATAGCTGAATCCTCCAGGAAACGAAAAGCATACCGATGGAGATCCTTGAAATGTTCTCTGAAGATCATTTCAAACTTGTGTTCCTTTTGAAGCGGAATATGTTCAATACCTGCTAACATCGAAATAATTTAAATACGTTATTTATTCTTCAATTTATAGCTAAGACAACTCAAAAATCATTTACCCTCATCCTTTTTCTGTTTTTTTTCTTTTTGCCGTTTTCACCAATACTTTTCTCCTCTTTTTAAGGGTAAAAGCCAAACCAATTGTCAAAACTATTAAAAAACAATGTTAAACATGAGCCTCCTCATCTACTCTTTTATTCTCGGCGGATTAATTTTTATTTCTTTCCTATGGATGCTGTATACCCTTATAAATGCGATACATGAAAGCGCAGAAACAGAGTAATAAAACGAATCGTAGTGCTCAACACATGAACAGCATATACCGTATTACAGGATTTATAATCGGACGAATATTTCGCTATCGATATAATGTCGTTATTCAAAACTTCGCCAGAGCATTTCCCGACATGTCGTATACTTCGATTGTACATCATGTACATGATTTCTATTGTATACTTGGCCGAATTGTCACTGAACAACTATCGGGTATATTTCGTTCACCCAAACTCCATTTGCAAAATACACAGCTACTGGACACGCCTTACCGCGAAAAGAGACATATTATTATGCTGATGGGTCACTATGGAAACTGGGAACTTCTGAATCGCCTGCCAGGTGTGTTAAACAAACCTGTACAAGCACTTTACAAACCTTTAAAAAGTGTTCTGTTTGATCACCTCTTCACAAAAATCAGAACACGGGAAGGTTTACGGCTTATTCCTTCCTCTAAGGCCTTAAGGACATTATTAAAGGAAAAGAACGCTCCAAATATCACAGTATTTCTTGCAGATCAATATCCCGGAATTGAGAATGGCTATCCTGTTACATTTCTGAATCAGCAAACCTATGCCTTTAGCGGAGCGGAAAAAATTGCGAAGACTTTAAATGCTTATGTAGTATATGGGGAATTGTCTCCTGCAGGTGATTACGCATGGACGCTTAGCTTAGATCTTATCTGTGATTCCGCAGGCCAAACTTCAGCAGGTGAAATAACACTCAATTATATCCGGAAACTGGAAGATAGCATTATGAAAGCGCCTTGTTATTGGTTATGGTCACACCGGAGATGGAAATAAAAAAAAATTAAAATGCGACAAGGGTATAATGCAATTACACTGTCTTATTCCTAAACAACAATAAAAATTTCATTATCTACTAAAATCAAAAAAGATGAACAAGAACTTAAAAACAGGATTCACACTATTAGCACTTACTTTGGGATTGTCTCTAACTGCACATGCTCAAAAAATTGAATATGGCATAAAAGCGGGAGCACAGTACAGCAGCTTTTCATATGGAAATAAAACAATTAAAGACGAAGCCGGCAAAATAGGTGCACATATAGGAGTATTTGCACGTACTGCTGAAAAATTATACTTTCAACCGGAACTGAATTTTTCCATGTTTAATGCAAAATATACGTACGACAGCAAAGTGTACACACCAAAATTCTATCAGGCAAATCTACCTCTACAAGTGGGATATAAAGTCCTTGAAAAAGATGAATTGAACTTACGTGTATCTGCAGGACCTCAACTTAACTATGATCTGAAAAAAGTGAAGGCAACTGCTACATCTTCATTTAAACAACTGTCCTACGACGCATTAATAAATGTTGGAGCTGATGTTGAGAAATTCACTTTCGACCTGAGATTCAATTACGGCCTCAATAAAAGGAATAAAGACCTGGGTGCCCGTAATGAAACTTATGGCTTGTCTGTAGGATACAAATTCTAATTCCTTTCCCCTCTATTTTAGTAATCAGGCATCCGCGAGGGATGCCTTTTTTATGACGGGAATTATGACGACGCAATCGATCTGCAACATCATTCGTCACTCCAATATGATAACGGTCTGCACTAACGGAATAGAGAATGTATAAGTAATACATAATTAGGTCATAACAAAAAAAGCATCCTGTCGGATGCTTTGGTGGAGGCTACTGGGTTCGAACCAGTGACCCTTCCGATTTTATCGGAATGATCTGAACCAGCTAGTCGGACTTTTTAATAAGTTCTTCTATTTTTAAACCGCTTTTCCAGGATTTAAGCTGGCGTTCGCGGACTAATGCTTCACTCTTCGTCTTATAACATTCCTGATAAACAATACACCAATCTGCTGATATTCCTGTAAAACCCTTTTTATGACGGGAATTATGACGACGCAATCGATTTGCAACATCATTCGTCACTCCAATATAATAACGGTCTGCACTAATGGAATAGAGAATGTATAAGTAATACATAATTAGGTCATAACAAAAAAAGCATCCTGTCGGATGCTTTGGTGGAGGCTACTGGGTTCGAACCAGTGACCCTTCCGATTTTATCGGAATGATCTGAACCAGCTATTCGGGCTTTTTAATAAGCTCTTCTATTCTTAAACGGCTTTTCCAGGATTTAAGCTGGCGTTCGCGGACTAATGCTTCACTCTTCGTCTTATAACATTCCTGATAAACAATACACCAATCTGCTGATATTCCTGTAAAACCCTTTTTATGACGGGAATTATGACGACGCAATCGATTTGCAACATCATTCGTCACTCCAATATAATAACGGTCTGCACTAACGGAATAGAGAATGTATAAGTAATACATAACTAGGTCATAACAAAAAAAGCATCCTGTCGGATGCTTTGGTGGAGGCTACTGGGTTCGAACCAGTGACCCTTCCGATTTTATCGGAATGATCTGAACCAGCTATTCGGGCTTTTTAATAAGCTCTTCTATTCTTAAACGGCTTTTCCAGGATTTAAGCTGGCGTTCGCGGACTAATGCTTCACTCTTCGTCTTATAACATTCCTGATAAACAATACACCAATCTGCTGATATTCCTGTAAAACCCTTTTTATGACGGGAATTATGACGACGCAATCGATTTGCAACATCATTCGTCACTCCAATATAATAACGGTCTGCACTAACGGAATAGAGAATGTATAAGTAATACATAACTAGGTCATAACAAAAAAAGCATCCTGTCGGATGCTTTGGTGGAGGCTACTGGGTTCGAACCAGTGACCCTCTGCTTGTAAGGCAGATGCTCTGAACCAGCTGAGCTAAGCCTCCTTTTAATTAAGTGTGGAGAATACTGGGTTCGAACCAGTGACCCTCTGCTTGTAAGGCAGATGCTCTGAACCAGCTGAGCTAATTCTCCTTGTATTTTTAACGGATTTTATACCGTCTATTGCTTTCTGACCAGTGACTCTTCCGATTTGTATCGGAATGCTCTGAACCAGCTGAGCTAATTCTCCTTGTATTTTTAACAGATTTTATTCTGTCTGTGGATTTTTGATTATCTCAAAAATGCAATCGTTCTTTCTGATTGCGTGTGCAAATATAGGCGATTATTTCGATTTACAAAACAATTTGTAATATATTTTTATTGATTAAAATACAATTAACTCAAAAACAACCACATAAATTCTTCTGATTAATCATAGAATTTCCAACTCACACCAAACCGAAGATTCGCTTCGTTCATCGGATATCTTCTCACAGTATAATATCCTTTAGGATAAATGAATTGATTGATAAAATTATAGCTGATAAATAAGTTCACTCTTTTTATATTGGCTGTAGCCCATACATCAACAATCGGATATGTAGAAAATTCTATACCCACATTATCATTATAAAACTGTCCGGAATTGATCGAATAAGACGGTGTACGGAATGGTGTATTGAATTTGACATCTGTACCCAGATTGAAATCCAGAACCTTGTATAATTTATTGTTGTAATAGAAGCTATGCCAGGTGTATATTTCAGGAATTGCTAAAATACCGGCAGCATCAGATTTTTGATAGACCACCAAATTGTTTAAATGGAAGTTACCAAACTTAAAGTTTTGTCCTACAGATATTTTCAATAAATTCAGATTTCCAAATTGCGCCGGTTCTATTTGCCTTGCCAGCTCGGCATTGTTGCTGGGATTATCTACTTCCTTAAAATAAAGATAATTGCTGATCAGAAAATACTCAGCCTTACCTGTAAATCCTATTTTATTGTTTTTATAGGCAAAAGAAAGATTCTGTGTTTTTGTTTTATCAAAACTATTGTCCCATTTATGATAGGTGTAATTTAAACGGTCAAAGATCATCTCCGGTGACTTATTCTGACTATAGGCGCCCAAACTGATCTTACCGGCATTTTCACTTAACAGTACATCTGCTTTTGCTTCATACAGGTAATCACCAAAGTTACGGCCCAGTATAATTTGGTCAACTCTTCCCTGAAAATTTACCCTGTCGCTAAACTTATACCCTATTGTCCCCCAGACGGTGCTGTTCTGAAAAAATTCATTGCCAAGTGTATCTTTTGAGCCCGAATACCAGATCAGATCATTTTTAAATCCCAGATCCAGCTTGGCTTCATTCTTAAGCTTTCCTCCCGGTCTTAAATAGAATGTATACGTAAATTCATTGGATATATTAGTAATAGAGGTCGTATCTCGTGTAAGGACACTTCCTCCTACCGGGAAAGCATCATATGAATCGGCTTCGTTCTTAAAAAACAAAAATTTCTGCATCCGGATAGATGAGTTGTGAGAAACAGCATTGGTCGGATGTATCTCCATTTCGGGTGTCCCTGCATTGATCGTATCTAACCGGCCTATGTAATAAGACTGACGAAGAAAAAATGAATTATCTTTCCATTTATTGTAAGGTCGGTTTGCTGTTTGCCCGCTTAACTTTGTTTCATAAGTATATTTGGCCTGCCCTGTGGTATCCTGAAAGATATTATTATTCACTACCGAACCATTCTCCGTTGCATCCAAGGAATTGAAGACCGCATTGACAAGCATATTGTACCGTAGGTTGGATGATTCGTACCAGGAGAAGACAGCCGCTTTACGATCACTGTAATTCTGATTTTTATAATATCCATCCGTATTGGTTGCATGATATTCCGCTCCTATATTCCAATGCGGTGTAATATTTTGTGCAATTTTGGCTTTAAAAACCTGATCATCAAAGAAAAATCCGACGGCATACAGTTCCGAATATCTGGCTCGTGCTCTGTAATACTGTATAGAGTCTGGTCGCAGTAAATAGCGCTCCATAGCATGGAACCCACTCTGAAATCCAATCGTCTTATTCGGATTGAAAAGGAGGTCACGGCTTGCCAGTCCATAGGATCCCAGATTTATACTTGGGTTCCAAGGTAAATTTTGCTTATTAAAGTACTGAAAATTGCGATGTGAAGTATCAATCTGTACGGTATAAGTCGCCTGTTTCAGCATGTCTAATGTGGCATAGCGAACATATCTTGCCGTAAATTCTACCGAATCCTTTTTGTTATCCTCTTTTGCTCGTGCAGAGTCCAGAGCAGTACTCCACTCTTCCCCTTCTTGAGCGTGCGCTTGCCCAAGTCCCAAACTGACACAGCATATTAATGCTAAAACGCGGAGTAAAATTCTCATCTACAATCTTTCGAAATTTATTTTGTTGTTTCCTGCTTCAAAAATAACGCTAAAAAACAAAATTATTGTAGTGCAATTAATTCTTTCATAATTGCCGTCATTTTGGGTTCAGATCTGGCAGCTACATCTACAATCTCCTGAAGTGAAACAGGTTTAAGTTCCTCATGAAATCCTTCGTCTGTCACAACTGAAATAGCGAACACAGGTAATCCCATATGATTTGCAACAATAACTTCCGGGACGGTACTCATACCGACAATATCTCCGCCAATAATACGCATATATCGATATTCTGCTCGGGTTTCAAGATTAGGTCCCGGAGTAGATACATAAACCACTTTATGCGCTTTTAAATCTAACCGGTGAGCTATATCCATAGCCTGTTTGATCATTGTCGGATCATAAGGTCTGCTCATATCCGGAAAACGCGGTCCGAATATATTTTCATTTCCTCCACGTAAAGGGTTATCCGGCAACAAGTCGATATGATCATCTATAATTCCTAAATCTCCTTTTTTGATCTCCGGATTGAGTGAGCCTGAAGCATTGGATACAAATAGCTTTTGTATGCCTAATACCTTCATAACGCGAACCGGAAAAGTAATTTCACGCATACTATATCCTTCATAGTAATGAAGTCTTCCCTGCATAGCGACAACTCTGCGGCCATTTAAAGTTCCAAAAATCAGTTTTCCGGAATGAAACTCTACGGTGGAAATTGGAAAGTTAGGGATATTTGAGTACATAAGCTGGAATTCGACGTCGATTTCATCGACCAGTTTCCCCAACCCTGTTCCCAGGATAATACCGAATTCGGGGACAAAGTCTCCTATTCGCTTTTTGATAAAGGATACGGTTTCTTCTATAGATTGATACATGCGTGCAAAAAAAAGTTTAAATTCAAACTTAATGCATTTTTTTTGCACGCACAAATATCAAATCGTATTCTTAGGTAGATTTAGAGTGCTTTTGTATCGGCATGCTGTTTACCCGGAGATGTGATGATCAGCATCAGGGCCGTTAAAAATCCGTTATATACAATCAATTCGTAACCGATTCTATATGTCGTATGTGGCACAATCAGAAAGTAATTGATCAAGAATAATATAACCGGAGAAAGTACACAGATAAATGGCACCAGATTGTCATTGACACGATATCTGGTCAAAATCCCTAAAGCAAATAATCCCAACAGCGGACCATATGTATAACTTGCAGCTACGAAGATTGCTGTAACAACAGAATCATCATTGAGGATTCTGAAAATCAAAATTACAACAAGCATCAGTACAGAGAAGCCCACATGTACCCAATTGCGCTGACGTACTAATGCCGGATCGTTCGGATTAGCCTTTTTATTAAAGTTAAGGAAATCTACACAAAAAGATGTTGTCAGAGCCGTCAGGGCTGAATCTGTCGTCGCAAATGTAGCTGCAGTAAGTCCCATCATAAAGATAATGCCCGGAGCAAGGGAAAGATAATTCAATGCAATCTCAGGATATAAATAATCCGGAGTGCGCAAAGCAGAAACATCAATATTATTCTCTGCAGCATAGATATACAATAAGGCTCCTACTGCCAGAAAAAACAGATTGATAACAACAAATATGCTGGTAAATGTCAACATATTTTTCTGTGCTTCACCAATCGTACTCATACTTAAATTCTTCTGCATAAGATCCTGATCCAGTCCTGTCATAGCGATGGTAACAAATATACCTCCGATAAAATTCTTCAGGAAGTGATTCTTATCTCCTAACAGATCCTCCCAAACGAATATAGAAGAGTATGAACTGTTTTTTACTTTTTCAAATGCTTCAACTACTGAAATTCCAAGACCGTCCGCCATGAAATAGATGGATAGTACAACTGCCAGTAGCAAAAAGAATGTCTGCAACGTATCGGTGATAATAATAGTCTTAAGACCACCCTTATTTGTATACATCCAGATCAGTATCAGGCAGATCGCAATCGTTACTGCAAAAGGAACCTGAAGAGAATCAAATATAAATTTTTGCAGGATGATGGCAACTAAGTAAAGTCGGAATGCAGACCCTATCGTTCTGGATATCAGAAATATCATCGCCCCGCTTTTATAGCTTTTATGCCCGAATCGTTCTTCTAAATAGGTGTAAATAGAAGTCAGATTCATGCGGTAATAGAGTGGTAATAACACATAAGCGATCATCACAAACCCGACAGCATTACCCAGCACAAACTGAAAGTAGCTGAAGTTGGTATGTCCTACTGCACCAGGAACAGAAATAAATGTAACCCCGGACAGCGCTGTACCTATCATTCCAAAAGCAACCATATACCATTTGGAATTACGGTTGGCAACAAAAAATGTAGAGTTGTCAGATGATTTTCTGGATGTAAAATAGGCTACTCCGAGCAAAAGTCCGAAATAAACCAATAAAAAGGTTAATAATATAAAAGGTGACATGTGTTTAGTTTGATTGTTTTAGCGTTAGTTATCCTTTACTTACATAATTCTCAATTGCCTTTCGGACATTTCCAAATTCTTCCAGTAATTCTGATGCAGTTAATTCATCAGCACCAGTTTCATCCATAATAATACGAACACCTCTGGCTACCAGTTTATGATTGGACAACTGCATATCTACCATTTTATTCCCTTTGACACGTCCCAAACGAATCATGATAGAAGTACTTAACATATTAAGGACCAGCTTTTGTGCAGTACCGGCTTTCATGCGGGTAGATCCTGTTACAAACTCAGGGCCTACGATCACTTCCACAGGCAATTGAGCGACTGCAGCGATAGGAGAGCCGCCATTACAAACAATACATCCTGTGATTAATCCTTTTTCATTGGCTGTGGTCAATCCACCGATGACATAGGGAGTAGTTCCGGATGCTGCGATACCGATCACCACATCCTTTTCATTTACACCATATTCTTCAAGATCTTTCCATGCCTGCTCGATATCATCTTCTGCAAATTCTACAGCTTTACGTATTGCTGTATCACCTCCGGCGATCAATCCTATAATCCAGTCAAAAGGCACTCCAAATGTAGGAGGGCATTCGGACGCATCCAGGATGCCAAGTCGGCCGCTTGTCCCTGCTCCGATATAGAAAAGACGTCCTCCGGTCTTCATTTTCTCTACAGTCGCTGTTACAAGCCTTTCAATCTGAGGAATGGCTCTTTCTACAGCTAAAGGGACTGTTTTATCCTCTGCATTTATGTTGGTTAACAATTCGTGTACAGACATTTTGTCCAGGTCCTGATAGTTGGATTCTTTCTCTGTGGTGTTAATCATCTTTATCATTGTCTTAATCACTTGTATATGCTGCGCTATATTACAGCATTTCGTTTATCACTTTAAAATGGTAATCTTTTTTTCTTAAATCTTTAATCAGGCGAGGGAGTAAAGTATAAAATTTATCTTTCCGCTTTGGATCCGTCCCCAAATGTACTAATATAATGTATCCGTTTAATCCTTCTTTTTGTTCCTTTTCAATCAATTGATTATAAATAGTTTCTGAATCCAGATAACGGCTACCCATTTCCGGATATGTGTAATCTGCAGCCGTTCTTAACCCTGGCGTAAAATTTACAACCTGTACTCCCTCTTGTTCAGCCCATGAAACAATATCTGTATTATACCACTCGTATGAAGGTAAGAAATATCTCGCAACATCTCTCTCTACTCCATATTTTTTCATTTTCTGAAAATTATTATTCAGATCCTGCGAAAATTCTGCTTTTGAAACCCGTGTATGTTCACGGTCTTCCCAATCACAGTACAACAAATGCTGATCAGAATGAGGAGCGAGATAATGTCCTCTTTTCACTATCTCCTTTGTGTAATCAGCGGTATTCGGATTATCCAGAAACCTGCCGGTAACAAAGAAAGATCCTTGAACTTTTTCCTTTTTCAATGTTTCCAGAATAGAAGTCGCTCCATCATAGAATTCATCTGCTGTAAAGACTAAGGAAATATTCTTTTTAGTGGGATCACCTTTTATTATCGCACCATAATTATCTTTTACCACATGATGGGCACCCTCTTCCTGAGCTGCTAACAAATACACCAGTGAAGCCGTGCCATCCATAGTCGGCTCATTTGTACTGTAATCACCATAATCATCATGGTAAACCGCCAGTTCGCTCTGGAATTCAGCATATTCATCTTCCTCATTCAGTTTAATGCCGATCAGATTATTGAATATAGAAGAATATACCGGGCCATCTACCAGTCCTCCATCGATAGGATAGTTTCCAATCTTTGTAAATGCAGAGTGGGGGTCCACAGGCGTATCCCCATCAGCCGGAAGTCCGTACACCATACTTGTACCCCATGGATTGACACCAAATAACCAATCGATATTGGCCTGCTCTAAAGTGGCATAAGAAGAATCACCACTGATTTCACGATACCATCTGCATTGTATAGCGAATGAAACGGTAAGATTATTACTGCACCAGATAAAAGGTACTCCGCGATAGAAGGCATTTTCTTTTGCCCGTGACCACACTTGATCTATACCTTCTTTATAGAATGCAGTTACTTGCTTCTGTTCACCTCCTTTTAACGATTTAGCTAATTCATAGTGACCAAGATTGATAAAAGGATAATATTGATAATGACTTGCAGTATCTCTGCTCATCCATGGTGTTACTTTTTCCTGCTCTGCGAAATCCAACGCTTTTTTTGCATATGTCTGATCACCTGTTTTGGAAAACATCAGAGCTGAAGCCAGCTCCATATCATCTACCCAATTATCTTCCGCATATATATAAGGTGATTTGACAGAAACAGTCTGCGTTACGCCAGGTTTTATATAAGCATAATCCAGAGCGGACTTTGCTTTGTCCTGTAAGGTACCGGAATAACCCGGATCAACAGAATGAAATAAGGTACTGCCCAATGTAAATGCACTTGAGAACTTCGCTGCTGTAGAACTTGTACCTGTAGTATTGTTCATAAATTTACCGCGTTGCTGTGGCTCCCCGTCAATAAAATAAACCGGGCGCTCGTATCCTCTTCCATAAAAAGGATCTTCTTTTGGAATACGCATATTCTTGTGATCCCTGTCATCAGCGATCTGATTAAACATCAGATGTGGCTGAGGATGCATCTTCAGAAGCCAGTCAAGCCCCCATTTTGCTTCATCCAGAACATCTGCAATACCATTTTTACCCGCCAGTCCGTTGGCTTGTTTTGTGTCTTCAAAAACATGAGGGAAATCCCGGTAAGCAGCTAACAGGTGATAAGTCGCATTGGCAGAAGTTGTGGAATACTGAAGATAGTCTGACGCATCATGCCATCCTCCTCCTGCATCGATCCGCGTACTATCCGGAATTCCGGCCTTTCCGGCATACATGGTGAATCCATCATGTGTATGGCAGCTATCCTGCAAAAACGGATTGAAAAGAGTACGTTGTTGTCTCATATATCGCAAAGCAAAATCTGCAGTGCCTTTATAGACATTTTTATTGATCTTAAATTTAGGAGAAACGGTTTTACCGGCTTTAATATAATATTCACCCTCTTTTTGGAAATTAGAAAAATCTAAACGAAGTGAGTGGAGAAATGGCCCGTAAGCTCCGAAATTTTTACCGGTGCTATTTTTAAAGACTGTTTTTTGAGTCTGCACATCGATCAATTCAAATTTCTGAGGTACCGATTGCTCTTTTGAAACCCATACAGCCACTTTGACAGTCTGCGGTATATAACCTACCTGATTAATACGAATCCAGGATTTTTCTTGTGATTTAGCAAGATTAAAACACAAAACAGCACAAAACAGCATTGCTATCTGCATGATTTTTTGCTTATGTTTACGTGTTAATGTCATCTTTTATATTTTCAGTGATTAAGGTTGATATGATAGCGAAACAACTTTACCGTCCATTGTACTTGCAATAATACTATTTTTTTTGCTTACTAATATAGGATTAACCATACCATTTGAAATTTTATATTGCCATTCTATTTCTCCAGACTTCGCATTGACGGCTGAAACCAGTCCTGATTGACTTGGCACAAACACGTAACGTCCTGACGAGACAATTGAAGACGGAGTAAGTTCATAAGGTAATTGTAACTTTGACTGCCAGACAATATCCATACTATCGGCCTGGCTTGAAATACCCAACAGTTGTCCGTCCATCGTTTTAACATATACATGCTGACCATCTTTTGACAAGCCCATTGACTCTCTTACACGATAAGGATCTTTTTTAGCTCTCCATATAATATGACCGTCTGAAGCATCCAATGCTGTCATAAATCTGTCCGGAGCCACTACGAAGATACGATCATGAATAGCGACAGGGTAGCAGGCTGCAGCAGAAAACATACGGTTAGCATGCCCATTATTCCATTCCCAGGCTAATTTACCATCTGCTGTATTCAAGGCATAAAAGCCATTTCCCCAGGATCCGAAGATAACCTTCTCTTTATACAGTGTAGGTAAAGTTGAAACATATCCTTTCACGTGTTCAAAAGTCCATTTTACAATTCCTGAGCTGATATCAACAGCTCTGAATTTGCCGTCAGAACCTCCTATATACGCAATTCCATTGTGTACTAATGGAGACCCCAATACAGACTTATCCGTTTCTACTTTCCATTTCAGCTTTCCATTATCGGCATTAATCCCATAAATACTGTGATCAGAAGACCCTGCAACAATGATATTTTTCCATACCGCTGGAGTAGAATAGACTTTGCCTTTTGTCGCAAAGGACCATACTTTCTTACCGGTATTTATATCTAAGGCAATTATTTCTCCTAATGTATTGGCTGTAATAATAAGGTTTTTATAGCTGCTCATACCCGCCCCTATATCACCCGAATCTTCGAATACCCAATTGACCTTTACTTTATCTTTATACTTCGTATTGACTGTATAGTCAGGTCTTGGATAGGCTGTGTTGTCTGTAGCAAACTGATGATCTTTCAGTTCCACTGTTGCCCATGCAGGTTCCAGAGGTTGCCCCGGTTTCTTTACCTGATAAACAGCTTTTCCCTCTCCTATAGTTACAATGTTGTACCCCCCGACACTATCCTTTGCACGAAGATTAGATCTTCCCATTATTCCCGGAATACCTTCCCAGTTGTACTTTACATTAGCGTGTCCGTGACCACAAAATGCCAGTTGTACATTCCTTTTTTTCACACGATCTATAGCTTCAAACCAATTGTTCAGCGATGAGTCCTGCGGATAATGATTGATATATATCAGAGGTGTCTGCGTATCGGGATTTGCTTTAAAAACAGAATCCATCCATACCAGATTTTCTCTTGGAATCTGGCCGGGGCTCATACGCATATTAGGACCGGAATTGGTCCCCATGAACATAAAGCCTTTGTGTTTGAAAAAAAATGTCTCTCCTCCAAATACTGTTCGAAATGTATTTGCCCCATTTTCGGACCAGTTGCCGTCATGATTGCCTGGTATTACATACCAGGGCAACTGCAGGCTATCCAGAATTTGCTTAGCCAGTTTCAATTCTGCATCTGCCCCGAATTCGGTTATATCTCCTGAGAGAATAACAAAATCCAGCTGTTGCTGCATATTCAGATCCTGAACCGTTCTGCGCAGGTCTTCTGCTCCTGTTGCTCCTCCAACATGCGTATCGGTCACATGTGCAAATCGGAATGACTGTGCTGAAAGACTTTGTGCAACAAGGAGACAAAGAGCAATAACTATAGATTTAGTAGACATGTTTTTCATTTTTCGGCATTATTCAAAATCAGGATAGAGCAAATATTGCTTGCGCATCTTTTTATAATCATCCAACTCCTGTTTCCATGAATCACGGATTTGTTGTTCTGTTTTTCCTGCCAGGATCTGCTTTCTTAATTCATCTGTTCCTGCCAGTTTATCAAAAAATTCTGCACGCACAAAAAATTTGGATTTATCCGGCATTTTATCATAGAAGTGAAGGATATATTTAAGTGTAAACTTCTGCTCATCTGCATTTAGATTTCTAAGATCCAGACCGTAATTAGTTGCTCCTTTGCCTTCTACATGTTTTACCATTCCGGCACGTTCACTTGGGGTAAATGTAAACTGACCATATACGGGATCTGTAAATCCTACTACCTGGAAAGGCCAGTCTGTACCTCGCCCCACGGAAATATCAGTCCCTTCAAATAAACATAACGAGGTATACAGGCGTACGGAAAGATGATTCGGAAGACTTGGGGATGGAATAACGGGCAGATCATACATCGTTTTGTGATCATAATTCTTAACCGGAATAACAGTTACCTTACATTGTTTTCCTTTCTCCAGCCATTTTTCTCCATTGATCATATGCGCCAGTTCACCCACTGTCAGCCCGTGAATCATAGCAATCTTATGAAAAGAGACATTCGATTTGAATTTATCATCTTTTCTGACCGGACCATCCACCTGATCACCGTTGGGATTAGGCCTGTCCAGTACGATCAGCTCTTTGTTATGTTTGGCACACAACTCCATTACACGATGTAAAGAGGTGATATACGTATAAAACCGGGCTCCCACATCCTGCAGGTCAAATATCATAACATCTACTGACTTTACAATAGAGTCCTGCTTTTCATTACCTCCGTATAAGGTATACAAGGGAAGACCGGTTTTCTGATCCACATCATTGCTTACTTTTTCACCACGCTCCACATTTCCACGAAAACCATGCTCCGGAGCAAATCCAAACTTCAAATTTACTTTTTCTCTTAACAGTACATCGACAAGATGTTCTTTATCTTTTCCGACAATAGAGGTCTGGTTGCCCATTAAACCTACTTTCTTACCTTTCAACAAAGGTAAATATGCAGATAGCTGGTCAGCTCCCGGAAGAGGAGATGAAGCAACAATGGTCTGTGCAACAGAATCATTTCTTACAGCGGCTTGTTTTGATGCTGAAGTACAGGCATTCTGCATCAGTACCACAGTGATAAGTGATAATGTAAATAGTTTTTTCATAAGCAGTAGAAAACACCAGGAGATTTGGTTCTCCCGGTGTTGTATATTTATAATTGTTTAAATAATTACCATCCTGGTGTCTGAGTCAGCGTATAGCCTAACTCTGTATATTGTTGTATCTGATTTAAGCCCACAGGTGCTAAATAAGCTCTGTCTGTAAAGGCAACACGATTTGCAAATCTCGCAACCACATAGTATCCTACCAGCGCATCTGCATTATTACCATCATATGTAATAATCTGACCGCTTGCATTTTTTACTTTGAGTACATTTCTATACGTTGCTGTCAATCGGTTTGGCAGATCTTTTTTCACATTTACCCATGGCCCTAAACTGTAATCTTCTTTTACAAAATTCATATAGTTTAGTTTTTTCCAACGTCTGATATCATTGATACGTGCATATTCATAAACAAACTCCATACGTCTTTCTCTACGGATTTCCCACATCAATTGGGAAATATCTCCTTCACGTGCAGGATCATTTGGTAAATTTGCAAGAGATAAAGGGGTTGTTTTCTTCACTCCTTTATTTGTTGCGTCTGTATCCAGCGGACGATTACGGATTGCATTGATCGACTTATCCAGATCTGCCTGACTTACTGCCGGACCACCAAAGTTTTCTGCTAAGATCTGCTTTGCTTCAATCCAGTTTAAAACCACTTCTCCAAGGCGTACAACAGGCGCATCACTCACGTTTGTATTACTACCCCATTTAGCCGGATAGGTCTTACCGATATATGTCAATGCATCTCTTCCCGCAAATTTGTGCGCATAAGCCATAGTGGAAGATGCTGTATTCACCGTATCCATAAAGGTGGCTTCGAAACGCGGATCTCTGGTTCTTGCCAGATTTTTCAGCGTAAAATCTTTTGCATTTACAACTGTAGAATTTTGCCATGTCTGACCATCGTTACAGATAAATGCTTTCAACAGATCCAGATTAGCGCCACGAGGCTGCCCTTCCGTACCATTGCTGTAAGAAGATACAGCATGTGTTACTTTCAATACATCATCGTATGATCTGTAGAATATAACTTCTGTATTAGTCGCCAGATTATCTGATGCAAATAGACTTTTGAAGTCATTATTAAAACGCCATTTTCCGCTATCCATTACAAACTGAGCTGCTTCAACAGCTAATTCCAGATATTTTTTAGCTCTTGTTGCGTCCAGACCGTGATAATGCTGCCATGACCCTTCAAATAACATCATGTTAGAAATAAGTGCCGCCGCTGCATAACGGTTTACATACTGTGCTCCATCGTCCAGACGCATATTAGCCAGCACATATTTAAAGTCATCGTACACACGATCCATTACTTCTCCTCTCGGTGTACGTTCTTTGTACATAGACGCCTGATCTGTAGGATCTACCGGCGTGTCATAGTATGGGACATCTCCGAAGACACTGGTTAATCTGGAGTATTCAAAACCTCTGAAAAATCTGGCCACAGCCATCCAGTGATTATACTCTTCCTGAGAAAGATTTGCTTTAGCCTGATTATCCAGTCTGTTGATCATGACATTGGATTTACGAACCCATGCAAAATTCCAGTTAGGACCTCCGCCATATTGCTGAGATAGAATCGCAGGAACTTCAGATGTAGAACCTCTGGTAGCAGGAACAGTCGCCTCAAATCCGGTCTGTGTTCCTTCTGAAGTGAAATCATCTGCCATTGTATAACCGGTCATAGGCGCATATGCCGTTCCAAATCCGGAATTGTAACCAACAAAGTAATTGGTATAAAAATCATTGGCGTATAATTTTACATCTCCCTGATTTCTCCAAAAATCCTTATCTATAACTTTTGTTTTCTCGGGTCTATCCAGAACATCTTTATTACAGCTTGCTAAACCAACTGTAGTAGCAAGCACTGTATATATGATTTTTTTACTTATTTTCATTTTTGACACATTAAAAATTCAACTGAATACCAAAAGATGCACTTTTAAAGCTTGGAGTACCGACACCTGTTCTTCCTCCGTTATAACTATTGGCATCGAATGAGATTTGACTTCTGCTGCTTGTCGGATTAAAGATAGATTCTCCTTCCACTTCTTCCGGATCGATAGGCAATCCGTTTAATTTATCCCATGTAAAGAAGTTCTCCAGAGAAACATATACTCTTAAGTTATTGATCTTAACACGCTCCAGTACATTTCTAGGAATGGTATAACCCAATGTCAGGTTTTTCACTCTTAAATAAGACATATCCAGCAAATAGCGCGATTGAACCTGCATATTATTTACATTTAATGTACCTGCATTGTTAAATGCTGCAGGATAAAATGCATCCTGATTGTCCGGAGTCCAGTAATCATTGACAAAAGATGCCGGCATAGCTCCGTCAGAAACGTTAAAACCAGGAATAGCCAGGAATCCAACTCCCCATACACTACGTTGTCCTACTCCCTGGAAGAATGCAGAAAGGTCAAATCCTTTATAGTCTGCACCTATTCTGAATCCATACTGATAACGTGGGGTAGAGTTTCCGATAATACGCATATCACCCGGATTTTCTACTGTTCCGTTTCCGTTATCAATCTCACCGTCGCCATTTAAGTCTTTAAATTTAACATCCCCCGGGCCGAAGTAAAAATTGGTTGAATTCTGGAATCTCGGCTGATAAACTGCCTTTTCTCCATTTGGTCCGTCTTTCAGCAAGTATGCTTTACCACCACCGCTGGTATTGTATTTAGACATCTCAGGAGTCAGGCTAACCAGTTGAGGTTTTCCGTTGCCATCTAACACAAAGTCATCATACTGATACAGACGATCTGTCTCATATCCCCAGATATCTCCGTATACACGGCCATCATAATTTAATCCAGTACCTCTTTGTGAAGTGTACCCGCTAAATACTGACTTCGCATCATCGATATTAGCTCTTAAATTGATCCCCAATCCATTTTCGAAACGGTGGTTGAAATCAATAGCCAACTCGAAACCTTTCGTTGTCAATGTACCGTAGTTTCCGAATGGAGCGGCAGCACCCAAGGTCCAGGTCGTTCCCTCCATAGGAGCAAACATGTTATTTGTTTTCTTCTGATACCAGTCAAATGTTAAACCCAATTTGTTTTGGAAGAAACGGGCATCCACACCAAAATCCAATGTTTCCAGATCTTCCCAGGTTACTGAAGGCACATTCAACTTAGGCGTTCCCACCGAATTGGTCAACGCACCATTCGCAATCCAACCTGTCTGTCCTGCAGTCATATTTGCGATATACAGATCGGAAGGAACAGCCTGATTTCCGATAATACCCCAGGATCCTCTGAACTTCAGATTACTTAATGTAGGCTTAGCCCATTCCATAAAACTTTCTTCTGAAGCTACCCAACCTGCAGAAAAGGATGGAAACCATCTCCATTTCAAATCCGTTGGAAATTTAGAAGAACCATCATAACGCAGATTCGCTTCTACCAGATATTTGTTTTTAAAGGCATAGTTGATACGCCCAAAATATCCCAGTTGAGAATCCCATGATTCACCTCCGCTACCGGTAACTTGTCCCACGGCCAGGTCAAACTGAGGATTAGTGATATCGATCAGATCTGCACGTTGTGTCCAGTGGTATTGTCCGTCTGTAGTCACCCTGTTAAGTCCCAGCATAAATTTGAAATCATGTGCATCATTCAGATTCAGCTGATAAGTGGTGAATGCATTCACTGTATGTCTGCGCTCATTTTCTGAACGCATATAGATATGATCCTGAGCAGATCCGTTAGCAGTATACGTATCTTTTGAAAGATCATATGCCAATATCGCTCCCGGATCTGTAGCAGCGACAGTCTGTCCGTCACTGTTTACATATACCGGTTTACCGTCTTTATCAAATCTTTGCTTTGCAGCAACCCATGAATTGGCTGCTGTATAACGGGTTCCGTTTCTTCTCCAGCTGTAGTCTTCATTTGTGAAAGTATAGTCAATATCTACTTTCCAGTTTTTCATGATATTGACCGTTGCACCTGCATTTAAGTTGATATAATTGCGCAACATGCTGGCATCATTTGCAACAGAGTTTTCACTCCATGGGCTGCGAATCGGATTTCCGTTTTCGTCATTCCCCATCGGATATAAAGAACTCCATCTGTACATGTACAACCATGGATCGGCTGTAGTAGAGTTGGTGGCATACGGATACGTCTTATTCCGTTGCGCAAACATGGCACCTCCACGTACAGTCAGGTATTTATTCAACTCCGAACTCACACGTAAAGCTGCATTGTATCTTTTGAATTTATCCGAATCACCGGGTTTCAACATACCGCTCTGATTCAGTGAACCAAAAGACATGGTATACTTAGTTTTATTCAGATTACCATTCAGTGACAAGTTATGTGTCTGTGTAGGCGCCCATTCACGGATCATATAATCATATGGATCGTAGGTACGTACACCATACTTCTTAGTCGGATCTCCCGGGTTTACATACCAGTCACGACCATATACCGTCGGATCATTAGCGCCGATAGTGGATCCGTATTTTTTATCCCATTCTACCGCTTTTTCATAACTCTCGCGGTTTACTTTATAAAACGCTCCTGTTTCTACCGCGCCGATACGGTCCAATGCATCCATTGTATATTTCAATGCATTGACACGTCCCATTTCATATTTTTTGAAAGGGTTTTGGAAAGAAAAGTTGTTAGAGTAGTTAATGTTGATTTTTTCCTGCGTGCCACCCGTCTTACTCGTAATGAGAATAACACCAAAAGCAGCTTTTGCTCCATAAATAGAAGATGCAGCAGCATCTTTCAGTACAGAGATCGATTCGATATCTTCCGGATTGACATACTGAATGCTTGGAATTTCCACATTATCCAATAAGATTAATGGATTACTGTTTCCCTGCATAGAAGAAATTGCACCACGGATTCTGATCCTTGGATCAGAGCCAACTTCACCGCTCGGTATAGTAACACTCAATCCGGGAGTTGTTCCCTGTATAGCACGACCGACGTCAGCGATAGGCCTGCTCTGCAGGTTTTCTTTCACATTGATAGTAGACACAGCTCCGGTTAGATTCCCTTTTTTCTGTGTACCGTATCCTACAACAACGACCTCATCAAGTGTGGACTCATCACTCGTCAGAGTTACATTTAAGGTGTTGGATGTAACAGTCAGATCTTTAGATGTAAATCCTACACTTGAAAAACGGACCTTAGCTCCGATAGGAGCTGTAAGACGGAACTGCCCATTGGCATCCGTTTGTGTAGAAGTAGTGGTTCCCACCACAGAGACAGTAACACCCGCCAATGGTCCATCCGGACCGGATACTGTCCCTTGAACCGTCCCTTGCTCCATTCGTAGATTCGAACTCATGTACGAAGTTGCTTCGCGGACGAGTGCATTACCTTTTACATTTCCGGCATGTGCTTCCGAAAACGGTAAGGATAATCCTAGAGCAACAGAAAATAGTAGAAATTTTCTCATACTTTTTTAGATTAAATTAGCTTGTTTTTTAAAGTAGATTTTAAAAAGTTTTGCCTGTTTATGTTTGTTTTGTTTTAAATCAGGATAAAAGTATGCAAGAAATATGGATATAATTAACATTTATTAACAAATAAAGTGAGGAAACACTTACTTTATAGAACAATAGTTCTTATTTAAACTCTTCTAAAAAGCAAGAACAAGCAAGAAAGGTTTTGAAAATGCGCACAAAAACGCACAATAATCAGATTGACTGTTATTTACCGCAGAGAAGGATAGTGTAATAAATACACTATAATGTCACGTTTACGATACAATTGCGTTTATAACAAAAAATGCCGGCACTTTATTGCCGGCATTTAAAAACGATTAAGTTCGTGAATACTTACTTTGCAGCAGCAAAACCCACTTTTATTAAAGATTGTGCTCCTACAGCATCCTGACCCCATTCCCAAAACATAATTCCATTCCCTTTTTGTTTGGCTAGTTGTGTTTTCAGCCTGATGGTATTTTCACCATTGTAATAATAGGTTTTTCCATCTTTAGTAAATTCATCAGCATTTGCATTCGCTCCCATTGCCAGTAAATCCCGATATGGAGTCGCTGCATTTGCCGCCGTTTTCCCATAAGCCGGCAAGCCTAAAACAGCCTTATTTGCCGGCAGTCCTTTCTCTGTTATCCAGATATTGAGTACACGCTCTGCCATACCAAAGCTTGCATGATGATTGGGATTGGCCGAATCTGTTCCAATGCCATCATAGGCCATAAGGTTAACAAAATCACAGGCATCGATAGCCTCTTTGCTGATTCCTTCTTTGACAGTTCCGGCAAAGATTCCTGCCGTTACAGCCATACTTAATGTACGATGCCAGGAGTGAAGCTCTGCACCCAGCTCCTGCATAAATATGCCAAATGTAACATCATTCGCCTTATTGGATCTGGGGTATTCCCAATCCATATCTACACCATCGAACTGGTTCTGAAGCGTAAAGCTCACTATATTTGCAATAAACTTGGATCGCAACTGCGGATTGGAAACAATCGTCGTAAATACGGAATCCACACCATTCATTGCGATTACAATTTTCTTATTATGACGCTTTACCAATTTCACTGCAGCCTGCATGTTCTCCTTTGTTCCCTGCAAAACCAATGACCCATCGGACTTAGGCTGCATAAACGCGTATATCACATGCGTCAAACTTTCCAACGCTGTGGTATCTATAGCAGCAACAGTCCGGTAGCTTGGCAGATAAACAACCGTTTTAAATGAAAGATCTGGCTGATAAGGAGTTGTCGGCTTGACAAACTGATCTGCTCCGTAACCATCCGGCACCCAGATAACATCCTTCTTACAGGACACCAATGTTACCAGAAGAGTTATACCCAATATTAAAAATTTCTTCATGTTCATTTTATTTAGCCCCTACATTTCTGCAGGGGCAGATTATATCTTATCGTTTTACCTGATCAATAGCGATACCATAAGGCGCATATCCTTTGATAATAAATTCAGGAGTTTCATTTGTTCCTAACTTATATCTCAAGACTCCGGATTTAGATCCCGAACCCACTGTCTGTGGTGCATTTGCACCGCTTGCATCAGCTTTATTACGGTAGCCAAAGTATAGATAACCCTTTCCGGTCTCATCTACATCGACATCCATACCGGTTACATAGATGGTCTCATTTGTATTATCCGGTGCTACATAACCCTGGTCACTAAAGCCTGTGGCAGTAAAGCCCATTACAGCCGGGTCATTATAAACGGCGACAATATTATTGCCATCCATATCCGAACGGTAGATTCCAGGGATATATGTTCCTGCTCTGTTGATCGCAAAATAGATTTGCTTATTGACTTGATCCACCACAAACTGACGTACACCCAGAGACCTAATTGTTCCTGAAAGAGAGCCTATAAATGCCCCTGCCTTGCTGAACTTATGAATTCCGACGCCAGCTGTACCGGTAAACGAAACCCAGATTTCCCCATTCACCTCTTTTATCCCGCTATAGAAATGTGTAGAAGAAGAAAATCCGGGAATATTGGTCGCTGTAGGTCTGAATTTAAAGTTAGGATAAGGAATCTCTACCCCTCCTCCTGCAGCTACATACACGCCATTGTTACGGCTTGTCCACCAGACGTTACCATCTGAGTCAACGGTGTTCATCCAAGGATCCAGATTATATTCGGATGCACCAACAACACTTCTCTTTGTCAAGGTAGTCTCTCCAGTTCCATCCAGATTAAAATATTTTACAAAACCATCTCCGTTTGCATTGTTACCGGTACTAAAACGCAATCCAAGACCAGCATCTGACAGATAAACCTTGCCATTACCTATAGACAAACCTAAAGGACTGACACCGGTGGTAATTCCAAGATCAACTACGGTAGATGGCGCCAAAGTCGTCAGTTTATATTTGTAGATTTTCTTGGTAATGACATCCGTAAAATAAATGGTTTTGGCCAGTTCTCCTTTGACATCTACCGCTACTTCTGTTGTTAGCGTTTCTACACCGTCGTTAACGGTCAGCTTCACAACCTGACTTCCTTCTTTTGTAAACTTAACAACAGGTTTTTCTAAATCAGAAACGACTCCATTGCCAAAATCCCAGCTATAGGTCACCGTTTTTCCAGGATACGTGAATATGCTGGCGGAGAATTGTGCGTCAGTATAGACGGCTATATTCTCAGGCACATTAATCTTAGGCTGCATTTTAGGGATAACGATTTTTTTCGTAATCTCCTTTTTCTGATCACCTTGCCAGGTGGTCAGACTGACACTGTATTCTCCCGGAAGTTCATAAAAAATAGTATCCGGAACCATCTTTTCAGATGTGGTCACATCCTGTACTTTCCCTTTACTATCGATAATCTTTGCTCCGTCAAACTGCCACTGAAATTTATCTGCATTCTTCGATCGGTTTGTCAGCACTACTTTTGCCGGAGCAGTAATAGCATATTCCGGGAAATCAAAGTTTGCGATATACTCACCCTGCTGGCCAATACTGGTTATCTCATCCTTTGAACAGCCTAATATGATAAGGCCGATAAATAGGTATAAAAATTTAACTGTCTTCATATTATAAACTGTTTTCGAATGTTCTGGTCGCTACTGTAGCAGTACCTGTTGAAGTTATAGCCGCCACATCTATTGTCACACTGTATTTTCCTACTTTTTTAATACTGTTGACAACGGGAAGCAATTGTTCTTTTGTCAATGTCTGCTTTAGATTATTGATCCCCGTCTGTGACAACACATAAGTTCCGCCATTCGTAAAATGACTGGCAGGAGCACTCGGATACAAGACCAAATAATCGGCTCTGGTGATCGTGTAAGCTAGCAAGCCTTTCAGTATCTCAAATTCCTGATCAGACAATTTTGTAATCAAGCTACTGTTATTCGGATACTTACCTTCTTTAATAACCATCGGATACCTTCCTACCATCACATAATTATTCGTTACTGTCACCCAATATTTATCCATATCGGCGGCAGCAACTTTCAACCATGAATTTGCTTTTGCAATGGAATCTATAACAGTCAGGGTCGATTCAGTTTCTCCTTTTGTCAATAACTGGGTTCCGTTTTTAAGACTCATATTAACACCGAATGTTTCGACTATGGTCTCCATAAATCTCACTTCTGAAAATTTATCATCACGCTGCCAGGTAGAGGCTGTCACTTGTAAGGTATCTCCGATTGCCGGCCGTGTATTATTATACGACACTCTCAACTGTGCAGCAAACTGACCGTTTGTTTCTCCCAGCTCTGAAATGGGATCATTTTTTTCACAAGAAATCAAAGCACATGCTAAGACTATTGCATATAGTATGTTCGTTATCTTTCTCATTCTCTTAATCTTTTAATGTTGACTTCTCTGCCCACCAAACCGGTTTAAATACCCAGTCTCTGGACGATGCACCTAAGCGGGCAATTTCTTTAGGATTGTACACATATTCTGTCTGCGGATCATAAGGCAAACGCTGAATATATCTCCCTGTCCATTCTGTAAGCGCATATCTTGGGTAATACAAATTTGGATAAGCCTTCTTGCTGTATCCGTACCGTCTGATATCTGTCCAGGTCTCTCCCTGCAGGTAAAGTGCGATATATTTTTGAAGCATAATATCAGCGATAGTCAATGCGGAAGCATTCTGTGCAACCTTAGCTGACCCCATATAACTGATGATCTGCCCTTCAGCTACACCCAGTCTTCTCAGATTCAGATCTATGCCTGTATGGTAAGAAGCCAGCGCACCTTCTGTATCTCCCAAGTAAAACTGTGTTTCAGCTTTGATAAAATAAAGTTCTTCTTTTAACAGGATCGGGTAAGGAGAATCATCTGAAGTCCAGAATCCGTTTCGAAGGTTTGCAAAATCCTGATAAACAGTCCCTGTCGGAAGATTAACATCCCGCAGACCTTCAGACATTTTAGCACCCAGATATTTGTTATTTGCTCCCGGCGTTGTCAGCTTAAGTAAACGAGGATCATACACCTTATTTACTTCGTCTATTGTCAGTGATTTCATAAGCACATCTGTTGGAAGAGTGGTTTCCAGATCACTTTTGATATCAGCAAACTGAAATGCCTCTCCGGCAGGAGGCGGACCTGAAGGCCCCCAAAGATTGCGCTGCCAGGATGATGTCGATCCTTTTGGATAAGTATAAAGCGCATCGGAAAAATTTGTTATTGCATTGTTTACAATTGTCAGCAGCTCCTGATGTCCGTTTTGAAAATTAGCTGTTCTCAACTTTACACGAGCTCTTACCGCTTCGGCCAAGCCTTTCCATTTATTAAGATCACCCTGATAAATAATATCTGTCTTGGCAGTCATGGACAAAGCCTGATCACCTACATTATTCAGATCAGCCACACCCTCATCCAGAAGAGCAAGTATATTTTTCAGAATTTCTTCCTGGCTATCATACAGCGGATTAAAAGAGCCTATATATGCTTCTTTCATTGGCATATCTCCAAATACGTCTGTCGCACTCAGGTAACTCAATGCAAGCATAATTTTGCCCACACCAATGTAGTTATTCGACCCTTCTTCCTTAGCACGGACAATCATACCTGCCTGTCCGATAATATTACTACCTACATCAAAATAATGCCACCTCCATGCACCCAGGCGTGTAATACTGTTGTAATTCCAGGTGTCTGTCTGTGCATTACTATTTCCAGTTCTTGTCGTCAGGTAATAGCTGTGATAAGCTCCCCAGCGTGCCTGAGAATACAATGAGTACGCCAGATTGGCTTCTATTGCTGCCAAACGCTGTGTAGAAGGTACGGTTACCGGATTCACAGGGTTCTCATTAATATCGAGTTTACTACACGAACTTACCACGACCAGGGCAAGTACTGTTGTTATGTTTTTTAAAATTCTAGTCATGATCCGATGCTTATAAAGAAATATTAAAACCAAAAGAGTAGGATTTAGGCAATGGAATAGCGCCATTATCTACTCCCATCGTACTGGCTCCGGAGCCACCAGCATTTGGTCCGGCACTGTTTACCTCCGGATCTCCTCCCGAATAATTAGTAATAACGAAAGGATTCTGCGCAGACAACTCCAGACTCAGGTTATTTACACCCAATCGTTTGGACCATATCTTCGGCAACGCATAGCTTAATGTGATATAGCGCACACGAGCCCAGTTTACCTTTTCAACAAAGTTTGTTCCTACCTGATAGTAGTTATTTGCAAAGTAACTGTAATCCATCACCACTGATTTCTCGTTCTTGATGTACGTTCCGTCATTTTGCTGCACAACACCATTGAACACAAATTCTTTATCCCTCCATTCTCCGATATCATATGCTGTACCTACAGACATCATACGCTGACGACTGGCATTCAGAATATCTCCTCCGAATCTGAAATCCCATAAAAAAGAAAGGCTGATATCTTTATACCGAAACTTGTTCATCCAGCCGATATTAAATTCAGGCTCACGGTTTCCGATATACTTTTCTTTAGAATCAATGATCGGGTAACCATCTGCATTTACAACAACATATCCTTCATCTGTTCTTTTATAGTCAGTACCCACAATTCCCAACACAGCATCATTAAGCGTTGTTGCGGCTGTACCGGCAGTAAGCTGTGCATTCGTATATTTGAATGTCACAATATCTCCCGCAAATTCTAGCATTTTTGAAGTATTACGCCATGCGTTTAGTGTTGATGACCACGTAAAATCATCTTTCTTAATTGGTGTTCCGCTAAGGGAAGCTTCGATTCCACGATTACGCAGTGAACCTGCATTGAAAGTCATAATGACATATCCCGAAGGCAGAGGTACCCGAGGAGTCATAATCATATCAATACTCTTACGTTCATAGTAGGTTAAATCCAGATTCAGTCGGTTTTTAAACAAACTTAATTCTGATCCGATCTCAAACTCACTGGTTTTCTCCGGTCTCAGATCCGGATTACCTCCTGTAGCACTGGTCACGAATCCACCTCCCTGTGTCTGCGCCTGCACCAGATTGGTATTGGTACGGTAAATAGGTGCATCCTTACCTACTTTGGCATAACTCACACGTAACTTACCAAACCAGGAATCATGATCAAACAGTTCGCTATAGCTAAAACTACCGGAGTAGGATGGCGAATAGAATGAACGTGCATTTTTAGGCAAAGTAGAAGACCAGTCATTACGTCCCGTTACCCCAACAGAAACGATGTTTTTGTACTCCAATTTGAAATCCCCATAGATTGCATAGCGCTGACGTCTGGACCATGTATCTGTAAGGCTAAGGTTTTCACGCTCCACCACATTCGGAGAGAAGATATCCTTTACGAGCAGACTTTCACCCATATAACCAACGCCTTTACTATCAAAGTAATCACTTGTTCCTCCCAAGATCAACGTTGCACGGAAATCGTTATAGAATTTACGGTCAAATGTGGCATTGAATATCGATGTTGTATACTTTGTATTCGTGTTGGATTCTGAAACCCGGCCATCAAAATAAGTCCCCGGAGTTCCCGGCGTGGTGATAATACGGTACTTGGATGCTGTAAAATCCTGTCCCAGCTGATACGAAAGTCTCACCCAGTCTGCGACTTTGTAATCAATTCTTCCATTGACCACAAAACGTTCCACGTCGTTGTTTCGCGGATTACGCATAACACCCCACATAGGTGAGATCATTGCATTACGTCCATCATCCTCTGCCTCAATATACGAATACAAGGGTTCTCCATTGGGTTTCTGATACGAAAGAATATCGTATCTGAGTGGATAAGTCAGAATACTATTAATCCATCCTCCTGAGTTTACTCCTCCAAGACCTTCCTGAATATTGTTTTTAATGTAATTTGCAGAAGTGGTCAGTTCCAGTTTTGAACTTAATTTAGCTGTTCCTTTTAACAGGAAGTTGATTTTCTCCTGCTCTGTATTAGGCACCATGGATCCTGCATTGCGGTATCCTCCGGACATGTAGTAATTTAATTTCTCACTACCTCCATTGACGTTCAGATTGACATCATGCGTTACAGCCGTTTGAAAGAAACGATCTATATTATTGTACACAGTCTCATCATATCTGAATTTCCGACCCCATGAACTTCCTGAGGTTTCATCGTATACTCCTCCTGTTCCGGTAGTATAAATACCTTGCTGACGAGGTGTACGTCCCATGGTCTCGACAAATGCCTTGTACGATCCATTGATCTGCATCGCTCCGGCTTTACCTTTTTTAGTTGTAATAATGATTGCACCGGAAGCGGCATCAATACCATAGAGTGCTGCCGCAGCCGCTCCTTTTAATATGGAGATATCCTCAATATCAGCAGGATTAAAGTCCGCAATCCGGTTGACCGTTCCATTAGCAGAAGAATTACTCACACGGATACCATCCACGATCATCAGTGGCTGGTTGTCCCCCGTCAGTGTACTCGATCCCCGGAGAATAATTTCTGTCGGCAGTCCCGGCGAACCTCCGGAAGATGAAATCTGCGCTCCTGCGATCTGCCCTTGTAATGCATTCAGGACATTCGATTGATTGGCATCCCGGAGATCGTCTCCTTTTACAGTCTGCACGGAATAGGTAAGGCTCTTTTTATTACGCTCAATTCCCATTGCTGTGACCACCACCTCATCCAGACCTTTCATGTCAGGCGACAAAGTAATGTCTATTACAGACGATTCACCTACCACACGTGTGGCAGCCAACATCCCAATGTAACTAAAAGAAAGAGTCTGCCCTTTAGCAGCCTTGATCTTATAATTACCACTTGCATCGGTCACTGCTCCAATGGCAGTACCCACAACTTTAATTGAAGCGCCCAAAATAGGTTTTCCATCCTCCTGTGATGTGACCACTCCAGAAATTGTTAGTTCCTGAGCAGTTACCACATCCAAAAGGCACACTAGCATTGCCAACAGCAATAGTAGATGTTTTCTCATAGTGAAAAAATTAGTTTATTCTTTAGTAGTTGTTAAATTGGTTTTGCGTTTTCATGTCGGTTAATTGGCAAAACGTGATAAAAATAATAAAGATTTTGAGTTTAGAAAATAAAACAATCAACTAAAACACGTTAAAACCTGCAAAGAATAGAATTAAAAGTGTCTTTAAAGTGAAATAGCGCACTATTGAAAGTGCGCACAAAACCGCATTAACGTGTTTAAAATCTTATTATTTGAATCAAAAAAGGAAAGAAGAGAAAACAAAAAAAGTGTCATTTAGACACTTTTAGGTAATTTTTGTGTTACAGTAACAGTTGAGCTTAAAAGGAAAGCTTTCTAAGGGATGTATTTTTCAATCCTGAACGCAGTCTTTTCATAAAATCCAAGCCGGGATCTGATTTTCCGGTGATATAATTGGGGTCCGTTTCTTTCCACCATTTGGTTTTCTTGAACTGCTTATATTCGAGATGGCCAATGACGAGTTCAATGGGATACTTTTCCGATAACTGATCAATAAGTTGTGTATTGGCCTTCAGTTGTGCATCTGTTAACGGATTTTTCTCACTTCCTATGTTTTCGATACCAATGGCGCAATAATTAAGACCTATAGTATGCCTCGCAAATACGGTATCCGGTAAGAACTGATAGATCGTACCATCCCGGTCAATGACGTACTGCGAAGAAACATTAAGTTTGCTGGCTTTCGTAAGCTCTGGCCTTCCCGGCAATTGCACCGGATTAAAAGCATTAAAAGTAGATTTTACGCTGTTATTTGCAGTCCAGTGAACAACTACAATCTGAGGTTTTATAATAGCTTTTTTCTGATCTAAACCATGCCGTACTTTCAGGTATTCCAGCGATAATTGTTCCCGCTCGGCATTCCATGTTATTGGCTTTTGAATGATTTTTAAATCTTGTGCCTTAACACACAGACAACACATAAACAGATATATGGTCAATACTATATTTTTCATATTCGATTCTAATATACAAAAAGCCTGTCAAATGACAGGCCTTTCATTATTCTGCAACATTAAACCATAATGGAGTAGTAAGTCGATATTTCTCTGAATTATCGCCCACATTATCCGGATTACGGTTCTGTTCATTACTCTCATAAACCATTGCCTGAATCCACTGATTAGGATTACCCGCTTCAAATATTGTTGTATTCAAATTAGCTGGTCTTTTCAAACTTGGTCCGTATATAGTTGAAGCATAGTCCATACGACGCATATCAACCCATGTCTCTGGGTTGAGACACAATGAAATATACTTTTGTCGAAGAATATGACTCAACCCTCCATTTAAAGAGTTAAAATGCGTACTCAATCCGTCAGCCTGTTGAGCAGTCCAATATGCATTGATGCCTGCCTGTGTTACTCCAAGTTTTCGCATATTGGATTTTACACCTTCTTCATATGCAATTAATGCACCAGCAGCATCTCCTGATCTTAACTTAGCCTCTGCCTCTATAAACTTGACTTCAGAGTAAGTTATAAAACCAAATGGTGACTCCGTCTTAGTATAATAACCACTCTTACTAAATCTACCATAGTCATCAGGAGCAGTTTTTGTAGCGTCTCCAGGATTCCCATTTGCGAGAGTTCCTTGTCCATTTGCAATGAAAGCCCCTGCACCAGGACCTCTATACTTTCCATCAGATGCCGCTCCAACCATGATTTTACTTATCCGTGGATCTTCATAACTTGTATTTGTAACAGGAAAAGAAGTTAACATATTTACAAAAAACTGAGACCAAGAAAAGTAACGAGGGTTTGCAACACTTTCAAAACCACCCCAGCTTGACCACGGATTTTCATCAATTAACAATCCTCCTGCTAAATAAGGGAATTCAGCATCCATTCCGTCTCCATTAAAACCATTCTGACATGCCTCAATGATTTTTGCAGAATTATATATACCACTTTTCTTTGATAAATGGTTCATATAACGAGCTTTCAATGACCAAGCAAATCTCTTCCATTTCTCTACATCACCCTGATAAAGTAAGTCGCCTTTCTTTGCGTTAATACCTCGTTGAGATGCTGTAGAGTTGAATGCTTCAATAGCCTCGTCCAACAATTTCTGGATCCGCTCATAGACAGTCTTCTGGTCATTAAATTTTGGCTCTAAAACCAACTGATCTTTTCCCGTATAATAATCATCTACAACGATATTACCGTACTGACTTGTCAAAAGTCCAAAATTAAGTGCCAACAATGTCTTTCCAACACCAATAAGATGAGGATTACCTTCTTCCGTTGCCAGATTAATAATATCTACACAGTTTGGCATTGTATTAACATACGCATTTTGCCACAAAAAGTACCCAGAAGTAAAGCGCCAATTGCTTGCTGCATATCCTCCCGAGTTAATTGTCTGGAGTCCGGTATATTGCATCACTGCTGCAATTTCCCTCGTTCCCCTCCATTGGGCCGCTCCGCTAGAAGTTGTAATTGCCCCGGCCACACGACTTGCTGCTTCAACCTTTGAGGGATTATTAGGATCTTCATTAACATCGAGATACTTTGTACAAGAGGTCATTGAAACACCTAATGTAACCATCAAATATATGCCGTAATTTTTAAATTTTCTTTTCATCATCGTTTGAGTTAAAAAGTTAGTTTCAAACCAAAATCAAATCCTCTTGTTGCTGGAACACCTAAGTTATCAAATCCAAAAGAGCCGGACCCACCAACACCAGCACCGCTTCCTGAGACTTCCGGATCAACACCTGAATAATCCGTAAATAACAATAAATTTCGGCCGGTTAATGTAAATTGTAAATTAGATAACTTCAAGCTCTTAGCCACATTTGAAGGCAAACTATAAGTCAGACTGGCGTATCTTAAACGTACCCAAGATCCATCTTCTACAAAATTAGAGCCTCTAGCTGCGTAGTATGTCTGATAAAAATCCTGATCCAAATTAATAGAACTGGTATTAGCCGCTCCTGTTTTCTCAACTATACCGGGTAAAACTGTAGTTCCCCGATCCGCTGTTAAAGGACTAAGCCCTTGGCGGACCAACATATAAGATGTTGCATTAAACACATCTCCTCCTTTTCTTATATCCCACATAAACGACATTCCCCAGTTCTTATACTTAAATGTATTTGTGATTCCGCCTATCCAATCCGGATTTCTGTCTCCGATCTGAGACATAGTTGACACAACCTGAGGCAGACCTGTCTCAGTCAGCAACAACTGTCCATCCGCATTCGTTTTCCAGGTTTGTCCATTTATTCCGAAAAGAGTTCCATTTAAAAAGGCGGCTCCCTGCGCAATTGAATTAGCAATCCAAGAGTCGGAAATTTCAACTCTGTCCAGTTTTCCTGGCAGATCCTTTACTGTTGCCTTATTAGCACTGAAATTCACATCTATACTCCAGTTAAAATCCTGTTTTCTAACAGCCTGAAAATTCAGAATTGCTTCGTATCCCTTATTTTCAATAGATCCTCCGTTCAAGTAAGCAAGAAAAGAGCCTGAAGAAGGAGGAGTTCTTGTGCCTAGTATCTGATCATCTGTCAACGTCTTATACCAAGTAAGATCTAACCCAAGGCGATTGTTCCAGAATTTCAAATCCGCTCCTACCTCATAGGAATTTGTAAATTCAGGCTTCAGGTTTGGATTTCCAAAATAGTCTGTAATATTTGTAATAAAGCCTCTTGGGTTAATGGTAAAATCATTGATATATGTGCCTAATGTTGTTTGCAATACGTGAGATGGAGCATCTTTTCCTACTTGAGCCCACGCCCCTCTCAACTTAGCAAATGATAAAAAACCTGTTGACTGATCTCCGTTTAATTCCTTGATTAAATCAGTTACTATAATAGAGGTACTGATTGAAGGATAGAAAAAGCTGTTTTCAGCTTTTGGCAATGTGGAAGACCAATCATTTCTTCCTCTGAAATTCAGATAAATTATGTTTTTCCAGTCCAAATTCAGATCTCCAAAAACACCTACAATTCTTCTGCGTGATATTCCTTTTGAAACTGTTCTATCACTCGCGAGAGTATTATTAATACCAATAAAATCCGGATCAATAAAATTTCTTGCAGTAGATGTCACAGTCTTTCTGTAAGTTGCTTCAACATTATGACCTAATGTAAAATTGATATTAAAGTCATTAAATGATTTTTTCGCATTCGCTAAAAAAGTTGAAGTTGTTACTTGATTAGTTGTAGCAGCTTCCGCTAAATATCCGGTAAGACCTGTTTGAGAACTTGGACTTGTCACACTCTGGAAATTTTCCCCATAATAATCCGTTCCAAGTCTATAAGTAATATTTAACCATGATAAAGGATCATATACCACTTCACCAATTCCTATAACTCTGTTAATATCATTAAAAACCGGTTTCCTGTTAATTGTCCAATAAGGATTATCAAATGCAGACTCAGAATTCTCACTTAGTACTTTTTGTGTATTATCTGGATTTAGGTAATCTGTCATATCGACATTTCGTGGCCAGAATAATGCTCCCATTATTCCACTTTGGCTACCTTGTGAAAAGTAAGTCCGATCAGTCTTAACATAATTAACATTAGCTCCTATTTTTAAATTATCTTTAATTTTGTGATCTGCATTTACCCTAAATGACTTCCTTTTAAACTCAGTATTCTTAGCTATCCCTCCTTGATCAAACAACGAGGCAGATGCATAAAAAGTTGACCTATCGGTCCCTCCACTTACAGACAGATCATGATTTTGAGTAAAAGCCGTTTTGAAAAAATCGGGGATATTATCATAAACCTTTTCACCTTCACTAAATTTCGGACCCCACGAAAGATAAGAACCTGCACTAAATACACCTTTTTCACCTTGCTTATATAGCGACTGTAATTCAGGAAACTTATTTGCTTTATCAAAAGAAAACGTATTAGAGTAAGTTATACCTCCCTGACCGCTCACACCTCTTTTAGTCGTAATAACCACAGCACCACTTGCTGCCCTTATTCCATACAAAGCTGCAGCTGCAGGTCCTTTCAAAACCGTTACACTTTGAATATCTTCGGGATTGATGTCAATTGCCCTGTTGGAAGCAGGAGTTACACCTGCGGCTAACCCACCTTGAGAAACCGGAGTAGTATTATCTACCGGAATACCATCCACAACAAATAAGGGCTGATTATTTCCGCTTAAAGAAGTTCCGCCACGGATCATAATATTTGCTGAAGCACCGGGAGATCCTCCTGAATTTGTTACTTGAACTCCTGCAACTTTGCCCTGAAGTGCATTAACTACGTTGGTTTGATTAGACTCTGTAATTTGTTTTGGAGATACACTTTGTAGTGCAAAACCTAAACTCTTCACTTCCTGCTTTACCCCCATCGCCGTTACCACTACTTCTTCAAGAGCTTCTTCCGAGCCGGACATAGATACGGAGACTGTATTACCGGCCCCGACTGTTTGCTGCACTTCTTTCGATCCTATAGAACGGAAGATCAACACATCTCCAGGATTTGCCTGAATTGTAAAGCTACCATCCGGAGCAGTTTTTGTTGTGACAGACTTTCCTTTGACAAGAACAGTCACACTGGACAATGGCGTCCCATCTGCAGAATTGGTAACCTTCCCGGAGATTGTTTTCTGCTGCGCCATCAAATTGACTGAAATGAGCATCAGCCAAAAAAATAATAAGAGTAATTTTCTCTTCATGTTTGACAGTTTGTTTATGGTTTATAAATAATAGAATAGTTTAGATAATAAGCATGCAATATGGTCTGGTCAGTATAAACAGGACAATGTCCTTTACAATTTTAGCAATTTATTTTCTAAAACTGCACTATTTTGCTTCTTTTATTTAAATTCGAGACAAAATAACACAATTATACCTCAAATTCAACCTTAAAGTCTGCAATAAAACGCAAAAACAAGAACATAACAGCGTTCTTAACAAAAAAAGCGGGCAGAATATCTGCCCGCCTATACTATAAACGTTAAACTTATTATGGTCGCAGCACAAATCCGATTCCGTTCGCTGTGGCAGATCCGGTTTTATTAACCGGCCTGTTCAACATATCCCAACGCAGGCCTTTTGCATCTTCCTTCCTCTTTACCATAGCAGAGAAATTCCCTCCATTTGTAAAAAATGCTCTGCTGGATCCCAGAGTTTTCATGACTACGCCCAGATCATTCAGTGTGATACCTGTAGAAAAGGCATCATCTCCTCCATCTACCACCACGCAGATAACTTTTTTATCCGCATTAATCCCTATTGCCGTACGTGCAGATACTGTAGCGGTCGTAGATGTTATCAGATTATTGTTAAAAACAAGCCAGTTTGTTCCGGAAACTAAATGATAAATGGTATTCAGATCTACCGCTTCCGCAGGATAAGTTGCACTTGGTCTGTTTCCGATAAACGGCACTCCAGCCTTTGTAACAGCAAAATACGGAATAGTAAAAGCAGTCGCAGTAGTGGTATTCGTTTTGATCTGCCTTCCATAGCGTATATACGACCCCGATGGCGCATTCACCGTTGTTCCGGAAGTCAATACGGCATCTCCGTTAATGGCGACCATCATTTTTCCTCCTGATCCCGATTCATTATACTTTGCCATTTCAGGTAAAATCTGAGTAGCATAAAGCACCTCATTAAATGGACCGAGTGCCTGAACAGCAAGCTTAGGTTTGGATAAATCTATTTCCAGAACATGCATACTGACAGGGAGATTCAGTCTATTGAGGTAACGGATGTGCGTATGAACGATCCCCTCTGCAACAGTTGTAGTCGAATCCAGACGAAAAGTTTTGATAATATCAGTATTCGTAATAATACTTTGGGTCAAAGCACCGATTTGATTATCAGGAGGAATAGTATCTTTCTCTACTATCACTTCCTTATTCTCAAATACAGGCCAGTCATCCCTTTGCTTACAAGATGTAAATGCTGAAACGATAAACACAGAAGTCACAACAAACGTCAACGTATGTTCAACGCTCAATGACAAAAATTTTAAACTTGATTTCATAGCGTAGTCATTTATCGTATGTTAAAAAATGAAAGATAAGGCTTCATAGCAGTACTTGTCTGTCCGTTATATCCTAACGCAAATGCAGTATAAGTCCGCTGATTGACAATCGTACCTGCATTACCATAGAACGCAATAACAGTAGCATTGGTCACTGCTGCCCCCGCAGGTCTGACCTTCCAGGTTCTGGAGACACTTCTGTTCAGTACAAAGTATTCGCTCATCTCCATAAACTTAATGTTACTCGCCACCAGAGAATCCTGAGTTGCAACCTGCCCTGCAGCTGTGGTGGAGAAAAATCCATAATACAGATCTACTGCAGGCACATTCGGCATCAGATTTACAAACCGGTAGCGTGCATATAAGGAGTCCGGTACGGAGAAATCTTCTTCTGTCAAAAGGGATTTGGTATTTGCTGCCGTATCCGCCAGATGGAGGGTATAGCGTTTGCCCGCCGTCAGCATAATATTCGTTTCATAAAGAATTAACGAATCTGTACCATCATCCTTCTTCTTTGGGAGACCCAGTTTGACATTTACATTGCCGGATTTGATCCTTAGAAAATCCGCTCGAGAATCTCCTCTTGTATTCCATCCTCCTCCCGGATACGGTTCACGGGCACGAATAAGTGGCGTTACACGCTGATCATTAAATTTGACATACATGTACCTGTCGTCCGGATATACACTCGCCATATTGATCTTGACAATAGCGTCATCGTTGGTCATGAACTCCAGATTTCCATAATCCTTGACCGACTTCTCGCAGCCGAACAGGGATACGAGACCAAGCACGCATATAATTAGTTTTATTGATTTCATAACTTCAAAAATTTCAATCCGTAGATTTTGAAAACCATAACTCCTTTGTGATATAATCAGGTTCTAAACCACCCCATTTAGCTAACTCATCAGCATTCCATACATATTCCGAATTGTAGCGGGGGCGCACACGATACCCATATTTCTTGTACACCAATGTAGACGGATCTATTTGCTGATACTGTCTGAAAACAGTTGCATCATAATGGTATTTTCTCAGGTCGCACCATTGTTCCAGTGAACCCCAGCCCCACTGTGCAATATATTTTTGCCCCATAATGTCAGCTATCGTCAATTCAGCTGCAGTTTGTGCAACCTCTGTACTTGCCAGATATATCCCGATTTCTGTTGCTGTAATGTCTTTTTCTCCGGAAGCCTCCGCTACAGCATAGCGACTCACAAAAGACATATGTGCCGTTATTCCATTTCGATAGGCTGCAAATGCGCCGTCCCGCTGTCCTTTTATCAACATAGCTTCCGCTTTGGCAAACTGTAGCTGTGAATATGTCATTAATGGAAAATCTACCGTATTCTTAAAGATAAATTTACCTCCGGCACCTACTACAGAAGGAACAGTCGAATTAGAAATATTGGGCGTCCCTCCGATGAATGTACTATCGGGAAGTCTAAAGTTCAACATTCTTGACAATCGCGGATCCAAAGAAGTCTTTGCAGCCTCCTCAAAATCCCCTCTTACACCTCCGGTTAAGTACCGTAAAATCGGCAAGCCCGCTTTACTGTAATATGTAGAGTTAAGATATCCTCCATCCGTTCCGAAAATATTTGATGTTTCCGGCGATTTCCCACCAAACTTCACTCCAGCATCATCCGCTGCAGAAGTAAAGGAAAGATCTACATAATGGATTACAGAATCAGCATATTGGGAAGAAAATTCAGGCTTATTAACCAGGTGGCTATATTGCAATGCCAGAATTCCATATACAAATTTTTTCCAGCGATCCATATTCCCTCTGTACAGATTATCACCTGACGCAGAATTCAGATTGGCAGAATAATTAAGCGGACTTTTCAACGTCATATAATACAGTGAAGAATCACACCATTGACGCACTTTAGCATACACTTCAGGCTGATCCTGATATTTGAATTTTAATAAATCATTGCGTAAAGCTTCATCCAGAATTACAGGACCATGATAATCTGTCAGCATCTGATAACCCCATGCTTTGATCGCATAGCCAATTGCAGCATACTCGTATTTCTCATTTTTGATCGCATCTTCAAGCATCACTCTCAGATTGTGTCCATGATTATAATACACCATCCGCCACATGACACCACCCACGTCACTTACCCCGCCAATATAGCCATGTCTTTCCCAGACCAGAGAGTTAAAATCAGAACTGCCTCCTACTATACCCTGTGTAAATTTGTTTATAATACGTGCATCCTGAGAATAACCATTAGCCATCTGATAGACAATCGGTGCCAGAAGCAGTTCGGCTTTTGCATCCTGTGGAAATGACGGGTTATCATTAATGTCCAGATATTTTTTACAACTGGTCAGCAAGCCCACTATGAGTACCACCAGTAATATTTTTGTACTTTTCATAAAATTATAATTTTAACCGCAATCCTAAGTTAAATCCCCTCGGCTTCGCCATATTACCATAGTCAATACCATATCCACCTATACCTCCTACACCTGGTGTATTCAGGTTACTTTCCGGATCCAATCCGGTATAGTTTGTAAACAGCAACAGATCCGTTCCTGTAAAGAATACACTCATACTGGTGTTTTTACCAATTCTGCTGGTAAGGCTTTTGGGTAATTCATAAGCCAGAGAGATATCCCGTAAACGGAAAGTATAGATGTCCCGCTCGATAAACATGGACGGTTCGACATTCGTAAAGTAATAGTTAGAATTGTAAAATGGAGTGACGGCAATATTATTAATAGTCGGATTGGCAGACTCTTCTAAACCATCCTGCAGAACACCCTGAACAACACGAGGCTCTTCGCGGTTAAGTGTTTTCGCTGAAACACCCAGATTGAACATCCGGTTTTCCAAACCATTAAACACATCACCTCCTACCCGCAGATCCCAAAGGAAGGATAATGAAATACTCTTATATCTGAACTTATTAATCGTACCCAGAGTAAAATCAGGAATACGGTCACCGATCGGATAATAAACACCATCTCCTGTTACAGGAAGTCCTGTAGCTGTATTAATCAGCACATCTCCGTTCGCATTTCTCTTGAATCGGGTACCACTCAATGCACCTATACTATATCCGGGATGTACTGAAGTACGTAAGCCTGAAAGCACCCAGGTATCAGATTCATACAATTCGGGCAATTCTTCGGCCAGCGAAAGTACTTTCCCTCTGTTTTTAGTAAAATTGAACGTAACATCCCAGTTGAAATCACGCTTCTCAATAGGTCTGACCATAGTCTGAATTTCTATCCCGTGATTTTTAACCTCGCCGCCATTCAGCATCTTCAGTATATAACCGGTTCCGTAACTGAGACGCGGCAGAATAATCTGATCCGAACTTAAACGGGTATAATAAGTAAAATCAAAAGAAACGCGTTTCTTGAACAAAGAGAACTCGATTCCAGTCTCAAAGTCTCTTGTACGCTCTACTTTCAGATCCAGATTACCGCCATTAACACCGTATGCAAAACCTCCTCCGGTAGAATACTGTCCTTCAAAAGAAGATTTAGTATAATACGTACGCCAAGGTTCTTTTCCGGTAAGTGACACTGAAGATCTCAGCTTTCCTTCATCCACAAAAGGGAACATGTCGTGGAATCCTTTAATATCGGAGAAGTTAAAAGCTATAGATCCGGAAGGGTAACCAAAGAAAGGATTATTAGGCATAAGTCGCGAACTACCATCCAGTCGGCCTGACAATGTCAGATATAATATGGTTTTATAACCAAGTACTGCCTGTCCGAAAAAGCCTACATTTCGGTAATTATTAATGGTACTTTTGGATAATCTTGTTTCAGGCAGTGTATTGTTTATGCTGTAAAAATCCTGATCAAAGAATTTTTTACCATACTGCGAATTGGTGACATAATCATAATCATTAAAAGAAGCTCCTAATACACCTTGTAATGAAAAATCATCAAACTTATGACTTGACCTTGCTGTCAATGATCCTGTCAGAATCCGTGAAGTCCGGTCATATACGCTGATCTGCCCGCCGGTAGGATCGCCTTCTGAGCCTGAGCCTAAATAGGATTGATTATGATACACACTCTCTCCATGTGTAAAAGAATAATCTAAGCCCAAAATACCATTTATAGATAACCATTTCGAAGGTCTGTACATAATATTGGAATTGGCCATCATACGATTCACTTTATCAAATGAGGTATTTCTGTAAACATCCCAGAAAGGGTTATCAAATTCGCTGTATATAGTCCCTGAATGCAGGACACGGTTTCCTTTTTCATCTATCCACTGACGTACATCAGCCATAGGATTGAATCGTAATAAAGTAACCATGTAGCCATCTGCACCTTTTCTGGCCTTATCATTGTCAGAATTCGTATAACTGAAAGAGGTATTGATATTTAGCTTTTCTCCAAACTTCGCTGTGGCAGCAAGTCTGGATGAAATACGCGTATATCGTGTGTTAGGTGTAATACCGGTATTATCATTATATTCATTAGACCATCTGTATGTAAATGCTTCATTTCCTCCTTCAAAAGAAAGATTATGTTTCTGATTATAACCTGTTCTGAAGAAGCTTCTGATATTATCATACAGTTGAACCCCTTCTTTATATTTAGGTCCTAATGAATACGGTGAAGTACCATCATATAGTCCATTTGTTCCTTTGGCGTATATGTTCTGCACTTCAGGAAATTTATTGACTGTTTCCATACGACCTGAGAAGTTGTATGTTACAGCTGTTCTGCCTGCTTTTGCTTTTTTTGTAGTGATTAATATCGCTCCGGAAGCTCCCTGACTTCCAAATAAAGCCGTTGCCTCCGGACCTTTCATAATGGTATAAGATTCAATATCTTCCGGATTCAGGTCCATTCCACGATTGGAATAATCTAATGCTCTGTTTGCAGAACCTGATGCTAAATCTGTTTCATTAAGAGTAGAATTATCAACAGGAACTCCATCAACAACGATCAATGCGCTGTTATCGCCGGATACAGACACAAATCCACGAAGCACAATCTGAGCTGAGGCTCCGGGTGCACCACTCGTAGAATTGATAGACAATCCCGGAACACGACCCTGAAGACCATTAAAAAAGGCCTCCCGTTGTGTTTCTGAAACCTCATCACCACTGACTACAGGAGTTGAATAGCCTAAAGATTTTTTACTTCTGTCTATACCATATGCTGTCACTACGACTTCATCAATTGATGAGGATGAGCTGGATAAGGTCACATTCAGGCTGGTTTTATTACCTACAGCTTGCTCTATAGTATTCATACCGACATAGCGATATACAAGAGTAGCCCGGGGAGACACTGAGATCTTATAATTACCGTTTCCATCAGTAATTACCTGGTTACTTTTGCCTTTTTCCATAACAGTAACCCCCTGTAACGATTTTCCATCATCGTCAGTTACTTTACCGGTCACTGTCTGTTGTTGCGCAAAGAGTATAGCGCAATTCCAAACAACCCCCAGCATTAATAGGAGAAATTTTATTTTCATGATTTAAAATTAGGTTAGTTTTATTAGGTTAAGTCCGATCAGATTAATGACCTGGTCACTATTTCTGAAAAAACAGAGAGGTAGCTGTCTACTTTTTGTTTATAAAATTTGGTTCTTCTAGGGTTAATAATCTCTACCGAAGATAGCATAATTATGCATGATATTTCGAAAAATATTTTAAAATAAACACAAAAAAGGGCTTGAACAGTAATTCAAACCCATTTTTATAAATAAAAATAATGCATTCACGTAACAAGACGCAAGAATACGCAAATATTACTTCACCTTATAGACACCCATTTCTCCTTCATTCTCTAACGGATCTATTGCTTTTACAATGACCATTTTTAGTTTTTTCCCGTTTTCCTCACGCGCAAACTCCTTACTCAGCACAGAAGGCACTACAATCTCATATTTCCACTCTCCTCCGTAATTAGTATATACCAACCATTTGCTTACCTGCTCTTTTCGCGGGTGCGACCATTTGACAAATACAGTCTGCTTATGCGTATCGCCACTTACAAAAGGAGCTGAAAGATAGAAAGAAGTTAGCCAGGGTGTTCTTGGAGCAAGTGCCTCCGTCCGATAGGGTCCGTCCGCAATCGCTCTGGTCATAGCAGCATTTTTAGTTAGCCCAGCAATACTCCAGTGAATGGCGCCGATACTGTTTGGAATTTCCTTACGCGTCGCCTCTATCTGACGGACAATCTCATTGGAATAATCTGCAGATCGCCTTCCGACTGTATTAACACCAGGCCACACATGACGTCCTAATGTATTTTCACTCTGCCACCATTTCAATAAAGTCGTAAAACTCTGCTTAGCAGGCTCAATAGGCCAGTATAACTGTGGTGCGAAATAATCGATCCATCCTTTATTGAGCCATAGCTTAGCATCCGCATATAACTGATCATACTGACTTGATCCTTGTATACCAGCAGGATACCCTGGCTTCCAGATACCAAAAGGACTGATTCCAAATCTTACATGATCTTTTTCGGCTTTGATTTCCTTATAGATCCGTTCAATAAATGTATTTACGCTGTTTCTTCTCCAGTCAGCACGGGTAAGTTTACCACCGGATTTGACATAAGCATTCCAACTTTCAGTATCCGGAAAATCCTGTCCTCCGTTATATTCTGCATACGGATAGAAATAGTCATCAAAGTGCACACCATCGATATTATAACGCTTTACGATATCTAAAACGACACGTGACGCATGATCCTGAGTAGATTTTTTAGAGGGGTCAAACCAATAATAACCCTGCTTCAGTTTCAGCACAGATTCAGGCATCCGCTTTACCATAGATGCTTCCGTGACCACACCACTTGCACTGTGATGCGCACGATAAGGGTTTAGCCAGACATGAAGCTCCAGACCTCTTTTGTGTGCTTCCTCGACCCAGAATTCCAGTGGATCATAGTAAGGGTACGGAGCTTTCCCCTGTTGTCCTGTCAGAAATACAGACCAAGGCTCATAATCACTTTTATATAATGCATCTGCAGCAGGTCTTACCTGAAAGATAACTGCATTAAAGCGATTTGATTTTAAAAAATCAAGTAAGGAAATGGCTTCCTGCTTCTGTTCCTCTGTAGAGAGGTTGTTTTTACTTGGCCAGTTTATATTAGCAACAGATGCGACCCAGGCCGCCCTGAATTCACGTGGTACCTGTGGCAAATCGACCTTAAGCTCTTCTTCTTTTTCCTTCGCTTTGGTTTGTGGCTTTTCTATTTGCGGGGTAACTGCCTTCACAGAATCAACCTGTACAACAACAGAAGGAGCTACCAACACTTGATTTTTCATTCTTTTCTTGGAAGAACATCCGCTCAAACCAACAAAAATAAAACTCAATACTATAACGTAAACTAACGGCTTATTCATAAATCGTAAAATAAACGACAAAACTACACTTTTAAGATTAAACGAAAAACTAATCCCCGCTATTGCCGTTTTCTAACCTTTAATGTCAATCAGCTCTCCCTCAAAAACAACCTGCTGAAGCCCGAATGAATCATCAAACACAATTATATTGGCTGTTGCACCAGCTTCGATCCTGCCCAGATCCGTACGACCGATAAGATTTGCAGGATACAATGTGGCCATCCGTAAAGCTTCTTCGAGAGGAATTTCAACTTGCAATACAGCATTTTTCACCGCCTGCAACATCGTTAGTGCAGAACCGGACAATGTCCCGTCCGGCAACACATAATGATCTACATTCAGTATATGTTTATAGATTCCTTTATCACATTTCGCAACCGCATCCGTAATCATAAACAAACGTTCTCCCATTTGCCTTTTAGCCACTTTTGCCGCTTCATAATTCACATGAATACCATCCAGAATAATACTTGCACAGGCCCGGGCATGATTGAAAACAGCACCTGGAAGCCCTGCTTCTCGATGATGGAAAGCTGACATCGCATTGAAGAGGTGTGTCGCCGTCCGGATACCTCTATCAAATCCTGCTGTAGCCTCTTCAAAAGTCGCATTGCTATGTCCTGCACTCAATAAAATACCTCTGTCCAGCAAAAGAGACAGGCAGTCGGAACTCAGCAATTCAGGAGCCACAGTCATCATTTTAACCAAAGCCTTATGATCATCATTCAATAAGTGCGTAATCTCTTCCGTTGTGGCTTTTATAATCAGCTCTTCCGGGTGTGCTCCTCTTTTTTTTGCATTCAGGAACGGGCCTTCCAGATGAAGACCTAATGCAACTCGTGGTTCATACTTATTTACAATGGCAATAGCTGTTTTGAATACATCTATAGTATTAGTGGCCAGACACAAGAGGTAGGAGGTACAGCCTTGTTTCAGAAGTGTATCATCAATCTTAGCCAGTGAATCACTGGTCAGCTCAGCGGAAAACAGCTGGTCACCTGCGCCATAGATCTGAAGATCAATCAGTCCCGCACTCACCAATCCTCCTTTTGCATCTATAACCTTTGCTCCTGCCGGGAGTTGCTCTGAAGGAATAATAGAAGAAACCTTATCATTTTCCAATACGATGATACGGTCAGATAATATTTCGGTACCTGTAAAGATACGCCCGTTTACAATTACAGTTTTTGTATGCATGATGCCTGAATTTTGAGAGATATAAAGATAAGGATTGGTAATGTCAATGAAGGTGTGTAAATTAGCTTAATGGATTCTTTTAACAAAAAAGACAGCGAAAAACCTGTCAATTCGAATATCAGACTGATGCGAAATATCAATATTATAGCCATCACGATCTTCGTACTGGCTATTCTTTTCAAGGTTATCCAACATTTCTTTTTTAAGTAAACGCTAAACGCATGTCAGAAAAAATTATTTTAAACACTGAAAAAGCTCCCGCAGCTATCGGACCTTACAACCAAGCCATTAAAGCAGATAAAACATTATATGTATCCGGACAGATTCCTTTGATTCCGGAGACAATGGAACTCATCACATCAGGTGTCCGCGATGAAACACATCAGGTACTCAAAAATGTGGAAGCTATTCTAAGTCATGCAGGATATTCTTTTAAGGATGTAGTCAAAACATCTATCTTTTTAAAAGATATGGGTGACTTTGCTACTGTCAATGAAATATATGCACAGTATTTTGTAGATGCACAGCCAGCCCGGGAATGTGTTGCAGTAGCAACGTTACCAAAAAATGTAAATGTAGAGATATCCGTAATTGCCTGGAAAGCATAGTGAATAACGAAATAAAAACTACAGAAAGCCGCGGAAAGTATTTCTTAGCGGCTTTTTTAGCCCCCTTTATATGGGGGTTTATGTCTATACCTGTTCGCTGGATACGTGGATGGCCCGCCGAAGATATCCTGTATTTTCGCATATTGACAGCTATGCTTATCCTTTGGATATTCATCCTGATATTCCGGAGAAAAAAATTAAAGGAAGACATTTATCATTATAAAGAACTGATCCAAAAAGATAAACGGAAATATGTTTGGCTCACCATTCTGGCTTCTGTGTTCATCTTTGGTAACTGGTATACCTATATATACTGCATTAATCATATCAGCATACAGGCTGCCGCATTTGCATACATGTTATGCCCTCTCATTACTACTGCAGCTGCCCATTTTATTCTCAAGGAAGAATTAAGTCTGATCAAAAAAACAGCTCTGTTCTTTGCGTTATGCAGTGTCATCATGTTGGCAACAGGCTCCTTGATTGAAGTATTATGGTCAATTGCAATAGGTGGATTATACGCTTTCTACCTGATCATACAAAGAGTAGTACAGGGATTTGACAAATTAAATATTCTGGCCATACAGTTGCTGTTGTGTATGGTTATCGTTGTACCTAAATTATTATTCAATCAGCATGCGCTGCCAACAGCACCCGTATTCTGGTACACAACATTCATTATAGCCTTGTTGTTTACGATTGTTCCGTTATATCTGAGCATGTTTGCACTCAACAAAATATCGTCATCAACTGTAGGCATCATGCTGTATATCAATCCGATAATAGCTTTCTTCTTAGCCGTATTCTATTTCAAAGAGCAGGTCGATCCGCATAAATTCTGGGCATATGGCTTACTTATCATAGCGCTGATACTCTTCAATTCAAAGATCCTGACAAAAATTCTGAGAGGTTAAAAATACATCCCCGAATAAAATTTCACTCAAAAACTGACAATAATAAAACAAAAAAGTCGTTAAAGTGTACTTATTTTAGCATCCGCTTTTTCAGCGTTGCTAAAAGCTTTTAACACACAAAATATAAACTGTAATTGTCACTTTATCCGTTATCTGATTATATCGTAATTAGTAGTTCTGTTTCCTTAAAAAACTGTAACTGGCTATATCCCGCTTTCTGTAAAAGAGCGACGCGACAATTTTTTGCATACGAGACACATCCTACGTGATATTCGATGCTTGCTGAATAGAAAAACAATAAACAATTATATCTTTTGATAATACACTATCTTAAAATCACCAATATATGGGTCTTACTACTATCAAATTTCACGAACTGCTCAAAGCGACTTTAATAGTACTGCTATTAAGCTTTGGCAGCAGCCAGGCATTTGCACAGACGCGGCAAATCAAAGGGCTTGTCCTTGACGGACAGAATCAATCTCCAATTGCAGGAGCGACTATCAAATTGGTCGGCACAGAACAAGCCGCTTCCTCCGACCAAAACGGAACCTTTACCATCACCACGACTTCCACATCAAATACCTTAAGTGTATCTTCTGTGGGCTATGAAACAAAAACAGCAACCGCTGCTGCAAACGGAGCACAGGTAACTATCGTACTGACACCTAGCATGCAGGAACTGGAAAGTGTGGTCGTGACCGCACTGGGGATCAACCGTGCACAAAAATCATTAACCTATTCTACACAACAGGTTAATTCTGATGAATTGAACCGCGTAAAAAGCCCCAATCTGATCAACACCTTAAATGGTAAGGTTGCCGGTGTCAATATTGCTCCAAGTTCTTCCGGACCCGGAGGTTCTGCCAAAGTGGTTCTGCGAGGTAACAAATCTGCCTCCGGCAATAATCAGGTCCTTTATGTTATTGACGGAGTGCCGATCAATAACAGCACACTGGGTACACAGCCGAGCAATGTCTTCGGAGGGGAACGCGATCCGGGAGATCCGATTGCTCTTATCAATCCGGAAGATATTGAAAACATATCCATCCTGAAAGGTGCTTCAGCCGCAGCTTTGTATGGTAGCCAGGCAGCAAATGGTGTAATCCTCGTAACAACGAAGTCCGGAAAACAAGGCCGTACAGTCGTTAATTTTTCATCCAGTGCAACGCTGGAAACACCTGCTTATACTCCTGAATTCCAGAATAAATACGGCCAGGGTTCCAACGGAGTAGCAAGTACCACAGGGTCTTCCAGCTGGGGAGAGGAAATCTCTGCACAGAACTACGATAATGTAGGTAAGTTCTTCAGAACAGGTAATAACTTCACCAATTCCATTACCTTATCAGGAGGAAACGAAAAGAATCAGACGTACTTCTCGTACTCCAATACACAGGCACAGGGAATCACTCCTAATAATGACCTTTCCCGTCATAACTTCAACTTTAAGGAATCTGCAAACTTCTTCAATGATAAACTAAAAGTAGAAGGAGGAGCAAACTATATCACCCAGAAATTAGAAAACGCACCGCAGACCGGTTTTTACTTTAACCCTATTGTAGGTCTGTATCTTCTTCCGAGAAGTATTGATATTTCACCCTATAAAGATTTCGAAAAATTCAATCCGGCAAGAAATCTATACGACCAAAACTGGTTTTCTATAACAGATAATGAGACGACGCAGCAAAACCCTTGGTGGATCGTCAACCGTAATCAGAATTCTTCTGTACGAAACCGTCTCCTTCTGAATGGTAGTGCAAAATATACAGCTACTCCCTGGTTATCTGTTCAGGCTCGCGGTAGCCTCGACAGAACGAGTGAAGTATATGAACGAAAAGTATACGCAGGAACACAAAGCATCCTGTCCAGACCAAACGGAAGATACGATTATACAAATACAACGATCACACAACAATATGCAGACTTGGTTGCCAATGTCAATTTTGATGTGACAGACAAATTCAAGATCTCCGGTTTGCTGGGAACCAGTATCACCGATTGGAAAACAGAAGGTGTTGATTACAACAGCGGACAGGAAAGTCTGAAAATCCCGAATGTTTTCACACTTCAGAATTCAACAACCCCTCGTCCTTCGACACTTTCTGCTATGAGAAGACAGTTACAGTCTGTATTTGCAAGTGCTAATCTATCCTACGACAACTGGTTATACTTAGATCTCACAGCACGTAATGACTGGTCAAGTACTTTAGCGTTTACAGGCAATAAATCGTTCTTCTATCCATCAGCCGGTCTGGGTATTGTGCTGAACGATAAACTGAATTTACCGTCGTTTATTAATATGGCGAAGATCCGCGGATCATTTGCGCAGGTCGGTAATGACTTGCCGCCATACACAACATTACTCACCAACAGATTAGACCCGTATGCTGTCCTTACACCAAATGATATTGCATTCCTGAGAGAACTGAAACCGGAAATGACCAACTCTTTAGAGATTGGTACGGAATGGAAAATGTGGGATAACCGCCTGGGCATCGATGTGACCTATTACAAAACGAACACAAAAAATCAGTTCTTCAAGATCGCAGCAAGCCAGGCATCATTCTACAATCAATATGCAATCAATGCAGGAAATATTCAGAATCAGGGTATAGAAGCATTGATCAGTCTGGATGCTGTTAAATCAGAAGATTTTAACTGGACTACAAGTATCAACTATTCTTACAATAAGAATAAGATTATTGAACTGGATGACAGAATCAAAGATTTCTCTCTTACAGGGGAAAGCCGTAATAATTACGCTTCTAAATTCGAAGTTGGCGGCTCATTCGGAGACATCTACGGACAGGATTTCCAGAAAGATGATCAGGGAAGAATTATTGTCAGCGACGGTATACCTCAAAAGAATTCAAATTATACCAAATTAGGAAATGCTAATCCACTCTGGCAAATGGGCTGGAATAATAATTTCAGCTACAAAAACCTATCACTTAGCTTTTTGATTGATGGCAAATTTGATTACGAAGTGATGTCCGTGACGCAGGCTGTACTGGACGGATACGGTGTGTCCAAAGTCAGCGGAGACGCACGTGAGGCAGGAGGTGTAGCGATCAATGGTGTTACTCCGGCCGGAGTTCCTGTTACCAGCATCGATGCAAATAAATGGTATACTTCCACCGGTGGTATAGGACCTGTAACCAGTAACTATATCTATGACGGTACAGTGGTCCGACTGAGAGAATTGACTTTGGGCTATGACTTCAATATCAAACAAGGTTTTATTAAGAAATTAAAAGTTTCAGCAGTAGGACGCAATCTGTTCTATATTTCTAAAAAAGCACCGTTTGATCCGGAGGTTACCATGTCTACAGGCAACACACTGAGTGGCGTAGATATCTTTATGATGCCTGCAACACGCAACTACGGACTTACTTTAAATGCAACATTCTAATCTGGACTATCATGCAAAAAATTAATATAAAGAAATACGGAAGCTATTTATTATTCCTTTCGTTATCAACCGGAGTACTGAGCGGTTGTACCAAAAATTTTGAAGAATATAACACGAATAATATCGGAGTGACAGATGAAGACCTCAAGCTTGACGGACAGGATCTAGTGTTATTCTTTCGTCAGGCACAGATGGCCATCTACAATTTTTCAGGTGGTGGCGATCCCAACTCCTATCAGGTACAACAAAATCTGAATGCAGATGTATTTTCAGGATACTTCATGTCTCCGACACCATTCAACAGCGGTCAGAACAATCTTAACTATGCTTTAGTAAACGGGTGGAACGGAGAACCTTTCAAAGTGTTATACGTGAATGTACTGAACTCCCTCAACAAACTCGAAAAGAATGAGCTGGCTACAACATATCCGGCACTGTGGGGATCCGCTTTAGTGGTAAAAGTTGCTGCAGCCAGTCGTGTAACCGATATTTACGGTCCGATTCCTTACAGCAAAGCGGGTATTATAGGAGATATTCCCTACGATAGCCAGGCAGATATCTACACCAGCTTTTTCGCTGATCTGGATGCCTCTGCAAAAATACTGCAGGACTACATCGCAAACCCTTCTGCAAGCCCTGTTCCTGATAAAATTAATGATATAGATCTGGTTTATAAAGGAGCTGACAATACTGCCCGCTTCAGAAACTGGCTCAAATTATCCAATTCTCTTCGTTTACGCTTAGCCATGCGTATTGTAAAAGCAAATCCGCAATTAGCGCGTGAACAAGCGGAGAAAGCTCTTAATCCTGCAAATGGCGGAGTAATAGAAGTGAATACCGAGAATTTCACAATCCATATTCCAACAGATGCGAACTTCTCCAACCCACTATTCTTTATTGCAAAAAACTGGGATGACACACGTATCAACGCATCTCTGGAATCATTTATGGTGGGCTATCAGGATCCCCGTATTTCCAAATACATGGATAAAGCTACTGATCCTGCATTTGCAGGACAGTACAAAGGCATAAGGGCAGGTGCAGACGGAATAGAAAAAGATAAATACAAATCATACTCCTCGTTGAATACAACAGATGGCAATCCTTCTTTTTCTGCAACTACAGCCCCAGTGCTGATGACAGCTGCCGAGATATATTTCCTTAGATCTGAAGCTGCACTCCGTGGATGGGCAAATGCCGGCGGAACAGCACAATCGTTATATGAGAAAGGAATAGACCTATCCTTCCAGCAATGGAATGTCTCATCTCAATTGAGCCACTACATTCAGGATAATACGAATATACCTGTCGAATATCTAGATCCTAAGAACTCAGAAAATGACGCTACTCCTATGACAGCAATCACCATCAAATGGGATGAGGCGGCAAGCAATGAGCAAAAGCTGGAACGTATCATCACGCAGAAATGGTTAGCCATATTCCCTGAAGGACAGGAAGCATGGAGTGAATACAGAAGAACAGGTTATCCAAAATTATTCCCGGTTGTAGTCAACAACAGCGGAGGCACGATCAGTACAAGTGTACAGATCCGAAGATTACCTTTTCCTCAGAATGAATATAATGCCAACGGTAGTGAAGTCCAAAAAGCAATACAATTGCTTGGAGGAGCAGACAACGGAGGTACACGTTTGTGGTGGGACAAAGAACAGGGAAATTTTTAAAATTCCTTATTCAAGCCTGCAAAAGCCCCTGATCTTATTTTAATCAGGGGCTTTTTTATTTAAATAATAATACTGCTGTAGCATAATGGTTGCAATCAACGTCTTTATCTTAAAACCATATTATTATTCTTATGAAAATCCAAGCTGTATCAATTTCGATACTTTTCACCCTTATTCTCACACTCATGGGCTGTAAGAAAGAAGGAGAGTCCTATGAAGAGCTAAACAGACTAGCAGATCTTAAAATTCAGGAAGCCATGCAACTTACCAAAGATCGCTCCTGTGGCAATCTGAGTGAATGGCGAATAGACACGCTCTACACCTATGGTTATTTTCCGGTACACCCAAGTTTTGAACAGGACTACAAAAAACTAGTAAAAGAAGCAAACGAGCTCTTTATAAGAGCAGGGAAACTCTACAACGGTCCGGTACCCAATACTGCCAGAACGTCAATGGTGGTTCTTCCCCCTCACTTCGGATTACGTTGTGCAGATGGTAAGATAAAAGTAATGACGGCCAATGATTTTGATCTGACAGAGGTTAATGATCGCTTACAGAAACTTTTTCCGGAAATCAGAGACTTTTTTAAAGAGGAGACATGTAGTTCAGCTTCAGGATGGTATGTAACCACCATACGCAAAGATTGTGAATTTGTACCAATAACCTATACAGATACCAAAAGGCTCAGAGAGTTTTCAAAGAGAGTGGAAGAATATGCTCATCTATATTATCGTAAAACCGTTTTGGATAAATCTATGAATTGTCCATCTGTAAATGACAAACCGGCAAAAGGGGTAACTTGTGAGAATGGCAAACCTGTTGTTAAATACTAATCAATAGCGAAGTAATCTGCATTATTACACTAAACCCCTACTTGGTTATGAAGCAAAGAACACTGTCAATATCGTTATTCTTTATGGTAATCCTGATTTTTTTCAGTTGTAAAAGAAAAGATTGCTGTATTCCGGATATACCAAATCCTTACAAAAATTTTAGCCAGGAACAGTTAAAAAAACTTTCAACAGATTCTTACAAAAAGCTGGATGAGTTAACAAACAGTATACCCTGTTCCGATCCGACAGACTGGAGTATGACCGATATCCGGACAGAGTGTGGATTATCCCATATCGTATACCACAAAAGTATCGATAGAGCAAAGCTTGAAAAACTGATCTATGACCATAATCAGATTATGGAAATATATGCGCCAATGGTCGCTCCTGCAATAAATTGTATGGCTTATCAAAAGCCCTCCGGTATTATCTGTCAAAACGGCAAAGCAACATTAATCTATAACAATACCAAAAATTAACTATGAAAAGAATATTAAGCCTTCTCCTTTTATTGTCCGGAATTATATTTTCGGGCTGTAAAAAAGACCCCGGTTATGAAGAATTAAACCGTCTGGCAGATGAAAAGTATCAGGAAATAGTACAATTGACACAAAGTGTAGCTTGCGGAGATCCATCCGTCTGGAAGATCGCCACTATCTACAAGCTAGGGCCGACATATCTTCCGGTACACCCAAGTTTTGAAGAGCGGTATAAAAAACTCGTAGAAGAATTTCATGTTCGCCGCAAACGCGCTGATAATGCTCCGGATGCTCCCCCTATTCCTTACCTCGATTACATCGAAGGCTATCCACCCATTGGAATACGATGCAAAAATAATAAGGCCGAACTTTATTATGCTAAAGATATGACGCTGCAGGAAATAGAGGTGGAATTACCAAAATATTTTACAGAGATTGTAGATTTCCATAAAAATGATCCTTGTACTAATCCTAATGTGTGGAGAATAGGATATATCCGCCAAGACTGTAAATATATCGCTGTACTCTACAATGAAAACATCAGAGGAGAAGAGTTTTATAGAAAAGGTCGTCAGTACGAAAGTCTGCTTGCATCCAAAAGACAACTGCAAGGTACACCTCCATGCACCAATCAGAATGACAAACCTGCAAAGGGAGTCAGCTGTGAAAATGGAAAACCAGTCATACAATACTAACCGTATTTGAAGCATTTTTCTTAAATTAGCCACTTAGCAGAAATGTAATTGCAGTGGCTAATTTATCATTAATAACACCCATAGAATATCTCAAAGGCGTAGGGCCGCAAAAGGCCGACATACTCAAAAAAGAGTTGCAGGTTTTTACTATTGGTGATCTGCTGGAATATTACCCTTTCCGCTACATAGACCGTACTCAGTTTCACAAAATCCACACACTCCATCCTGATATGATCGGTGCCCAGGTATTGGGACGATTGGTCGGGCTGCAGGAAGTTGGTGAAAAAAGAGGAAGAAGGCTGGTCGGTCAGTTTAGAGACGATACCGGATCAATAGAACTCGTCTGGTTTCAAAGTATTCCCTGGCTAAAAAAATCCCTTAAGATTGGTTCTCCGTATATCCTTTATGGAAAACCGACCGAATTTAACGGACATATCTCTATCACACATCCGGAGATGGAGCTGTATAATGCACTGGAACAAAAGATCGGAAATCAGAGTCTGCAACCCGTTTATTCCTCTACAGAGAAACTCAAAAAATTCAACCTCGACACAAGGGGTATACAGCGTTTACAACAGACAGCTCTGGAGACGGTATACCGTAGTATCGGAGATATGTTGCCTTCTTACCTCATACAGGAACACCGGTTAATCGACTACCCGAAGGCTTTACTTGCCATTCACTTCCCAAAATCACAGCAGGAACTCGATCAGGCAATCCGAAGGTTAAAATTTGAAGAACTGTTTTTTATCCAACTCCGTCTGTTAAATAACAAGCAGCTCAATACGCTCAAATTTAAAGGTCATCGCTTTGATCAGGTCGGAGAAAAGGTCAATACATTTTTCAATGAAAAACTTCCTTTCCCACTGACCAATGCACAGAAAAGGGTGATCAAAGAAATTCGTCAGGACACCAATACCGGCGCCCAGATGAACAGGCTTGTTCAGGGAGACGTGGGTTCAGGAAAGACAGTCGTAGCCCTGATGAGTATGCTGCTCGCCATAGACAATGGATTTCAGGCTTGTATGATGGCTCCAACAGAAATTCTTGCTACACAACATTACGCCAGTGTAAGTGAACTGTTAGGTGAGGAATTTGCAAAAGTCCGTTTGCTGACCGGATCTACGCCTGCCAAAGAACGTCGGATTATCCATCAGGAGCTGGAAGAAGGGACACTGGATATACTGATAGGTACGCATGCGCTTATTGAAGATAAAGTACGATTCAAAAATATTGGTTTTGTAGTTATTGATGAACAACACCGGTTCGGAGTAGAACAGCGAGCCAAACTGTGGCGTAAAAATATCATACCTCCGCATATGCTGGTGATGACAGCTACACCTATACCGCGCACGCTAGCAATGACTATGTACGGCGATCTCGATATCTCGGTCATTGATGAATTACCGGCAGGCCGTAAACCGATTAAAACGGTGCACTTTTTTGAAAGCTCCCGGCTGCGCATGTTCGGTTTTATGAAAGAAGAGATCGCAAAAGGGAGACAGGTGTATGTCGTATTTCCCTTGATTAAGGAAAGTGAAAAGCTGGACTTGCTCTATCTGGAAGCCGGACTTGAAAACCTGCAACGTGAATTTCCGTTGCCACAATATAAGATCAGTATCGTGCACGGAAAAATGCCGGTGAAAGATAAAGATTTTGAGATGCAACGCTTTATAAAGCATGAAACACAAATCATGGTAGCGACGACAGTGATCGAAGTAGGAGTCAATGTGCCGAATGCATCTGTCATGGTCATCGAAAATTCCGAACGCTTTGGACTATCCCAGCTTCACCAGCTACGCGGACGTGTAGGAAGAGGTGCCGAACAATCCTTTTGTATCCTCATGTCTGGCAACAAACTAAGTAAGGAAGGCCGTTTACGACTGGAAACAATGGTCCGCACCAACGACGGATTTGAAATTGCAGAAGTCGATTTACAACTGCGGGGTCCCGGAGACATCTCCGGAACACAGCAATCCGGTGTACTGGACATGAAGATCGCCAATCTGGCCAGTGATCAGGCGATTCTTTCGGAAGCCCGGAATACGGTGATCAGCATTTTCAAAGAAGACCCTACACTCCAGTCTGAGAAGAATATTTTACTTAGCGCTTACCTTAAACAACGTGCTCCTGGTATCTCCTGGGACAAAATCTCTTAAAAAACCCCTATCTTTGCATTATGCTTTGAGCAAGATGCTTCCGGCAAACAAAATTGCGTAGGAATCTGTTAATAATATACCTGTTTTCAAATCTCCTGCTGCTCTTATTCTTAATACTATTATATGGCTAGAACCAAAATATACGATACTGCATTAAAACCCGAAACTGCTGTACTGATCTCGGTCATTACTCCGGATACAACAGAAGCTAAAGCTCGTGAGTATCTCGAAGAACTGCAATTTCTGGTAGAGACTGCCGGTGGAATTACCAACGGCATTTTCACACAAAAACTCGCTTATCCCGATAAGGCAACTTTTATCGGAAGTGGAAAAATGGAGGAAATCAAATCTTACATCGATGCAGAAGAAATCGATATGGTGGTCTTTGATGATGAATTAAGTCCATCTCAACTGCGCAATATCGAAAACTTCTTCAAAGTGAAGATTCTGGACCGCTCCAACCTGATCCTGGATATATTTGCCAGTCACGCCAAAACAGCTCAGGCTAAGACCCAGGTTGAACTGGCTCAACTTCAATACATTCTTCCCCGATTGACACGAATGTGGACTCACTTAGAGCGCCAGCGTGGTGGTATCGGGATGCGTGGTCCGGGTGAGTCTCAGATAGAATCCGACAGACGGATGATCCTCAATAAGATCTCCCTGTTCAAAGAACGTCTCAAATCTATTGATAAACAGAATGAGACCCAGCGTAAGAATCGTGGAGAAATGATCAGGGTAGCATTAGTCGGATATACAAACGTCGGAAAATCAACCATTATGAATATGATTTCCAAATCCGATGTACTGATCGAAAACAAACTCTTTGCAACTCTGGATACCACTGTCAGAAAAGTCGTGATTGATAATCTGCCATTTCTGCTGTCCGATACTGTTGGATTTATCCGTAAATTACCCCATCACCTGGTAGAGTGTTTCAAATCTACATTGGATGAAGTAAGGGAAGCAGATGTGCTGATTCATGTTGTTGACATTTCTCATCCCAATTTTGAAGATCACATTCACGCTGTCAATGAAACATTAAAGGATCTGGGAGCATTAGACAAACCCGTCATTACAGTATTCAACAAAATAGATGCTTACAAGCCGGCAGTTGAAGAAGGAGACGAAGGCGAAGAAAGAGAAGTAACACTGGAAGAATTCAGAAACAGCTGGATGGCAAAAAATTCAGATCCGGCAATCTTTATTTCAGCAACCAATAAAACGAATGTAGAGGAATTCAAGCAAAAACTTTACGACATTATTGTCGAAATGCACAATGCCAGATATCCATATAATAATTTGTTGTATTAGTGAAAGGCTGTAAGTATGAACAAAAAAGTACAATTCACGGACTGGGGTTTGCAGGATTATCAGGATGCATGGGCCAGACAAGAAGATATCTTCAAAAGTATATTGGACGTCAAGCATGATAATCGTGTCAACGAAGCACATACAGAGACCCGTAACTATCTCATCTTTACAGAGCATCCTCATGTGTACACATTAGGAAAAAGCGGTCATCCGGACAATCTTTTATTAGATGAGCAGGGCCTTGAAGAAAAAAAAGCTACATACTATAAGATCAATCGTGGAGGGGACATCACTTACCACGGTCCCGGACAGATCGTAGGCTATCCGATTCTGGATCTGGACAATTTCTTTACCGATATCCACCTCTATCTCCGCACATTGGAGGAGGCTGTTATTCTTACTCTTGCCGATTATGGAATTCCGGCAGGCAGATACCCAGGATATACAGGAGTATGGATAGATCCGGATAATGACAAAGCCCGCAAAATATGTGCAATGGGTGTACGTGCCAGCAGATGGGTGACTATGCACGGATTCGCATTTAACGTAAATGCCGATTTGAGTTATTTCGGGAACATTGTTCCATGTGGAATAGATGATAAAGACGTAACTTCTATGCAGCGTGAACTTGGAAGAGAAGTAGATATCAACGAAGTAAAAGACAGATTAAAGAACCATCTGGCAGACCTCTTCAAGATGGAATTGATCTAAAATTTAGGTCAGCCGCAACGCTTACCTAAATCAATTCTTTCAGAAGCAACGCATGAAGATCAAACAATTCGGTCTCTGCGGATCTGGTCGCTACAGACAATTTGATCTCAGCGCAATACGGCGCAAAAGTCTGCTCAACTAGTTCTACACTGTTGTTTTCTCCCGAAAGATGGGTTAATATCAGGTGCTTAAGCCTGCTGCTACGGCAATTATTAAAAATTTCCAGAGAAACTGTATTCGAGATATGTCCCCATCCACTACTGATTCTGTTTTTTAAATAATAAGAATAGCGCCCGGTACGAAGCATTTCCTCATCATAATTGGATTCTAACAACAGAATATCTGCATGCTGAATAACATATCTGACATTATCGCAAGCCCTGCCGATATCGGTCAGGATACCGATATTATATTCTCCGTCAGAAACAAGAAAACTACAAGGTTCCTTCGCATCATGATATTTGGGGATACCATATACCGTCAGTTCTCCTATCTCCACCTTATCATCCGGCTTGATAACATGTACCATATGTGAAGGGAGATGTAAACGGCTTCCACGGTAACTTCCTTCAGTAATATACACCGGAAGGTTATATTTTTTACTGAAAACCGAAAGCCCGCGAATATGATCTGTATGCTCGTGTGTTATAAAAATTGCCTTTATAGTATCAGGCTGAATTCCCAGATTTCCCATTCGCAGGTGAATATGCTTGCTGTTTATCCCGGCATCAACCAGAATTGCAGAATCATTTTTCGCCACGTAATAGCAATTACCGTTACTGCCTGATGCTATAGCACTATACTTCATTCAAACAAAATTAAAAAATATCCGGTAAGATCATATACTCTTAACATTCAGGAAGACTCAGCGGAATATGTACCGCCAATCCTCCGTCTGCAGTTTCTTTATATTTGACATTCATATCCTGTGCAGTATCCCACATCGTTTTCACCACTGCATCCAGACTTACTTTAGCTTTATCCGGATTAGAACGCAAGGCTAACTGAGCCGCAGTGATTGCTTTAATTGCACCCATTGTATTTCGTTCTATACAAGGCACCTGCACGAGTCCACCGATCGGATCACAGGTCAGCCCCAGATGATGCTCCATTGCAATCTCAGAAGCCATTAATACCTGACGTTGAGATCCGCCCAGACATTCGGTCAACGCTCCGGCAGCCATTGCAGAGGAAACGCCAATCTCCGCCTGACATCCACCCATTGCGGCAGATATAGTTGCTCCCTTTTTAAAAATCGAACCAATCTCAGAAGCTGTTGCAATAAATTGAATAATCTTACTCTCATCAAATCCATTATGAAAAGTAATGAAATATTGAAGCACCGCCGGAATTACACCAGCAGCTCCGTTTGTAGGTGCAGTAACCACACGTCCAAATGATGCATTTTCCTCATTTACCGCCAAAGCAAAGCAACTTACCCAATCCAGAATATAATCAAAATCTTTCCCTCCTTCACGTATAGCTTGTACCCAGCTCTCAAAATCGACATAACTACGACCATTGATCAGTTTTTTATTCAGTTTTGCAGCCCGTCTTTCCACATTCAATCCGCCTGGGAGTACACCCGAAGTATGACAACCCCTGTAGATACATTCTTTAATAGCTGTAAAAATACGAAGGACGCCGGCATTGGTCTCCTCTTCGCTACGCCATGCACTCTCATTCTCCATAACGACATCAGAGATCTTTAGCCCCGTACGCATACACGCCAGCATAAGCTCCTGTGCAGTATCAATCGGGAAGGGCAGATCTATTTCAGATAAAAATCCTGAATCGTCTCCTTCCTGAACAACAAAGCCTCCGCCAATGGAATAATAAGTTTCACTTACAGCCTTTTCTCCTTTCAGAAAAGCCTGAAAAGTTACAGCATTAGGGTGAAAAGGAAGACTTTCCTGAAATAAAAACAAAAGATCCTCTTTAAAATAAAAAGGAATAGCATGCTTACCGGCCAATACAAGCTCATGTGCGGTTTTGATATGCTCTACTTTAGGTGTGATCTGATTGACGTCACAAGTCACGGGGTCATCCCCACTCAGCCCCAACAGGATTGCAATATCAGTTCCATGTCCGACGCCGGTCTTTGCCAGAGAGCCGTACAATAAGATTTTGACAGCTTCTACATCACCCAACACACCCTTATCTTCTAAGACTTTGGTAAACTGCTGTGCAGCACGCCATGGACCCAATGTATGCGAACTGGACGGCCCTACCCCAATCTTAAACATATCAAATATAGAAATCTGCTCTTTTGCCATTTTTTAGATCAATAATTTAATCGTCACAAAAATATGATATATTCCATTACAAATATCATATTGAAAAGGTTATTTCAACACGAATTATTGTCATTTTTATAAACAACGATTTTCCCTCCGTACATTCCGAAAAATTAACACTATTTAACACCCTCCCGCCTGTACGTAACAAGTCAGTTACCCTACGTTTGTTATCTTTGATGCCTAATAGTTGTGGGGGATTCAAAAAACATGTTGCACTTTCGAAAGATAATCATTCTAATTCTTTTCATCAGTCATTTCCAGTATCAGGCAAGCAGCCAAAATTCTCCGAAACGGGAACTTCGTGGTGTATGGATAGCTACAGTCGCCAATATTGACTGGCCAAGCAGGGACAATGAAAGTAGTGAACGGCAGAAACAAGAGCTGATCAATATTCTGGATGCACACCAACGTGCCGGACTGAATGCCATATTCTTCCAGATCAGACCTGCTGCAGATGCATTTTACGCTAAAGGAAGAGAGCCCTGGAGCAGATATCTTTCCGGTGTACAGGGTAAAGCTCCATCACCATTCTACGATCCGCTGGAATTTGTTATTGAAGAAGCACATAAAAGAGGAATGGAACTACACGCATGGGTCAATCCTTATCGTGCATCTACAACACTGAATCCTGCCCATTTTTCCAAAGATCACATCACCCGGACAAAACCGGAATGGTTTTTTAAATATGGTGGAAAATATCTATTCAATCCGGGATTGCCTGAAGTAAGACAATATATCATTGATGTCATCATGGATGTTGTCAAAAACTATGATGTGGACGGGATTCATTTTGATGACTATTTCTATCCTTATCCGGATGCAAGAAATACTGCGCTACCTGATGCGCCTACTTTTCATCAGTTCGGCCAAGGCTTTGCCAATATACACGACTGGCGCAGAAACAATGTCGACCTTTTGATCCGTGATCTCGGAATAGCAATTAAAAAGGAAAAACCATTTATCAAATATGGGATAAGCCCTTTTGGTATATGGGATAATAAAAGAGATAATCCGGATGGATCCAATACAAGCGGACTCAGTGGCTACCGCACGCTGTATGCAGATGGGGTCAAGTGGATGAAAGAAGGTTGGATAGACTATATCAATCCACAAATTTATTTTCCGTTTAATAACAGAGCTGCAGCTTTCGAAATCTTGCTGGAATGGTGGGAGAAACATACCTACGGACGTCATTTTTATGTAGGACATGGGGCATACCGTCTAACTGAAAAACGCCAGGGATGGACAGATAAGGGACAAATTCCAAAGCAGGTGCGTCACCTGCGGAATCAACATGAAGTACAGGGAAGTATTTATTTCAGCTCTAAATCTTTGATGGACAATCTGGCAGGACTACGTGATTCCATGCAATATGATCTGTATCGCTACAAAGCACTTCCACCAACGATGGCATGGATAGACAGCATACCTCCGCAATCCCCTTATGGATTACAGGCACACGTCTCTGCAAACAGAAGATCGACTACGCTGATGTGGCAAAAGCCTAACGATGAACAGATCTATGGTTATATCATTTATCGTTTTGAAAAGGGAGAAAATGTCAACACCGCAAATGCAGAACGTATCTTACAAATATCATACGATGACAGCTACCTTCAGTACACGGATAATACTATAAAACCCGGAGGTCATTATTTTTATGTGGTGACGGCTATTGACAGAATGAAAAATGAAAGTAATATCTCTAATATCCGGGAAGTGATCCTCCCATAATACATTAAAAATGGCGAATCATTTTTTACGTGATTCGCCATATACAATTAATCTTATAAGCCTTAAATTCCTGTTCCGTTTTTATAATTTTCATTGATCGTTACCGGTAATTTACCTTTCGGCTTGATCTCTCTGAAGATAGCTCTCACCGCAGCTTTTTGCATGAACCAGTCATTTTGATACCCCATAAGTATAGATTGACTTTTCTCTACACCTGGCAGATCAGCCAATGCATAAGGATTAGTAAACAGACAGGTGATCGCTTTTCTCTTTGCTAATTTAGCAATCACCTCTTTTACTTCCGGACTAAAAGGAACCTCACTGCGCGGACGTGAACGGTCATCGTGAATCGCTACGATTAACTGTTTATGATCTTTCGCATTTTTGAAAATCTCCTGTAGCGCTTCTTCTTTTTCGTCTCCTTTGATGTAATATATATCAGACTCAGGAAGACGGGCTTTCATTTCTTTTTCGAAATCCTGCGCTGCAGTCACGCCTATACTTACAATAGCCGTTTTTTGTTTTGGTTGAAACGAATACAGGCGGTTATTTGAATTCAACAGTGTAATGGACGCATCCGCTAAACGCTGTACCAATTGTTTTGAACTGGTTCTGTTCAGGTCATCATACAGATAGTTTGTATTGATTACACGCTTACGGTTCAGACCAACCCACAATTTTGCAGCCAGAACTTTCTTTACCCGGGCATCCAGATCGGCTTGTTTGATACGGCCATCCTTGATTGCCTTTTCGATCAACCCAATAGCGCGACCACTGTTTTCAGAAACTTCCAGCAAATCATGCCCCGCAATAATGGCCTGAACATCTGCTTCTCCGTTTGGAAAAAACTTCTTCACTCCACTCATATCCATTGCATCCGTAACCGTGAGGCCTTTGAAACCTAACTGATCCTTCAAAAGTCCTGTTACTACGGCTTTTGATATTGATGAAGGCATATTAGGAGTGGGATCCAGACTTGGAATATTCATATGCGCAACCATGACTGCCGGCGCACCATCTTTGATCAACTGTTTGAAAGGGTACATTTCCAATGTATCAAGACGCTCCTTACTGAATTTCAACTGTGGCAGATCATGGTGTGAATCCACATCCGTATCTCCATGTCCCGGAAAATGCTTTAATGATGCTATAATCCCTCCGTCAACCATACCATCCATATATGCTTTTGCCTTCTTAACAACATTATACTTGTTGTCACCGAATGATCTGAAATTGATCACCGGGTTTTTAGGATTATTATTGATATCAACAACCGGAGCAAAATTAAAGTGCATTCCGATGCGATGAAAATCTTTAGCCACCTCTTTACCCATCTGATAAATCAGAGACTCATCCTGAATAGCACCCAAAGTCATTTGATAAGGATAAGAAACCGTAGAATCCGGCATACGCATTCCCAAGCCCCACTCACCGTCAAAAGTCATCAGCAAAGGCACTTTGGCAACGGCCTGATAACGGTTAAACATATTGGCATGACGCACAGGTCCTCCCTGAAATACAACCAGACCTCCCAACTGTTCTTTTTGAATTACTGCAGCCACAGAATCTATATATTTCTGGCCTAGATTTGTATGTGCCCGAACAAGAAATAACTGTCCTATTTTCTCTTTAGGAGAAAGGGTATTGAATACAGAATCAACCCACGCGTGCTTTTGATTAATAAAGGCAACAAAATTGGGGTTAGACTGTGCTTTAGCGGCAATTGAAACAGCCACAAAGGCAAGCCCTAAAACCATTTTTCTAAATATCATATGCTTTAAAATTAATTAGGTACCACGAATTACGTCAAATAAAATTGATTTTTAAAACTATTTGTGCGTATTACAACAAAAAAGATGCACAAAAACGCAAATTGTTACAAAAAAAATATAGCTTACAGCAGATTGTATTTTTTCTCTAAAAGAATCGCCAGATCTAAGGATTGCTCAATCTCACCACTGGCTTCTTTTTTCCAGAGGGAATCAATAACAATTAACAAAAACTGTGTTTCAAGTTCCGGATTTTCATAACCAAGCTCTTCAAATGCACGATTTATAATAGGCTGTACAGGTTTCATAAATTGCTCATGCTGCTGGCGCGAAAAAGAATTATGAGACAGACGCTCCTGCAGTTTCCAGAAAATAGGCTCTTCAGCCACCAGTTTACTTGGCAGAAAGATCATATTTTTCAGAAAGTCCTTTGGATTTTTATAGGTCATCATTCCCTTATGATACATCAGTACTCTTCTGTATCCGGATTTGATCAGATGAAAAAGCAGAGCGTCCTTATTTCCAAAATGTTTAAAAATCAAGGCCTCCGAAACTTCTGCATTTTGAGCAATAATTTTTGTCGAAGTATCCGCATATCCTTTCTCCGCAAAGAGAGCCAAAGCCTCTTTCATTATCCTTTCCTTGCGACTCATCGCATTATCTTTCATGTATCTTTATTGCTATAAATATTACAAATATACCTAATCTTTTTATATTCGCACAGGCATAGTCGAAGAGGATAACGGATTGTCATTATTTTTTTTACAAACAGTATTCCTATAAAAAGACTATCACATCAACCTAAATTTCAATGAGACACCTTGCGCTTGTCAGTATCTTTTTATTCCTTTCCTTATCAGCTGTTGGTCAAATCCGTATTTCCGGTAAAATCACGGATAAGCTGACATCCCAGCCAATTAAAGGAGCCAGTATTTCTATTCTTAACAGCAAAGATTCAACTACTCTGAAAGCACCTAGTGATATGCTGGGCAACTATACATTCAACAATCTGGAACAAGGTACCTATGTCATCAACATCAACTACATGGGGTATAAGCAGGATATGCGAAAAATCACATTGGGAAGTACCGCAGCAACAGTAAATTTTCAAATGGAATCTTCGGAAATCATGTTGGATGAAATCGAGATTACAGCAGAAACAGTTGCACTGAAAGGTGATACAATGGAATTTAATGCCAATAAATATGCAACAGCCAAAAACTCCGATGCAGATGAACTGATCCGGCAGATTCCCGGAGTGGAAATTGATGAAGACGGCAATGTCAATGCCCACGGAGAAGCAGTAAAAAAAATAATCGTTGATGGTAAGGAATTCTTCAGCACGGATCCCAAAATTGCGCTCAAATCTCTACCTGCCGACATCATAGATAAAGTACAAATCATAGATGATAAATCTGAACAGGCTAAATTTTCCGGATTCGACGATGGTAAGCGAGATAAGGTCATCAATATCGTTACCAAGCCCAATCGGAAAAAGGGATATTTCGGAAAAGCAAACGGCAATCTGGGAAATGATGAAAAGTACGCAACTAATATCAATATAAATGGCTTTCAGAATGACAAGCGCTATTCCCTTACAGCAATGGCTAATAATACCAATGAGACCAACTTCGGGGAGCAGGGACGCGGGGGCAACAGAGGGGGAAATTCAAATGTTGAGCGTGGCCTGTCTAAGACATACGCCGTGGCAACGAGCGTCAACAACAGTTATTTAAATCAAAAAATGCAGGTCAGCGCGGATTACAATTTTAATTCGACCAATACCAATACTTTTACAAATTCCTTAACCAACTATATCCTCGGTTCACGGGCTAATCAGTTAAGACAACAAGCGTCGAATACAGACAATGGAGCAGTAAGTCACAATGCAGGGGCACGGCTACACTGGGATATAGATTCCACTCAACGCATAGATTTTGTGCCGAAATTGTCCTATTCTTCCAATGATCGCACTAATTTTAATATAAGTACAACTCTTAATGAACTCCAGGATACCATTAATACATCGGACCGGAGAAATCGAAATAATAGCAACAACTTTAATTTATCGGGAGCACTTACTTATATGGTAAGGCTGAATAAACCCGGAAGAACATTATCTGTTAATTTAAATGCCAATCATTCCTCCAATAACAGTGAGGGACGCACCTATGCGCTCAATCAATATTATAAAGATGCACTGTTAAATCGTATTGACACCAATAATAATCAGAATATATCTGAGGGCTATGGAAACGGAATAAACGGAAGGCTGACCTTTACCGAAAACATATCCAGATTCAGCCGGTTACAGGCTAATTACAGTTACCGCAATACGGCAAATTATTCGGACCGCAAGACTTTCGAATTTTTGGAAGAAACCGGACAACTGGGCCAGCTTAACGAGAGGTTATCAAATGAATTCCGAAATGATTTTGATTTTCACAGTGGTGGTATATCTTATTTATTCTCTAAAAAAGATAGCTTAACGTTTCAGATTGGAGCAAATTATCAATATGCCTCCCGCAAGAATGATAAGACTTTCCCTAAAAATGTACTCACGACTTCCGGATTCCGAAGCTTTTTACCGGAGATGAGTATCATTTATCACATCAGTAAAGAAAAGCGGCTGGAATTGAAATATAATACCGCAACGAATGCCCCTTCTATAAATCAGTTACAAGACTTTATAGACAATCAAAACGCCTTGCGTATTCAAAACGGTAATCCGGATCTGGATCAGGAATATAAACATAATATTAGTTTTCAATTCAGGGATATCAAAAAATCCACAGGACGCAGTTTCAATTCCAGCCTTAACTTTGAATATATACAGGACAAGATCGTCAATTCGATCTTACTGACAGATACAGCAGTACACATCACAGATGATATTATTTTAGGAGCCGGTGGACAGTACATCACACCGGAGAATGTCAACGGAGCTTACTCGGTCAGGATGACAAACAGTCTGGGTTTACCGCTTAATAAATGGAAACTAAACCTCAACCTGAATAATAATCTTTTCTTTAATAACAATTATTCCATATTAAATAAAGATTTATTGAATTCCAAATCCTACGGTATACGTCAGCGAGTAGGAATATCCAGTAATTTCGGAAGAAAGACAGTAATAGGACTCTCCTACAACGGCAACCTGACCTTTACGGAGAATCCATCCTTACAGGTCAAAAAATATAATGTGTACAACCATACCATTAACAATAATGCGTCTGTAGATTTCTGGAAAGGAATGTTTGTGACGTCCAATATAAACTACATGCTTAACGGTGGTGTACAGAATACCTCCGGGATTCAGACAGTTATCTGGAATGCCTCCATTGGCAAACGGTTCTTTCAGAAAGAAAACGCAGAACTGTCTTTAAAAGCATTCGATATCTTCAATAAAGCAAAAAATGTCAACAGACGTGTAGATGAATTCTCGATTTCAGATGTTCAGTCTAATACATTGACCCGCTATTTTCTATTGAGTTTTACATACCATCTACGCAAATTCGGCGGACAGGACAGTAAAGGATCACGCGGATCAACCAACCCGCGCAGAGAAGGAGGAAGGGGCAGAGGAATGCGTTAAATCAACCTCCCACCATCTTCTTCAAATGATCTGGCAAGTGTTTGAAAATGAGCCGGATCTATCGCCTTAGTGGCATCAGCAAGAATTGCTGTCTGAAAGCCTAGAGATAATGCATCTTTAGCTGTGAAATATACGCAGTAATCGGCCGCCAGACCGCATACATGGACTTCTTCAATATTTCTGTCACGCAAAAATCCAGCAAGACCTGTATTTTTCCTGCGTCCGTTATCAAAAAAACCACTGTAGCTATCTATTTCCGGATTCATTCCTTTTCTGAAGATCGCTTCTACCCGATTCATGTCTAACTGTTCATGAAATGCTGCTCCACTACTCCCCTGTACGCAATGCATTGGCCACAATCGCTGCTCCAGACCATTTAGTTCAATTACCTCGAAAACGCTTTTGCCAGGATGTTCCACCGCAAAACTTTTGTGATGAACGGGATGCCAGTCTTGCGTAGCAACCACCAGTTCATAATCCTGCTGAAGCTGATTAATCAAAGGGATAATCTCATCGCCATGTTCTACGGCCAACGATCCACCCGGCACAAAGTCATTTTGAACATCTACTATAATCAATGCTTTCATTTCTATTCATCTATTGTTAACATATAACCTATACCTCTGATATTAATAATTTTGATCCGTTCATCTTTAATAAGGTACTTTCGCATTCTACTTATAAAAACATCCAGACTTCTGCCGGTAAAATATTTGTCCTGGCTCCAATATGCTTTAATAATCTCTTCCCGGGGAACCACCTTATCTTTATTTTCAAATAATCTGCGCAACAATTCACTTTCCCGAAAGGATAGCTTCTCTTCCATCTCCTCAAAAGTCAGCAGATGCTTCACATGATCCAGAACATAATTTCCTATTTGCAATTTTGAAACAGCCTGTGCCCGGTTATAATATTTAAACAGAGCCTCTATCCGGACAATGAGTTCTTCTATCTTAAATGGCTTTTTAATATAGTCATTGGCTCCAAGGTGAAACCCTGCAACGACATCTTCAGTTTGCGTCCGTGCGGTCAGAAATATAATAGGTACATCCGTATCCATTCCTCTCACCTTCTTTGCCAGCTCAAAACCATCCATCACAGGCATCATGACATCGATCAGCAAAAGATCATATTTCTGTTCCTGAAACGTGGAAAAAGCCTCTCCACCATTAGGACAATGTGTTACTTCAAATCCATGAGACGCCAGAGTATCTGACAAAATCATGGCCAGACCAGCCTCATCCTCTACATACAAAATACGGATCATAACTACGCTTTAGGAATACTGATCGTAAAGATACTACCTTTATTTAATTCACTGACGAGAGAAACAGTCCCTCCATGTTGTGTAATCATTTGCTTTACATATGATAATCCCAGACCAAAACCCTTTACTTCATGAAGATTTCCCTCGGGAACTCTGAAAAAAGCATCAAATACATCCTTTTGATATTCTGCAGCAATGCCCTTCCCATTATCTTTCACACTGATCTCTATCGAGTGCGCCAATTCTTTCAGAACAACCGTTATCAAAACCTCTTCTCCGGAATACTTGATTGCATTATCCAGCAGATTGCTACACACATTCTTCAGATGCGCTTCATCAGCCGATATCATTACCGGTCTCTTTTCACAATCAAAGACTACCTCAATCTTCTTTTTAAAATTGAGCTTTGCAATCATAATACACCGCTCCAGCAAGTCTGCAATATCAAATGTCGTGTATTGTAAATTGACTCCCTTTACTTCATCAATATCCATCTGCAAAACTTTTTCAATCATATCAGAAAGGTGTTGAAGCTCATTTCTGGAAACCTGAAGATATAACTCCATTTTAGCTTTATCATCTTTGACACCGTACGTCTGAATCGCTTCTACAGCTGCCATAACAGTAGAGACCGGAGTCTTGAGCTCATGGGTCATATTATTTACAAAATTCTTTCGCAGTTGAGCCATCTTATTCTGCCGCAATATGGTCAGCATCAGATAAAGAAAGGAGCCAACCAGAGAAGCAACAAGAACTATTGAAACCAACAACTGCCATCCTATACCAAAAAGAAAATAACGCCAGGTATTCTCAAATTTAACCACGACAAACTGCCCTCTGTCTGGATTTACTAAGGTTGGTCTTGTCCACATCAGCTTTTCTGCTTTCGTATTTGCACGGAAAGTAGACACCTCTTCCCGACTAAGCTGCAGTAACTCCACCTTGAAATCGGTATGAATACCTTTATCTGTTAGCGTCAGTTTAAGTCTGTGACAGACCGTATCCATCACCTCTTTATCGAAATCAAAATCTTTGAACAGATAGGGAGGAATAATCTGAGCAGGTCCTTCGTCATTACGCTCTTCTCCTCTTCTGGGAGCATTATCCCTGAAGCCTTGCATATAGGAAGATTTCCCTGAGCTTTCTTCAAAATTCTTGCGTAAAGAATCAAAGTCTATTTTTGGAAATTTTTCCTGCAGATAGCCTACAAATGATTTCCTTCCTCTGGCCTGAGCGGAACGGAGAGAATCGTCTACATTGATCTTCGTCTGATATACTTCCTGTATAACATTAAACATTGATCTTTCTGCAGAAGAAAGAAACAGATCCCGTCTGTTCTGATAGCTGCCATAAAGCCATCCCGACAATACCAGAATAACGCCCAAACCCGTCAGGATCATGACTGTTATTACCAATTTATACCTTTTCACCATAATTAAAAAACAAATTTAAATTAGTAGCTTTGCTTCACGGTTATGAATTAACCTAATTTAACAAAATATAACACTGATTAACAGGAGGCAATCATTACTTTTGCGTCATTGCGTAATTTTTCAACATGAGTCGATTTTTTAAAAGAAGAAATATAAGATATATTTTACCAATTTTATTCATTGCTGTCGTAAGTTCCTGTAATAAGGATATCAGTATTTCACTTGATGGCTCCGATAACAATCTTGGTCTTAGTGTTACCGATTCATTTACTGTAAATGTCTCCACCTTCCAGATGGATAATCTTCCTACTGCAGCAACGGGTACTATCCTTGTCGGTAAAGCGAACAGCGCAAAGACGGGAAGTATTTCATCAAGCAGCTATTTTCGCTTAGGTTTAGGAAATGTATCTGCGACAATACCTGACGGTGCAACATTTGACTCCCTGACACTGGTTATCAAACCTAATCAGGCCAGATACTACTACGGAGATACTACTGTAAATCAAAAGATAAGTGTACATGAAGTCACAGAAAATATCATACTAAGAGACATTACTACAGGTATTGATAATAATCTGACTCCGGCTTTTGTCACAGGTCCGACTCTATTCGGCAAGCAGAAATTTAATTATAACAGCACGCCTCTTGGAGAATTAACATTCAGACCACGTATTAAATCCTTAGATACTTTATCTGTACGTCTGGATCAGAATCTTGGAAACACATTATTTAATCTTTTCAAGAATAATGACATTAAAGTATCTTCCAATGCTAACTTTCAGGAATTCTTTAAAGGTATGGTCATTGTCCCTGCAGCGACTAATACTACTGTAATCGGATTTAATGATACACTGGCAGTTAAAGTAAACTATTCTTACATCGGATCGGACGGATTTAAAACTCAGGCTGCAAAAACATTTACTATTGACAGTAAATCTTATCAGCATAACAATATTACATTTGACCGTACCGGTACTCCATACGAATCCTTAAATTATACGAATAAAGAGTTGAAAAGCTCGGAAACTAATCAGGAAGTATTTGTTCAGGGTGGTACAGGAGTTGTAGCGAACATTAAGATTCCTTCGTTAAGAGAATTTATACTGGATGAGAAGATTTCCATAAACAAAGCGGAGTTGATTATCGAAACACCAAATTTAAATACCGGAATGTACCCTGTACCTCCATCCGTCATGCTGATGGTAGCAAATATTAACGGAATACCTGTTACAGCAGTCAATTTTCCTTTTACAAACACTATACAACAGGTAAGTTTCAGCAAAGGAAATGATACCGGAGCAAATGGTAAATATGTATTTGATCTGATTGCATACCTTAAGAATATTAATACTGTAAATTATTATGATACTTCGTTATTTTTAACTGTTGCATCTCCAAGCCTGTTCTCCACAGCGAATGCGCTTGAAATCGCAAAAGAAAATAACAAGCCAAAAGTTAAATTAAACATCGTATATACTAAATTTTAACAATTTATGAACAAGAAAAATTGGCTAATCTTATTTTTAGCCTGTACTATCGCTTTAACGTCCTTCAATTCTTGTAAAAAAAGTGATGATACAGATAGCACAACAGATACAGGTCCGACTGAGTGGTTTAAAACTTCAGCTTTTGACGGAGATCCACGCAGTGCAGCAGCCTATTTCTCTATCGGAGACAACGGTTTTATTACTACGGGTATCCTGAGAACAAATGAGAGAGTAAAAGATACCTGGTTATTCGATTCCAAAAAAGGTTCATGGTCTAAAAAAGCTGACTTCATCGGAGACGCTCGTAACGCAGCTGTAGGTTTCGCAATCAACGGAGTTGGTTTCGTAGGTACAGGATACAACGGAACAGATGCATTGAATGACTTTTACAAGTACGATTCTGCGACAAACACATGGACAAAGATTAAATCTTTACCAGGTGAAGCCAGATACGGAGCGGTAGCGTTTTCATTAGGAGGTTTCGGATATGTAGGTTTAGGTTCTACAAAAGCGGAAAAAACACTTAAAGATTTCTACAAATACGATCCTGCAACTGATACCTGGACTGAAGTAGGTACTATCTTCGCTAATAAAAGAGTGAATGCCTTTTCTTTCGTGATCGGTAACACTGCTTATGTAGGTGGTGGTTTTGACAACAACGCTTTCCCTGAAGATTTCTATAAATTTGACGGAACAACATGGACTCGTCTGAATGACATCAAAACAGATGATATCGACGTAACACGTCAGAGTGCATCTGCTTTTACAGTAGGTCAGACAGCATTCGTTGTTGGTGGTAAAAAATCTTCTATTCTGAACAGCACATGGAGATACAATCCTTCAAGTGATTCATGGGAAAGCAAACATCAGGCATTCCAGGGATCCGCACGTGAAGGCGCAGCATCATTCTCTGTAAACGGAAAAGGATATATCGCAACAGGTGCTAACGGTACATTCAAATTTGATGACAACTGGGAATTCATTCCTGTGAGATAAGAATATATCTATTCACAAAATAAAAAAAGAGCAACAAAAGTTGCTCTTTTTTTTGTCTCTGTTTTTTGAAGGTAATTCATGCTCTTCATATAATCAGAAAGCATACGATGCCAACCATCTATCTTCTCCAGGATAGAGTGTCAGACAATGTTCGTGTATTTTCCATCTATACTGTGACAGCGCATTTTTACACTATATAAGTTCACAAAAAAAGAGCTGCTTGTATAAAGCAGCTCTTCATATAATCAGAAAGATTTTTTTATTAAATCAGTCCCTTCTTGTTTAATAGTTCTGCAATCTGAACAGCATTCGTTGCAGCTCCTTTTCTAAGGTTATCTGCAACAACCCACATATTCAATGTCTTGTCCTGAGACTCATCACGACGTATACGACCAACAAAGACTTCATCACGACCATGTGCATCCTTTGGCATAGGATATGCCAGATTAGCCGGGTCATCCACTACAATTACGCCACTCTGTGCTTCCAGTACAGATCTGATATCTTTCAAATCAAACTCATTTTCAAATTCGATATTAAGAGATTCAGAGTGCCCGCCCATCACAGGTATACGGACAGTAGTCGCTGTCACTTTAATAGAATCATCTTGCATGATCTTATTCGTTTCCTTGATCATCTTCATTTCTTCTTTTGTATATCCATTGTCCTGGAATACATCAATATGAGGAATTACATTCAAATCGATTTGATAAGGATACGCTTTTTCTCCTTCTATTCCCGCACGCTCATCATTAAGCTGCTGAACCGCTTTAACACCGGTTCCGGTAACGGATTGATAAGTAGATACAACTACACGCTTGATTTTGTATTTGTCATGTAATGGCTTCAATGCCACGACCATCTGGATCGTAGAACAGTTAGGATTTGCTATAATTTTATCCTCTGCAGTCAATACATCCCCGTTTACTTCCGGAACGACAAGTTTCTTTGTCGGGTCCATGCGCCATGCTGATGAATTGTCAATAACTGTAATCCCTGCCTCTGCAAACAAAGGAGCAAATTCTGTAGAAGTACTGCCTCCGGCTGAAAAAAGAGCAACATCAGGTTTCAGTGCAATAGCTTCTGTTGCGGTTACAACCTCGTACTTCTTACCCTTAAACTCAATTTCCTTACCCTTGCTCTTCTCAGAAGCAACTGGAATCAAGGTGGTCACCGGGAAATTACGCTCTGCCAAAACTGTCAACATCTCTGACCCAACAAGGCCTGTTGCGCCAACTACTGCAACTTTCATAATACTGTGTTGTTTTTTTAAATTGTTATAAATTTTATTAATCTTTACTTAACTTACATGTTAATGTAGAATGCCAAACATACAAATTAAAGAGACATCAAACCAGAGATATTTTAAAATTTATAAATTTTACACAGCAATATTGACAATTTATATAAATTATGAGCGTATTAATAGAAAAAAGACAACTTTTATGCTATTGGTTAGCAGGCCTGTTACATCTTCTTACTCCGCAGGTATCCTTACATGCGCAAAATACCCTTCTTCTATCTGATACACTGGGTGTCCTATTTATGGACAAGTTCCAGGCAGGTCAGCTCCATCAATGGCAGCCTACCCGGGATTATTTCGTTGAAGATAATATTTTGCGGATCAGTCCCCAATCTTCATCACCCGCATATCTCCATAGCAGCATCCTACCTAAAGCAGGTATGCAATACGAAATCGGATTTACCAGTACTACAGCGCTTTCTTCAGCTAATTACTTCCGCTTCTATCTTTCTGTTAATAAACCTTCAACTCATCAGCCTCATGAGGGCTATCATCTGCAGGTAGATGGCACTTCAGATTACCATTTCTATAAACTTTATCGTCAGAATGGAAATTCCAGAATGATTATATTTCAAAGTACTCCGCTTGTAAATGAGAAAGAGCACCTGTCTGCACAGGTCATGATAACCTGCGATCAGAATGGCATCTGGCGTATCGCAGTGAAAGAGTATGAGCAGAAATCATTTCTTCCTCTCCTGAACACAGCCGGTCAGGCCCAGGTAAAAGACCATGTCTACAAGCTGCAGACAGATTTCGGACTGGCCAGTTACTTCACTGCAACACGTCGTTCATCGCTTCGTTTCCATTATATCCTGCTCAAAGCATACTCTTCGACAGATCGATTATCTGTTAAAAGAGCATCCATTCTTAATCCTAAAACGATATCAATTCTATTCTCCGATCCTTTGGATACAGCGACTATGTCTGAACAATCCAATTACTTTATTAGCCCAGCCAAAAAAATTGAGAATATCACTTCTCAGAATTCAATTGTATATCTGCATCTGAAAGATTCTTTGGTAAAAGAAACCTTTCAGATTAATATTCGTAAGGCAGTACTATTCAACGGACATCAGACAGCACTCGACACAGCTATAACGCTTTCACACATCCCACCCTATAAACCTCACCCTCAAGACATTATCATTAATGAAATATTATTTAACCCGAAGCCCGGAGGGGTAGACTTTGTCGAGATCTACAACAACAGTATAGAGGACATAAATCTACAGAACTGGAAGATCGGAAAATATAACATAGCCGACACTGTTCATTACTTTCCAGCCGGACATTACCGGCTGCTTACCACAAACGGAACAATTGTAAAACAACATTATCCGGCTACAGATCTGAATAATCTGATACAGCTACGTACACTCCCGGCCTACACTAATATATCAGGTGTAGTGACACTCCGGTATCAGGAACAGATTATAGATAGTCTGTTTTATACCGAAAATATGCATAGCCCGTTTATTACCAATAAACGGGGAATTTCATTGGAACGACAACAATACAAAGAGGATACAAATACTCCCGGAAACTTCCGTTCTTCCGCAACATCAGCGGAAGGAGCAACTCCGGGATATCAAAACAGCCGGTACAGCGATAAAATTTTCAAAAAAAATAATTTTTTTTTGACCTCCCGCACATTTTCTCCTGATGGAGATTCATTTGAAGATTTACTCTTCATTAACTATGAAATACAAGTCGAAAATGCCATGATCAGCCTCAGTATAGTAAACGATAGAGGTCATATGATCAATCGATTGATTCGGAATAAAAGTATAGGTTCATCGGGACAGATCACCTGGGATGGCCGAACAGAAAATGGTTCACCGGCACCGCCGGGTATTTACTTATATATAGTTGAATTATATGACAATCAAGGCTTCAACAGGACATTCAGAGGGAGTTTTGTCCTTGCCTCAGCCACATCTCACTATTGACAAAGGTTACAAAATGAGTATCTTTGTTTCGATGAAAGAGCGCGTAATTATTATTGGTGCAAACGGTCAGATCGGAACCGAATTAGCATTGGCCCTGAGACAAAAATTTGGATATGAAAATGTCATTACATCAGACATTCGAGAACCAAAATCCTTGGCCGAAAATGAGATTTTTGAAATCATTAACGTATTAGACAAAGAAGCTTTAAAAGCGCTTTTTGATAAATATAAACCTACTCAGATTTATCACCTTGCAGCCATGTTATCTGCGACTGGTGAACAATATCCGCAAAAGGCCTGGGATCTCAACATGAATGGTTTACTCCATGTACTGGATCTATCGCTTGAGTTTAAAGTAAAACGCGTATTCTGGCCTAGTTCAATCGCTGTATTCGGACCACATTCTCCTAAGCAGGATACACCGCAATACTGTACAATGGATCCAAACAGTATCTATGGTATCAGCAAACTGGCAGGAGAACGCCTTTGCGAATATTATCATGCAAAATATGGTTTGGACGTAAGAAGCATACGTTACCCTGGAATTATTTCCTGGAAAACAGAACCAGGAGGAGGAACTACAGATTATGCCGTACATATCTTTTTTGAAGCGCTCAAAAATGGCACCTATGAATGCTTTCTTTCAGAAAACACAGCCCTGCCAATGCTGTATATGGATGACGCAATAAGAGGTACACTCGAATTGATGGAAGCTCCTGAACAAAAGCTAACGATCCGCTCCAGCTATAATCTTGCAGGTATCAGCTTCACACCGAAGATGATTGCTGAAGAAATTAAAAAAATTCTTCCTAATTTTACCATCACTTATTCGGACAATGATCCCCGTCAGGCTATTGCAGACTCCTGGCCTGCAAGTATTGATGACTCATATGCCCAAAAAGATTGGGAATGGAAACCGAAATTCGATTTAACCGAAATGACGGCGGACATGATCCAAAACCTTAAAAACAAATAACAGACAAAATGGGAAGAGCTTTTGAATTCAGAAAAGAGCGCAAATTTAAACGCTGGGCAAAAATGGCTGTCCAATTTACACGTTTAGGAAAAGAAATCGCTATCGCAGTAAAAGAAGGTGGACCTCACCCGGAAACCAACTCCCGCCTGCGTACAGCAATCCAAAACGGTAAAGCTGTAAACATGCCTAAAGATCGTATCGAAGCAGCGATAAAACGTGCTTCAGAGAAAGATGCGAAAGGATATGAAGAATATGTTTATGAAGGATATGGCCCGCACGGTGTGCCTATTCTTATCGAAACAGCAACAGATAACACCAACAGAACTGTAGCTAATATCAGAAGCTATTTTACAAAAGCCGGCGGTACATTAGGGAAAACAGGTTCCTTAGACTTTATTTTCAACAGAAAATCTATCTTCAGATTCGATGCTCAGGAAAATCTGGATGTAGAAGAATTGGAACTGGAACTTATCGACGGAGGTCTGGAAGAGTTATATGTAGAAGCGGATGAAGAAGGAAATGATGTTGTGGTAGTACAAACTTCCTTTGAAGATTTTGGAAATATGCAACGTCTTTTAGAAGAAAAAGGTATAGAAACAAAATCAGCAAAATTAGAACGTATTGCTTTATCACATTCTACTATTTCTGAGGAAGAAGCAGCTGATGTTCTTAAACTTATCGATAAAATCGAAGAAGATGACGATGTACAGGCTGTATATCATAATATGGACTAATATAATTCGTATTATTTCTTATAAAATGAAAAAAGAGAGCTTTCGCTCTCTTTTTTCATTTTGGTAAATTCGGTACATTTGTAAAAACAGGAACGTATGACCTTTGAAGAATTTTTTGTGAAAAAGAACATTGATTTGAATGCCTTACAACATTCAAACTCGGCTCTTTATGATGAATTCAAAAAGCATTATATGTTAATGGGGGAGAAAAGCTTTGATCATACAAAGAAATTCTGGTTCAACCGGCTTCGTAAGGATTATAAGCTGGCCGAACAGGAAGTGGGGATTGCTGCTGTTGTCAAAAAAACAGAAACGCCAATAGCCCCTGCTGCATCTGCAGGAGTTGCTTCGAAACCAGCAGGTTTCAGGCCAAAATTCAAATCTGCAGCTACACCGGTTACTGATAATGAACCGACTGCGGAAAAAACAGCAGCAGAACCCCGTCCGGCAACCGGATTCACACCTCGCTTTAAAAGTAATACCACAACGGAGAACACAGAGCCTAAAGAAGACTCAAATACTCAACCGGCATCTTCTGGTGCACCTGCAGGTTTTAAACCTCGTTTTAAGCCGGGAGTTACGACTACAAAAACAAATACGGAAGAACCTGTATCTCCCGAAAAAGAGAATATACAAGAGACAAGTAATAAGCCGGCAGGATTTAAGCCTAGGTTTAAGGCTGGAATTACAGCTCCTAAAAAAGAACAAAACGAAACAGCTTCTCCGGCGGAATCCACAGCTACAGACAATAAGGAAACGACAGAAATACCTTCTGCGGCAACCGCTGAAGACGCGAAAGATACTCCTCAGACTCCGGCTAAGCCTCTGGGATTCAGACCCAAATTCAAAGCTGGTGTGACAACCGTCAAAAAAGAACAAGACGAAGGAACTTCACCAACGGAATCCGCAGCTATAGACAATAAGGAAACGACAGAAACATCTTCTGCAGCAACCGCTGAAGACACGAAAGAGGCTCCTCAGACTCCGGCTAAGCCACTGGGATTCAGACCCAAATTCAAAGCTGGTGTGACAACCGTCAAAAAAGAACAAGACGAAGGAACTTCACCAACGGAATCCGCAGCTATAGACAATAAGGAAACGACAGAAACATCTTCTGCAGCAACCGCTGAAGACACGAAAGAGGCTCCTCAGACTCCGGCTAAGCCACTGGGATTCAGACCCAAATTCAAAGCTGGTGTGACAACCGTCAAAAAAGAACAAGACGAAGGAACTTCACCAACGGAATCCGCAGCTATAGACAATAAGGAAACGACAGAAACATCTTCTGCAGCAACCGCTGAAGACACGAAAGAGGCTCCTCAGACTCCGGCTAAGCCACTGGGATTCAGACCAAAGTTTAAAGCTGGTGTGACAAAAATTCAGAAAAACGAAGATAACCAAACCGCTGAAGACTAAATTTTTAGCGAAAAAATTTAGAATGCGAAGAAAAGCCTTAACTTTATAACAATAATCAGCTATAAATATGTTAAAAGAAGAAAGACAAGCCTACATTATACACCAAATCAATCTTCACAATAAAGTTTTATCTTCAGACCTCAGTGTGCAGCTTAACGTTTCGGAAGATACTATCCGACGGGATCTTAATGAGCTCGCTGAAAACGGACAGGTATTAAAAGTTTATGGTGGGGCACTCTCCAAGTCATTTCAATTCCCGTTTCAGGATGGAAATGTATATGCTAAAGAGTCTAAAAAAGAAATTGCCAGAAAATCCATATCCCTTATCCAAAATGGGATGACGGTACTCGTCGGTGGTGGTACGACAGTTATAGAACTAGCACGGATCATTCCTGAAGATATACAATGTACCTTTTTCACGATCAGTCCTCTTGTTGCATTAGAACTTGCCGAAAAGGAAAACATAGAAGTAATCTCTATCGGAGGTAAGCTTTCCAGAAATACAAATATCGTAACCGGAGCGCAGGTCATTAATGAACTTTCCGAGATCAAAGTAGATCTTTGCATATTAGGCACCAATAGTCTTTCTATTGATGACGGAATTACAGATTCAGACTGGGAGGTTGTACAAATCAAACGTGCGATGATCAAATGCTCACATAAAGTAGCTATATTAAGTATCGCAGAAAAGCTGAATTCTAACCAGAAAATGAAAGTTGCACCATTGAGAGATGTTTCATTCTTAGTAACAGATTTGACACCTGAACATCCATCTTTAAAGGAGTTCGCTAAAACGATAAAAGTAATTTAAAATAGCGTATCAAAGAGTTAGATGGAATCGCTGCGGGAGGAAAATAACAATAACAGAGAAGAGCCTTCTTTAAAACAAAAAACTGCAAAGGGCCTTCTTTGGGGAGGAATGAGCAATCTTATCCAACAACTGCTAGGTGCATTTTTTGGTGTTTATATAAGCCGTATCCTTACTCCGGAGGATTATGGAGCTGTTGCTGTACTCCTCATTTTTCCGGTATTGGCATCCACATTACAGGAAAGTGGCTTTGTAAGTGCTATTACCAATCAAAAGCAGGTAGAACATAAAGATTACAATGCCGTTTTTTGGTTTAGTGGACTTATTGGATTATCTCTATACATTATCCTTTTCTTTTGTGCTCCGCTTATCGCATCCTTTTATGATATGCCGGAATTAACTCCGCTTGCACGGTATCTGTTCCTCAGCTTTTTAATATCCAGTATGGGCACCGCACACAATGCCTATCTTTTCAGAAATCTGAAAGTGAAACAGCGTGCAATAGGAACGACTATTGCGCTCCTTATTTCCGGAATCGCAGGCGTTATTATGGCTTACAATGGTAAGGCTTATTGGGGGATTGCCACGCAAACCGTACTTTATGTACTGGTAAATACTACTTTTCTATGGATATTCTCCTCTTTCAGGCCAACTTTTCATTTCGATTTCAGCCCCGTAAAGAAGATGTTTGCATTTAGCAGCAAGGTATTGATTACCAATCTTTTTCTCCAATTCAACACCAATATTATCACGACCATATTAGGAAAATTCTACACCAAGAGTGACGCCGGAGCTTTTAATCAGGCCAATAAATGGAACATCATGGGACAATCGGTATTACTGGGCATGTCACGTAGTGTTGCTCAACCCATTTTGACAAGTGTTCACGAAGAAGAAGAAAGGCAATTAAGAGTTTTCCGAAAGATTCTGAGCTTTACAGCTTTTATGACCTTTCCATTGATATTTGGTCTGTCCTCCGTCGCAAAAGAATTTATTGAAATCTTTCTTACAAACAAATGGCAGAATAGTGCTTACTTTCTGGAATTGCTCTGTATAGGCGGTGCTTTTGTCCCTTTGGCAGACATTTATGCTAATCTGGCGCTAAGCAAAGGAAAATCAAACATTTACATGTGGAATGTTATTGCATTAAGTCTGACACAGCTTGCACTGTTCTTACTGGTATATCCATACGGTATTTCGAGTATGATTCTCGTGTATGTCATTACAAATATCTTTTGGCTATTTGTATGGCATTATTTTGTCTCTAACCAGATAGGACTACAATGGAAACACTTATTTGCGGATGTATTTTTGTTCGCCGCGATTGCATCGGTCGCAGTAGCCGGAACATATCTTATCACGATGGATCTCACCCTCCATCTGTACATTCATTTTATTCTGAAAATTATCATCACAGCAATATTGTATACAACGCTTGTCTGGTTTATTCGTCCGCAATTGGTTAAAGAATGTATTACATTTCTTAAACTTGATAAATTTTTCAAAAGTAAAACAGCATGAAAATTTTAGCAATCATCGTTACTTATAATTTTGAAAAATGGATAGATAAATGCCTGCCAAGTTTGATCCATTCGGATGAGCCGGTCGATATTCTGGTGATAGACAATCTTTCACAGGATCAAACCTTAAAGCGTATCCGTCAGGAATATCCAAGTGTGCGTCTCATCGCCAATGATCAGAATCTGGGATTTGGCAAAGCCAACAATATGGGACTCACTATTGCTATCGACGAACATTATGATTATGCCTTTTTGATTAATCAGGATGCCTGGGTCACCAAGCCTTCCATCGGAAATATGATAAAACATATAGAGCAGGATTTTCCTGAAGGCATTATTTCTCCTATCCACCTGACAGGTGAGGGGAATAAACTGGATCATGGATTTCAAACCTATATCGGGAATAGAGATCTGCAACAGGTAAAGCAATATGAAGAGACTAAAATTGTAGAATTTATAAACGCAGCTTTTTGGTTTATTCCGGTTTCTATTCTCAGGAAAGTAGGTGGTTTCTCGCCTCTATTCTATCACTATGGAGAAGATAAGGACTATGCGAACAGGCTTAAATTCCACCATTACAAATTTGGATATACCTCTTCTGCCATTGGTTTTCATGACAGAGCTTTTCGCAAGCCTTCATTTGCTGCCACAGAACGCGCAGAATACGTATATTTTCTTTCTGAATATGCTAACATCAATTATACGTTTGGCAAAGCCTTCGGAAAAAGCATTGTGGCCGCAAAGCTTAAAAGTATTAAAGCTTTTTTCAAAGGAGATCTGAAATTATGCTGGGCTTATTATAAAATGATTTTTAAGCTTTTGGCAAAAACGGCAGAAGTAACTAAGGTTCGCAATCAAACAAAGAATCCGGGTAGAAATTTTATTTAATCTTATCTTTGTAGAACCTTTGGCAATCTGTATGGAAAAAAAACTGGCTCCTGTTGTTCTTTTTGTTTACAATCGTCCTCTCCATACGGAGCAGACGTTAGCTGCTTTGGAAAAAAATCTACTGGCATCAGAATCTGATCTTTTTATCTACGCAGATGGAGCGAAGGACAAGAACGCCGAGAGCAAAGTCGCTGAAGTCTATAAAATCATACACAAAACCTGGTCTTTTCGTTCTGTCACTATTGTACAACGGGATAGAAACTGGGGCCTGGCACCAAATATTATTGACGGAGTAACTACTATTATTAATAGATACGGTAAAGTCATCGTTCTGGAAGATGATCTTAAAACCGCCCCAAATGCACTTCAATATTTTAATGATGCGCTGAATCAGTATGAGTCCCAGCCTCAGGTGATGTCTGTCAGCGGATATAACTATCCCTTGAAAGATGCAGATACACTCCCTGAGACTTTCTTTTTCCGGGTGACGAACAGTTGGGGATGGGCGACCTGGGACAGAGCGTGGAAATACTTTAATCCGGACATAGAGAGTTTGGTTCAGCAACTGGATCAGCAACAGGTTTACCAATTCAGCATAGAAGGAAAAGAAAACTTCTGGAGACAGGTGCAGCAGTTCAGAAAAGGCACAATAAATTCCTGGGCGATCCGCTGGTATCTGTCTGTTTTTCTGCAAAAGGGCTTAACTTTGTATCCGCGTCATTCCTACATTCAGAATATAGGCACAGATGGATCCGGAACGCATTCTGATACAGAACAGACGTATAGAGTAAGACTCAACGAAGAGAAAACAACCTTTTTCCCGGAAAAAATAGAAGAAAATGCAATTGCTTATGAGCGGATCAAAAATTTCTATGCACACCGCAAAGGATCTTTATTCCAACGCGGTATTCGCTTTGCAAAAAAATGGATCAACAAATTAAACAACTAATCACGTGGCGCACCCCAAAATATCAATCATAACCATTGTCTACAACAATGTCCGGGACATCAGATATACGTTAGACTCTGTAGCCACTCAAAGCTATGATAACATTGAATATATTGTTATTGACGGCTTGTCAACAGACGGTACTCTGGATATTATTGATCAATACAAGTCTTATATACATGTGTTGATATCCGAAAAAGATAAAGGGATATATGATGCCATGAACAAAGGGCTGGCTCTTGCAACCGGAGATTATGTTCTTTTCTTAAATTCAGGAGATGAACTGTTCTCTCCATCAACATTGAGTGACATTTTTGAAAATTGCGACATGGCCGATATCTACTACGGTGAAACAAAACTTGTAGATGAGGATCGTCATATCTTAGGTGATCGCAGACATCGTATCCCCGAGCATTTTTACTGGAAAAGCTTCAGATACGGCATGAATGTATGTCACCAGGCCATCTATATTAAAAGAGAGCTGACAGAGCCCTATGATACGTCATACCAGCTTAGTGCTGATATCGACTGGGTAATCCGTGCAGCAAAAAAAGCTAAGACTACAGTCAATACGCATCATTATGTCGCTAAATATCTTGTGGGTGGCATGTCCCAAAAACGACATAAACAAAGTTTGAAAGAACGTTATGCCATTTTCAAAAAACATTACGGCACTATACCCAATATATTTCATCACGCAGTTATCGCTGTCCGTCTTCTACTATACCGTATCAAAAACGGAAAAACCCAAGATTAATGTTCAATCCCGAAATTTTAACCGAACTGGCCAATACACCAATGCCCTATGGTAAATATAAAGGTGTGCTCCTGTGCCGGCTTCCTGAATCCTATATTGTCTGGTACCGACAGAAAGGGTTCCCCAAAGGAAAACTAGGCAATCAGCTTGCCACCCTTTACGAGATCAAACTCAACGGCCTTGAATACCTGCTGGCTCCCCTGATAAAAAAGTGATGAGAATCAAAATGAAGGATATTTTATTTTCCTTATCTTTGTTCCATTAATTTATTTAGCATTAAACGCCGTTTGCAGCGGTATCAATGAATAGTATGACATATCAAACATTGCTGTATTATTGCTACAGCCCTATCGAGAATGCAGAACAGTTTGCTGCAGATCACTTAGAATTTTGTAATTCCCTTGGCCTTGTTGGTCGTATTATTGTCGCAGACGAAGGTCTGAACGGTACAATCTCCGGAACAGAGGAAGCTTGTAAGGCCTATATGGAAGCGATCTATGCAGATGGACGGTTTAACAAAACGGAGTTTAAAATTGATGTGGTCGATGAGCCTTCTTTCATCAAAATGCACTGCCGGTATAAAGAAGAAATCGTACACTCGGGATTACGTGATCCAAAAGAAATAGATCCGAATCGTCAGACAGGAGTTCATCTGGAACCTAAGGATTTCATGGAAATGAAAGACCAGGAAGACGTCATTATACTAGATGTTCGCTCCAATTACGAGCACAGTGTAGGACGTTTCAAAAATGCCATTACACTGGATATCGAAAACTTCCGTGAATTCCCCGAAAAGATCAAGGAATTAGAGAAATATAAAGACAAAAAAATCCTCACCTATTGTACAGGTGGTATTAAATGTGAAAAAGCATCTGCTCTTCTTCTGAAGGAAGGATTTGAAGATGTATATCAGCTTCACGGAGGAATTATCAAATACGGAAAAGAAGCCGGGGGAAAGGATTTTGAAGGAAAGTGCTATGTTTTTGACAACCGTCTTACAGTAGATGTCAATGAAGTAAATCCAACAATTGTCTCTACCTGTAAAAACTGTGGCAAGACGACTCCAAAAATGATCAACTGTGCAAATCCAGAATGTAATGAACATTTCACACAATGTGATGAATGTGGTTGGGAAATGGACGGATGCTGTTCACCACAATGTAAGGAACACCCTAGAAAACGTCCTTATGACGGAACAGGCTATTATGTGAAAGTCCCTCAACCTGTCAATTTAGAAAAAATCAGTAAACGGAAACACAAAAACTTTCCGCCAAAAACAACTGAAGTATAGGATAATTAGTATATATTAAAAAAGGGTCATTTCGTAATAAAATGACCCTTTTTTAATATCCCACAATGATGAGATTTATCTCCAGGCTTTATACTGATTGATCAACCCGTTTGTAGAAGAATCGTGAGAACTGATTTCTTCATTACCCTTCAGTTCAGGTAAGATCTGATTTGCTAATTGCTTACCCAATTCTACTCCCCACTGATCGAATGAAAAGATATTCCAGATAATTCCCTGTACAAATATCTTGTGTTCATAAAGAGCAATAAGAGTTCCCAAAGAACGGGGTGTAATCTCTTTCAGCAGAATCGAATTGCTTGGACGATTACCTTCAAATACTTTAAAATTCTTTAATCGCTGAATATCTTCCTGAGATCTTCCTGCCTTTTCAAACTCTGCTACGACGACTTCCTCAGACTTGCCGTTCATCAATGCTTCCGTTTGTGCGAAAAAATTGGATAAAAGCAGTTGATGATGGTTTCCGATCTTATTATGACTAACGGCAGGGGCAATAAAATCACAAGGAATCAATTTGGTCCCCTGATGTATCAACTGATAGAACGCGTGTTGACCATTTGTTCCGGGTTCACCCCATATAATAGGTCCGGTCTGATAATCTATACGATTGCCATTTCTATCTACATATTTACCGTTACTTTCCATATCTCCCTGTTGGAAATACGCAGCAAAGCGGTGCAGATATTGATCATATGGAAGAATAGCATGACTTTCAGCATCAAAAAAGTTATTATACCAGATGCCTAACACAGCCAGCAATACCGGAATATTTTCTTCAAAACGAGCTGTTTGAAAATGTTCATCGGCGATATAAGCACCTTTCAGTAATTCCTTAAAATTATTAAAACCAAGAGCCAGAGAAATGGAAAGTCCGATTGCGGACCATAAAGAGTAACGTCCACCTACCCAATCCCAGAATTCAAACATATTTCGTGTATCAATTCCAAACGCAGATACAGCCTCCGCATTGGTGCTCAAAGCGGCAAAGTGTTTGGCAATATCCGATTCTTTGGCACCGCTATGGAGAAACCATTCACGTGCAGAGCCGGCATTTGCCATCGTCTCCTGTGTCGTAAATGTTTTGGAAGCAATCAGAAATAAGGTCGTCTCGGGGTTAAGTCCTTTAAGTGTTTCAACAATATGTGTCCCGTCAACATTAGATACAAAATGTACATTAAGGTGTGTTTTATACGCCTTCAGAGCCTCCGTAACCATGACCGGCCCCAGATCTGATCCACCAATACCGATATTCACGACATCTGTAATCACTTTGCCCGTAAAGCCTTTCCAGGATCCGGAAAGAATTTCATTCGTAAAAGATTCCATATGATCCAATACGGCATTTATCTGAGGCATTACATCTTTACCGTCAACCAGTACAGGCTTGCCGCTCTGATTTCGCAATGCTGTATGTAACACCTCACGTCCTTCCGTTTCATTGATCTTTTCTCCGGAAAACATAGCTTTGATAGCCACATCCAATTGACATTCTTTAGCCAGTTGAATCAATAAAGCTATTGTTTCTTCATTAATTCTGTTCTTAGAATAATCCACCAAAATATCTTCCAACTGAACAGAAAATTTCTCAAATCGTTGAGAATCTTTCTGAAATAGCTCTTTAAGACTCTCCTGGTTAATCGTGATATAATGATCTGTCAGATATTTATATGCGTTTGTCTGTGTAAAATCTATTCTTGGTAACATATCTTTTGTATTTATTCAAAGATAATAAATTCCCTCTCCCAATGGGGTGAATTGCAAACATATTTCCCCTCCTCGAAGACTCCTGAAAAACCGAAGGAGCTAAAGTTTAGGGAAGTTAAAAAGTTAGAAGGCCTGAAAGATGAGAAAGTACTTTTAAATCTTTACTTTTGATACATGACCAAAGAACATATTCAAGACTTGAGGGATCGCGTAACATCCCTGAGGAGGCATCTTTGACATTGATGTCAAGAAAGAAGAAATCAATCAGGAACAGGAGCTAACACTTGCCCCCACTTTTTGGGACGACTCCAAAGCTGCCGAAAAAGTACTTCACGCTATCAAAACAAAAAAAGTATGGACTGAACATTTTGATCAGGTCGCATCAGCGGTAGAAGACACGGTGGTGATGTACGAATTTTTCCAAAGCGGTGATGCGACAGAACAGGAACTGGAAAGTCAATATCAAACCGCTTTACAGGACATCGAAGAGCTTGAATTTAAAAACATGCTCAGTGCTGAAGAGGATCAGCTCGATGCAATCTTACAGATCACCGCGGGTGCCGGTGGAACAGAAAGTTGTGACTGGGCTGCAATGCTTATGCGGATGTACATTATGTGGGGAGAAAAGCATGGTTTTAAAGTCACCGAACAGGACTCTCAGGAAGGAGATGTTGCAGGGATTAAGACTGTTACACTACAGTTTTCAGGAAACTTCTCCTATGGTTATCTGAAAGGTGAAAATGGAGTACATCGTCTTGTACGGATCTCTCCGTTTGACTCTAATGCCAAACGACATACCTCATTTGCATCCGTGTATGTATATCCGCTGATCGATGATAATATCGAAATCGATGTTAAGGACTCTGAAATCGAATGGGATACATTCCGGTCAGGTGGAGCAGGAGGACAGAACGTCAATAAAGTAGAAACTGCAGTACGTCTGCACCACAAACCGACGGGTATTATTATCAAAAATCAGGAGACCCGATCACAGCTCCAAAATAAAGAGAATGCACTACGCCTTCTAAAATCACAGCTATATGAGATAGAGATGCGTAAGCGTCAGGAAGCTACTGCTGCTATCGAAGGTTCCAAGAAAAAGATCGAATGGGGTTCGCAGATCCGAAATTATGTACTGCATCCTTATAAACTGGTCAAAGACCTCAGAACAAGCGTAGAAACATCAAACACTCAAGCCGTATTGGATGGAGATATTGACCTGTTCCTGAAAGCTTATCTGATGGAATTCGGCGGATAAGTATAAAACAAAAGAACAGGGAAAATTCCCTGTTCTTTTGTTTCTATAGTCTGCTCTCTAAAAAGAGTTTTTCCACATCATACTCTCTACAGGGCGCACCGTTTTACTATTGTATTTGGCATTTCCCTTCGTATTATACAAGGTCTCGATGTCCCCTTCAACAGCAAAATAAATCAACTGTCCGATAGGCATACCCGGATACACGCGAACGGGCTGTGCTACAGAAATCTCAAGCGTCCATGTATTGCAAAAACCTACATCGCCCTTTCCTGCTGTCGCATGGATATCAATTCCCAGTCGTCCTGTACTGGATTTTCCTTCTAAAAAAGGGACATGCTTATGTGTTTCCGTATATTCCAGTGTCACACCCAAATACAATGTATTAGGCTCTAACACATACCCTTCAGCCGGGATCTCAAAGTGTGTGATCTGGTTATGTTGTTTTGCGTCCAGCACGCGATCCTTATATGTTGCCAGATATTTGCCCAGATGCACATCGTAAGAATTAGTTCCTAAGCAACTGCGGTCAAATGGTTCGATGACGATTGTTCCGGCATCAATTTCTTCCAGTATTCTTTTGTCCGATAAAATCATGTTTTGTAAAAATAGACTGACCGGGATAACCCCCACATTGTCAGCCTCCAAAAATACAGTTTTGCCTCAGAATTATGACCATATATTCCGAATTTTATTTAAACCACTTACTTTCCTTTGTGGATTGCCACAAACATTGTGACAGATCTGTTTGATTTTAGTCCGGGTCTGCGTAACTTGCAGTATAATCAACGATCATACTGTACTGAGATGGCTTTAGCATACCTCCGAGAATTAGATGAACATACTAAACTTGCTATCTGGAAGATAGAAGAATCTGCTGAAGAACTGTTGGCAAAACTTCAACTGGATACGCGTGAGAAAGCGCTTCTGGATTCTTTTGGAAAAGGCAAACGAAGCCTTCACTGGATGACAACCCGTGTTCTATTACGTTATCTCCTGCAAACTGATCAGTATATTGATTGTCCTTCAGATGAAAACGGTAAGCCTTATCTGACAAATTTTCCCTACAAAATATCGCTTACACATTCCTATGATTACGCAGCTGTGTTGATAAGTTCTAAAGGAGAAGTAGGAATTGATCTGGAAATTGTAAAAGATAAAGTCATCAGAATCAAACATAAGTTTCTGAAACCGGAAGAACTTGCTTTTATACAAGGCGAACAAAGTATAGAACAGCTTTATGCCTGCTGGTGCGCAAAGGAAGCCATATATAAATTACAGGGCAATAAAGGGGTCTCCTTCCTGAATAATATGACCATACTGCCTTTTGAATATCAGGCACAGGGAATTCTTAAACTTCAACTAGAAATCAACCAGATCCGCACGACATATAACGTGTATTATGAAAAATTCGGCGAATATATGCTTGGATATGCTATTGAATAAGTTAAAGTAGTCCCGAAACTAAAAATTTGGTTTGCGTTTCTCTACAAAAGCAGATACCCCTTCAATAAAATCAGGCTGCCCAAAGCATTTTCCAAATTCAGATATTTCTATTTTATAACCGTTCTCCTCTTTTGAAATACTGGCATTAATAGCTCTGATAGCAGCTTTAACAGATGTTTTGGACCTTGAAAAAATATTTGTCAATATCTCTTCTGCTTTAGAAAGAAGATTCTCTGTCTCCGTAACGTGATTGACCACACCCCATGATAAAGCCTCTTCCGAAGTAATCATATTGCCGGACAGTATCATTTCCATAGCTTTCCCTCGCCCTACAAGATCTGTCAAACGCTGTGTCCCTCCATATCCGGGTATTAATCCTAAGGAAGCTTCCGGGAGACCCAATTTGGCTGATACAGCTGCAACACGCATATGACAGGCCAATGCCAGTTCCAGACCTCCACCTAATGCAAAGCCGTTAATGGCAGCTATGACTGGTTTGTCAAAATTATAAATCCGATCCATCACCTTGTGCCCTGAAGCAGCTAGTAGCCGGCCTTCTTCTTCATTTAACGACTGAAATTCTTTAATATCTGCGCCTGCAATAAATGCCTTTGATCCTGCTCCTGTGACAATCACACCCCAGATATCCTGATCTTGAGCAATGTCATCCAATACCGTACTCAACTCCTCAAATGTTTTTGTATTAAGTGCATTCAACTGCTGCTCGCGATTGAAAGTAACATAACAAACATGGTTTTGTTTTTTTACTAAAAGATTTTCAAGTGCATTCATCTCATTAAAAATTAAAGTGTACTGTTAAACGAACTTTTTCTCTCCGGACATTATCATATTCCCGGTAAGAAAGTCTTTTGACATATTCAACGGTAAAAAACCGAAAAACATTTTCTACTCCCACTGTTGCTTCCATATAGGGCGTCTGATCAATCGTACGCGTTACGATTCTTCCATCGTCATCTTTATCAAAATAAACAACTTCATTGCTGATATAGGGATTATTATGCGGAGAAAGGTCCCCGTAAAACATCCGGAGACGCCACAACTCCCTCCATTTTAATTTTTTGATCAGTGGGATCTTATTCAGCAAAAATCCCTGCAGCCGATGATCTATAGCAAACTTCACATACCTGTCTGCCGCAAATTCCATGCTATTCATCATAAAATAGTCCACCGTGTGTCGGTCCTGTTCAATCTGAACATTCGGTATTTCTAATAACGGATAAGGCAATGTTCCCCATATTTTACCTACGCCAGCTGTAAGGTCAGCAGTCCCCAGCTGATTCAGAAAAAGGCGCTTGGATACGGCAAACCGCAATGCACTGTAGTTGTACTCTCCTCCGAGAAAACCTTTCACCCCTTGATTATACTGAAGGGTAAAGACAGGATATTTATCAATAATGGGAGTTCGTGTAAGATTTCTATAATAAAAGTTTTCATTTGGTGCCCACCTCAGTTGCATTTCCACATCGTTCGTCACTATACGTGGCAGCGTCTCACCGGCATGAATCCCTGTTTTGTTAAACACAAGTGTACCTGCAGTTTCCCTTCTGAAATAAGTAAATCCGGTACTTACGCTGATATGGTTTCCAAATTCCCAAACATGATTTAATTTATAGGCATCATTGAATAAAAATTTCTCCGGCTTAGTACCACTAAAGGAAGCAAAGAAACTGTCTCCTTTCTTAAAACCAATACCACGTCCCGGCTCCATGACATCATGTTGTACTGTCCCCTCAATATAGTGAGCAGGGAAGGTCGTCACCGATTTATTATTAAGTGAGAATGCGGATCTCAGATAATATTTCATTTTCCTGTCTTTGACTCCATAGGCCAGATAACCCTCCAGGTATACTTTTTCAGAAAGCTGTCCGGTAGTCCGTCCGCCAAACCGGATACGATTTCCTTCGACTTCATTAAAACTATAGGTATACTCAAGCGGTCCGAATTCTACAGGCCCTGCATTATGAAAGCCCTGCGCCAGTAAATAGCCTATAGCCATCAGACGCTTGAAGCTTTTCATATTATTGAGCGAATCGGTATTGGAGTAGACCGTTTGCTCGATCTTATTCAGCGGAATGGGGCGCTGCCGCTCCAAAATAGCCGTATCCTGACTTGCTGAAGCTAGCATTTCAGTAGGAGCTCCTTCAAATATCTTAGCCGGAATCTGGCTTTTAAAATCCCATTTCGAATTGAAGGCAACCCTGCGACCAAATAAAGCATCGTCTTTCCTGCCTCCGAAAAGAATCAACAGATCTGACTTCCGAAGAAACATAAACCCGTCGGCATTAGGATCGTAGTGCAGACTGATCAAAATATCGTTTATCCAGTTTAAATTAGCTTCCTTACCAACAGCAAGTTCAGCCTGCCGCACGGCATACCGGCCATCTGTGGTGACCTGCAATGTACCACTGAACAGGAGATCCTGCTTATTCTTAGGCTCAAATGCCAGCTCTACAAATGTGCCGTCGACCGTCTGTATGGTATCCTGAATATAAAACCGGTAAAACAATTTCGCTTCGTCTGCAATCGGACTTAGAAAAAGTTTATTGATAATAAAAATACTGGGATCATAGATATCAACCGGACGGAACTGATAATTGAGATATTGTTGAATATTGGCATTATTGATATACCGGGGATCAAATTCTGTCTTCTTGTGAGACTTTATAAGCTTCTTATATTTTGAAGGATCTGTCTGTGAGTAGACATCCGAAAGATTTTCTTCCATATACATCGGCAGAAGCGCCTTCCCCTTTATGGATGCAGTATCAAGGTTCTTAAAAATAAATTTCAATTTCCCCATCCGTTTCTCCATTGCCTTTCGAGGATCAACAAGCCCGAACTGAACTTTTTCATACTCTTCAAACTGCACCTGATTTAACGAACGAAGCCGGTTATCTTTTTTATGTTTTATGACAAGATCAATCAACTCCAAAGCCGGATCGTCCTTTTTTGATTTTGATCTTTTGGAAATAGTGACCATTTCCAACATATTATCGGCATAATCCAATTCGACATTAAGTTGTTGCAAGGAATCTTTAGTGATAGGCAGATTAACGGCGGTATAACCCATTGCCCTGAATTGGATAGAAGTCTGATTTTGGTTGGCAAGAATTGCAAAATTACCCGATGTATCAGTAGAAGTCCCCAGGTTTCCAGGGGCTAATACGATAGTCGCACGGGGAATTCCATGTCCTGTGTTCTTGTCCACAACCCTTCCTTTGATCGTCAGTTGACCAAGAGCAGGACAAGTTATCAGTAGTAGGAATCCAACAAGTAAAATATAATCGAGTTTCTTATTGTATATCATTCTTAAATCCTGCACCCGTATAAATATACAATTTGTAAACTGAGAATAAAACTTATAACAAAAAAATGCATGGTAGTGTACCATGCATTTCAATTTTTTCGATTTATTATAATCAAATAAGCTTTATCAAACAATCCGGATAAATACCTATCAAGACTGTTAACAAGACTGCAATAAGGAAAACAAAAGAATAATTAACAGGAATATTAACCTTTGAAGTTCCCGGCTCACTTTCTCTGAAATACATCGCTACGACCACACGCAGATAATAAAATACGCCAATCACAGCATTGACCGCTGCCAGAATCAACAGCACAATATGGTAATTGTTCATCGCTATGGTGAACATCATAAATTTACCTATAAAACCTGCTGTCAGAGGAATACCTGCCAGAGAAAGCATTGCCACTGTCACAACAAGTGCAAGCCAGGGATTACGTTTTGCAAGTCCGTTAAAGGCAGAAAAATTATCCGAACCCACCTCACGTTTTACAAGGATCAAAGCGCCGAAAGCAATAACTGTAGCTAAGGAATACGCTGTCGCATAAGCCAGAATTGCACTCGCCGATTGATTACCAATCGAAATAACAGCAAATAACATATAACCAGCATGCGCTATACTGGAATACGCAAGCATACGCTTAAACGAGTGCTGCATTAATGCTGAAATATTACCGATGAACAATGTTATAATAGCAATGGTTAGTAATATTGGTGTCCAGTATTCATTTAGTGGTACAAAAGCGGAACTAAAAAGACGCAGCATCCCGGCAAAAGAGGCGGCTTTGACAACCGTACTCATGTAGCTGGTAATCAGAATTGGAGCACCGTCATAGACATCAGGCGTCCAGAAATGAAAAGGAGCAGCCCCAACTTTAAAACATAATCCCACAATCAGAAATAAAATTCCGGCATAGAATAACGGAGAAATATCATGCGGATGAGCAATGACATAGCCTTTAATTACTTCCAGATCAAAAGAACCTGAAGCGCCATAAATAAGGGCGATCCCAAACAACAGAAATCCGGTGGAGAATGCACCCATAAGGAAATATTTCAAGGACGCTTCATTAGATGCAAAATCCTGCTTTCGGATACCTACAAGAATATATAAAGCTACCGACATAATTTCTATGCCTATAAAAAGCATCGCAAAGTTATGATAGGAATTAACTAATATAGCTCCAGTCAGGGAAAACAAAATTAAAGCATAATATTCTGCAACATGTTCACTAATTGACCAAAAATATTCTTTGGATAGTAACAGAACCAATGCTGTAATAAGAATAGAAAGCACAGAGAAACCTATTGCGAAGTGATCAAATATAATCATCCCGCTATAAAGAGGTTCAGCAACTTTGTTCCAATCCAATATTAGAAAAACCAATGCACCGGCCAATCCCAGCAGTGTAACAGGCAATAAGGCATTTTTAGCCTTATACAGTCCCATGTATAATACTAATATTCCTAATAAAGACAGCGTAATAATCGCACCCATAAATAAATCGTTCTAATATTTTGTCGCTATAATTCTAAAATTTCACCTGCTGAAGCAATTGTTGTACAGAAGCTTCTGACAAGCCCAATAAACCATTTGGAGTAACACCGATATAGATAATGGCTACCACAACGATACTCAGTAATACTATTTCATGTCCGCTGATATCCGTAACATGACTATTTTGTTCCTTTAATGGTCCCAACATAGATTTTTGGTAAAGACGCAGCATATATACTGCTCCTAATATCAGTGTAAGTCCGGCAAAGACAGCATACCAGAAGCCATATTGATAAACGCCCATCAACAACAAAAACTCTCCTACAAAACCATTTGTCAACGGCAACCCTACAGCCCCCATCACAATAATCAGAAAGAATATGGCCAGGTTAGGCATACGCTTGGCTAATCCGCCAAGGTCAGCCAAAGATCTCGTTCCGGTCTTACTTGCTATAATATCCAACACATAGAATAACCCGATAACAGATATACCGTGATTGATCATCTGTATCATCGCTCCCTGCAATCCCTGCAGGTTCCACGCAAACACTCCGGCACTGATCAGTCCCACGTGCGCAATAGAAGAATAGGCAATCAGGCGTTTTATATCTTTTTGCTGGATAGCAATAATAGAAGCATACACAATTCCGATAACCGCCAATATCATAGCAATATGGCCATATTCAGCCACTCCTTCCGGTGCAATTGGGATCAACCAGCGGATCAGACCATAGATACCCATTTTTAACATGATACCAGCCAGTAACATCGTACCTACAGTTGGTGCGTTGGTATAAGTATTAGGTTGCCATGTATGAAATGGAAACAAAGGAATCTTGATTGCAAAAGCAAGGAAAAATGCCCAGAAAATCCAACGTTGCACAGATCCGGTCAGATCAAGTGCAGCAAAGGAACTCCATTCAAAATCCTTATTCACAGTTTGTTGTTGCAAATAGATAATCGCAACCAACATAAAAATACTTCCAAGGAAAGTATAAACGAAAAACTTTAAATTCACACGTATCCGGTCACCCTCGCCCCAAAGCGCACAGATAAAGTAAATCGGAATCAATGCAATCTCCCATCCTACATAAAATGTAAAAGCATCTAAAGCCGTAAATACCAATACCAGACCGGCCTGCATAAAAGCGACCAAAGCATACAGATTACCTTTGTACGTTTTAGAGAACGTTGATAATACGATCAAAGGCATAAGTGCATTTGTCAGTAAGACCAGAGGTAAACTGATCCCATCCAATCCGATATGAAAATGTATTCCTAAACTCTCAATCCAGCTATAGTTTTGTTCAAACTGTACACTGGCATCAGGAACAAACTGACACAGAAAAGGAATTGTGAAAGCTAATTGCAGTAAAGACAAAGTCAATGCAATGATCTGAGCAGGTTGCGAATTCTTCACAAATGCCAGAACACCAGCACTAATCAGTGGTAATAAAAGCAGTATAAAAAGGTTAGTCATCTATACAATTATTTTCATTAAACGCTTAAAATTCCATACACAAACAATACAACCACAGCGACAACCATCATGAAGATATAGAATCCAACGTGGCCATTCTGCAGTTGACGGATTCCTTTTCCTGAGGAGACAAACAGGTTACCGATACCATTGACGATACCATCTATACCCGAACGATCTATTACTTTATATAAGAATCTTGAAAATGCATTAAGGGGCTTTACAATAACACTATCGTAAAGTTCATCTACATACAGCTTATTATAAGATAGTTTATGCAGGCCGCTATCTTCCAAAGCGTCAGATTTTGGCACATATCCTCGTTTTACATATCGTCCGTATGCCACTACCGCCATAATTATCGCTGCCAAAGCAGATACAGCCATTAAAATATATTCGGTCTGATGGTCAATATGGAAAGTTCCTTTGATAGATTGACTGTCCGCAAATACCGGAGCCAGAAAATTAGCAAGTTTATGCCCTCCGCCCAAGGCTTCAGGAATATTCATCAATCCGCCTACTGCTGCCAGAATTGCCAATACAATTAAAGGTAGCGTCATGGATATCGGTGACTCATGAAGGTGATGCTTTTGTTCTTCTGTTCCTCTGAATGTACCAAAGAAGGTAAGATACAACAGTCTGAACATATAAAAAGCCGTACATAGAGCTGCAATAAATCCTATTGTCCACAATAGTTTATTCTCCGCAAAAGCAAAGGCTAATATCTCATCCTTCGAGAAAAATCCTGATAATGGAGGGATACCTGCTATTGCAATCGTACCGATAAGCATAGTAAAATAAGTTACAGGTAACTTCTTCCGAAGACCTCCCATTTTGCGCATATCCTGCTCATCACTCATAGCATGAATAACAGATCCTGCTCCGAGAAACAATAGTGCTTTGAAAAATGCGTGGGTCAAAACATGGAAGAAAGCACCTGTAAAAGCACCTACTCCCAGACCTAAGAACATATAACCCAGCTGGGAAACTGTCGAATAAGCCAGTACTTTCTTGATATCATTCTGAGTAAGTGCAATAAACGCGGCCAATAAAGCAGTTGCCACACCAATGATAGCTATAATCTGCATTGTCACTGGTGAAAGTGTAAACATAATGTTAGACCTTGCTATCATATAAATACCCGCAGTAACCATCGTTGCGGCATGGATAAGCGCTGATACAGGAGTTGGTCCTGCCATGGCATCCGGCAACCAGGTAAACAAAGGGATTTGCGCAGACTTACCGGTGGCAGCTATAAATAATAAGATCGTGATGACAAGTAATGAAGTATCACCCATCGCCAGTTCTTTTGCTTTTGGAAATACTGAAGCGAACTCTAATGATCCGAAGGCATAAAAGATAAAGAAAACAGCTAACAGAAAGCCAAGATCTCCTATCCGGTTCATCACGAAAGCCTTTTTTGCAGCTGAAGCATAGGAATCATTCGTATACCAGAATCCGATAAGTAAATAGGAACATAGACCTACACCTTCCCAGCCAATAAACATGACCAAATAGTTCGAGCCTAAAACCAATAGCAACATAAAGAAGATAAACAGATTGAGATAAGCGAAAAACTTACCAAAGCCCTTATCCTTGTGCATATATCCGATAGAATATACATGTATCAGAAAACCTATTCCCGTAACGATCAACAACATAATAGAACTCAGCGGATCCACCAGAAAAGAAAGGGAAATACTTAAGTTGCCAACTTTAATCCAATTGAAGATTTCTTGTGTAAATACGGCTGCGTCTCCGGCAACTCTGGCCTCATATACGGTCGAGAATATTCCGCAACTGATCAGGAAAGATGCCAGCACCACTCCGCTTCCAATAACTCCGATAAGGGACTTGGGAAGGATATGCTGACCGATTCCATTGATTAAAAAACCAATTAACGGTAATAGAGGGATCAACCAAATTAATTCAATCATATTTATAATACCTTAATCTTATAAATGTTACCAACGCAATCGACTTAACGATTCAATATCAACTGATTTGGTATTTCGATATACCATAATAATAATAGCAAGACCGACAGCAACTTCTGCCGCAGCCAGTGCCATAATAAAAAATACAAATACTTGTCCGCTAGGATCTCCATGATGAGAAGAAAATGCGGCCAGCAACAGATTGACAGCATTCAGCATCAGCTCGATCGACATCATAATAATGATGACATTACGTCTGATCAAAACACCAATCACGCCGATTGCAAAAATGATACTGCAAAAAATCAGGTAATGATTTAATGGTACCCCTTGTATGTGTTGAACAATATTATCCATTTACTTTCTTAGTATCTTTTTTAGCCAGTAAAACTGCTCCTACCATCGCTGTTAGCAATAAAATAGAAGAAATTTCAAATGGCAGTAAAAATTTATCAAACAGAACCACTCCTAATTCTTTGACCAGTCCGATAGATGGTTGAGCGACTACATCACCATTGTCAATTTCAATGATCCGTAAAGATCCAAGAACTACCACCAGTAAACACATTCCGGCTACTGCGCCCATAATCTTAACAACGCCCGATCGCATGGGTTCGGATTCCTTATTGAGATTGAGGAGCATCAGGACAAAGAGAAAGAGCACCATGATCGCCCCCATATAAACAATGAAATTGACTACAGCCAAAAACTGGGCATTCAACAGAATATAATGTACTGTAAAGGTGAAAAATGTGATAACCAAATACAGAACACTATGTACAGGATTCTTTGTGAAAATGGTCATTAACGCAAAGAAAATAGACAAAAAAGCTACAAAATAAAATATCGTCATCTGTTAATTAGGTTATACTTTTTTGCTGAAGCTGAGTTATATCAAACTTAGGTTCTACCAATTTATCTTTTCCATAAATAAAATCCTTGCGGAGGTAGGAAGCTGTTACGTGAGGACCATCCAGATAGATGGCCTCTTTAGGGCAGGCCTCTTCACACAATCCGCAAAAGATACAGCGCAACATATTAATCTCATATACTGCCGCATATTTTTCTTCCCGATACAGGTTTTCTTCACCCTTTTCACGCTCCGCAGCAGTCATAGTAATCGCTTCTGCAGGACAAGACAGTGCACAAAGTCCGCATGCTGTACAACGCTCTCTTCCCTGCTCATCACGCTTCAACGAGTGCTGTCCTCTAAAGTTCTTAGAATAAGGCCGGATTTGCTCCGGATACTTAACCGTTGGAATTTTCTTAAAAAAATGTCGTAAAGTAATCGCAAGTCCCTTGGCAATGGCAGGCAAATACATGCGCTCCCAGATATTCATGGGCTTTTGTTCCAGTACTTTCTTTCTATTTGATAATGATTGCATCCTGATTCTAATTTAAATGATCCCTACACACCCCTAAAAATAGGTGTCCTTTACTACCGTAATAATACCAGTCAGCACAATATTGGCAATTGCTAACGGAATCAAAATTTTCCAGCCCAGTTTCATCAATTGATCATACCGGAAACGCGGCAGTGTCCAGCGAATCCACATGAAGAAAAAGATAAAACCAAATATTTTAAGAAAAAACACGATAACTCCAATAATGGTAATCCAGTTTTGTGATAATCCCAGATCATTCATAAATGGAAAGTTATATCCTCCGAAATACAGAGCCGCCATCAATGCAGACGACACGAACATATTGATATACTCCGAGAACATATACAACCCAAGTTTCATAGAGGAGTATTCTGTATGATATCCACCCACAAGTTCTGTTTCACACTCCGGTAAATCAAACGGCACACGATTACATTCTGCAAAAGCACAAACCATAAACAGTAAGAATCCCAGAGGTTGTACCCAGATATTCCAATTTACAAAACCTGTTTGCTGTGCCACAATAGTACCAATAGACAGCGTTTCTGTTACCATCAGTAAAGCAATCAGGGATAATCCCATAGCGATCTCATAGCTGATACTCTGCGATGCTGCACGTATAGCTCCCATCAGGGAAAATTTATTATTTGATGCCCATCCTCCCAGCATAATTCCGTAGACACCCAAGGCAACTACTCCGAAAACATAAAGAACACCAACGTTGATATCCGCTACCTGAAGAGAAATAGTACGTTCTCCTATTGTAAGCGTCTGTCCCCAGGGAATAATAGCAGAACTTATACAAGCTGTAATAATTGCAATAGTAGGTCCCAGGATAAAAAGCACCTTGTGTGCACCTGCCGGTATTATTTCTTCTTTGAAAAAAAACTTCCCGCCATCACACAGGGGCTGCAACAGTCCGAATATTCCCGCACGATCCGGGCCGTACCTATCCTGCATAAACCCCGCAATCTTCCGCTCTGCCAGCGTAGAATACATCGCAATGACGAGCGTCACTACGAAAATAATAACGACTAAAACGGATTTCTCTATAATGAAAGCTGTTTCCATGCTTATATGTTATACTATTTTAGTTTTTCAGTTCTTGCTAATTGTTCTTCATTCGCCTCCTGCAATTCCAGATCAGGCTTAATAACCGGAGGTGGATTAAACTCGGGGTAATGATTTGCACCGATTACAGAATCCTTATCTACCGGCGTTGGTTCTTCCAGTGTCCAGTCATCTGTATGTTTCTTATCAAAACGACAGGTGTTACAGATAAATTCTTCCACTTCACCAAACTCATCTTTACGTGCCGTTACACGCAGTACTTCCGTACCTCTGTTCCACAATGTTACTTTACCCGAACAGGTCGGACAGTCCCGATGCGCATCTACAGGCTTTGTAAACCACACGCGGTTTTTAAAACGAAATGTTTTATCTGTCAATGCTCCTACTGGGCATACATCTATCACATTTCCAGAAAAGTCATTGTCTACAGCTTTAGCAATATAGGTTGAAATTTCGGCATGATCTCCTCTGTTAAGAATACCATGTACACGATTATTCGTAATCTGATCTGCTGTAAATACACATCTGTAGCACAAAATACAGCGATTCATGTGCAATTGGATCTTATCCCCGATATCGATACGCTCAAAAGTCCGGCGATCAAACTCATAACGGGTTCCTTCGCTGCCATGCTCATAGCCAAGATCCTGAAGTTTACATTCTCCGGCCTGATCACATACAGGACAGTCTAAAGGATGGTTAATCAACAACATCTCGACCACACCTTTTCTTGCTTCCACTACTTCAGGAGAAGTGATATTCAGCACTTCCATTCCATCCATAACCGTTGTACGGCAGGAAGCGACCAGCTTAGGCATCGGACGGGGATCCTTCTCGGATCCTTTACTTACTTTTACCAAACAGGTGCGACATTTACCACCACTTCCTTCTAACTTGGAATAATAGCACATTGCCGGAGGAACAATATCGCCTCCTATCTGACGGGCAGCATTCAAAATAGTTGTTCCCGGAGCTACTTCTACAGGAATTCCATCTATGCTAACCTTGAATTTAACGTCTTCTGCCATTTTCTACTTTCCTTTAATATTTTAAACAACCGGTGCTAACGGATCTGCATAATGTGCCAGGCCATAATTTCGGCTTGTCGCCTCACTGGCGCTGGTAATATGCCACTCAAATTCATCTCTGAAATGTCTGATCGCAGCTGCAACCGGCCACGCAGCGGCATCTCCTAACGGACATATTGTATTTCCTTCAATCTTCCGCTGTACATCCCACAGCAGATCAATATCTGCCATAGATCCCTGACCTATTTCTATTTTATGAAGTATCTTTTCCATCCAGCCCGTTCCTTCACGGCATGGCGAACACTGTCCACAACTTTCGTGATGATAAAAACGGGTAAAGTTCCAGGTATTACGTACAATACATTGATCTTCGTCAAAAGCAATAAAACCTCCCGACCCCAACATCGTACCTGTTGCAAAACCACCATCAGCTAATGATTCATAGCTCATCAGCCGGCTTTCTCCATTAATAGTTTTAGTAATTAGATTGGCCGGTAAAATCGGAACAGAAGAACCTCCTGCCACGACGGCTTTCAATCGTTTACCATTGGCGATACCGCCACAATATTCATCAGAATAAATAAATTCCTCTACCGGCAATCCCAATTCGATCTCATATACTCCCGGCTTGGCTACATTACCTCCGGCTGAGATCAGTTTTGTTCCTGTACTACGGTCTATTCCAATTTTCGCATACTCCTCTCCGCCATCATTAATGATAGGAACAGTCGCTGCTATAGATTCTACATTATTAACAACTGTAGGACATCCATATAAACCAGCTACTGCCGGAAACGGAGGTTTAATTCGCGGATTCCCTCTTTTACCTTCAAGAGATTCCAGTAGAGCCGTTTCTTCTCCACAGATATAAGCACCACCTCCTGGCTGTACATAAATCTCCAGGTCATATCCGGTCCCCAAAATATTCTTCCCTAAGAATCCTGCATTTTTTGCTTCTGCTATGGCTTTTTCCAGAATACGGATTTGCGGCATCATCTCTCCTCTGACATAGATGTAAGAAGTATTTGCTCCTAAAGCATAGCTGGAAACGATCATACCTTCAACAAGTGCGTGAGGTATATGCGTCATCAGGAAACGATCTTTAAACGTTCCTGGTTCTGATTCGTCACCATTGCATACCAGATAGCGTGGTACGCCTTCAGGCTTTGCCAGAAAACTCCATTTCATACCCGTAGGGAAACCTGCTCCGCCACGACCACGAAGTCCTGATTTTTTCACCTCTTCTACTACATCATCCGGAGACATCGATTTCAATGCCTTTTCAACAGCACGATATCCGCCCTGCTGCCGGTACACTTCGAATGTATGGATACCGGGAACATTTATATGTGTGAGTAATAACTTACGAGCCATCTCCTAGGTAATTAATGTTTTTCTTTCAATTCGTTTATGAGCTTATCCACACTTTCCTCAGTCAGATTCTCATAGAATGTATACTCCGGGCCAATCTGTAACACAGGACCAAATCCGCAGGCGGCAACACATTCTACTCCACGCCATGAAAAAAGTCCGTCAGGAGTGACCTCTCCTTCCTTTACACCTAAGCGGTTTTCAATATGATCCATGATTTTTTCTGCTCCCACAAGACAACAAGGTCCTGTGCGACATACTTCAAGAACATATTTTCCTTTAGGCTCCAGAAAATACATAGTATAGAACGTGGCCACTTCATATACTTCAATAGGCTGTATATCCAGATAATGTGCAACCTTATCCATTGCGTCTACACTCAGCCAGCCAAATTCAGCCTGGACCAAATGTAAAACAGGCAATAATGCAGATTTCTGTTTCCCTTCCGGATAACGGGATACAACTTCTCCGAACTTTTGCAAAAGTTCAGCAGAAAATTCTACGGGCTGACTTTCTTTAACACTAAGCATCTAACTCTCCTGCAATTACATTTAAACTACTCATATTAATAATGGCGTCCGAAATTAACATCCCGCTACTCATTGGAGCAAACATCTGATAATTTACAAACGAAGGTCTTCTGAAATGCAAACGATAGGGTGTACGTCCTCCATCATGAATCAGGTAAAACCCTAATTCACCGTTGGCGCCTTCTACTGCGTGGTAAACTTCCGCTTTTGGAGTTTCCCATTCGCCCATCACGATCTTAAAGTGATAGATCAAAGCTTCCATATTCGTATATACCTGTTCTTTTGGAGGAAGATAGAACTCCGGAACATCGGCATGGAACACATCTGCAGGTTCTTTTGCTATTTTCTCCAAAGCCTGTTCGATGATACGCATAGATTGCCTCATTTCGGCATTACGCACCATAAAACGGTCGTATACATCACCAGTAGTACCTACTGGCACTTCAAAATCAAATTCTTCATAAGAGCAATACGGTTCTTGTGCACGCACATCATAATCGATACCTGTAGCCCGCAGAATCGGACCCGACCAACTATAACTCAAAGCCTGCTCCGGTGTGACAGCTGCCACTCCTGAAGTACGCTCTATAAATATTCTGTTGCGAACAAACATTTCCTCAAACTCTGTCAGAACAGGAGGAAAGCGCTCTAAAAATTCTCTTATCTTTAAAAAGGCGACATCATTAAAATCTCTTTCAAAACCACCGATACGCCCTATATTGGTAGTCAGTCTGGCTCCACAGATCTCCTCGAAGATCTCATATATAAATTCACGTTCCTGCATGACATACAAAAAGCCGGAAAAAGCTCCTGTATCAACACCGAGGATACCGTTACATATAATATGATCTGCAATCCGAGCCAGTTCCATAACGATGACACGCATATACTGCACACGCTTAGGAATCTCTATATTCAACAGTTTTTCCACTGTCATATGCCACCCCATATTATTAATAGGTGATGAACAATAATTCAACCGATCAGTGAGAGGTGTAATCTGATAGAATGGACGATGCTCTGCAATTTTTTCAAAAGCTCTGTGTATATAACCAATAGTAGAGACACCGCTAACGATACGTTCACCATCAATCTGCACTACATTCTGGAACACACCGTGTGTTGCCGGGTGAGTAGGGCCTATATTTAGTGTTATCAGTTCATCTTGCGGATCGTTATCGGAATAAACGGGGCTATTGGGGGTTATCTTGGTTATAAAATCGCTCATCTCAAATATTTAGTTATCGGCCAAAATAAAAATCCTTCTTATCTACTCTGTTCGGATCTTCCAATGGATATTCTTTTCGCATCGGAAAGACTGTCATTTCATCCACATTCAAAATTCTTCTGAGATCGGGATGTCCTTCGAAATGGATGCCGAAGAAATCATATGTTTCGCGCTCCATCCAGTTTGCACCGTTCCAAAGTACAGTCGCTGACGGAATCGCAGGATGCTGACCGTCAATAAAAACTTTGATCCGGATACGTACATTATGAACCAGACTATGCACATGATAAACTACAGCAAAAGCTTCTTCCTGATTAGGGTAATGTACAGCTGTAATATCCGTCAGATAGATAAACTGAAGTATAGTATCATCTTTTATAAAAGCCAGTACATCTATTATATCTGTTTTTGAAGTCTGTATGGTCAGCAGACCGTAAGACTCAGATGCATTTTTGACTTTAGTCCCAAAATGCTCTTGCAGACGCTCCCACAGTTGTATATTAGTAAGTTTATCCATTATCAGTTACTATTCCGTACTTTTCTAACAATGCTTTATATTCAGGTGTATTTCTTCTGTTAAGAGATTCATTCTTTACAATCTCCTGAAGGCGCAGTACGCCATCTAAAATAGCTTCTGGTCTTGGAGGACAACCTGGCACATATACATCTACCGGGATAATCTCATCTATTCCCTGCAATACGGAGTAAGTATCGAAAATTCCCCCGCTAGAAGCACAGGCTCCGACAGCGATCACCCAACGGGGCTCTGCCATCTGTACATATACCTGCTTCAGAACGGGAGCCATCTTTTTAGCAATGGTTCCCATTACCAATAACATATCCGCTTGTCTCGGCGAAAAACTAGGTCTTTCAGCTCCGAAACGTGCCAGATCATAAGTAGATCCCATTGTCGCCATAAACTCAATACCACAGCAAGAAGTAGCAAAAGGTAATGGCCATAACGAATTAGCACGTGCCAAACCGATAGCTTTATCTAAAGTTGTCGCAAAAAATCCTGATCCTTCTACTCCCGGAGGAGCTTCAGCCAACTTGACATTACTCATAATAGTAGTTCTTATTGTTTATATTGACTCGCTTATAGTGATTACTTCCTAAAGGTACTGTAAAATATAATTTATTGTAAATCAAAAAATTATTTAGAATTATTCTAATCCCAGTCCAAAGCTCTCTTTTTGATAATGTAAATAAAGCCTAAAAGTAGCAGTCCCATAAAGACAAACATCTCAATCAAACCCTGCATACCAAACGATCTGAAATTGACTGCCCAAGGGTACATAAAGATCACTTCTATATCAAAAATGACAAATAGAATTGCGACCAGAAAGTATTTAATGGAAAAAGGTTGACGGGCATTTCCTTTTACTTCAACTCCGGATTCGAAGGAAGAAAGTTTATTCTCGGTTCTTACTTTGGGACCTATCATATGGGTAATGATGATCGTTCCTACACCAAAGCTCACTGCCACAAGCAGTTGTATCAATATAGGTAAATAGTCGACGGGTGCACTGGCTAGGTTTACTGTTTCCATGTGTACATTTTTTGGTTATTTATGTTTTAAAATTAGCATTTTATACGCTAAAATCCAAGATAATAAAAAAGGTGGCCGAAAAATCGGCCACCTTTTTATGTATTGTTTAGAAGCTGAATTACAGCGCCTCCATATACGATTTAGCAAACTCATCAGCAGGATTAATAGCTAATGTAGCCTGGAAGAATTCTTTTGCTTTAGGATTGTTACCTTTTGCATAATTGAATACTCCTAAATAGTTGTTTGCATCAACTAAATAATCATTGTTTTTTGGATCTGCAGGTTTTGATTTGATCACTTCAATCAATTTTGTGAATGAAGGAACAAATAATCCTTGCATTTTCTCTGGCTCTTCCAGATTATCCAAACCTAATTGTGCAAAACCTCTGTAGTATAGAGCAGGAATTAAGTATTTGTCAACAACTTCTTGTTTAGTAGCACCGATAACAACACCGAAAGCTTTATCCGCTTTATCAAAGAATGGTTTACCATCTTCTTCAGCAGAAACTTTTTTCTGACCTAAGTTGTAGTTGATCTCTCCGATGTAGTAGTTAGCATCATAATAATACTCTGACTCAGGCATTGAACCCGGGATTTCGAAAATCTTAGCAGCTGCTACCATGTCGCGATCCTGATATCTTGCAAATGCAGTCTCAGCGATTTCAGGTAACAATTCTTCTTTATCTAATTCAACTGCTTTTTTCAGAAATTCCAATCCTTTATCTGCAGCAGCAGATGAAGCACCGGTTGTATCTGCAGAAGCAACACCGATATTAGCCAAACCAGCGAACAAGTAGTCACGAGAGATTACACGCTCAGGTTTCATTTTAGTGAACAATGAATTAAGATACTCTGCTGATTTAGCGTAGTTTTTATCCTGATTGTAAGAGATATAACCTAAATAACGGTAAATTTTAGGATCGATATCCGGATTTTTAGCCAGTTCTTCAGAAACAGATTTCAATTCTGCATACTCACGAGCATATACCAGGAAATCTGCATATCTGATTTTTGCCTCTAAAGACTTGTCACCAGTTAGTTCGATATACTTTTTATATGCATCAACACCTTGTTTATTGATCTCTTTGTATTTTGCCTCATCATCAATTTTCAGGGAAGAAAGGTGATAAGTCTCCGCCAATTCACGGTAAGTAGGGGCATAGTTAGGGAATTCCTGACTTAATGCAGTCAAAGATTCAATAGCTACGTCATATGCCTGTGCTCTACGTGTGATCACAGCCTGACCGATTTTTGCACGAATCAATGCTTCATCCAGAGAAATCGCATCACGATACTGAACATAAGCCAGACTGGACTCATTCATACCTGCATAAGCATCACCCAATGCCAAAGGTACCAATGCATCTTTTGCATTTTTAGCTTTTGCCTGAGTCAGATACTCCAATGCTTTTGCGAAATCCGGTTTAGGAGCATCGATCAAAGCACGACCTGAAAAATATAATGGTAAGTAATCCTTCTTACCTAAGTTTGAAGTTGCTGTTGTAAACTTCTGTTCAGCAGCAGAGTTATTGTTGTTTTTTAAATCAACAATACCCAGACCAACACTGTTTAACTGCGACTTAGGGTCGTTAGTCAAACCATTGTTAAAGATAATAGCAGCTGAATCCACTTTATCATTTACCAGGTAAATCTGACCTAAGTAAAAGTAATTGTCTCCATCCTTTGGTTTTTTCTGAACCAAGTTCTCCAAAATACCTTTTGCCTTATCATATTGCTCGGCCTCCATTGCAGCTTGAGCATCCTTCAAGCTCTGCGCACTTGCTGTTCCTACAGCTCCTGCAAATAATAGACTTAAAAATAATTTGCTTTTTGTCATAATCTATTTGTGTTCTATTTATATTTTCTAAATAACGAATTATTCTACTTTATCCCTAATAATTATTTCTCTACCCGGCATTGTTGCAGGCACTAAATCTGCCTTTAACATAATTCGCTGACCTCTGTCTCCTGTCAGGAAAGCAGAGAAGCCGACTCCAAGTCCCATGTCCGGTTGATAATTTAAAATATACACCGGACGACTTAATACATACAAACCCTCTGCCAAAGTTGACTGATTTGGTAGATAAAATTTATTATCTCCTTCTTTTGTTAACGAATTTTGCACGCTTAAGGTACGAATTTTATCTTTATTCTGAAAAGAACGTTTTGCATTTAGCCATTGATCATAGCTAATAATCCCTATTCCATCTGTATGTTCGGCCACATAAGAAAGGACTTCTTCTCCATTTTCCATGGCTTTCAATCCTTTTCCCGAAATTTTTTCAATTTTGCCAATATCTTTTAATTGACGTAGCGTGCTCGAATTGACATTATCCAGTATTAACGAATAATTCTGTCCGATATTTTCACCCTTTAATATTTTTACCACATTTTCAACGGTAATACTTGTATCCGCACGGCCTGTATTACTAATAAAAACGACCGCATCCGTAGCTATCTGAAATACTTTGGGAGATATAGATTTCTTTTTAAAATACTCTTCCTCACTTGCCGACAGCTTTCTTGTCATTATTGCAGTCTTAGCCCGATCCTGCAACAACAGATTAATTCCTTTTACCTCCGGCGCTGAAACTAATTCGATTTTGGAGTCCTTATAAGAATTCTGAAAAACATCTACCTGTTCTTCTATAATAGGTAAAAGAGTTTCATCTACTATTACAGATAGTCTTCCATTTAAAATATCTCCATGCTTTGCCTTTTCCTCATCGGATCCATCTTTAGAACTACGACTGCTACAAGATGTAAACACAGCCAGGCTTGTGGCAACTGCCAACATAAAAATCCGAAAGCTTACCTTTTTGTTCATACAGCTATAGATTAGATAAATACTAAAAAGATTAATTGATATGATTTTAATCCCTAAAATTATTTTGCCAAAGTCTCGCAAATCTCATGAAAGAGTAGACGATAAGCAAAATCCCGAAAAAAGTACGATAGGTCGGATTAATTTCTAACGGAAAGTTATTCCAGAAGATGATAAGAAGCCCCAGCACGAAGTAAAGGCCAAACATAAATAGTCCTAAAATGGACAGAAATCGCTTTAGAGGCGATTTCTGTCTGTAACTATTCGTACTATTGTTAAATTTGTTACTTGTCACAAATTATTGATTAATAGTGTTTAATCGAATTGGCAATGTATATGCTACACGTACCGGACGTCCGTTTTGTATACCTGGAGACCATTTTTTAGCCTTTTTCAGTAACGTTACGGCAGCCTGACCTGTACCATATTGTAAGTCACGTTGTACTTTGATGTCAGTAAGACTACCATCTTTCTCTACAACGAATGACACTTGAACCACACCATTAACACCTTGCTCTAATGCAGCTGAAGGATATTGGTAGTTATCGCCGATCCATTTCATGAAAGTTTTCATACCGCCCGGTGGCTCTGGATTCACCTCTACCGCAGTAAAGATTTCATTCGAACCGGTACCGTCAGGAGAACCTTTTTCTGTACCCGTTACAGCACCATCGACTTTCTTAGGACCAAATTCACCTGTAGGAACGCCAGATGCACCTTTAGTACCTTTAAGCGTAATACGAGCAGGAGTTTTCTTGTCGTCTTTGAAGTCTTCCTGAGCAGCTACTTCTTCTTTCACTTGATTTTTAGGAACTACTTTAGGCTCTGGAAAACGGATAAGGTCTTCAGCAGGCGGTTCCTGAGCAATACGCTGTGGTTGTTCTTCCGCCGGAAGAGGCTCTTCTTCCTCTTTTGGCGGCTCCGGGATTTCCAAATCTTCCAGGGTCACTTCCGTGATTACTGGAGGTGGTTCTACCGGCTTATCTGGAATCAACTTGATGTTGAAAATCTTTGGAATACTCAAAAGGATAACTAACCCTATAACAGCTGCTAAACCAACGTTAGTCGCTCTTGGTGCCAGTTTACGAAGCTGATAAGCTCCATATTCCTTATTTCTATTCGCAAAAACAACGTCTAGCCATTCCTTTTTGAATAAATCTAATTTTGAACCAAACATAATTTCTTATTTTTTTGCGTTTAAAATTTTATAAAACTAGTCGTTATACAAATTCTCACGCTTTAACACATCTATTTCTTCAGGAGTGATTTTTGAAATCATATAGCGTTTGATATCTACAATTTTCATCTCATCTAATACATCGACAAGATTACGTTGAACAGATTTCTCACTAGGTCTGATTACTACGATCAAATCCTTTCCTCCAGCAGCAGCCGGAACTCTTGCTTTCATTTCAGTAATGACTTTACGAAGACCGTCCTTACCATAATCAATGGCTGTAGGAGGGGTAATCGGACTTTTTAATTGTCCGTAGTACCATAAAATCTTATTGTCAGAACCTAATAATAATGTGATAGAACGGTTATCTGCAATCTCGAGATTGTCAGTAGCGTCCATTTTATTCTTATCAGGCATTGCAACGTCCATCGCTTGAGGCTTGTTTAAAGACGTAGTTAACATGAAGAAAGTAATCAATAAGAACGCAAGATCAACCATGGCTGTCAAATCGACTTTACCACCATTTTTCTTACTTCTTACTTTGCCACCTTTCCCCTGTTTACCGGAGTCTTGATTTAATTCTGCCATTTTCTTCTATTTAATTAAAATGAGACGTTAATTATTCGTTACCTTTTAGACCTGTTACAAAACTGAATTTGTTCTGCTTTTGGTTACGAAGAGTCTCAATTACTAAATTAATTGATGGATACTTCTCGTTAGCATCTGCTTTGATTGCAATTTTCATCGGTCCCGGATCAACAAAATCCTTCTCGCTTTCTTTTTCTTTTGTAATCTCAGCTGTTGCTAATCTTGCTGACTGAACCCAATGATACAATTCGTTTGTATTATTCTCTGTACTATCAACAGGAATACCTGTTTGCACTCCCGGCTGTACACGTTGACTCACGTCAAGTGTCAAAAGCTGGCGCAAATTCTTAATCGGAACACCAAAATCCTCAGCTAATTCGAATTTTGTGTAATCCTCTTGAGAGAATTGAATATTGTACTTCGCCGACATTCTTTCTAACATCCTTTTACGAACTTCACGTTCTTTCACTCCGAAGAACACTTTTCCTTCTCCACCGATTGTGATAATACCAAGATTAGTATCCGGCAATTTATCTTTTGTGGTAGAAGCTGGTGTGTCTACAGGGAATGCTTCCGGTTGACGTGCTGTAGATGTCAATACGAAGAATGTAAGAAGCAAGAAGGATACGTCACACATGGCTGTCATGTCGATGGACGTACTCGTTCTTTTTACTTTAGCTTTTCCCATTTTTCTTTACTTCTAAAATTAATTACTCAATATACTTTGACTATATGATGCTTTTCGTTTTACGATTCCATAAAAGAATCGTAAAAAACATCAGATTCTTATTTGTGGTTAGCCGCGTACGTTTGTACGATTGAGAAACCAGCCTCGTCAATTGAGTAAGTTAATTTATCGATTTTTGCAGTAAGGATGTTATACATTACGATAGCGAATGTAGAAGTCGCGATACCTGTTGCTGTATTGATAAGGGCCTCAGAGATACCGTTTGCTAATTTAGCTGAATCCGGAGCACCACCTGTTGCTAATGCAGAGAAGGCCTTGATCATACCTGTTACTGTACCTAATAGACCTGTCAACGTACCGATAGAAACTAATGTTGCTATAACGTTTAAGTTTTTCTCCAACATAGGCATTTCCAATGCTGTTGTCTCTTCGATTTCTTTTTGGATAGCCAATGCTGATTTTTCTGAATCAAGACCTGGGTTAGCAGAAACGTCTTTGTATTTCAATAAACCTGCTTTGATTACGTTTGCAACAGAACCTTTTTGTTTGTCACACTCAGCGATAGCTGTGTCAATGTTACCACCGTTGATTAACGTTTGTACTTTTCTTACGAAGTTACCAACATTACCAGTACCTGAAGCTTTGTTGATAACGATCAAGCGTTCGATAGAGAAAACCCACACCATTAAGAATAAACCGATAAGGATAGGTACGATAGCACCAGCGTGGTATACCATTCCTAAGTAGTTTCCTGGAAGAGGTTGGTTTTCTGGATTATTTTCCTGGAAGTTAGAAGGTGCTCCCATTACATATTTCCATACTACGAAACCAACAATGAAACAAATGATGATTGCTAAACTTGCAAATAGGGAACCTGAATTTCCGCTCTCTTGTTTTGCAGGACTAGTTGTTTTTGGTGCGTTTGCCATTTTTACTAAATTTTAGATTTTTTACTGTTGTTTAATATAATGTTTAATTCAATTATGTGCAATCTAGATCTATATCTGTTACTCATGTGAGAAACAAATATAGCATTTTGTAATAAAAATAAAATTAATGTTGCATTAAAATACAATTTTCTAAATTTTCATTTTGATTTTCACGTTTTAAAACGAACAATACATCAGCAGAATCATTGCCCGTCATTCTTATCTTGTCAAAATCATGCTTAATGCTGTAATTTTTTACAATGAAAACCATTTTTTTTTTGATATGCAAATTAATAAATCATTAAGTGTTAAAAATAAGTAAGTGATTACTCACATGAATACTCTTGTAACTAAGTGTTTTTTAAACGTCAAATTATGAGAGTTATTGCATCAGTTCTGTTACAAAAAGTTAAGGTTCAGGTTATAAATGATGTGTAAACAACTATCCGCCAACGACTTTGACTTTATAGCTGTCCTGGTTCAACAAGTCAACTATTTTTTGTTTAAAATCACCTTGAATCATAATTTCACCATTTTTAGATGTCCCGCCAACTCCACATTTTTGCTTCAATTTTTTTGCTAGGATTTCCAGGTCGGCATCCGAACCTATGAAACCGGTTACAATTGTAACAACTTTTCCCTTTCTCATTTTGCGGTCAAGCATTACCTTCAGCAACTGCTTATTGGCTGGAAGTGTCTCTGCTTCTTCTGTAATATCGCTCTCCTGATAATCAAAATCGTCAGAAGTGGAATATACAATTCCTTCAAAACGTTGTTTTTTATGCTTATTCATAGAACTAAGTTAACAAATTATCCGAAGTGATTTTGGTAAGATTCGTATATCCAGTTTTTTGCCTAACTCAAACGGCTCCCCATCTACATGCGCTGCGCCATCCTTTTCACGTTCAATAGTGATTTCTTTCCCCGGAATGATTTCTACATACTCGGACTGATCTGCAGATTTATTAAACAGGTGAAACACCATCATAGGCAAGGTATAAAGTGGAAACTTGTGCACAATACAAACATCCAGCACACCGTCGTTAACAGATGCCTGAGGAGCGATATACGCATTATTTCCATACTGTGGAGAATTAGCGACACTGATCATGAAGGCCTCCCGCTCATACTGCACCCCGTCAATGGTCAGTTTATACATGCAGGGCTTATAATTACTGAGTACATTAATAGCTGATTTGAGATACCCTATAGGACCTCTTATATTTTCATTGGCAAAGCGGTCACTCACGGATGCATCAAATCCAATACCTGCTATATTGAAAAAATTACGGTCATTGATCAGACCGGAATCTACTTCTACAGCCTCAAATCGGTTTAGCCTACGCAGTGCAGCAGCTTCATTCATCGGAATACCCAGATATAAGGCCAGCCCATTTCCCGAACCTTCGGGAATAATCCCCAAAGGAATATCCGAGCCCACCAATGCAGAGCCCAATTCGTTGATGGTCCCGTCTCCGCCAACAGCTACAACGGCATCGTACTTTTCTTCAATTGCCAGTTTTCCAAGTTCATACGCATGATTGGGATGGTTAGTTTGTTGAAAAGTAGGATTAAATTTCTGAAGATCTAATACCTCAAGAACCTGCTTATTGAACGCAGTCTTTCGTTTTCCTCCCGAAATAGGGTTGACGACAAATAATATTCGCTTTCTCTCGGCCATAAAGGTCTTTACTTGTATTTTTTCCGGATAAAGATAGACAAAAGCCCGTATACATAATGAATGTTAATTTTAATATCATTGAATTTTCATTTTTAATTGTAGAGTATAAAATTGAATTTTATATTTCGTCAAAGAGTTGTAGCTTTGCCGAACAATTTGTGGACTGATTTGCGTTACGGGCAGAAGCTCTGTAGCAGGAGATTGCAACCACAGTAAAAAAGTGCTAAAACTATTTCATTTCGTGTTTTTCCACTTCCCTGTGTTTCTACCTTCTTATCAGCGAGCCTGTCTACATTAATTAGCAATACTTATGGCTTATTTATTTACTTCAGAATCGGTTTCGGAAGGACATCCTGACAAAGTTGCCGATCAAATTTCAGATGCATTAATAGATAATTTCCTTGCGTGGGATCAGGATGCACGTGTAGCAATCGAAACTTTAGTCACTACAGGTCAGGTTGTACTTGCCGGTGAGGTAAAATCCAAGATATATCTGGACGTACAGAAGATTGCACGTTCAGTCATTGAAAAGATTGGCTATACCAAATCAGCTTATATGTTTGAAGCCAATTCCTGTGGTATATTATCTGCTATCCATGAACAGTCTGCCGATATCAATCAAGGTGTAGACCGTAAAACAAAACAAGAACAAGGCGCCGGTGATCAGGGAATCATGTTTGGTTATGCGACCAATGAAACCGACAATTACATGCCTTTAGCACTTGATCTTTCGCACCGTCTGCTTTACGAACTGGCAGATTTGCGTAGAGAGAATAAAGAAATCACGTATCTGCGGCCGGATGCCAAGTCTCAGGTGACTTTAGAATATGACAGCAATCACAAGCCTGTACGCATTGATACGATTGTAATCTCTACACAACATGATGATTTTGATGAAGAATCAACAATGTTGAATAAGATTACGGAAGATATTAAAGCAATCCTGATTCCTCGTGTAAAAGCTCAGCTAAAACCAGAATTGCAATCCTTATTTGATGATAAGATCAAATTTCACATTAATCCGACCGGAAAATTTGTGATCGGAGGTCCTCACGGTGATACAGGATTGACAGGACGTAAAATCATTGTGGATACATACGGGGGCAAGGGTGCTCACGGCGGCGGGGCTTTCTCAGGAAAAGACCCTTCAAAAGTAGACCGTTCTGCGGCTTATGCAACACGTCACATTGCAAAAAATCTGGTAGCAGCCGGAGTTGCAGAGGAAATATTAGTACAGGTATCTTATGCTATCGGTGTTAAAGATCCGATGGGTGTATATGTAAATACTTACGGCACCAGCAAAGTAAACTTAACAGACGGACAGATTGCACAAAAGATATCGGAGTTATTTGATATGACTCCTTACGGAATCGAAACCCGCCTGGGATTAAGAAACCCGATCTATTCAGAAACTGCTGCCTATGGCCACATGGGACGTACCCCAAGATCTGTAACCAAAACTTTTGAAAACAGCAATGGTGAACAAAAAACGGTAGAAGTAGATCTGTTTACCTGGGAAAAATTAGATTTTGTAGATCAGATCAAAGCTGCATTTAATATCTAACAGGCTTTGACCTTATAAAAATTTGAAAGGGCTTATCAGGATGTGATAAGCCCTTTCTGTTTTATCCGTCTATAATTATTACTATATTTAAAACGATCAAGACAAACATACTATGAAAAGAAGAAAATTTCTCCAATCTTCAGCTGCAACTATCGGAACTTCAGCATTAGCTGTATCCGCTTTTGCACAGTCAAAATCCTCGTTTGCGGTTGTAGAAAACGGACAGATCATGCACTCGGTATATTTTTGGCTAAAAGAAGAACTGACAGCCCAGCAGATTAAAGATTTTACTAAGTTTTTCGAAGCCTTGAGGAAAGTGCCTAATATTAAAAGTCTACGCTATGGCCGTCCTGCCGAAACAAGTAAACGACCTGTCGTAGACAATAGCTGGACATACAATCTGATTGTTGTATTTGAAAAGATGGAATACATCAATACGTATGAGACTCATCCTATTCACCTGAAGGCAATAGAGGATTTCAGCAGTAACTGGACAAAAGTACTCGTCCATGATACGCAGTTAGATTAATCCACGGGCTTTTATTTCCAGATATTTGTTTATTGAATTGATTGTCAATTGTTCCGGTGCGGTATAAATCGTCTGGATCCCCTGACGATTCAGTTCCTGAATAATAAGACTCTTTTCGTAAACAAATTTCTCCGCTATAATCTGATTATATATATCTATTGTATAATGCGTGTTCTCCTTTGCCATCTGTATCAATTCGGTATTCTTAAATACAACGACTACAACGATATGGGTCTTATTGATCATTTTGAGATAGGGCATCTGCCTGTTTAGGCTATCCATTGTCTCAAAATTAGTATACACAAAAATCAGAGATCTCTTATTAATATGCTTATTCGCAAATGCATATAGTTTTCCAAATTCAGACTCTTCAAATAGCGTTGTAATACTATATAGTGCCTCTGACACTTTCTGCATCTGATTGTTTCTCTTCTCCGCAGGAATATGATTTGCAATCCCGTTTGAGAACGTCAGCATTCCGGCTCTGTCTTGCTTCAGTATTGCAGCATTGGACAAAACAAGTACTGAATTGATCGAATAATCCAGCAAGGTCATCTCGTTAAACGGCATGCGCATGGCACGGCCGGTATCAATAAAGGAATATATGGGCTGAGATTTCTCTTCCTGATACTGATTGACCATCAGCTTTTTATGTTTGGCAGAAGCTTTCCAGTTCATAAAGCGGTATTCATCTCCTCTCACATATTCCCGCACATGATCAAATTCCAGAGTTGAGCCGATTTTGCGGATTCGCTTGATTCCCATCTCTTTCAGTCTGTCTGTTGTTGCCATAAGCTGATATTTTCGCAACTGAATAAAGGAGGGATAACATGGTATTTTTAAAGGTTCTTCCAAAAGAAATTTCCGTTCGAAGAAACCCAGATTCCGAACCAGAACATGACATCTGCCGAATTCATATATACCTCTTTTGGTTGGTCTCAACTCGTACTCCACATGTTTCGGAATTAAAGACGACAGTTCTATTTCAAATTCCTTTTCACGAATCTGTAACTGCATTGGAAATTCTTCCAGAACTCTGGCTTTTACCTTCTTCGGATAGTGACTTATAAAAGCAAGCTCAAAATGATTGTCATCTCCGTTGGATAATTTTTCAGGGTAATGTCGCTCAATCTCCACTCTATTCTTACCAAAATGCAAAAACATAAGATCCCAAACCCAACAGATCAACAGTAGCCAGAAGACAATACCTACTACCAGAAACATTCCCTTCACAAAAAAGGAAACAGTAAACAAAAGAGCCATTCCTAATAAGGAATAGAAAAACTGATTAGTGAAATAAAGTCTTCTTATACGCCTGATCATCTTGGAATCTCTACACCGTCTACAATTTGTTTGATAATAAATTCGGTGGTGAATCCTTCCATTTCCTTTTCAGGCGTGAGTGTCACCCGGTGTCCGAGAATAGCAGGAGCAACGTACTTGACATCATCCGGCGTGATAAAATCTCGCCCAAGAAGTGCTGCAGATGCTTTTGAAGCCTCCAGAATTGCAATTGAAGCTCTCGGCGAAGCTCCTAAAGTCAGATTCGGATTAGTCCGGGTCTGTACAATAATCTGCGCTATATAGTTCAGGACATCTTCATGTGCAAAGACCAGCTTGACCTGTGATTGAAACAACACAATCTCCTCACCTGAAACGACCTGCTGAACCAACGCTTCTTTGTTACCAGCCTTCTGTGCATGGTGTTCTTTTAATATGGTTAGCTCCTGACTGAATTCGGGATAGTTAACGACGATCTTGAACAGGAAGCGATCCAACTGCGCCTCCGGCAAGCGATACGTTCCTTCGTGCTCTATCGGATTCTGAGTCGCCAAAACAATAAAAGGGGAATCCATTGGATAGGTATTTCCATCTACTGTCACCTGACGCTCGGACATACACTCAAAAAGAGATGCCTGGGTCTTTGCAGGGGCACGGTTGATCTCATCGATGAGAATGATATTTCCAAAAATGGGGCCTCTTCTAAACTCAAATTCATTAGACTTCAGATCCAGAATAGATGAACCCGTAACATCTGAAGGCATCAGATCGGGCGTAAACTGGATACGACGAAAAGTACTGTTAATAGTTTTAGCGATCAACTTTGCAGTCAGCGTCTTGGCGACTCCGGGCAACCCTTCAATCAGGGAATGTCCGGATGACAGAATAGACATCAATAGCATATTGATAACCTGATCCTGACCTACAATTACTTTTTTTACTTCCCTTTTCACCGATTCCATCTTATCCTGCAGCTCTGTCAGATCGAGACGGCTTTCAAAGTTGGGCATATATTTCTCTAATTCGTTCATATCATATTAGATTTAGTCTTGAATTCTTCTATTTTATTGTTTATAAACTTGAGATCGTGTGTAGACAGGTCTTTTCTATTCCTGTACCGCGTTATCAAATTCATTAATTCTTCCGTTTCGGCAAGTGAAATTCCTGCTTTCAGAGACAGATTGTTGAGAAATTTTTCATCCCTCAACTGGAGCGTGTCCAGATGAAAATGATTTCTGATATCGAAAAGGAAATAATCTATTTTCTTGTCTATCATATTTCCCGGCTCACCATTTTCATAATAAAGCGTCCCTATTGTTTTGGCAAATTCTTTAGACAGATTTGGCTCAGGAGTCACCACCTCTACTGCACGTTGTTCACGTTTGCTTCGGAACAACAGAAATAGCAGAAGACCAAACAATAACAAATACCATGCTTCACGAAGTCCTTCGTAGGAAAGAATCATACGCAGAGGTGTACTTGGCTGCCCTTCCCTGTAATAGTTGTCACACCAGATGATATGCTTAGCTTTTATTAATTTCAATGCCGAAGCTGCATAATCATATTTTTGATGTTGCAGCATGTAATAATTGGTAAACATTTCCGGAGTATGATGCAAATAGAGCTTGCCTTTGCCCCAGGATACCTCCACAAAATTAGGGACAGCATGCTTGCCTGCATACGCATTACCGGCAATGGAAATATTAGTGCTATCGATAAGATCAAATATTGATGTCTGTTCTATCTTATCGTACTTTATTCTCTTGCGACCGTTGACAAGTGAGTAGTTTATATCGCCTAATAACGAAAATCCCGAAAATTTATTCACATCCAGATAGGCTGAAGAAAGATTAAGCGTATCTAAAAGATTGCTGGAGTAATAGTTTGTCGATATGAAAACTTCTCCTCCTTCTTTTGCAAATTGCAGCAATTTCTCTGTTGCAGTGGCTCCCATAATGTCTATATAGTCACCTATAAACACAAAAGCAGTATTTTTTGCGTGCAATGAATCCTCTTCTAAAGTTTCATAAACTGACTTTTTTGTGTTTTCGATTTTGCGGTCATTTCCTAAGATATTTCCCAACTCCTGATGCAACACATATAATCCGTAGGGTATCTTGTCCCGCTGATCAAAAGATTTTCTCCAGTCTATAGGCTTGCGACTGGTTGCATCTATTATTGCAATCAATACCAGCGCGATCAGCAATACTATAATTCCAAACTTACCCGTATTTTTCATGACCATTTAGTTTGAAATTCACGGAATAGTGTAGCGTACTGTTCATAGTTCTCCTTCGTTACCGGAAAATTACCGAACCACACATAATTAAAGACATTGGAACAAGCTTCAAACTCTTTTCTCAGTTCTGTGTTGTCCATTTCATTCATCAGTTCAATATTGGTTTTGGTATAATTCCACTTTACCAATTCTTTTTTTGCCAGCGTCTGAATATTCAGAAGATTGAGATAACGAATAGCCAGGGAATAATTCTCTTCTTTTAGTGCCTGCTCCACAAATGTATGCACATCTACCTGAAGAAGATTCCGTTCGACAAATGCCACATTCGCATTTTCGTCGTCTTCCTTTTCCTGTACAGTGTAGAGTTTTTTTCCTGTAAATATTAATCTGTAAAGAACATACACCAGAAGAACTACGAAAACGGCACCTATAAGTTTGTACATCCATTCCGGATTTTGAAAATAGAAATCCGGCAAAATAGAGGATAGCAGGTCATTAATCCTGTTTTTTAAGCGCTTCAAAAAATTTATGTTATCAAGTACCTTTTCATTGTAAAGAAATTCTTCACTCTGATATTTTTTGAACATTTTATTGAATTCTGCGGAATCTACAGCCGGGATATCATGGGTTCTCGGTACCTTATTATAGTATCCTTCTTCCCAATAAGGATGTTGTTTCTTCTTGGTAATAAGTTCATCTGTTGCATCTATCGGTTCATCGTAAACAGCTGTATCAGGATCTGTATAGAGCGTGTCCTGTTCCTGAGCATAACCGAAATAACATAGTGTAATAAAGAAAATAGAAAGAATAATGGTACGAAAATTAGTGGCCATTTGCCTCCTTTCCAATATTGTTTATTGTTTCATAAATATTCTCTCCGAACCGTAATTCTTTAGCGGATTCATATATCAATCCGGAAATGAGTACAGAGAACATATAGCTGGTTATCGTTACCAGTGAGAAAATAGTTCCACCCAGCGAAACAATCAGTTTTCCGGAAAAGGTATCAAAAAAATTATCGTTGAACCCAACTGTATTATAAGCAATCAATCCCAGGATCAATGCAGGGATCAATGTCATCATCATAAGCATAACCTGAAAAATGGCGCTGACAATATAAGAGGATACACCATAATCATATACTTTTTTCTTCAGTAAATGATAGGCCTCATTAAAACAGCTGCCAAGAGAATAGTAGCCTTCTCTATACAGCATAAAAGCGCAGAACAGCCACACTCCAATCAGGGACATCAGGACCCCGGCCACGATGTTACCGACAAAAGGAATAAAAGAAGCAATAATCAGGACAAAGAAAAACGGGATGATCATGATTAACATCACCAGAATAGATGCACCGAAAAACCTAAAATACTTGCCAAAGTTTGATTTAAAATTGTTCCATACTTCCGTTGATCCGAAATCCAGATTATTCTGATTTTTCAACAGAATAAAGTATTCTATAGCTATGCCAAAAAACAGAGTAGAAAGCAACAAAAGGACACAGACTATACCGATAAAGAGACCCCATATCTGCATCATATCTCCGGCACTGAAGTCTGCATTAAAATCTACTTTAGTCGTCAGATAAAAGACCAGTAGCAACAGAATGGCAAGAGGTATAACCGCCAGCCGAAAAAGCGTTGCACAGAAATGCCGGATAACGATCTTTAGCAAATCCACAAAATCTTGCACAAATTCCCCTAATTTACGTTCCTTTTTGAACTCAAAGTTTAACTCCATTCAAATTTTCTGGCTAATTGATAAGGTCTCCAAATATAAAAATATACAATCGCAAATAAGGACGCAAAAATAATAGCCAGGCACATCGCTAAAGATGACTGATAAAAACGGGTCACAAATCCTTCTAATGTACCTGCAATAATAAAAAACGGAACGGTACTGATGAGCACCTTGCTCGCCAGCTTGGCTCCTCGTTTAAATGATTCCAGCCGTGTATATGATTTTGGGAACAGCATACTGTTTCCTAATGTGAGACCGCAGCCTCCGGCAATGATAATTACTGAAATCTCGATTGTTCCATGGATCCAAATAGCGGACATAGCCTCTTGCATCACTCCGTACTTGAAAAACATATAATGAAATGCGCCCAGCATAATTCCGTTTGAGAACAGGATATAACCGGACCCAATGCTATAGAATATCCCAAAAATAAAGGCATAAAATGCTACTCTCACATTATTAATGGTAATCGCTAATGCAGATCCGAACATACCTCCTTCATCGTAGATAGCGGCAGGATCTCCTTCTTTTATTTTTTCTGTTGTAAAGTCTACATACCCGTCTCCTAATATCAGCCGGACAAACTGTTCATCGTAATGAGCAGAAAGAAAGCCGATGCCTACAGCAAGACAGAAAATCAAGAGAGAATAGAGCAGTTGTCTTCTTATTTTCCAGATCGCCTCTGGGATTTCATAATTTACAAAATGTAGAAACTGGTTATTAGATGCCCGTTGATCTTTATAAATCTTCTGATGAGCTATAAGGGACAATTCGTTGAGATATTGCTTTGTCTTACTTTGAGGGTAAAAAGTTTGCGCATATGCCAAATCATTCGTAAGTTCGATATAATTTGAGGCTAATTCATCCGGATCAATATCAGCTTTATTTGCTAAATTGCTTTCAATAGTTGCCCATTTTTCTTTATTTCGGTCTATGAATGAAGGTTCTCGCATAATTAAAATAATCAACGCATTTACTCAAATATATGAATAAGCTCTTAATAAACACCCCTCAAAACGTAAAATTTGAATATAATTTAGCCACCTTAGGTGCCCGGATTATTGCCTTTGGGATTGATCAGCTTATTGTTATAGCTTATGTTATTCTTGCCGTTCTTATTTTAAAGTATTCCGGAGCAGGTTTTTTATCAGATTCATGGACGACAATGGGGCTCTACAGTTTGTTTATGCTTCCTGCCTTCTTCTATCCCTTTGTTATGGAAACCGTTCTTTCCGGGCAGACACTCGGAAAAAAGATAATGAAAATCAAAGTTGTCAAAATTGATGGCACAAGGGCAACTGCTTATCAGTATTTTATCCGTTGGGTATGTTCCATTGTTGACATTTTCCTTTGTATGGGGGCGTTAGGCATGAGCAGTATCATATTGTCAAAAAAAGGACAGCGTATCGGAGATCTGGCAGCAGATACCACGGTGATCAGTACACAGACAAATACCCAGCTCAGCCATACTTTGTTTGCAGAAATAACCGCAGAAAGAGCTATTACCTATCCACAGGTCATCAAATTAAGCGATCAGGATGCCAATACAATAAAGGATGTTTATAATAAGGGATTTAAGCGCAAAGACTATAATATTATCTGGGCTTTATCCGCCAGGCTTGAACAGATATTAGGCATTCAACGGGATAGAAATCCGGAAGAGTTTATTGATATTATTATAAAAGATCATTATACGATATTCCGCAATAAATAGAAAAGTCCCATTCAGTTGAATGGGACTTTTCTATTTTATGTTATATCTATTATACTGTGGCTGCTGAAGTCGGGATCTGACGATCTACTTTCTTCACCAATCCTTGCAACACATTGCCTGGTCCTACTTCGACAAATGCTTCTGCTCCGTCACTTAGGATATGTTGTACCGTCTGTGTCCAGCGAACAGCTCCTGTCAATTGTGCAATAAGATTTTCTTTAATTACAGCGGGGTCAGTCTGCGGATTTGCATCTACATTCTGATAGATCGGACAAACCGGACTTTTGATATCAACCGCTTCTATAGCTGCCTGAAGTTCTACACGTGCCGGCTCCATCAAAGGAGAATGAAATGCTCCTCCGACATTGAGTTTCAAAGCACGCTTTGCACCAGCCGCTAATAACAATTCACAGGCCTTATCCACTCCTGCAACTGTACCGGAGATTACGACCTGACCGGGACAGTTAAAGTTTGCTGCTACAACTGTCTCTTCTACTTGCGCACATGTTTCTTCTACAATATTATCTTCCAGTCCTAAAATAGCAGCCATTGCTGACGGCTCGATTTCAGTAGCTTTTTGCATTGCATTAGCACGTTTTGCTACCAGTTGCAATCCGTCTTCAAAAGTCAGTGCACCTGCAGCGACCAATGCTGAAAATTCACCTAATGAGTGTCCTGCAACCATATCCGGTTTGAAATTTTCACCTAAAGCTTTTGCAAGGATTACAGAATGCAGGAAAATAGCAGGCTGTGTTACTTTGGTCTGTTTCAACTCTTCATCCGTACCATTGAACATAATGTCGGTGATACGAAATCCTAAAATATCATTAGCCTGTTCGAACAGAGCCTTTGTTTCATCATTCAAATTATACAAATCCTGGCCCATTCCTACAAATTGAGCGCCCTGACCCGGAAACACGTAAGCTGTTTTCATATTTTATCTTGATTGTTAATGGAACAAATATACTTAAATATCCCTAATCCTCTTCCGAAGGCACAAAACTTAGAGATGTCATCTTATCCGTATCAAAGATGTCTTCTAATATTTCTTTGGCACCATCTGTTGACACCTCATCAATTTTTTGAAAAACTTCTTCCAGCGTTATTACCCGGTCATAATCCATGATATTTTTTGCCACAGCAATAATCATACTCATTCTGTTTTCCTCTGCCAGCGCAATCTGTCCTTTAAATTTATTCTTTGCTTTTTGCAGTTGCGTAGCTGTAAGACCGTGCACTTTCAGCTTATTCAATTCTTTGAAAACAAGTGACACCGCTTTTTTTACCTTCTCCTCATCCGTTCCCAGATAAATGGAAAAAATTCCTGTATCCGAAAACATAGAATAATTTGACTCAATCGTATAAGCGATACCGTACTTTTCACGAATAGATAAATTCAGGATAGAACTCATGCCTAATCCTCCCAACATATTATTCAATAACAATAACCCGGTTTTTCGTTCATCCCCTATACCATAGGCTTGGGTACCTAACATATAGTGCACCTGATTTATGGGCTTCTCCATCCGAATATGTTGCGGAGTATGCACCGTAACGCGGGCTCTGTCTCTCTGAATAACAGATTTCTCGATCTGCCCGAAAATACGGTTGGCCAGTTTTTCTATCTGTGTTTTTTTATAATCTCCCGTAATACCAATAACAATATCATTGGTATTATAATTTCCCTTCATAAAACGAAGGATATCATTTTTTTGCAAACCGACCAACTGATCTTCTATTCCGAGAATATTATGTCCCAGGCCGGAATCTGCAAATAAAATATCTTCAAAATCATCAATAATTGCATCTTCCGGGCTATCCAGATAGGATGCCATTTCATCTACAATTACGCTTTTTTCCTTTTCCATCTCGAGATCAGGAAAAGTGGAGTGAAATATGATGTCTTCAAACAGGTCGAGCGCCCGGTCCAGATACGGATTTAAAATAGAGGCGTGAATACAGGTATACTCTTTCGTTGTATATGCATTTAAGTCTCCACCTACAGTCTCCAATCTGTTTAAAATCTGATTTGTATTTCTTCGTTCTGTCTGCTTAAAGAGCAGATGCTCTATAAAGTGTGCTACACCGAATTTCCCGTTTTCTTCATCACGGGATCCGGCATTGATAAGAAGACAGGTATGTGTGATCGGAGTTTGCTGGGGATATAAAACTATCCTAATGCCATTCGATAATCGAATAATCTCATATTCCATTGTAGTCATCTAAAAATATTATGGGTGTTCAATATACTTCGTATTCCAATACCTACGATGTACGGAACTGTGCAAAACTACATAATTATAAAACAAAAACGGCTGCAGTCTTTCAGAACTACAACCGTTTGTCGATTTCAAAGGTATAAAATTACATTCTGGGTGGACGTCCTCCTCCTGGAAATCTATTCTCTTCCTGTGGACCTACACCTCCTGCAAACTTGGAGAACTTGTAGGTAAACATCAGCATGAAGTAACGACCGAGTCTGTTGGTCCGGCTGTCAGAGATCTGAATATCTGAAAACGTTCTTGAAATATTCGTCTGCTCATTCAGCAGGTCAAATGCCTGTAAACGCAGCGTACCTCTGTTTTGCTTCATAAATTTTTTCTCCACATATGTATTTATAACAAATGGGTTTTCATTATAGGCATTTCCCTGATAGAATGTTTTGGACAGATCTGCTCCAAAAATAACCGATGGCGAAATATTAACAGATCCGATCAAAGTCGGTGCATAAGACTGCATTACGACTGTAGTATTATTAAGCGTATTGTTAGTATGATTCCACGAGTACCTGAAACCCGGATTTATTTCCAGATTTTCGGAAGGGTTATATCTAAACATCACTCCTTGGTTCAGCGCCCAGTTTTTTGCAAGATTCAACTGTCCGTCTGTGTAAGATGGATTATTGTTATAGGTCAATCCTCCCATAAAGTTTATACTATAAGTCTTGCTTTTGAATGATCGTCCGTAATGATAGAAACCATTCAAACTAAATGCTCCGTCCTCATTCAGATAATTAACTTCCTGTATTATACCCAATCCCGGATCAGTTCTTCTGAAATTGTTGGATACGATTTTATCCTGAGTCAATGTTCCGTTCAGCATCACAAAGAACGTTTTTCCTTTTTGAAAATCAGATGAATTAAACCGGAATCTCAGATTGTGTCTGAATTCAGCAGCCAGATCCGGATTACCTGTTACAACGTTTGTTGGATTAGAATTATCTGTAAATGGCTGTATCTGTGTGATAGATGGCTCATTGGAATTTCCGGAATAATTAATCTGCAAATTCTTCTGCCTATTGAATTTATACTCAAATCTGGCAATTGGTACAAAATTAAACCCATTGCGGTGAATATTGATTTTGTTCCCGTCCACTATAGCATCACCATCTAATATGGAAGGCTGTACCGAAGCACCGATAGCATATTTAATTTTATCATTATTATAGCTGTAGTTGGCTCCTACACGATGTGTACTAAAGGAATAATCATACATCCGCTCAAAATTAAAGTCATCGTCATCCAGAACTGACCCGTCAAGATTGTAAGCTTTCTGATTGCGGTTATTGTCATAGGTATTGACATTGTAGTCATACGAAACTTCCAATTTGCCAAACTGACTCAATGGTTCTATATAGGATACACTTGCACCTCCGTTCCAGCTTTTATTGTCAAGCTCAGCCAGCGTTCTCCTATAAATACTATCCATCGTAATAGTGCTGTTGTTGGGATCGCCCACTAAGGTCTCAATAATACGATCCTGATCTTGTTTGGTTCCCGAAGAATTGATGTTCATATTGAAAAAAACATTTCTACCCTTGTCATTCAGACGTCTGTTATACAAAGCACTGATGCCCACATTCGGACTCCTCGAAGAACTGTACGAGTTGTTGGTCTCAGTATTATACAGCACTCCGTTTAAGAGATTTTCATTGTGACTGTAAGTATCCGTTGTTGTTTTTCCATAGCCAAGCTGAGGGGAGATTTTAATAAAATCCTTTGGAGAAGGTTTCCACTCCAGGTTTGCTTCAAATCTATGGGTATTACCTATTGTATTTGTAGTGGACTCGGTATTCTTGTCTAATGTAGAATCGGGGTATAAAAATTTGTTAAGGCTGGATGAAATAACATCATTATCATCGTGACCATAGCTATAGCTACCATATACAGTTACCTTATCATTATAATCCTGTCTGTAGTTCAGTCCAAATGATCCGGTATTGGTAATTCCATTGGCACCACCAAACATACCACCGCCTCCCCGGCCACCACCGCCTCCCTGACGTCTTCTTGCTCCACCACCTTGTGTATTAAAATCAAATAGTGGCGCATTGATGTTATTCAGGTTTCCTAAGGCTGAGATTTGCATACCCTCTTTCATAGCCAGGATCATACCTGTCGCCTGATACCGGTCTTCAGTACCGTAGCCAAGTCTTAATGTCGTCGTATATCCTTTATTTTTTGCAGGGTCGATCTGTATATTCAAAATCTTTTCGGCATCTCCTGTTTTATTACCTGTCAGATTCGCCACATCTCCATAATCATCAATAATCTGAATCTTCTCAATAATATCTGCAGGCAGATTTTGTGTTGCAGTCTTCACATCTCCTCCAAAAAAGTCTTTGCCATTGATACGGATACGCTTTATCTGCTCTCCCTGTGCTGTCACTGTTCCATTTTTGTCAACTTCTACACCTTCCAGTTTTTTTAAGGCATCTTCTACCAGTGCTCCGTCCCGTAATTTCAGATCGCGTGTAGTATATTCCAGTGTATCACTTTTCACCACCACTGTCGGAACACCGTCGACTACTACTTCCTCCAGCATCGTACTGGTAGGCATCAGCTCAAAACTCGGAATGGACAGACTGTTCTGTCCCGCTTGGAAGGCAAATTCTTTCTCGAAAGTTTCATAACCTATACTACTTACTTTGATTTTAAACTTTTCTCCCTTTACATTACTGAAAGAATACATACCACTCATTGATGAGCTGGTACCCACCGAATCTTTATCTGAAATCAGAGTGACTGATGCTCCTGCCACCACACGGGATTTGCTGTCCCGCAGAAAACCCTGTACGCTTTTACCCGTTTGCGCTAATGCACTGGTAGCCGCTATACAGAAGACGATAAAAAAAGCAGCATACTTTTGAAGTATTTTCATATGTATATAATTATTAATTCTGTTCCAGTATGGTCAATATCCACACCTCTGTTTGTACTTTACTTTGATTTTTAGGCATTTGCGGTGTAGCGTATGTTCTTCCGCCGGCAACGGCCCTTCCCTTGTTAGCCTTGGCCGATCTGGCCATAGCTGACCACATCGTATTTAACTGTAACTGAATTCCGACAGGACCTTTATCCTTATCTATGGGTAGTCTTGAAACCGGCAAAACAGCCTCATAGCACAGATTATCGTGTTCGTCGATCCGTATTTGCGCCTGAATTCCATAATTATTTGAGAAAGAAAGATTTCCATTCACTAATGACTGAAAGCCAGAAATCTGATATCCCCGTACTGTATTAAGCAACACCTGTCTGATATCCTGACCTTTATAATCATCAGATTGTGCAAGCTCCCGTACATCTTCACGGTCAGCAACCGGATATATCAATTCTGCCCCATCCTTTTTCTTTACATTGCCATGTACTCCCAACGTTATACCCCAACGCACTACATCTTTCTGCAATTCTTTATCTTTAATTTTCACTGCCGCATACAGATAGTCTCCGTTTCGGGCAACAGAATAGCTCCAGGAAGAATCCTGACCAACAGAAATAAGCTTTCCTGACCATTCCTTTAATTGTGCGTCTATCACTACATTATCAATTGCAGGAAGAGTAACAACAGGTTGTTTTGATTTCTTCTGCCCATAGCCGGACATTGAAATCAGGAAACATATACATATGATGAGAATTTTCTTCATAAACCGGTAATCGTGATGAACAAGGGATTGGACATAAAGAATTGCCAAAGGTTTGTTCACCATTCGTTTTCGTTACAAAAGAACTGATAAGAAGTGTTAATTACTGTAAAAGCAGGTTAATCACAGAGAAGTTACATTTTCATCCCGGCTTAAGAAATATTACTTTTGAAGTTTAATTGAATACCATGCTATTATCCACATTTCAGATAGAACGTATAGAAGCCGGCTGTGATGAAGCTGGAAGAGGCTGTCTTGCGGGACCTGTCTTTGCCGCCGCTGTTATTTTTCCAAAAGACTATCATCATGATCTACTTAATGATTCCAAAAAACTAAGTGAGAAAAAACGGATGGCATTGCGCCCCATTATTGAGCAGGAAGCTCTTGCCTTTGCCGTAGCCAGTGTTTCCGCTGAAGAAATTGACAAAATCAATATTCACAATGCATCCTATCTGGCCATGCATCGTGCATTAGATCAGCTAAGAGTGAAGGCTGAATACATTATAGTAGACGGAAATCGCTTTATCCCTTATCCGGAAGTTTCACATACCTGTATTATCAAAGGGGATGGGAAGTATCTTTCTATTGCAGCGGCATCCATACTGGCAAAGACCTACCGCGACGAATATATGGAAAGCATAGCCTGTGATTTTCCGGCCTATGACTGGCTACAGAATAAGGGTTATCCCACTGTCAAACACAGAAACGCCGTCCTTGCATACGGCCTAACACCACATCACAGAAAAACCTTCAGAATAACCGATCCGCAGCTCAAATTATTCTAAAGGTTTTTAAATATTATTTAAGAGAAACTTAATTGGTCCGTTTCGGTTTTTCCGGTTCCGGACCTTTTTTCTTGTCTTGACGTACGCCATACCAGACCGCACCAGCTAACCCAAGCACCAGAATAACTGACGCTATTCCAGAAAGAAGATTCGTAGTTTTGACAGATTCCGGAGCAAAGATAAATTCAATCTTATGGTTTCCTCCAGGCACCTGCAATGCTCTCAAAATATAGTCTGCACGAATAATCTGTGTTTCTTTACCGTCGATATATGCTTTCCATCCCTTATCATAGAATACTTCAGAAAATACAGCGAATGCATCATTTGGTGCTGTATATTCATATTTCAACGTATCCGGATGATAAGATGTCAGTGTAATAGAGGAATTGACAGGCAAACCTAAGCGCCCGGCATCAATCTTATCCTTGAATTCCTGATTAACAAAAGCTTCTTTCTTTGGATCAAAACTGCCTATAGCCTGCATCTCTTGTGCATTGTCTTTCACAAACGTCACTTTATCTACAAACCAGGCATTACCCGGAGCAGAACTTCTCCTTACTACTTTCTGAGACCCGTTTGAAGGATCTGCTGTAATCAGGTAGCGAACATTGAACATGTCCAGTACATCTTCATTTAAAGCTCCGTTAAACTGATGTTCAAGGATCTCCTGAAAGCGCATCATTTTGGCAGCATGGTATCCTCCAAGATTTTTATGGAAGTAAGATGCTGTAGCATCTGAGAACGCATTTGTTGTAAGATCCAGCACACGATAACTTGGATCCTGATCCAGGCGGATCAGCTGATCAACCTCACGCTCTGGAATCCGGGAGGAAGAAGGGTTTGCAAATGAATCATCATTCAGGTAGCGTTTATCCACAGACCACAGATCTGCAAGGAAGATCACTCCCAAAGCAACAACTAATACAGTATAATTTAATTTCTTTTTCAGGTAAAACCAGATCAGACCAAATGTCAATGCAACAATAAACAATGAACGCCAGGCATCTTTACTTGCAAGCGAAGCACGGTCCTTCACCAATGCTGTCACAGTTTCATTTGCAACCGTACGATCTCCGATCTGCTGCGTAAATACTTCCACAAGATCCTGATGCTTAGAGTTACGAAGGCTCAGAAACATATCCGGAACTAACGCAATCAAAAGACACAAACCTCCTACACCTATAAAAGTGTAAAGTACTTTCTTATCCAGATTTTTGATTTCAGAAGAACGGTTAATCAACTCATTGATACATAATATCGCCAATATAGGGATCAGCAATGCCGCAATGACCAATATGGATTCTACAGCTCTGAACTTATTATACATCGGGAAGTAGTCAAAAAACAAATCCGAAATAAAAGGAAGATGACGGCCAAATGAAAGGAAGATAATAAGTGCCGTAGCTCCCAGGATCCACCACTTAATGCGCCCTCTAACTATGAATAGTCCCAGGACAAACAGAAATAATATACTTGCTCCGAAATACCAGGGACCTGCAGTGAATTGTTTTTCACCCCAGTAGGATGGCATCTGTTTTGCGATTTGTGCAGCCTGCATTGCAGAAGCCCCTTTCGATTCATAAAGTTTGGCAACATGTGAATTTTCATCCAGAACTCCTTGCGAGCGACCTCCGTAAGCATTAGGGATCAAAAATGTAATGGTCTCCCCCACACCCTGACTCCAGTCGTATGCATACTGTTTATCCAGCCCTTTTTGTTCATTTGCCTCATCGACTTTGATGATATTGGCCTTACCACGGGTAGAATATTTACTGTATTCGTAAGTAGGATACAATACAGATGCGTTGACCAGCACAGCAAGAATAACAGCTGTTAACTGAACGCCAGTCGCCTGTACGAATCCCTTGATTCTCTTTTCTTTGATAGCATGGTACAGTTCAATACCGACCAGTACTAACAAAGCAATAAACAGGTAATAGGTAACCTGAATATGATTGACACGGATTTCTAAAGCCATCGATAAAGCCAGAATAGCTCCACCTAAGAGAAATTTGCCCCGATAGCACAGAATAACAGACCCGATAATAGGTGCCATATAGGCAATAGCATAAGCCTTATTCACGTGTCCGGCTTCTATATAAATAAAATTATAGGATGTAAATGCGACAGCTATTGCACCTACCGCAGCTAGCCACGGTCTTACCTTTAGGACACAGAACAAAAAATACGCCCCTAAAAGGTACAGCAATACAACATCTATCGGCGTCGGAAAAACTGTTTTTAAACCTCTGGATATATAGGTGCCGACATTGCTGCTATGCTCTGCCCAGATCTGATAGGTAGGCATACCTCCAAACATAGAATTTGTCCAGTTGGGCGCATGTCCGTCCTTGGCTTTATAATCAAATAATTCTTTCTGACTTGCCTCTGCCTGCAGCACATCATGTTGTGCCAAAGTCTTACCCTGCCATATAGGTGTAAAATAAAAAAACACCATAACGATAAAGATTCCGACAATCGCAAAGTGTACTGCATTTTCCTTAAACCAATTTTTCATGTACTCTAAATAGGTTGTATGTAATGATTAAGCTCCAAAAATATACAAATCATTTTAAAATTCGTCAGAATAACAAAAAAGGATTTCAGTGTTTTAAAACATGAAATCCTTTTCCTGGCATTACATTCCTGGAAGTTGTAAGCTATTCGCCCTTTTGAATCAGTTTTTTAATATTCGAAAGTTCGCCGAATAAGACAAGCAAATCCTCTTCCCGGAGCATGGTATCAGATTTTGCAATCCCTGTTGCCTCTTTTATCTTCACATTTTTACCTTTTTCCAGTACATCCCGCTGATTGACAGTCGTGAGTACGATCACCCCGTAACTATTAGTCAGATTTGCCTGCTCCAAGGTCATCCCAATATATTTTGCAGGTACTTTAGTCTCTACAATACTGTATTTATCCGAGATCTTGAAGGAATCTACGATGTCAATATTATCCAGACGCATCGCCAGCCTTTCCGCAGCCTCTTCCTCCGGCATGATGTATTCGTCAATCTCCATTGCTTCCATAACAGTCTTCTGCAAATCAGATACTACGCGGCCAATGATACGTTTCACGTGAAGCTGCTTTAATAAGGCCGTAGTAAGCATCGAAGCGCCCTCGTCTTCACCAATGGCCACAATAACAGCATGACTATCTCTTAGTGGCAGAGCGCTCACGGAATCACGATCTGTAGTATCCATACATACCGTATGAGTCACCCGATCCTTCAGTTGTTCTACAATCGTAAGATTTTTATCGGCACCGATTACCTCATGTCCCAATTCGGTGAGGTGTATCGCTAACGATTTCCCAAAATGTCCTAATCCTAATACGATATATTTCATGCTGATAAATTAGAATAATATTTTTTCACTCGGATAGACATAATTTCTATTCCGCATATTTTTGATAAATGCAACAAGCAGCGTTAACGTACCTACACGTCCTACAAACATCGTAAAGATAATGATAATCTTACTTGAAGGACTCAGGGAGGGAGTGACACCCAAAGAGAGCCCGCAGGTCGTATAAGCGGATACCGTTTCAAAAAGAAGTTCTTTCATTCCTTTGCCGGGATCGGAAAGATTGAGCAGGACAAAAGAAATTCCAATCGTAACTCCTGAAAGCAATATAATAGCAAATGCTTTATTAACAGATTCGGGAATGATCCTTCTTTTGAAAATATCTATAGAATCCTTACCTCTTGCCAGAGATAAAATATTCAATAACGCAATAGCTACGGTTGTCACTTTCACACCCCCGCCGGTAGATCCCGGAGAGGCCCCGATCCACATTAAAGAGGTCACCATAATTACAGTAGGACCACTCAGAAAATTAAGATTTACACTATTGAAACCGGCAGAGCGGGAAGCATTGGTCATAAAAAAAGCTGATACTATTTTTCCATACCAGATCTCATCCTGCTGGAGCGTATTGTTGTATTCAAACAGAAAATATGAACTGGTTGCTAACACGACAAGGATAAGGTTACAGATCAGTATAAATTTAGAATTGAAGCTGAAGGGCCACGGCCTGTGAACATAACTGCGTTTTAAAATCAGCTTACAAAACAGGGCCTGAATCTTTGTCTTGGCATAGGTATAGAAATTGTAAACCGTTCCAAAACCCAGTCCTCCGAAAACAAATATCATAGCGAGCGCTAACTGAAAGTTGTAGTTATACCGGTAATCTGCATGTTGTATTCCATCCGGAAGGATAGAAAACCCGGCATTACAAAACGAAGAGACAGCATGAAAAATAGAGAAGAAAACCTGATCACCAATAGAATTAAACAGGGTTGGATCCAGCGTAAAATAAATGGAAACAGCACCTATAAGTTCAAATAGCAGAGTAATGAAAATAATGGTTAGCAAAGTGCTTATTACTGAATTAAGTTTATTCTCTTCCAGTATTTCTCCAAACATAAGTTGATTTTTAAAAGAAAATCCACCGGAAAAGAAGTACCCGAAAAAACCTGTAAATGTCATGATACCCAGTCCTCCGATCTGGATAAGAACCAGAATCACAGTCTGTCCGAACATCGAAAAATTTGAAGAGATATCCGTTACAGAAAGGCCAGTAATACATACAGCGCTCGTCGCCATAAATAAGGCATCTATAAATGTCAAAGGAGCGACTAAAGTAGTGCGGGGTAACATCAGAATCAAGGTGCCGATCAGGATCAGCACTAAAAAACTGATGACAAAAAGAATCGTAGGATTAAAGTAGAAATTATCAAAAAACAGACTGTTTTTTGATAATGCAGATAAAAATATCAGATAGATTCCAAGATATATCCACTCTTCTTTATTAAAAAAGGAAAGCGATTCGAGGCCCGAGAGCCTGGCAAGGGTGATAAAACAAAAATAACCAATGATTACGAGGCCCGAAATATTAGATACCCCGACTCTTTTTTGAACATATATCGACGATAACGTACGAAACCCTTCTAAAAGGAACAACCCAAAGAACATTCCGTGTATAACAACTTCGAATACCTTCGCAATCTTAGGATCTGTTATATATCCTACATGCAAAATAACAGCAAATGCACAGATCATGCTCACATAGAACATGCAAATGTCTATTATCTTGTTTTTGTATTTAAAAATAAACTTTAAGAAACCTAACATCCTCTTATCTGCTGCAACTGTAAGGTAACAAAGATAGCCACCTCTTTCCGTTTATTTCTTTTCCTTTTTATCTTCTTCTTTCTTATCCTTCTTTTTGAAGATAGAATTGAAGAATTTCTTGGTCTTACTGATTGTTTCCGTTGCAGTTTCGGCTTTACCCATAAGCTTTGCCTCCCGCTCTGGAGTCATACCGACACATTGTTTGATCCCTGCAAGCAAACTTTGCCATAACGTTTTGAAAAAAGGATATTGAGGAACCCGCTTGTAATTAACATTTCCTACATGGTAGATTTCATTTGCATCAGGATTACTGTCATTCAGTATAAAACTATTGACCAAAAAAGAAATAGCACGCTTAGACACCTTCTCTTCGCCCTTGCCCTGTTCATTCAGGATATTAATTTTTAAATGATTGTAATCGAATTTGAAGGTCCCCCAATTGCGGTAATCATTAGCTTTATAATCAAAATTGATTCTTTTGATATTTCCCGATGCAATCTCTACATTTAACAGTGGCCGCAAAATCCTGTTGAATGCTGTAGCATTCATCGCTCCCACTGAACCTTTATACGTGTGTTCGCCCTGCTTGCTCAGCATATCGAATCCAAATTCAACTTTTAATAATCCGGAACCCATTATATTACTGCTCAGATTAGCCCTCATCCACTTATCTTTCTTCAGAGCTACAGAGTCATTGGTTACATTCGTCAGGTAACCCCGGGTATGATCAAAGGAAATAGAGCCTTCTTTCAGATATTTATTACTAAATTCTGAATAAGTTACATCCACATTTTCAACCAGCACTGTATCTAACCGAAGCAATCCTTTTAATTGAAGCAGCTTCTGGTGCGGAGACTGCCCAATCTTGTTTTCAGAAGGACTATGATAGCGCTTATCTGATGAGATCACTACCGATCCGTTTCTGATCTGAGCACGTCTGGCTGTCAGTTGCTTATTCCGCATCAGATTTTTGAAATCCAGATTTTCAAAACGAACAGTATCAAACCGAAGTGAAGCAATAGAACCTCCCGAACCTTTTTTCTTATAGAAAGCATCCTTCTTTAACTGTGGTAAATAAGAAACCTTAGTCAGTAAAATGTTCTGCTCTTCTGTATTGATTTTTAATTTTTCAAATCCGACCTTATATAGTCCATTAGGCAGAGGGTATTCGAATTTCGGCACCTCCAGTTCGATCATTTTTGTATGGTAGAAGCGAAGAGAATCTGAGATTGATGTTGAATCAATCAGCACATCTCTCACCCGCAGATTGACCTTTTCAATCTCCATATGTGATGACCTGCCTTTATCAAGCTGGGTATATTTAAAGGAAATGTCCTCAACTTTTATACCTCCGATCTGAATGGTATTTAAAAACTTTTTAACACTTTCATACAGCGTCTTTTGTGGTTTAGTGGAAACAGTATCATTGTAGGCATGATATTCATTCATCAAATGAATTTTAGGACTTTCGAATTCGATAGATTCGATCTTAAGCTTCTTTTTCTTTAAAATATCAATAAGATTGAAGCTCACTATTTTAAGTTTGGAAACTTTGATATGAACCCTGTTATTCGGAGCTTCTTTGCGCTCGTCCATTTGTTTATAGACATTGGAATCCGGAATAAGTTCCACATTCTTGACCACCACGTTTCCCAGCCCTGGATTGATGTCCAGATCATCATATTTTAAGGTATAAAGACTATCGCTGGCATCTTTAATTGCTTCCTTTAACTGATCCTCCACAATTGGTTTCCAATGTATACTTAGATACCAACTGGCACTTACTACCACAATGATAAGAAATGCAACGACCCCGATTACCCATTTCCAAACTGGCTTCATCCTTTAAATTTATAATGATCTTTATTTAATTAACAATCCGTGATAAAACAACTACGTATGCTATTATGTTTTACGACTATGTATTATTTTGGCTTCACTCATATAAATATCTTACTTTTACACTAAATGATTTATAAGAACATACACCTGTATTTTTACCTCTGCATCCTGATGTTACTGATAGCTGTGAGTTGTCAGAATCCTCAAAAAGAGGTTTCATTTTACTATTGGAAAACAACATACGCATCCGACTCGATTATTCAAAACAGTCTGAACCAGCTTCATACTAACAAACTGTATGTAAGGATTATGGATATAGACATGCAGGAAAACGGACGTGAACCGATCCCCATTTCGCCTATTACGTTCAAAGATACTCTTCCGGCAGATATGCAGATCGTTCCCGTAGTTTTTATCAACACCCGGATCTTTCAGTCCATGGACAGCCTTACAATAAGAGGTTTAGCTCACAAAATCGTGCCATTTGTGATTGAAAAGGTAAAACAAAGCGGCAATACCACATTTGGAGAGTTACAACTGGACTGTGACTGGACAGCTTCATCCCGCGACAAATTCTTTTATCTGATCGAGTTTATGAAGACTTTTCCAGAGCTGGCAAATGTAGAACTCACCTCCACGCTTAGACTCCACCAGATCAAAAATATCAAGACCAGCGGCATACCTCCGGTTTCGAGAGCCATTCTTATGTGCTATAACATGGGGAACCTCCGGAAATTCGGAACTCAAAATTCCATATTGAACCAGGAGGATCTTAATCTTTACCTCAAAGATCATTTAGGCAATTATCCGCTCAAGCTCGATATAGCACTACCACTCTTCGAATGGTTCGTTGTATTCCGCAATCAGGAGTATGCAGGGATTTCAAAAAAAATTGACAAACAAGAGCTGGACAATACCACCCTATTTACCCGTAATCCGAATACAAATCTGTATGTATTGAAACAGGATCTTCCGGAAAAAGGGCTGATGAAAAATGATATCATCAGATATGAGTTTGTTTCTGAGGAAGACCTCTCAAAAACGGCTTCATTTTTGAAAAGAGAATTAAAGAAAGAAGATCGAAACATTGTGTTCTATCATCTGGACAAAACAATACTATCAACATACCCGAATGAAACTTTACAAAAAATCATTAATCGTCTCTAGTCTGTTTCTGGCGGCATATTTTGGTGAAATTGCAGTGAATATTGCTTGTGGTCCGGAAATGGATCCTTATGATAATCAAACTTCCTATTTCCTGCCGAATATAGAAGCCGGGAGCTATTCGGCTTTTCAATATATACCTTATAGATTCCTTTACTCAGAAGAAGAACCACAGAGTGAAGCCGTGATCAATATTCGCGAATGGACAGCTTACCTGGGAAAAAGCGTAAAACCAGAAGATGTACAGGCTTTGATGTATAAAGCAGACAGTGCCACTGTAGTTTCATTCCTGGCGGCTACAGAACAGAAACAATTACCAGACTCCTTATCAGGAAACACATTTGCGGTCAAACTATTAGAGTCCAAATCAGCACCCGCAAAAGAATATTTCAGCCTGACAAAGGAGGCTGAAAATTTAACTTTCGTACCCTATAATTATTGGGATCCTGCTCCGGTAGATTATTCCTCTATACTGGATATTGCTGAAAAAGCTGAAGAAAAAATCGAAACATTCCCTGCGAATAGCTTCCTGAGATTAAGATATTCCTATCAGGCAGCCCGATTGTATCTGTATGCCAAGGAATACGATAAATCTATCCTGATATATGAAAAGTATATCGCTCCTGTCAAATCTAAAAGTGCACTGATGGGTTGGGCATTATCCAACTATGCCGGTGCAAAAAGATGGAGCGGAGAAAAAGCAGAAGCTGCATTTTTATATGCTAAAGTATTCTATTCCAACCCGGAAAGAAGAGTCTTAGCGTATAAAAACTTTCACTATATAGATATTCTTGATGAGGAAATCACCGTCTTATCAAAGACAAAACAGGATCAGATCAGCCTCGCAGCATTGCTGGGTTTCTCTGCATCGGACATGACAATGGAATATTTGAGAACATGCTATACATTGGATCATAACAATGAAGTCGTGGGCATGCTGCTAACCCGCGAAGTGAACAAGCTGGAATCTGCTCTGATCACTCCGTATTCCTTAAACTGGACATATTACAATCCTTTCGGCAGTCCTGAAGAACAAGAAAAATCACAGAAACATGCTCACGAGCTTCGTGATTTCGCACTCCAGCTATCCGGAAAACAAAAGAGTCTGGGACTTCTCACCGCCGCTTATACCAGCTGGTTGATTAACGAAAATGAAGCTGCTCAGGGATATTTGAAAAAAATAAATGTTAAAAAACTTCCGGAACCAATTCTCGATCAATTCCGTATTACCAATATGCTGACCCAACTCACCGATTGGAAAAAAGGTACTAACGTAAATGAAGAAGAAATGGTCTCCACGCTCAATTGGCTTTCTGAAAAGTCTAAGGGAGAGCAACATAAAGAAAATGATCAGTATTATTACGGCTATGAAGGAAGTCCCTACAGCCTTATCGGCAAAAACATCTTAAGCAATATTCTGGTTCCCCAGTATCTGGCAAAAGGTGACACTGCTTTAGCGAGTCTGGCAGCTTTAAAAGCAGATATATTCAGCAACAATAACTATGTACAGGATACGCTTGAAAAGAACTTTAATTATTCTACAGACATATTCTGGAAGAAATACCTGACCTCTTCCTCTATAATAGAAATACAGAATTATCTTCAAAATCCGGAACAGCAGAAAGGTATAGTCAAATACCTGCTTCAGGGAATCAGCAATACCGATCAGATGGCGATCACAGAGCTTTTAGGAACAACTTATCTGCGTACACATGATTACGAAAATGCCGTCAAAACTTTAGAAAAGCTTCCGAATACGTACACCTATCAATCCTATAGTGACTGGTATTCAGATCAGTCTGTATATGCCAATCCATTCATTACAATGAATAACGATTATCCAAAAGAGAGAGGCAGTGATGTATTCGACAAGCTTGATTTTGCCAGACAGATGCTACAGTTAGAGAAAAAACTCAAAACAGAAAAGGATCCTCAAAAACAAGCGAATATCTATTTTATGATGGCAAACGGAGTGTACCAAACCTCAACTTTCGGAAATGCATGGATGCTGGTAAGCTACAATTGGAGCAGCTATGATCCGTACACTTCGCCTGAAGTAGATTGGGAATACGACTATTTGCAGGGAAGACAGGCAAAGCGTTGGTATGAAAAAGCTCGTACATTAAGCAAAGACAACGAATTCAAAGCACGTTGTACGTTCATGCTTGCAAAATGCCAGCAAAAAGAATTTCAATATTCAAATGACGAGCGGTGGAAATATTATGAATTCTTTTCTCAGTCTCCGTTCTATCTGTACAGCTTTAACAATCCATACTTTAAAGAACTAAAAAACAACTATTCCAAGACACAATATTACCAGATTGCGGTTAATGAGTGTTCTTATTTACGGGATTTTATTAATTAATTGCGGGTATTCTCGTTATGGTAGATACTCAGGTAGCTATCATAACGGGAAGCCTCAAGAGTTCCGTTTTCTACGGCTTCCATAACCGCACAACCGGGCTCATTCACATGACGACAATTGTTAAAGCGGCATTTATTGAGCAAAGCCCTCATTTCAGGAAAAAAGTGGGATAGTTCCTGCGGTTGTATATCTACAATCCCGAGTTCACGTATACCAGGTGTATCGATGAGCTTACCTCCAAATGGCAGATCCATCATCTCCGCAAAAGTAGTTGTATGCTTTCCTTTATCTGACCAGTCAGATATTCTTCCTGTTTTCAGCCCGGCATCCGGAATCAAAGCATTGATTAATGTCGACTTGCCAACACCGGAATGCCCTGACACGAGCGTCACTTTATCTTTTAGCAATCCCTTTAGTTCTTCCACATTGATGCCTTCCAGAGCGGAAACTTCATAGCAAGGATAACCGATAGACTCATAAATGTGTTCATATTCCTTCAGAATATCCAGACCTTCTTCGCTGAACAGGTCCAGTTTATTAAAAACTAACACCGCAGGCACACTGTAAGCTTCGGCAGTAACCAAAAAGCGATCTATAAATCCCAGTGATGTCGGAGGAGAAGCCAGTGTAACTACCAGAATAGCCTGATCCAGATTAGCACCTATGATCTGTGTTTGTTTAGAAAGGTTGACCGATCTCCGGATAATGTAATTGCGACGGGGCTCCAGATGTTTAATTACACCACTATCCTGATCCGGCTCCAGATCAAACTCAACCCAGTCACCGACAGCCACAGGATTAGTACTTTTGATACCATGGGTACGAAACTTACCTTTGATCCGGCATTCATAACGTTGGCCGTCAGATCCCAGCACCAGATACCAACTTCCTGTAGATTTTGTCACCAGCCCTCTCATACCCTATCAAAAATGATTACAGCCATTTGCTCCATGTGACAAAAGTCGTAAAAATTTATTAATCTTCGGAAGTATTGAATTTATTACCTTTGTGAATACACCGTTAAATAAGATTTTGTGAAAAAACTATTTCTTCTAGATGGAATGGCGCTCATTTACAGAGCCTACTTTGCATTAAACAAAACACCGAGACTCACGTCAAATGGCTTGAATACCGGAGCAATAATGGGATTTACAAACACCTTACTGGAAGTTTTGAAAAATCAAAAACCCACTCATATTGCAGTCGTATTTGATACAGATGCCCCTACAAACAGACACATAGAGTTTGAGTCATACAAAGCGCATCGGGAAAAAATGCCTGAAGATCTGTCTGCCTCTATTCCATATATCTTCCGATTGATCGAAGGATTCAATATCCCGATCATTACAAAAGATGGTTATGAAGCAGATGATATTATCGGTACTTTGGCCAAAGAAGGAGAGCAAAAAGGATTTACGGTATATTGCATGACGCCCGACAAAGACTTTGGTCAGCTGGTATCTGACAATATCTTTATCTATAAACCTGCCCGAATGGGAAATGGCGCAGAAACACAAGGAGTACCCGAAATACTGGCTAAGTGGGAAATTTCGGACGTGTCTCAGGTCATCGATATTCTCGGACTTTGGGGTGATGCCGTAGACAATATCCCCGGAATACCAGGGATCGGCGAGAAAACAGCAAAAAAATTAGTGCAGGACTTTGGTTCTGTAGAAGGAATTATTGCCAATTCGGATAAGCTAAAAGGCAAAATGAAAGAGAACGTCGAAACTTTTGCCGAACAGGGGCTCCTTTCTAAACGTTTAGCAACAATACAATTAGATGTTCCAATCGAATTTGATGAAAAATCGCTGCTTCTTGAAGATCCGAATAAGGAAGTACTGGAACCTTTATTTGCTGAACTGGAGTTCAGAACATTAGGAAAGCGTGTGTTTGGTGAAGATTTTTCTGTCGCTGATGCTACAGGGAAAAACACTTCCGGTCAGATGGACCTTTTCAGCACGGCGATGAATGATACTACTCCGCTACAGGAAGAGCTTCCTCCTGTAGCAAGCAACAATATTGACAATACAGCACACGAATATATCCTCGTTGATACCAGTGAAGCACAGCAAAAGCTGGCAAAAGAACTTGCAGCACAAAAAAGCTTCTGCTTTGACACGGAAACCACGGGTCTTGATGCCCTGGTCGCAGACATTGTTGGTCTATCCTTTGCATTTGAAAAAGGCAAAGCATACTATATCCCGACTCCTGCTTCACGTGAACAGGCACTGGAAATTGTAAACATATTCAAACCTGTTCTCGAAGATCCAGCCATTCAGAAAATCGGTCAGAATATTAAGTACGATATCTTATTGCTTTCCCGTTATGACGTAAAAGTTAAAGGAGCCTTGTTTGATACGATGTTGGCCCATTACCTGATCGATCCGGATACCCGTCACGGCATGGATGTATTGGCAGAAAACTATTTAGGCTATATTCCGGTTTCCATTACCAAACTCATCGGAGAAAAAGGTAAAAAACAAGGGAATATGCGGGATGTAGAAATTGAACTAATCAAGGAATATGCATCTGAAGATGCGGACATCACCCTACAGCTGAAAGAAAAATTCGAACCTTTACTGGAAGAAACAGCTACTCTCAAATTAGCAGAGGAAGTCGAGTTTCCGCTTGTTTATGTTTTATCTGAAATTGAAAAAAATGGTGTTAAAATAGATGTAGATGTCCTTTCTGTATTTTCCAAAACAATAGAAGAAGATGTCCGTAATCTGGAAACCAGTATTTATGAAAAAGCTGGAGTCAAATTCAACATTGCCTCACCTAAACAGTTAGGAGAGGTATTATTTGACAAATTGCAGCTCGATCCAAAAGCAAAAAAAACAAAAACCGGACAATACAAAACAGGGGAGGATGTATTACTGACACTCGCTGGTAAATCCGATATTGTGCAGGATATACTGGATTTCAGACAGCTCCAAAAGTTGAAGTCAACGTATGTGGATGCACTACCAAGCCTGATTAATCCAATTACAGGTCTGATACACACCAGCTATAATCAGGCTGTCGCTGCAACAGGCCGGCTTAGCTCCACGAATCCTAATCTTCAAAATATTCCGATTCGTACAGAAAGAGGTCGTGAGGTTCGAAAAGCATTTATACCAAGATCCGAAAATAACGTGATTCTATCTGCCGATTATTCTCAGATCGAATTACGATTAATGGCAGAGTTGAGTCAGGATGCAAATATGCTCGAAGCTTTTCAAAAAGGATATGACATTCACCGCGCGACAGCTGCCAAAGTATATGGACTGGAACTTGACGAAGTCTCCTCCGATCAGCGAAGAAATGCTAAAGCAGTTAATTTTGGGATCATTTATGGTCAATCAGCATTTGGCCTGTCACAAAGTTTAGGGATACCCCGTCGTGAAGCCGCAGATATTATAGACCAATATTTTCAACAATATTCAGGTATCCGCGACTATATGTCTAAAGCAATAGCGTCAGCAAAAGAAAACGGATTTGTAGAAACAATACTCAAAAGAAGACGTTATCTGAGAGATATCAATTCAGCAAATATGACTGTTCGCGGTTTTGCAGAGCGAAATGCCATTAATGCACCCATACAGGGCTCCGCTGCTGATATGATAAAAGTAGCCATGTTGCGCATTCAGGAAGATATTGAAGACCAACAACTGACCGGTAAAATGATCATGCAGGTACATGATGAATTGGTGTTTGATGTTCCTTTAGAAGAAGTTGACCAATTTAAAACACTTATTCAAAATAGAATGAAAACAGCGATTCCCATGCAAGTACCTATAGAAGTGGAGATCGGACAAGGAAAAAATTGGTTAGAAGCGCACTAAACGTATTGTGTAATGATTAATCTCAAAAAAATCTGTTTGTTAAGTGTATTGGCACTCCTGTTCTTTTCATCGAAGGCACAGGAATCCAAATCAGTATACTTTGAAAAAGTAACGGATAGCCTGATGCGTTTTTACTTTGACAATTACTATTATCTGGCAGAAAAAAATTGTCCGTTTAAATCCATAGAACGAGTAACCGGATTTAATAAAGAGACCAATACTTTTGAAGGAAATTTTAAAGATTTCGGACCCTCCGGACACGTCATTTTAACGGGAAGTCATATCAATGGTGTAAAAACAGGTCCCTTTATCGCTTATCATCCTAATGGTAAGATCAAGTGGGAAGCGACTTTTGCAGATGGACAGCCGGTTAATGACTGGAAATTCTATTATCCGGATGGCCGGCCGATGATGGTATTAAATTATGAGCAAGGAGTCCGCATCATATCGTTATGGGATAGAAAAGGGAAACAGACCATTACAGAGGGTGAGGGCCTGTACGATTTCACTATTCCTTTTGAAGGATATTCTGAATATGGCTATCCTATGCTTCGAAGAAGAGGAAGAGTAAAAAGTGGTGTACCTGCTGATAGATGGGAAGTCTATTTCGTAGATGAAAAGAAAAACAGCGTCCTTGCGGCAGATGAATACTTTTCAGGTGGAGCTTTCAAAAGAGGAGATAACTATTTCACAGAGGATAGCTATACACAGTCTGATTTTCCGGTGTTGCCGGTAGAATACTTCGTTCGAGCAGAATACTTAGTGTTCAAAAAGTGCAACTTTGATGATTACAGTAACTTCACAAATTATCTGAGTGAAAAAATTGAAAAATCATTTGATGTTGTAAAGCTGACATTTAAAATAGTACCCGGAAATTTTGAATACACCGCTAAATTATCTGAAGCAGGCAAACCCTCTAAAGTAACATTTACAAAAATGATAGAAGACGCTAAAACACAAAACATATTAGCGGCTATTATAGAGGTAATTCCGTATTATTTCCCTTCGCTGAAAAACAACCTTCCCGTCAATGATACGATCGTAGTTTCCGGTCGGTTGGAGGTGAATGAGGCAGGAGAGATAGATGTACATTCCATATCCATTAAACGTCCTGCAGAAGAATAGTTCTCCTTTTTGAAGATTATACTATATTTGCACAATATTTTTGAAAATGAAATTTCACAAAGAAGGTTATACGAGTTTGGCAATTGTCGTTTTGATTATTTTCATTGCGAATGCCCTTGCTGATTATTATGACGCCCCTACTGCTGTCAAGTGGATCATTTATATAGTTTCAGCATTTCTGTTTATTACGATTGTACAGTTCTTCAGAAGCCCGATCCGCAAAGTAACAATTGATGATGGAGTGATTCTTTGTCCTGCAGACGGCAAAGTAGTCGTTATTGAAGAAACGGAAGAAACGGAATATTTTAACGACAGACGTATTCAGGTATCTGTATTTATGTCGCCAGTCAACGTGCATTCTAATCGTAATCCAATCAGTGGTATTGTAAAATATTTCAAATATCATCCCGGAAAATTTTTGGTTGCTTGGCACCCGAAATCCTCTACAGATAATGAACGTACCACAGTTGTAGTGCAGTCTAAGTCCGGTCAGGAAGTACTTTTCCGTCAGATTGCTGGAGCATTAGCTCGTCGTATCGTATGGTATGTGAAGGAAAATGATACTGTAACGCAGGGAAATGAATTTGGATTCATCAAATTCGGCTCACGTGTAGACTTATTCCTTCCTCTTGGAACCAAGATCGATGTCAAACTGGAAGACAAGGTTGTAGGTGGAAAAACCATAATCGGAAGATTTTAACATAGATTTAATAAAGCATTACTTATCTTAGGCTTCGAAAGTATTTCGAAGCTTTTTTTATGAATTTTAAACTGTTAGTACTGATTAATGCCGCAGCTGTGGGATTATCCATTTCTATTGTCAGCTTTTATTATCAGCACGATATTAAAGCTGCTTTCATCATTTTTGGTATTTCCCTGATCGTGAGTTTTGTGGTGTTTTATTTTCTCTTTGAAAAATATATCTATCGCCGTATCAATACCATCTATAAGCTAATACACAATCTCAAATTAGGAAAGGACCTCAAAGATGCATTGGGTGAATATGTCAGCGATGACCCTATCACAGATGCTGAACGTGAGGTACGAGACTGGGCCAAAGAGAAAAAATCAGAAATAGATAAGCTTAGAAGTCAGGAAAAATTCCGCAGAGAGTTTCTTTCCAATATATCTCATGAATTCAAGACACCCTTATTCGCTATTCAGGGATACATTGAAACTTTACAGGATGGACTCATAGAAGAAGATCCCGAAATGGCAAAAGGATTTCTGGATAAAGCTTCCAAAAATCTGGATCGTCTCAGCTATCTGATTCATGATCTGGATGAAATCTCCAAACTCGAATCCGGAAGAATCTCGCTGAATATTGAAAAATTTGATCTCTCCGAACTGATAAAAGAAACGATAGAAAATCTGGACGATAAAGCCAAATCAGAAAAAATTGATATTGTATTCAAACAAAAGTATCAAAATGTGACTTTTGTAAAAGCAGACCGAAAGAAAATCCAGCAAGTGCTAACCAATTTGATCGACAACTCTATTAAATACGGAAAAACAGGAGGAAGCACAGATATTCGCATATTCCCATTATTCGAACAGGTTCTTGTAGAAGTAACCGACGATGGCCAGGGTATTGAAGAAAAAAATCTGCCGAGGGTATTTGAACGTTTCTACAGAACGGATAAAAGCCGGTCACGGGGAATAGGAGGATCGGGGCTGGGTTTAGCTATTGTAAAACATATTGTAGAAGCACACCAGCAGAATGTAAATGTAAGAAGTACGGAGGGAATAGGAACAACATTTGGATTTACGTTAGAAAAATCAAAAAACTAGTCCATCTCATTGACAGTGAACATCAGTCAATATTAAGTAAGGTCAAAATTAACACTAACTTAACATTGGCTTTATATCTTTGTATAAATTATATATTAACATATGTCGTTAAATAGTATTTTCAGTTATTTTGTTCCAAAGGACAAAAAATTTTTCCCGCTATTCGAACAAGCAGGAAGCAATCTGATCGAGATGGCCAAATTGTTGAAAGAAAATGTCAACTCAACAAATCTTGAAACCCGTAAAGAGATCACCAAAAAAATTGAGGATTTGGAACACAAGGGTGATAGCATCACGCATCAGATCCATTTAGAACTGGGTAAAAATTTTATCACACCTTTCGATAGAGAAGATATCCACGCATTAGCAAGCTCACTTGACGATGTTGCAGACTTTATTCACGGAGCATCTAACCGTATGGAATTATACAAAGTCCTGGAACCAAGTCAGCCTATGATCGAGATCACTGAATTGATTCTGGAAGCAACAGAACACGTTGCAAAAGCAATATATGAACTAAGAGATCTGAAAAACATTCGCAATATCACAGATTCATGTGTAAGAATAAACAGTGTTGAAAACAAGGCAGATTATATTTTTGATAAAGCGGTAGCTGATCTTTTTGAATATGAGAAAGACGCAATCACGCTTATCAAATATAAAGAAGTACTATCTGCAATGGAAGATGCTACAGATAAATGCGAAGATGTCGCAAATGTATTAGAAAGTATTTTAGTTAAGAATGCGTAAAATCCAATTTAGGATTTAAGTTTTAACAATTTCACAATGATTTCAACCTTATTAGTTGTTGTTATTATTTTAGCAATTGCTTTTGACTATATCAATGGTTTCCATGATGCAGCCAACTCTATTGCTACAGTAGTTTCGACAAAAGTATTAACGCCATTTATGGCTGTATTATGGGCAGCAATATTCAATTTTGCAGCCTACTTTTATTTTACTGACCATAAAGTAGCCAATACCGTAGCCAAAACAGTTATTGAAGAATACATTACACTGGAAGTAATATTCGCCGGCCTGGTGGCTGCTATCGGATGGAATTTATTCACCTGGTATTATGGTATCCCTTCAAGCTCTTCGCATACGCTTATAGGCGGGTTTGCAGGATCGGGAATGGCTTATGCCTATATTATGGGAGGTGATCCCATCCACGCCATCAACATTGATGCGACATTAAAAATTATTTCATTCATTGTACTCGCTCCAGTCATAGGGATGATAATATCTGTCATCATTACCCTGATCATTATCAATCTGGCGAAGAAAAGTAGACCAAGCGTAGCAGAAAAATGGTTTAAGTTTTTACAACTGATCTCTTCGGCGGCGCTTAGTTTTGCTCATGGAGGTAATGATGCACAAAAAGTAATGGGTATTATCCTTGTTGCGATGGTAGCAGGAGGTTATATTGAGAACACCAGTCATATGCCCGAATGGATACCATTGACCTGTTATGCTGCTATTTCTGCCGGAACAATGAGTGGCGGATGGAAAATCGTAAAAACAATGGGAACCAAGATCACTAAAGTAACTCCTCTGGAAGGTGTAAGTGCCGAAACAGCCGGAGCAGTAACGTTGGGTATCACAGAACATTTCGGAATTCCAGCTTCTACTACACATACCATAACGGGATCTATTATCGGTGTTGGAATTGTAAAAAGAGTTTCTGCAGTAAGATGGGGCGTTACGATCAGCCTACTTTGGGCCTGGATTCTGACAATACCAGTTTCAGCACTATTGGGTGGTATCACGCTGGCAATCATCCATTATATTTTATAATCGTAGTTAAAAGGCTACAATTATGTCCGTTTTATTGTAATTCGATGAATTCAATATTAAAAAATTTGTGTATAAAGTTCAAAATAGGTACATTTACACGCTAAATTGAAAATCTGAAGGCAATCAGGTAATGAAGATTTAAATCTTTTAAAGCATTTTAAATTTTTGGTACAGTTATTGTTTAGATTGTTAGTGTTAAATTAAGTTAAAGAAAACAATTAAAATTTTAATAACCTTAAAAACAAGAGTATGAACTATTCTACAATTAAAAAAACAGCTATCGCTGCTTCATTAGTAGCCGCTCTAGGTTACGCTGAAGTTGCTCAAGCGCAACAACCAACAGTATTTGGCGGAAGATCACAATACAGAACTTGGTCTATCGGTGTACAAGGTGGTATCACTGCTCCTAACGTACTTGTAGGTGGATCTAATGCATTCGGTCAAAAAGTAGGTCTTTTCCAAAATAAAGTTGGTGAGTACTACGGATTAACTGTTCGTAAACAATTCTCTCACCTGTTCGGTTTAGAATTAGAAGGTAACAGAGGTAAGATCAAAACTTACAACCACGATGTATCTGGTCCTGTTGCTGAAACTGCAAACGGAGCAAGATCTGCACAAGTTGATGTAAACTGGGCTGCTAGCTTAAACGGTGTATTCCAATTGGGTACTATCGATTTCTTGAGAAGAGAAAATGCAGTTAACTTCTACGCTAAAGTAGGTTTAGGAGTAATGGCTTCAAATCCTATCCAGTACGCTAATAACGATTTCACTGGTGCTGAAGTTTATAACAACAAAGGTAAATGGGGTGAAGAAATCTTTGGTGACAGAGAAAAAGTTGGTGACAGAGATAACAAATTAGGCGCTTTCGTACCAGTTGGTGTTGGTGTTAAATTCAAATTATCTGAAGTTGTTGCCTTGAACTTAGGTTACACAATGAACTTCACTGATGACAACTTGTTATACGGTCCAGGTAGAGTTGACTACAAAGGTAAATTCTCTAACGTATACGGTGGTTTAGAATTTACTTTAGGTTCAAGAGACAAACAAAACTTGACTTTTGCTAACCCAGTTGCTACATTATACGATGAGTTGAAAGATCCTTCATTGAAAAACGAAGTTGAAGCGTTGAAACAACGTGTATCTACTTTAGAAGGAACTGTTGATCAGTTAGGTAAAGATTCTGACGGTGACGGTGTATCTGATAAATTTGACAAATGCCCTAACACTCCTGCTGGAACAGTAGTTGATGGTTCAGGATGTCCAATCAAATTCCCAGAGCCAGTTGTTAACAACATCACTGCTTCTACAGGTCAGTACGGTAGCATTCAATTCGAATTCGATAGCTCTGTATTGAAAACTGAATCTTACTCTACTTTAGATAGATTAGCTAAAGAATTGCGTGATAACAATTCATCAGTAACTTTAGATGGTTATGCATCTGCAGAAGGTACTGAAGCTTACAACATGACTCTTTCTAAAGACCGTGCTAACGCAGTTAAACAATACTTAGTAAACGCTGGTGTTACTGCTGCTAAAGTTACAGCTAACGGTTACGGAGAAGCTAACCCGGTAGCATCTAATGCAACTGAAGAAGGTCGTATCCAAAACCGTCGTGTTGAGATCAAAAAATAATTATTCTTAATACGAATAATTTACCATACAAAGCCTTCCCGAAATTCGGGAAGGCTTTTGTGTTTTAAACACATTTACTTTATTTATTGTACCTTTGTACTATTATTTCCATAAAATGTGGAAAACATATACATCATATATTCAACAAAAAGTCTTATTTTTCTTTTAAGATTAGTGAACGGGATTATGATTTCTAAATAGAAAGGAATACGATGGAAGAAGAATTCGAATTTGGTTCTCCTGAAGAACAGAAGTTTTCGGTTGACCGCTATGAAGAAATGATCAGAAATGAAGATCAATATTTCTTTGACACGAAGGCTTTTGAGGGCATCATCGACTATTATATGGATAAGAATGATCCTATAAAAGCCCTACAGGTTGTCGACTATGCAATCAACCAGCACCCCTTTGAAACCAATTTCTTTTTGAAACAAGCACAGCTGTTCGCTGCAACAAACCAGTTTCACAATGCATTGGCTTCACTGGATAAAGCAGAACTTCTGGAACCTTCAGAAGGAGATATTTACCTCATAAAGGGTAGTATACTCGGATCGCTTAATAACTTTGATGAGGCGCATCAAAACTTACAGAAAGCACTTGAACTTACCGATAGTAAGGATGAAGTATTTTATCAGATAAGCGGACTATATCAGGCACAGGGAGACTATGAGAAAGCAGTATATTACCTGCGGAAATCTTTGGAACTGAATATGGAAAATCAGGATGCACTGTATGAACTAGCTTTCTGTTATGATGTACTGGACAAACAGGAAGAAAGTGTTGCGTTTTATCTACAGTATATTGATAATGATCCATATTCTTATGCTGCATGGTACAATCTGGGTAATGCCTACCATAAGCTAAGTCAGTATAGAGAAGCTATAGACGCCTATGACTATGCCATTTTAATAAAAGAGAACTTCTCTTCGGCCTATTTCAATAAAGGGAATGCATTGGTCAATCTGGATTGTTTTAAGGAAGCAATTGAGGTCTATAAACATACTTTCGAGTATGAACCGCCGAGTGCTGAAACATATTGTGCTATTGGAGAATGTTACGAGAAGCTGGAACAGATGGATGAAGCCCGCCAGTATTACAAAAAAGCAGTGAAGCTGGATAGCAATATGGGTGATGCATGGTTTGGAATCGGAGTAACATTAGATTTTGAAGAGCGCTATTTCGAATCGCTTCATTTTTACAAAAAAGCCTTGGATATAGATGGACAAAATCCGGATTACTGGTTCGCCATTGCGGATGCTCGCTACAAGTTAAAACAACTGGATGAAGCAGAAAAAGCATACGCAAAGGTCGTTGAACTTAATCCGACTGATGTGGAAGCGTGGCTTGATTTTTCATCTATCTACTTTGAGCAAAGCAAATTTGTAGAAGCAATAGACACCATAGCTGATGCAATTAACAACAATCCGGAAGCAGCAGAGTTGTACTATCGAATGGTTGCCTATTTATTTGCAAACGGTCAATATAATGAAGCCTTAAACTTTCTGGAATTAGGACTCGCAACAGATCCCCAGAAGCACTATATTATTTTTGAATACCTGCCTCAATTGCAGGGAAACAAAATCATTGTTGATATCATAAAAAAATACGCTTTATAACGAACATGAAAAAATTAGGGCTCATTGGATTTCCGTTAGGTCACTCCTTTTCCAAAAAGTACTATTTAGAAAAATTTGAAAAAGAACATATCCGGGGCATTGATTACAACTTATATCCGTTAGAAGACATCCATCAGTTTCCTGATCTCTATCAGGAAACTGATGGTCTTTATGGCGTAAATGTCACCATACCTTATAAACAAACGATTATTCCTTTTCTGGATGAATTATCTCCCGAAGCACAGCAAATGAATGCTGTAAATTGTATCCAGATCAAAAAAAAGGATAAAGGATATCATTTGAAAGGATTTAATACAGATGCATTCGGTTTCGAAGAATCACTGAAGCCACTTCTCAAACCACATCATAACAAAGCACTCATTTTGGGTAATGGAGGTGCTGCACAGGCAGTAGTCTTCTCTCTTCAAAAATTAGGCATTACTTATACATTTGTTAGCCGCACAAAAACAGATACCAATCTTACCTATTCGGATCTGAATGACACCATTATAAAAGAAAATACCCTTATTATCAACTGTTCGCCGCTGGGAACCTATCCCAATGTAGATACTTGCCCGGATATCCCTTATGAAAGTATATCTGAAGAGCATCTGCTTTATGATCTCGTGTACAATCCTGAAGTTACTTTGTTTCTTAAAAAGGGGCTTGAAAAAGGGGCCGCAATCAAAAATGGATATGACATGCTATTACTTCAGGCCGAAAGGAACTGGATTATATGGAACGAAACATAATGAGAACATTTCTTTTATTTTCAGTAGTTATCTTCTCTTTCTGTACTATTATTACAGCCTGCCAGGAAGACTATTCCCCTAAGCCAAGAGGTTATTTTAGAATTGAATTTCCGGAAAAAAAATACAAAATGACGCAGACAGGCTGTCCGTTCGATTTCGAAATTCCAGCTTATGCGGCATTAGAGAAGGATCATGAAAAGGATGCCAGGCCATGCTGGCTGAATCTCGATTTTCCGCAATTTAATGCACGCCTTCATCTCAGCTATTTTGACATTAACAAAAATGTCTCCTTTCAGCAATTAAGTGAAGACGCCAGAACATTTGCATTCAATCACACGGTAAAAGCCACCGCGATTGAACAGAAAAGAATCAATAAAAAAGATCGCCGTATATTTGGTGTACAATATCTGATCCGGGGAAATACAGCCTCAAATGACCAGTTTTTTGTATCCGATAGTACACAGCATTATCTAAGAGGAGCGCTGTATTTCAATGAAAAACCACACCTCGATTCCATACAACCGGTTCTAGACTTTATTAATGCCGATATTGAACGCATCATCCAAACAATACATTGGAAATAAATCGTATTTTTGAAGACTATGGTTCATTTAAAGCAATTTGTCTGCAATCCTTATCAGGAAAACACATATGTACTTTACGATGATAAAGGCTACTGTGCTATCATTGATCCGGGAATGTATGGAAAAGCAGAAGAAGATCTTTTCTTATCATTTATGGAAGAGCATAAACTAAATCCTGTTTTACTGCTGAACACCCATTGTCATATTGATCACGTATTGGGTAATAAATTCATTCATGAGCAATATGGTCTTTTACCTCAGTTTCATGAAGGAGAACTTCCCTTATTGATAGAAGTACAGAATTATGCCCCTCAGATGGGAATACGCTATGATATCTCTCCTATCGGTGAATATTTTTTACCTGAAGAAGGAACTGTCAGCTTTGGAGACAATGTTTTGAAACTGATATTCGTGCCTGGTCATTCTCCCGCGCACTTATGCTTCTATCATGAATCCCAAAAATTTGTGATAGGAGGAGATGCTCTATTTAGAGGCAGTATCGGAAGAACAGATTTACCGGGAGGCAATCACAATCAATTGCTAAAAAGTATAAAGGAAAAACTTTATACCTTACCGGAAGATGTAATTGTATATCCGGGGCATGGTCCATCAACCACTATCGGAGAGGAAAAAAGAACCAATCCTTTTGTACGCGCATAAAAGAAAGTCCATATTATGAATCTGTCCTACTTTTTTGCCAAACGATACTTATTCTCTAAAAAATCGGTTAATGCTATTAACATTATTTCGATGATTAGTGTAATTGGTGTGTTGGTCAGTAGTGCAGCACTCGTCATTGTATTATCTTTTTATAATGGAATGGAAAAGCTTATTCTCTCGATGTTCAGCACATTTTCTCCGGAACTTCGTATTGAACCGGTAGAAGGGAAGCTTTTTTCTACGAATAATCAGCTTTTTGAGGAACTGCGTAAAAGTAAGGATATCAAAAGCTATAGTGAAGTTCTTGAAGAGAAAGCTCTTTTGCAATTCGGCAATCATCAATTTATTGGCAAACTAAAAGGTATTGAACCAAATAGCCTCTATCAACATGCTTCAGACAGCATGTTGTATGCAGGAGAATTCGAGATTTTCAAAGAGGATGTCAGCTATGCCATTATTGGTGCGAATGTACAGGCAAATTTACAAATACCTATCGTTGGCCTGAGAAATACAATGCTGATCAACTCTCCCAAAAAAGGATCGACTAACGCAGTCAATCCGGCAGATGATATTATACAAAGGGGGATTAGTCCGAGAGGAGTACTTAAATACCAGCAAGGGTTTGACGATCTCGTCATCACCCCTATTGACTTTGCCAGGGATGCACTCGGTGAGTATGACAAGGTTTCGGCGATAGAAATATATACCCGGCAACCGGAAAAGATTGAAGAAATCGAGCAACAGATTCAGAATAAATTAGGCAAAGAGTTTAAAGTCTTAAATCGCGAAGAACAAAATCCTACACTCTATAAAACTGTTAGTACAGAAAAATGGGCGGTATTCTTTATTCTTACTTTTATAGGTATTATTGCGATATTCAATATTATCGGCTCTATGACAATGCTGGTCATTGACAAACGTCAGGATATGATTGTTTTAAAAAGTCTGGGTGCTGAAAATTCCTTAATACAACGTATTTTTTATAACGAAGGGATGCTGATTGCGCTTATTGGAAGTGTCAGCGGCATTATTATAGGATACGTATTTTGCTTTTTGCAGGATACTTTCGGATTCATTCGTACCGGTGAAGGCAATAATAGTATAATTGATGCTTATCCGGTAGATATACGATTGAGTGACTTCCTGTTAGTCTTCTTAACTGTATTATTAGCTTCCGTCCTTATTTCCTATCTGTCTTCTCTGTTAAGTGTAAAAGCAATAGGAGATCTGAAAGCGGAAAACAACGAGTAATAACAGACTTAAATGGTAAATAGGAGCTTTTGTAAGGGTTCTGGTGTATGTGTGCTTTATAGAAAAACAAATACCACGAAAATATTAAAGTGAACAGAGTGGATTAATTCTATATGCTTTCTCTGTAAGTAAGATGCCTGATTAATACTTTAACTTCTTCCGGCTATCGTCACCCTTGAAAATATCATTGATCAGACTCCCCCATGCAAATGGATTAAGCAATGGGTTTGCATATTTTTGATTTATAGCTTTATTTGTCAATCCGATATGTCTTTGTGTAGAATTATAATTCTGGATTTCTTCTGCACTTCTTGGCGTTATGCGGGCTAATGCTGCCAGCGCTTCAGGTGAAACGCTTCTGCGAGCGGTGGTTATGGCGTCATCTCCAACATTCAGCGCCATAAAGGCCATATTAAACTCTTCTATACTTGCCCAGGGAAATGGTGTAACCATAGGTAATTCTTTGACAAGACTCTTCATCTGAATTGCAGCAGTATATTTATCCTCAGAAGTATTGGGAACAACAAATTCTGTAGGATCATATCCTATTGAAGAAAATCGTACTGTATCCCCTATATGTGCAACGAAAGAAAAAAAACCTTCATGGTTGGCAACAAAAACCTGATCCTGTCGATCACCATTCCGGATAGTCACAAAGGGTACTGGAAGTTCAGAACCTATTGCATGAATAATCCCGCTAAACTGGACAATTTTCTTTTCCTGAGCAAAGGAAAAAACTGAAGAACAGATAAGCAAGATTGTAAAAACAATATGTTTTGGGTTTATTACCATACTCACAAAACTACACATTTACGCGCTACACGGCTGTTAAAATGTGTTAATAGTTAAAAGCCAGCAGTTTGCTATAAAACCTTTGGAGAAGGAGTAGTTGCATTCGGGTCATCTGCACTTGTAATATTCAGAGCTTCAACCGAAGTGATCTCAGGAACTGCCTTTTTGATCGCTTGCTCTAGCCCTGCCTTGAATGTCATAATACTCATAGAACAAGATGCACAAGCTCCTGTCAACCTAAGTTTCACAACATTCTCAGGTGTGATTTCCTCTAAACTTACATTACCTCCATCTGTCTCTAAATAAGGTCTAATTGTATCTAAGGCCTGTTCAACTCTCTCGTGTAACGTCATTTTTAATTAGTTAAATCTTTATGATTTGTAAATATAGTGAATTATTCAGAATTCTATCGTACCTTCCCAAGGTAACATTAATTTTTCAACAACAGCATGACAAAATATAGTTATTCTACGTCGCCAGTAACTCTCGTTAAAGTTTGTTAAATTCAAAGATAGAATTGTTCAAAACTTATCTTTCCCTTATATTGCACATCAAAATTTAATTGACTATTATATCAAATTCCCTTATCTTTGTAAAATGTTTTTAAATAGGCGTTTAGTGGCAGTTGTTGCCGGATTATTGCTCATTGTATTTATTAGTGGCTGTAAGAGCAAGTTTGAGAAGTTGCGGGCCAGCAATAATTTGGCTTTAAAGTACCAGGAGGCTGTCAAATTTTACGAAAAAAAGAAATATACGAAAGCCTTAGCCCTATTTGACGACTTAATGCAACGTTATAGAGGACAGGCCGAAGCGGAAGATTTATATTACTACACAGCATATACAAACTACCGACTAAAAGACTATACTTCTGCTCGTTATCATTTTAAACAGTTTGCACAGACTTTTCCAAACAGTGCAAAAGCTGAAGAATGTAGGTTTATGACAGCTTATTGTTTTTACCTGGATTCTCCAAGATCTTCACTGGATCAGGAAAATACACGTAAGGCTATTGATGAGCTGCAGTTGTTTGTAAACCTTTATCCGGAATCAGAGAAAGCAAAAGAAGCGTCAGATCTGATTCAGCAATTAAGGGACAAGTTGGAGAAAAAAGCATTTTCAAATGCAAAACTATATTACGATATGGGGCTTAATGATGATTACAAAGCTGCCGTTATCGCATTGGAGAATGTACTTAAAGACTATCCGGATACGAAGTATGCTGAAGAGATCAATTATCTGATTATCAAAGCACAATTCAGATATGCAGAAAAAAGCACGCCTCGCAGACAGGAAGAACGTTACAGCAAGGTGATTGATTATTATCAGGACTTTATAGATGATTATCCCGAAAGTAAGCACCGTAAAGAAGTGGATGACATCAGAAAAGATTCAGAAACGAATATGGCCGTAGCTATCAAAAGATGGAACGAGATCAAAAAATCTATTGAAGAACAAGAAAGAGAGTTGGGTGTTAACCAACAACGTGAAAGTACTGAAGAAGTAAAGAAATAAATAAGAAATAAGTAATACCCATTTGATATGAGTCAAACAAATAATAACAGTCTTCCAAATTCAACGGTTACACGTGATTTGAGACAATTGGATAAAGGTACTGATAACCTGTACGAGTCTATCGTCGTCATTTCCAAAAGAGCTAATCAGGTTGCTGTTGACATGAAAGAAGAGTTAAACGGTAAACTTGCTGAATTTGCCAGTAACAACGATAATCTGGAAGAAGTCTTCGAAAACCGCGAACAGATTGAAATTTCTAAGCACTACGAGCGTATGCCAAAGCCTACACTTGTAGCTATCGATGAATTCCTTCACGATAAAGTTTACTTCAGAAATCCTTCTAAAGAGCAAGAATAATCTTATTCTCATGTCTTTGCAAGGCAAAAATATTGTAATTGGTGTATGCGGCAGTATTGCCGCATACAAAATTGCGACTCTCGTAAGATTCCTTGTAAAAGAAAAAGCGTCCGTACAAGTCATTATGACTCCGGATGCGGTAGAATTTATCACTCCACTTACACTTTCTACTCTATCCGACAAACCTGTACTGGTTGATTATTTCGACAAAAAAACCGGTTCCTGGAATAATCATGTTCACCTCGGACTGGAAGCGGATCTTCTACTGATCGCTCCTGCCACGGCTAATACATTAGCTAAAATGGCGAACGGACAGTCTGACAACCTCCTTACAGCAGTTTATTTATCAGCAAAATGCCCTGTTTTCGTTGCCCCGGCAATGGATCTGGATATGTGGAAACATCCAGCAACACAACGCAACGTTGCAATGTTAGAGAGTTACAACAATACCATCATACATCCCGGTAACGGAGAACTGGCCAGCGGTCTGACAGGTGAAGGCCGTCTTGCCGAACCAGAAGAGATTTTAGCCCGTGTAAGAGAATATTTCACACACGACCTACCCTTATCAGGTAAAAAAGCTTTAGTCACGGCAGGCCCTACATATGAAGCAATTGACCCGGTTCGTTTCATCGGCAATCATTCCAGTGGAAAAATGGGATACGCAATTGCTGAAGAATTGAAAAATCTGGGCGCTCAGGTCACATTAGTATCCGGACCTACTCACTTAAACGCTCCAAGTGATATAAACAGGATTTCCGTTATCTCAGCCAGTCAAATGCTGGAGGCTGCAAACTCATATTTTGATACAGCAGATATTATTGTCATGAGTGCAGCTGTAGCAGATTATACTCCTGAAACAGTCGCAGATCAGAAGATCAAGAAGAAAGAAAATACCTTTGCTATTCCTCTCAAAAAGACGACTGATATACTGGCAACCTTAGGAAAGAGAAAGACAGACAAACAAGTGCTTATCGGCTTTGCGCTGGAGACAAATAATGAACTCGAGAATGCAAAAGGTAAGCTCCAAAAGAAGAACCTGGATTATATTGTCCTTAATTCTATGCAAGATAAAGGAGCCGGCTTTTCTACAGATACGAATAAAGTAACAATTATTGCTAAAGACGGTACTTTAAAAGAGTTTTCCCTAAAAACGAAACAAGAGGTAGCAAAAGATATCTGTAATATTATCCTTCAGCATTCGTCACCTTCAAATTAAGTTTATAAATAAGCTATTCTACTCTCTTTCGGATAATAGTTATTGATTCGGTTTGCAAGAATCTTTATCCAGCCCAATCTTATATTTTTATAGGTAACCAACGTCCAGCCATTCTTCAAATTGTGCTCCGGATTGATATTCTCTTTACGGAGGTAATCCTGCGCTTCCTCTAATGTGAGCTCAAGTGTTGGTATATTAGTCTTTATCGCTATACTGAGAGCAAGTCCGTGTGCCGGAATAAGCTCTTTCCCAGCCAGTTTACCAATATTTGTTCCTGCATTCTTCAAATAAAGTACATTTTGCAGGATCTTCAGATCTAATTCATAGTCTTTGGGGAAGATATGGATATTATCGTGATGAAGAAAGGCCATGTGTGTTGCAGCATTATTTAACCAATGTTCAATAATTGCATTCGGAACATCCGATTTTTCAGGCTTTATTTTTTTTCTGTTAAATGTTTCCTGAAACTCTGTTTTGATAAATGCTGTAATAAAAAAACCTTCGCCTTTAACTTTATGCGGATAGAATCTGTATCCATAAGATGCCGTAACATCAGATTTTGTTTCTTCTATTCCCCACTCTTCAGGTATGGGAATCTGAATAGATTTTAGTCCGTACTCCTTTATCAACCAATCAGCTATATCTTCATTTTCCTCCTGCGAATAAGAACAGGTTGAGTATAAAAGAATGCCATCAGTTTTAAGGCAATCCATCGCTTCGGCCAGAATGCGTTGTTGGCGTTCACTACAAAGCTTTACATTAGCTTCTGACCACTCATCTATAGCTCCGCTATCTTTACGAAACATTCCGGAGCCTGAGCAGGGTGCATCAATCATTACCAAATCAAAATAACCGGGCAATCTCTTAAAAGCACTGGGATCATTATTCGTAATTACGACGTTGGAATTTCCCCAACGAATCATGTTCTCCATCAGAATAGGCACCCGAGTTTTTATAATTTCGTTTGCCACTAACAGACTCTGTGGATGGAGATAACTATTCAAAAGAGTCGTTTTCCCTCCGGGTGCAGCACATAGATCCAGCGCTTTAAGCGGTTTATCATTAAGCTTCAAATATTGAATAATATGCGCAATAAACATAGATGATGCATCCTGAGAATAATAGCAGCCTGCATGATATAGCGGATCTAAAGTAAAAGAAGGTCTTTCTTCAAGATAAAACCCACGATCACACCATGGGATCGGTTCTGCATGAGCAAATGGAGCTTCTGTTATTTTTCTTTCATTTATGCGGATTGAACTCTGCCTTTCTCCCTTCTCGTGAACATCAATGAAAGCTTGCTCATCAAACAATGGATTCGCTCCTAATTTGCGGATTAAGGAATTGGGCAGAATATTACTCATCTTGATTATCTTATATAAGCAGTAAAGTTAATCATTCTCAAAAAAAGTGCAGAACATAATTACAAAAGTGACATCAGTAATAAATCATTACCTTTGCAATAGAAATAATGATATGAAAGATTTTAAAAAATATTTTATAATACCCGCAAGTCCTGATGAAGTATATCTGGCACTTACAACAGAGATTACCGCACGCTTATGGACAGGCGACGAAGCATCCATAGATCCTGTAGAAGGTGGAGAATTTTCTATGTGGGATGGAGCAATCGTTGGAAAATTCATCAGTTTAGAGCCTGGTAAAAAGATTGTACAGCAATGGTACTTTGGCGAGCAGGAAGAACCTTCTATTGTTACCCTAAAACTACATGAACATAAAAAAGGGACATCACTGGAAGTTAATCACATCCATATTCCTGACGAGGCATTTGACGATATTGCAGATGGCTGGAGTAATCCGTATATGGCTTCATTAATCGAATTTTACGAAGAAGATTAATATAAAGGCCTAGCGCCATAAAAAAGCCCGTTGAAAATATACATTTCAACGGGCTTTTTTATTGTACTGTTTCATAATAGTTCTTAACCTCTCTCCCGGTAAACCGGGATCTCTCCTTGGAAAGGAGAGAGAATAGTTCGGACAAATCGTTGTCACTAACTCTGGCGCAAGCATAAGCGTAGTGCTGCTTGTGCCTGTATTATATTGGTACGAGCGGGCACGCTCGAACCAGCTTTTGTTGGCTATTTGGTTTGGTTCTACCCTATGAAAACAAAAAAGCCCTTATCTGTTTCCAGAAAGGGCTTTCGTATAAAAAAAGGCACCGACCTACTCTCCCACCTGTTACGGCAATACCATCGGCTCTGGCGGGCTTGACTGCTCTGTTCGGAATGGGAAGAGGTAGACACCGCCGATATAGGCACCTGAATACTTTTTTGATATTATATAATAACTAACTCTCATTAGCCACAATAACATCAATGACATTATATTGAAAGAAATAATTAAAGAGGAAGACAACAGTGTTATCTGCTTGAGAAAGCTTCGGGCTATTAGTATTGCTCGGCTATGGTATTTCTACCTTTACACCTACAACCTATCAACGTAGTCATCTTCTACGACCCTATAAGGAAGTCTCATCTCGTGGCTAGTTTCGCACTTAGATGCTTTCAGCGCTTATCTATTCCAGACGTAGCTACCCTGCCGTACACCTGGCGGCATAACAGGTTCACCAGCGGTCTGTCCAATCCGGTCCTCTCGTACTAAGATCAGATCCACTCAAACTTCCAACGCCCACAACAGATAGGGACCGAACTGTCTCGCGACGTTCTGAACCCAGCTCGCGTGCCACTTTAATGGGCGAACAGCCCAACCCTTGGGACCTTCTCCAGCCCCAGGATGTGACGAGCCGACATCGAGGTGCCAAACCTCCCCGTCGATATGAGCTCTTGGGGGAGATCAGCCTGTTATCCCCAGCGTACCTTTTATCCTTTGAGCGATGGCCCTTCCATACAGAACCACCGGATCACTATGTCCGTCTTTCGACCCTGTTCGACTTGTCGGTCTCACAGTCAAGCAAGCTTATGCCATTGCACTCCACGTACGGTTACCAAGCGTACTGAGCTTACCTTTGAAAGCCTCCGTTACCTTTTTGGAGGCGACCACCCCAGTCAAACTACCCACCAAACAATGTCCTCGACTTGATCGAGTTAGAAACCGAATACAGAAAGGGCGGTATTTCAAGGTTGATTCCACGACTCCTGGCGAAGCCGCTTCAACATCTCCCGCCTATCCTACACATCCTGTACCCAATTCCAATGTTAAGCTATAGTGAAGGTGCATGGGGTCTTTCCGTCCCGTTGCGGGTAACCGGCGTCTTCACCGATACCACAATTTCACCGAGCTCATGGCTGAGACAGCGCCCAGATCGTTACACCATTCGTGCAGGTCGGAACTTACCCGACAAGGAATTTCGCTACCTTAGGACCGTTATAGTTACGGCCGCCGTTTACTGGGGCTTCGATTCAATGCTTCTCTTGCGATGACATCCCCTCTTAACCTTCCAGCACCGGGCAGGTGTCAGGCCTTATACCTCATCTTTCGATTTTGCAAAGCCATATGTTTTTGTTAAACAGTCGCCTGGGCCTTTTCACTGCGGCTTCTCACTCTCGTGAGGAAGCGCCCCTTCTCCCGAAGTTACAGGGCCATTTTGCCGAGTTCCTTAGCCATGATTCACTCGAGCACCTTAGGATTCTCTCCTCGACTACCTGTGTCGGTTTACGGTACGGGTTTTTATAACCTGAAGCTTAGCGGGTTTTCTTGGAAGTCTGCTTACCTGCTCTATCAGCGCCACCGAAGCTTTGCTGTACTATTGGGTTTCAGCTAAAAATGCGGATTTGCCTACATCTCTAATACCTACGCCTTTTAACGAACTATTCCGTCAGTTCGCGGCAGTGTCACTACTCCGTCACCACATCGCAGTTATAAAAAGTACTGGAATATTAACCAGTTGTCCATCGGTTGTCCCCCTTCGGGTGTACCTTAGGCCCCGACTAACCCTGATCCGATTAGCGTTGATCAGGAAACCTTAGTCTTTCGGTGGGCAGGTTTCCCACCTGCCTTATCGTTACTTATGCCTACATTTGCTTTTCTATAAAGTCCACGCCACATTACCATGACGATTCGCCCCCTATAGAATGCTCCCCTACCAGTATATACTCTTGTATATAATCCATAGCTTCGGTAATACACTTGATGCCCGTTTATTATCCACGCCCGGCCGCTCGACTAGTGAGCTGTTACGCACTCTTTAAATGAATGGCTGCTTCCAAGCCAACATCCTAGCTGTCTGGGCAACCGGACCTCGTTAGTTCAACTTAGTGTATATTTGGGGACCTTAGCTGATGGTCTGGGTTCTTTCCCTCTCGGCCTTGGACCTTAGCACCCAAAGCCTCACTGCAAGATATATTTGATAGCATTCGGAGTTCGTCTGGATTTGGTAGGATTTGACTCCCCCGCACCCAATCGGTAGCTCTACCTCTATCAAACTAAACTCTCACGCTGTTCCTAAAAACATTTCGGGGAGTACGAGCTATTTCCCAGTTTGATTAGCCTTTCACCCCTACCCTCAGGTCATCCGGAAACTTTTCAACGTTTATCGGTTCGGTCCTCCATTACATGTTACTGCAACTTCAACCTGCCCAAGGGTAGATCACAAGGTTTCGCGTCTACCTCATCTGACTATGCGCCCTATTAAGACTCGCTTTCGCTTCGGATACGTGGCTGAACCACTTAACCTTGCCAGACAAGAGTAACTCGTAGGCTCATTATGCAAAAGGCACGCTGTCACAGAATCACTCTGCTCCAACCGCTTGTAAGCACACGGTTTCAGGTTCTTTTCACTCCCCTGTTCGGGGTTCTTTTCACCTTTCCCTCACGGTACTGGTTCACTATCGGTCTCTCAGGAGTATTTAGCCTTGGCGGATGGTGCCGCCGGATTCCCACAGGGCGTCTCCGACCCCGCGGTACTCAGGATACCACTATGCTGACCCTCTTTACGTATACGGGACTATCACCCTTATCGTGCAGCTTCCCATCTGCTTCTACTTCATACGGTCAATACAACGTCGTGGTCCTACAACCCCATAAATGCCGTAACAATTATGGTTTGGGCTCTTTCCCGTTCGCTCGCCACTACTTGGGAAATCATTATTATTTTCTTCTCCTACGCCTACTTAGATGTTTCAGTTCAGCGCGTTCGCGTATTATACAACATACCTTCAGTATGTTAGGTTGCCCCATTCGGAAATCATCGGATCAAGTCGCATTTGCCAATCCCCGATGCTTATCGCAGCTTATCACGTCCTTCTTCGCCTCTGAGAGCCTAGGCATCCCCCGTGTGCCCTTATTTACTTTCTTCTCACGCATAGCCCTTTTGCTACTATGGTGATGCTTGTATTGTGTTCTCCAAATTAATGGAAAACGTCTCTACTGTTGTCTTCTCTTGTAATTTTTTTCTTTCAATATGTCAAAGAACTCGTTAAGAAACTTACCATGCTATCACTCGATAACACATTTCTTTAGTGGAGAATAACGGAGTCGAACCGTTGACCCTCTGCGTGCAAGGCAGATGCTCTAGCCAGCTGAGCTAATTCCCCGGCTTGTGTGGTAGTCCCGAGCAGATTTGAACTGCTGACCCCTACATTATCAGTGTAGTGCTCTAACCAACTGAGCTACGGGACTAGCTTTTTCTTAATCTCTCTCGGTAACTCCATTCCTTTTTCTTGGGATGGGTACTTTCTTCTTAATGTCTTTCTTTAATCATGTGTATACGTAACGAGCACCAATTCAAGTACTCTAGAAAGGAGGTATTCCAGCCGCACCTTCCGGTACGGCTACCTTGTTACGACTTAGCCCCAATTATCGGTTTTGCCCTAACACGCTCCTTGCGGTTACATGCTTTAGGCACCCCCAACTTTCATGGCTTGACGGGCGGTGTGTACAAGGCCCGGGAACGTATTCACCGCGTCATTGCTGATACGCGATTACTAGCGAATCCAACTTCATGAGGTCGAGTTGCAGACCTCAATCCGAACTGTGATCGGCTTTCAGAGATTGGCATCACATTACTGTGTAGCTGCCCGCTGTACCGACCATTGTAGCACGTGTGTAGCCCCGGACGTAAGGGCCATGATGACTTGACGTCGTCCCCACCTTCCTCTCTGCTTGCGCAGGCAGTCTGTTTAGAGTCCCCACCATTATGTGCTGGCAACTAAACATAGGGGTTGCGCTCGTTGCGGGACTTAACCCAACACCTCACGGCACGAGCTGACGACAGCCATGCAGCACCTAGTTTCGTGTCCCGAAGGACTGATCCGTCTCTGGATCATTCACTAACTTTCAAGCCCGGGTAAGGTTCCTCGCGTATCATCGAATTAAACCACATGCTCCTCCGCTTGTGCGGGCCCCCGTCAATTCCTTTGAGTTTCACCCTTGCGGGCGTACTCCCCAGGTGGATAACTTAACGCTTTCGCTGGGACGCTGACTGTCTATCGCCAACATCGAGTTATCATCGTTTAGGGCGTGGACTACCAGGGTATCTAATCCTGTTCGATCCCCACGCTTTCGTGCATCAGCGTCAATAACGGCTTGGAATGCTGCCTTCGCAATCGGGGTTCTGAGACATATCTATGCATTTCACCGCTACTTGTCTCATTCCGCATTCCTCAACCGCATTCAAGTTCTTCAGTATCAAAGGCACTGCGACAGTTAAGCTGCCGTCTTTCACCTCTGACTTAAAGAACCGCCTACGCACCCTTTAAACCCAATAAATCCGGATAACGCTTGGATCCTCCGTATTACCGCGGCTGCTGGCACGGAGTTAGCCGATCCTTATTCTTCGGGTACATTCAGCTACGTTTACAAACGTAGGTTTATTCCCCGATAAAAGCAGTTTACAACCCATAGGGCAGTCATCCTGCACGCGGCATGGCTGGTTCAGAGTTCCCTCCATTGACCAATATTCCTTACTGCTGCCTCCCGTAGGAGTCTGGTCCGTGTCTCAGTACCAGTGTGGGGGATTCTCCTCTCAGAGCCCCTAGACATCGTTGCCTTGGTGAGCCGTTACCTCTCCAACTAGCTAATGTCACGCGAGCCCATCTCTGTCCTATAAATATTTGATTATAATGTGATGCCACATCTATAATGTCATGCGGTGTTAATCCGACTTTCGCCGGGCTATCCCCCTGACAGAGGTAGGTTGCTCACGCGTTACGCACCCGTGCGCCACTTTCATATCCAGCAAGCTGGATAATCTCGTTCGACTTGCATGTATTAGGCCTGCCGCTAGCGTTCATCCTGAGCCAGGATCAAACTCTCCATTGTAATAATGAATTGTTCGACACCTAACTATTTATCAATAAAAATAATTAGAATTGTCTTTTGTTAATTTCTAACCTGAATTGACTTGGTTGATTGTTTGTTAACTTTCGCTGACTAATCAACTACTCGTTACGCTACATGATTATTTCTTTAAAGAACTTCGCGCTTCCACTCTCGTTTCAGCTTCTATTTCAATAAGGCATTGCGCCCCTTTTGATCTTGTTTTTTCCTTCGTTTCTGAAGGGACTGCAAAGGTAGAAATCTTTTTTAAACTTCCAAAATATTTGTGAAAATATTTTCTGGTTCTTTCTTTCCTTTTTTTTCACCTCCCGATCTCTATCCGAAACCGCTCAGCTTAGCTCCCGTAAGGGATGGCAAAGGTAGAAATCTTTTTCGGTATACACAAATCTTTTTTATAAAAAATATGCCCTCCCGTTATTCTAAACCTCCTTTTTTCAAGTGTCGTCCCTTGCGAAACAACCGTCCCTCCCTTGCGGAGTGGTGCAAAGGTAGAACTTTATACTCATTACTTCCAAACCTTTTTCAAAGCTTTTTATTCATTAAAACTTAACTATCTGATAATATACAAGATAATTTCAAAAGTCATTATAAAACGGCTTGTAAAAGTCAGTCAGGAATCAAAAAATATATATTTCTATTAAAAACAAACAGGTTTTGCTACGACTTTCTACAGATGTAGATATATTTGTTATAATACTTAACGGTTATTAAAATGGAATACGACCTGATCCTCCAAAAAGTGCAAGCCTATGTTTCAGACTTTATAAAGCAACATAAAATTGCCGAGCTATGCTTTCATAATGATTCACATACTTCAGAAGTGGTCAATGCGACTACTGAGATCGCCCATCACTATGCGCTTAATAAAGAAGATCTGTTTATTGTCTTATGCGCTGCTTATTTCCATGACCTGGGCTATTTCCATGGCGGAGCCAAGCAACATGAAGGAAGGGGAGCGCAACTCGCCCGGACATTTCTTGAAGAACAAGGTATAGATAAGCATATTCAGGATCAGGTAGTAGGTTGCATTATGGCTACCCGGATGCCGCAGCAACCCACTAATTTATTAGAGCAGATATTATGTGATGCAGATCTGTTTCATTTAGGAGGGGAGAATTTCGAGACCCGCAATAAACTTATGCGTAAAGAAGCAGAAACAGTGGGAGGGAAGAAGATCGGTAAAGAGGAATGGAGAAAGCAAACAATCGCACTTATGCAGCAGCATCACTATCATACAGATTATGCAAAAGAAAAACTGAATAAGAAAAAAGAGAAAAATCTGAAAACCTTAATGGATAAAGAGAACAAGGAGGGGAAGGAGCTGATGGAGGATACTTACTCTAAAAAGAATGAGGAACGGCAAAAGAAACCCGAGCGCGGGATAGAAACTATGTTTCGGATTACCTCATCCAACAATCAGCGTTTAAGTGATATGGCCGATAATAAAGCGAATATTCTATTAACGGTTAATTCGATTATTCTCTCTATGGTCATAGCGGTACTGTTGAGAAAGCTGGATAGCAACGAGCATCTGGTTATTCCTACTATTATGCTATTATCTTTCAGTGTATCCACAATGGTAGTCGCGATATTGTCCACTATTCCGAAGGTGCCACCGGGAGTATTCACACAGGAAGAGATTAATAAAAAAACAGTAAACCTCTTGTTTTTCGGCAATTTTTATAAAATGAAACTGGAGGAATATAAGGAAGGAATGAACAGGGTGATGGATGACAGCGAGTTCCTGTATGGGATGCTGACAAAGGATGTGTATGCACAGGGAGTTGTTTTAGGAAGAAAATACAAACTACTGCGTATTGCATATGCTATATTTATGCTTGGTTTGATTCTTTCTTCTATATCCTTTTTGATTTCCGTAAGTATATAATCATTCTTTTAAAATGACGCCTATGAATCGCTCCGTCTTCATATTATCCCTGGCTCTATCTTTAAGTTCATATGCTTTTCAGGCCTGCTCTCAGAAAGCCAACAATACGAAAACAAAAGATACAGCATCTGCCCCATCAACGGCCGCTACAACTCTTCCTTACCAACTTGATCAGGGAGCGCTAACGGAATTGCCAGAAGAATTGCAGGAAATTTCGGGAATTACTTTCTTACCTGATAATAAAGAATGGATTTATGCCATTCAGGATGAAAAGGGTTTATTGTACTCTTATAATCTTATAAACAAACAGCTCTCTTCTGTCCCTTTCGAAAAAGATGGTGATTATGAAGATTTAGCGGTCAGCAACAGTCATTTTATTATTCTAAAGAGTAATGGTACGTTATATACTTTTCCCATTACTGAGAAAAACAATATACAGCAGGTCAAAACCTTCAAGGACCTATTACCAAAGGGAGAATATGAAGGTCTGGCCACTGACCCTGCCCGTGGGTTGGTGTTTGCGCTGTGCAAATCCTGTTCCGCAGACAAAAAGAAAGCGCAGACTTCCGGTTATATCTTCAAAATAAATGAACGCGGAGATTTGGAAGCGAACGGAGGATTCACGTTGAATATTGAGCAGTTAAAACAAGTTGACCATAGTTTCTCTAACACCTTCAAACCTTCTGCTCTGACAAAACGTGTGTCAACAAATGAATGGTATATTCTTTCATCAGTAGATAAAGTGTTGGTCATCACAGATGACAAATGGAATGTAAAGTCTGTTTCTCCCTTAAGCCGCAAACAGCATGCACAGCCGGAAGGGATTGCTTTTGATGCCGATGACAACCTGTATATCAGCAATGAGGCCGGCAATAAAGATAAAGCGATATTATATAAATTTGAACTGCTTAAATAATGAAATTTCAATCGCTTTTTTTGTTTCTTCTGCTGGCCGGTCCGGCCTTTGCTCAAAACGGACAGATCCGCAGCCGTTTGATTCTGATCGGGGATGCGGGAGAAATCAATCCGCAGCAAACTGCTTTGATTACTAAAGCAGCAGAACTTATTATTCCGGGCAAAACGACAACCCTCTATCTGGGAGATAATATATATCCTACTGGTATGGCTTTACCCGGAAATCCAAAAGAAAAAGTAACCAAGGAAATTTTATCCTCCCAATTTTCACCCCTAAGACAGGCCGGCAGTCCTGTTTACTTTATTCCCGGAAATCACGATTGGGATAATATGGGTAAAGAAGGACTTGCAAAAATAAGGGCGCAGTGGAACTTTATAGCGGATCAACAGGATTCCTTATTAAAAGTCCTTCCTGCCAACGGATGTCCGGGACCGGTAGAGATTCCGGTCTCTGAAGATCTGGTTATTATCGCTTATGACAGTGAATATTGGTTATTTCCACACAAGAAATCAACAGCAGACATCGATTGCGAATGTGATTCTAAAACTGTTTTTCTGCAACAGCTTGATGAACTGTTATATGAAAACCGTTATAAAACCATTATAGTTGCCTCTCATCACCCCATGCGGACTTACGGACCACATGGCGGATATTTTTCAGTAAAACAACACCTCTTTCCTCTTACAGAAGGCTGGAAAAATCTTTACATTCCGCTACCTGTTGTCGGCTCACTCTATCCGCTCCTTCGTTCCACAGTATTCCAAAGCCCGGAGGATAAGCCGCATCCTGAATACACAGACCTTATTACAGAAGTGACTTCTGTATTCAAACAGTTTCCTAATACTATTTATGTTTCCGGACATGATCACGGGCTCCAACTCATTCAGGATAAAAACATTACACAGGTTGTCAGCGGAGCCGGATCACGTGCATCACATATTCACAAAGGAAAACACCTTTTGTACAAAGGAGAAAAAGAAGGCTTTGTAATTCTGGATCAACTCGAAGACAGAAATATAAAAATGACATATTATGTCTATGATAAAGATGAGGTAAAAGAATCATACACATATACCAAGCCTTATAAGGATATAAATATTATAGTAGACTCTTTACACAACAGGACTGCCGGCCGGGATAGTGTCACTGTACGGGTCAATCCGAAATATGATGAGGCGAATACCCTTCAACGCTTCTTCCTGGGTGAAAACTACCGAAAAGAATGGGCCGCCGAAACCAAACTACCTGTATTACGCATGTCGGAACTACATGGCGGGTTAAAACCTACGAAAAGAGGCGGAGGAATGCAATCTATATCCCTGCGTCTGGAAGATGCACAGGGCAAAGAGTGGGCTCTTCGCTCTGTAAACAAACGGACAGAATCTCTTATTCCGGAAGAACTGCATCACACTTTTGTACAAAATGTTCTGGATGATGCAAACAGTGCCCAACATCCCTATTCCGCATTAATGATACCTCCTCTGGCAAAAGCAATAGATGTGCCCGTAGCCAATCCTGTTATCGGAGTAGTCGCTCCGGATACCGCTTTGGGCGCTTATAATCTTTTATTTGCAAATGAAGTGGCCTTGCTCGAAGAGCGGGAGCCTTTGGGCAACTCTGACAACAGCATCAAAATGATGCAAAAGCTGCAAAATGACAATGACAATAAATTTAAGGCTAAAACATTTCTAAGAGCAAGAATGCTGGATGTCCTGATCAATGACTGGGACAGACATGAAGATCAGTGGAGGTGGTATGATGTAAATAAAGGCAAAAAAGATAAAGACCGCGACTATGTTTCCGTTCCCCGGGATCGTGACCAGGCATTGCGTGTCACTCAGGGATTTATTACATCCAACATCTATCAGCCTTTTATTATGCCCACTATGCAGGGATTTGGTCCCAAAATTCCCAGAATTCAATATTCAATGATCAAATCCCGTTTTCTCAATGCGCATCCTCAGGCACAATTGTCTTATGAAGAATGGATGAAGGAAGCACATAAATTTTCGGATCAACTTACAGATGAGGTATTGACAGAGAGTGTCAGCAAGTTGCCCCAGTCCTCTATCACTATCCGTGGGGAAGCGATATTGCATGACCTGAAATCCCGCAGAGATGCCATGCCCGCAGCTATGGATAAATACTACCGTTTTGTAAATAATATCGTTGACGTACATCTGAGTGATAAGAATGAAAAAGTACGGATTGAAGATGCTCCGGATAAAGCGTTAAGCATTAAAATAACCAAAATCAATAAAGAAGGTGAGGAGACTAAATTGCTAATGGACAAAATATTCTCACCGGACATGACCAAAGAAGTAAGAATATATTTAGGTAAAGGTGCAGATTCCGTTTTTGTCAATACTTCCGACACAGATATAGGACTCCGGATTATAGGCAGCTATGATAGCAAAGCATACGAGATACAACATTCCAACAAAACAATCAGACTATATGATAACAGTGCTTCTTCACATTTCTCCGGTGATATTAACCGTCTGCATGTGAAAAGCAGTAAAGATTCTGCTAATGTAGATTTTGTTCCCGTAAATTTATATAACACCTGGCTTCCTTTATTGACTGCAGGATATAATGCTGATGACGGAGTATTTTTGGGAGCAGGATTTAAATACACACAGCAGCGAGGTTTTCGCAAAACTCCGTTTTCCAACACCCAGGAATTCGGAATAGGAGGGGCGATCCGCACCGGAGCTTACCGTATCAAATATCGTGGTCAATGGAAAGAAGTATTTGGCAAAGCAGATCTGGTAGTCGAAGCGAATGCCAAAGCTCCGGACAATAGTCAGAATTTTTTCGGGATGGGTAATGACTCTGAATTTCATGAAGACACCTATGGCAGCAGGTATTACAGAGCCCGTTTTAATCTTTTTGATGTAAATTCACATTTACTCTGGAATCCCAGCCCTACTATTACCTACAGCATTGGTCCTTCTTTTCAGGCTTATCATATGAATCCGGAAGAAAACAAAGACCGGTTTATTCTGACATCCAACGCTCTTCACTCTTACGACAGTCTTACCGTCTCCAAAGACAAGACTTTTATAGGGCTTGCAGCGCATTTTATGAAGGACAATCGCAACAATCACTTAAATCCAACAGAAGGAGGGTATTTTTCTACCTCTCTCTCCGGATATACAGGTCTGAATAAATATTCCAGATCCTATGCACAGCTGACTGCTGAGATGGGGGTATACAAAAGTTTTTTACAGAAAGCTATTGTACTTGCCAACAGAACCGGTGCGGGATCCAATGTGGGGAAACCTGCCTTTTATCAGTCCCTGTTCCTGGGAGGACAGGGTAATCTCAGAGGATATCGCCAATACCGGTTTGCCGGAGACCAGTATTTTTATAATAATCTTGAAGCACGGATACGCGTACATCATATTAACAGTTATATTGCTCCCGGTGAAATTGGAGTTCTGGGTCTTTATGATATTGGTAAGGTCTGGTCTGAAAACACTACAGATTCTTCTATGCATCAGGGCATTGGTGGTGGTGCTTATTACATTTTGGCTAAGATGCTGGCTTTGCAGTTTGTCATGGCCCACTCCACAGAAGGCTGGTATCCCTATTTTTCAATGGGTTTCCGTTTCTAAATATTAATGAGAGATTATGCAATCGTATTTAAAAGATATACACAGGAAAGAAGCCGGCTACTGGCCGGTTCTTAAAGAAGAACTCTCCTGCGACCCTTTTTTCAATTATCTGGATAATATCGTCCAAAACTCTGATCCGCACAAACGTATTCTTCCTGAATTTGCTTTAAAAAGAATCAGAGAAGTTGAGCACAAAAACGGCAAGCTGGCGTTGGATAATATGACCGCATATGATGAGGTTTTTCATCTGATTTACAACCTGACCGTATCCCTGATGGCTAACAATCAGGATACTCTTTGGGGAATCGGACTTCCGGTCAGCAAAACGGTCGCTTATGGCACGGATGCACTTTACTCCTTCCTGGACAAAAATCTGGAAGAGGAAGATATGTCCGAAACTGCTTTTATTGTCCCGGAGATAGATCCCCAGATCCGCCATCTGTATGCATTGGTCTTACAGCGATTCTACGGATTTCCGAATACCGAAAAAGATAAGATTCTGTACACATTAAAGAGTGAAGACGGAACTGTACACAGCTATTATGATCTGATTACAGATTACACTTTTGTAGATATTCAGGTGCAAGGCGACCTGCCTCCCATAGACTACACACAGTTAAAAGAACAGCGAAATCCAGCAAACACGGACTGGTCTCAGCTCAGCAAGGTGCTTGATATTACTAAATTTGAGTTTTCAGGATTCACGCTTTTGACTTTTCAGAATGTCACTGAAGAACGCGTTACACAGCATATCAAGTCTATGATGACCAACTTGTCTCTTTACGAGACAAATCATTATTTTCAAAAGCTTGATCAGTTTATTAAAATACTTCTTGGTGTTTCTGAAGTACAATTCAGTCTTTTCCCTCTTTTCCATCTTAATGGCTCACCTGTGGTCAATTCAGACTTTACACATAAAAGTGTATTGTTCGGGCAGCTACAGAATATCTTCAGGGAGGAGAGTCCTAATTTTATCTACGAATATCTGCATTCTCCCTTTTCCATTGTCTATAATCTCGTGGATGGTATGATCGATTCGGAGTCTATGCTGACCAATGCACTTCAGCAGATAGGGATAACTTCGTATTTAGGACTGCCGCTATATTATAACAATACGCTCTCTGGTGTATTGGAGATCTATTCTACCAATGGAAAAATGCTGGATAAAAGCATCCTGCCAAGACTTCGTCATATAGCGACACTGCTTTCTCAGTTGTCTTTTGATCTCTCTCTGGAATTTAAAAACAGGCTTGACAAAGTCATTACAGAACAGTTTACTGCTTTACAACCGGCAGTACAATGGAAATTTAATCAGGTTGCAGCTAAATACCTTGGAGACCTTGCGGCAAATGTCCCGAATTCAAAAATACAAGACATTTATTTCAGAGATGTATATCCGCTCTATGGTGCAATAGATGTCAGAGATTCTTCTGTTCTGAGAAGTAAGGCCGTACAGCGCGATTTTAATCTGCAACATCAGCAACTGGAAGAACTGCTTCTAAAGATTCAGGATATAGATGATTCGCCGGCAGTCCGTGCATTTATAGATAAAATGCAACAATCCGGAAAGCTATTTTCTACGCTACCCTTTGATGAGGCACTGCTTAAGATTGTAGAGTTTTTCAGAAAAGACCTTAATCAGTTTTTTGAGGAGGTGAGGCATCATAATGCCGGAACAAATGCACTTATCACATCTTACGAAAATCAGATAAGTTGTAACGAGATACACAACGATTGTTTTCAGAATGAATTTGAGATTTCCTTGCAACAGCTTAATGCTGTTATCAGTCAGGAACTCGATGTTCTTAATGCCTTTGTACAGGGCAACTATCCTTCTTACTTTGAAAAGTTCAGAACGGATGGCATAGAGTACGATATCTTTGTCGGTGAATCCATTACCCCATTACAGCCATTTGACTCCAGAATTATCCGGATATTTCGTCTTCAGCAACTTATCACCATGGCTAGAATCGGTATTTTAGTGCATCATATGCAGCCTGAATTAAAAATACCATTACAGACCACACAGCTGATTTTTGTCAATCCTACCAATATTGACATCAGCTTCCGCAGTGATGAGAGAAGATTTGATGTAGAAGGATCTTATAACATCAGGTACCAGATCATTAAAAAACGAATAGATAAAATACGGATCAGACATTCGCTCGAGCGCCTTACACAACCGGATAAAATTGCAATCGTATATTTTTCTCAGGAAATGGCCTCAGAATTGCGTGAAAGCATACAATCTTTACAGGCGACCCATCTACTGCTGCCAGGTATTGAGGAATTAGATTTGGAGGAAGTGCAGGGAGTGGAAGGTCTGAGAGCAATACGAGTAGGTATAAATCTGGATAGTCCTGTTAAAAAATAAACGTTCTTCCTTACATAGCTACGCAAATTTATTTATAATTGAATTCAAATTATTCAGATGACAGACGCCAACTACATATATTACAGTGACCTGGTCGGAACGATGTTTTTTGCTATATCCGGAGCAATGGCAGCCAACAGAAAAAACATCGATATGTTTGGTGCTACTTTTCTGGGATTTGTTACCGCTATCGGAGGGGGATCACTCCGGGATATTTTTCTCAACCTGCGTCCTGTATGGGTCAATGACGGAAACTACCTTGTAGCCATTCTGATCGGTGTCAGCATCGCACTCCTTGCAAATGAGCGCCTTGACAAATACGCACGTACACTTTCTTTATTTGATGCTATAGGTATCGGTTTTTTCACCATTGTAGGTGTACAAAAATCTCTGATCTATGACAGCAGTACCATTGCGGCAGTTGTATTTGGTATGTTTACCGCAGTTTTGGGGGGAGTTATACGAGATACGCTGATGAACGAGACCCCACTTATATTCCGAAAAGAGATCTATGCTACGGCCTGTCTTGCGGGAGCTATTACTTTTATCCTGCTGCGCAACACAGGGCTCAATAATTCGTGGTGTGCATTTATCGGTGCTGCAGTTGTATTTATTGTCCGTATTGTTTCTATCAAATACCGGCTTTTTCTTCCTGCAGTGGGCGAATACAAAAAACGTTAAGGAATAAATCCTTAACGTTTTTTCTTTTCAAACGGAAATTTCATTTTATATCCGACTCTGATTAGTCCTTTAGATATTGCATCCAGTTTTCCTTTAAGCATCGCCTTTTTCAACGGCCCCAGTTTATCTGTAAAAAGTTTCGCTTCCAGATGATCATATTCGTGCTGAACAATACGTGCAGCCAGACCAGAAAGTTCGATTTCATGCTCTTCAAAATTTTCATCCAGATAATTAATGACCACATTAGAAGGGCGAAATACCTCTTCATTGATATCCGGAATACTCAGGCAACCTTCATTAAATCCCCATTTCTCTCCTGTTTCCTCCACGATAATCGGGTTAATAAAGACCTTTTTGAAATCTTTCAATGACTTATCTTCATCATCGTCCTCTGCAAACGGAGATGCATCTATCACAAATACCCTGATCGGCAAACCGATCTGAGGTGCTGCCAGACCGACTCCATGAGCTGCATACATGGTATCATACATATTGGCGATCAGTTCTTTGATCTCCGGGTAATCTTCATCTATCTCTTGTGTCTTTTTTCTCAAGACCGGATCTCCGTACGCAACGATTGGCAGTTTCATCTTATTAAATTTTGTGGGTACAAAGTTACCAATATTTTTTATGACCCAAATATCAGGAAGCTTTTATTTAATCCGATTGTATCCTTTACTTTTGTACTTTGATCCAAAGTACATATGTCCGACGCAGAGCAGATTAAATACTTCATGCAACAACTTGCTATCTCAACAGGAAAGGAACTCCGTTTAGAGAACTGTAAGACCGACATATCTCTTATTACCGGGCCGGACTTCAGTTATCAGATTTACATCTACCTGGCCGGAGCAACAGAACGAATTAAAGAGCCGGCACATCCCACCCATAATATTCATCTGGATATAGATCAGCTGGCGAGAGATGAGCAAAAGATCATCGACCGTATCCGGACGCTGGCCGGACAGGGGAAGCGCATTTATGCACGCAATACCGTAGCAGCTCGTATAGATAAACGGATTTCAATGGCTTTTCAGGAAGAATTTCACCTGCAGGATGCAATGCCCGGAAAATACCGATATGGTTTATTCGCTGACGGAGAACTGATTTCTATAGCTGTTTTTTCGGGCGGTCGCCGCATGCATGACAAACCTGAAGGCTATCGCTCCTTTGAACTGATACGGTTCTGCCACAAGCAACCCTATATTGTAATCGGAGGTATCAGCAAGCTGATCCGTGCTTTTCAACAGGATTTTAATCCCGGGGATATTATGACCTACACAGATCTGGATTGGGCTCAGGAATCAAGTCTCGAACGTATCGGTTTTGAAAAGCGCTATACCATTCCGGCACAAAAATATTGGATAGCAGACCAGAAAAGGTATTTTCTCTCCGAAAATATGGAAGATACTATCATCCGTACTTACCCAACAGGCTATCTCAAGTATAATAGTGGAAGTGCCAAATTGGTACTAACATTATGAAAGAAGCCCTGTATTGTGTATATTTAACACTATAAACTTAAGTTTTAAAACGCTAAAAGAGATGAAACGTAAACTACGCATGGGCATGGTGGGCGGAGGCAAAGATGCCTTTATTGGTGCTGTTCACCGCATAGCCGCATTTATGGACGGAAAGATAGAATTGGTTTGTGGAGCCTTTAGTATTGATCCGCAGATTTCCAGAGAATCCGGAGAGCAACTATTTGTTTCCCCAGACCGCATTTATGAAAATTATGAAGAAATGATTGCCAAAGAAGCCGCTTTACCGGAAGGTGAGCGTATGGATTTTGTCACCATTGTTACTCCTAATTTTTTACACTTCGGTCCGGCAAAGCTAGCTTTGGAAAATGGATTTGATGTGGTAGTGGAAAAACCGATGACTGTTTCTCTGGAAGAAGCGCAGGAACTAAAATCTATTGTAGAAAGTACAGGCAGAACATTATGCCTTACGCATACGTATTCCGGCTATCCGATGGTCAAACAGGCCAAAGCGATGGTGAGAGAAGGACATTTCGGTAAAATCCGGAAGATTGTGGTAGAATATCCTCAGGGATGGCTGAGCCGTCTTTCTGAACGGGAAGGGAATGCCGGAGCAGCCTGGCGTGCAGATCCGAAGCGTTCTGGCAAATCATTGGTCATGGGGGATATCGGGACACATGCTGCACATCTGGCAGAATACGTTTCGGGATTGAAGATCACCGAACTGTGTGCTGACCTGACCACTTTCGTTGAAGGCCGCTTACTGGATGATGATGGATCCGTATTACTGCGATTTGAAGACGGCGCTAAAGGCGTTCTGATGGCTTCTCAAATATCGGCAGGAGAGGAGAATGCGGTACGTATCCGTATTTACGGAGAAAAGGGAGGACTGGAGTGGGCAAATGAAGATCCGAACAACCTTATTATAAAAATGCTGGATCAGCCACGTCAGCTTTACCGCACAGGTAATGCATATGCTGCTCCTTATACATTAAGTTCATTTGCGACGCACAATACCCGTATTCCGGCAGGTCACCCGGAAGGATTACTGGAATCCTTTGCAAACATATACCGCAATTTTGCGCTGACAGTATCCGCGAAGCGTGAAGGCCTCACTCCGTCTGCTGAATCTTTGGATTTTCCAAATGTACAGGATGGTGTAAGAGGTATGGCTTTTATTGAGACTGTCGTTCAGAATAATGAAGGTAACGAAAAATGGACTAAATTTGTCGTGTGATAAACCGACAAGATTCCTTACATTTTTCATCGGAGCAATCTGATGTTCCGATGAAAAATGTAATTATTATACTTGGCCCTACAGCCTCCGGCAAAACGGCTTTGGCCGTTGCATTGGCTAAAAAAATAAATGGTGCTATTATCAGCGCAGATTCCCGTCAGGTATACAGACAGATGGATATCGGCACGGGTAAGGACCTGAAAGAATACGAAGATATTCCCTATTATCTGATTGATATATGCGAGCCCGGAGAAAAATATAATCTCTCTGATTTTCAGCATGATTTTCAAAAAGCTTATTTTGATATTGTCAAAAGTGGAAAGCAGCCTATACTTTGTGGGGGCACAGGTTTGTATATTCAATCTGTCATTCAGGAAAAACCATACAGCCATGTCCCTGTTAACCCCGAATTACGGGAAGAATTGGAGATCTTATCCCGGGAAGAATTACAAATCCGGTTAGATCAGCAAACAATTCCTCCGGATCTCAAGATTGATAACAGCACCCGAAAACGCATGATCCGGGGATTAGAAATCCTGGCTGGCTTAGATAAATATGGGCGAACAGCTGAGCTTGTTCCCATCCCCTTTACTTACCAGGCATTTGGTATCGATCCTCCGGTAGAGATCCGGAGAACGAAAATATCTCAGCGACTGAAACAACGTATTGATCAGGGATTGGTAGAAGAGGTAGAACATCTCTTGTCACACGGTGTGACGCATGATGATCTGCAATATTATGGACTGGAGTATAAGTATATCTCCTATTATCTTTCAGGGGATCTGAACAGGGAAGCCTGCTTTACCAAATTAGAAACTGAGATACATCGCTATGCTAAAAGGCAGATGACTTACTTTCGCAAAATGGAAAAAGATAATGTACAGATTCACTGGCTGGAACAGGGCAGTACAGCGCAGATGTGCAGAGAAATACTAAACATAAAAAAGGGGTAGTGAACACTACCCCTTTTTAGAATATCTTATAACTTGATTTCCTCATCCTTCGCATTGAAGAAATGGAATTCTGTTAAGCTATATGAAGAGACGGCTTTTACTTTGATCCACCTTCCAAACTTCATAAACCATTTTATTCTTTTTGATACAAAACCAGACTTAATGTAGGCTTCTATATAAGGATGTACACATAGTGTTATTCCCTTATCGTTTTGTTCCTGCAGAATAAAACTCAAATTGCTCTCAATATCGTCCATTAGTACGATACTGGATCGGATTTCGCCCGTTCCGTTACAGGTCGGACATTTTTCATTAGTCACTACGCTCATTTCCGGGCGTACACGTTGCCGTGTGATCTGTACCAATCCAAATTTACTTGGTGGTAATATCGTATGACGGGCACGATCGGCCTGCATACATTCGCGTAAGTAAGTAAATAATTCCTTACGATTAGTTGGCTTGTGCATATCAATAAAATCGATGACCACTATACCGCCCATATCCCGCAAACGCAATTGCCTTGCTATTTCGCGCGCCGCTTCCTTATTGACCAGCAACGCATTGTCTTCTTGATTTTCTTTATTGGCTGTCCGGTTACCGCTGTTTACATCAACAACGTGCAAGGCTTCAGTATGCTCAATTACCAGATAAGCACCACCCTGCAAATTGACCGTCTTGCCAAAAGAGGCCTTAATTTGTTTTTCTACTCCGAAGTGATCAAAGATAGGTTCTTTATGTTTATAAAGTTTGACTATCTTTTCCAGATCCGGAGAAATCTCCTGCACATACGACTTTGTTTCTTCGTAGATAACAGGATCATTAACATATATATGCGTAAACTCATCCGTCAGGATATCGCGTAAAATGGTAGAAGCTCTATCCATCTCACCCAACACTTTCTGGGGTGGTTCTGCAGTTCTAAGGCGTTTGGTAAATAATTCCCATTTCGAAATCAGGTCTAACAAGTCTTTTTGCAACTCTTCAACCCCTTTACCTTCAGAAACAGTCCGAATAATTACTCCAAAGTTGGCAGGTTTGATTCCTTCCACTACTTTTTTGAGGCGTGTACGTTCGGCGCTTCCTTTGATTCGTTTCGAAATAGAAACTGTACTCGAGAAAGGGACTAATACTACAAATCTTCCGGCGATGGATAAATCCGAACTCAACCGCGGTCCTTTTGTAGAGATAGGCTCTTTGGCTATCTGAACAGGTAGTAACAGATTCCGGCTCAAGATATCCGAAATTTTACCTGCCTTATCGATGTCCTTTTCTAGTTTTAAACTATTGAGCAGTTTCTCTTGATAACTGCCATTCTTTACTATACGGGTTAGCTTGAGTAACGACTGCACCTGCGGACCGAGATCCAGATAGTGCAGAAATGCATCCTTTTCGTAACCTACATCTACAAAAGCTGCATTAAGACCAGGCATGATCTTCTTTATTCTTCCCAGGTAAATATCACCGACGGAAAAATTGTTGTTTGCCTGCTCCTTGTTTAGTTCAACAAGCTGTTTATCCTGTAGTAAAGCAATAGTTACCCCTTTATCAGGGGTAGAATCGATAATTAATTCCTTTACCAACAGCTACATATTTGGGATGCCTTCCTGTCCGAACTCCGTCCGGACGGGCACCGATGAAACATAATTCCCGTTTAATGAAAAAATACAATCGATGGATCCACGATTGCAGATCCATCGATTGTACTCTGTTATTTCAGTTAGCAATATGCATTAATAACCGTCATAACCCCACAAGCTTATTTTTTCTTGTGTCTATTTTTTCTTAAACGTTTTTTACGTTTGTGAGTAGCCATTTTGTGTCTTTTTCTTTTTTTTCCGCTTGGCATAGCTTTAATGTTTTTAAATGATTATAAAATAATATGTTACTTGCTTAATTCTTCGATACGTTTATCGATGAATTGAGAGAGTGAAGGATCAGATGCCAGTTCTTTGCTTTTTTGAAAAGCAGCGATAGCATCACTCTTCATCCCAATGTTTTCATAGCCTGTGGCTAAATAAAAGTATGACTCCGCATCGGGTTTCTGCTCGATAACCGTTTTGAAACGATCGATTGCTTTATCAAATTGGCGGGACTGCAGTGAAAACAATCCCAGTGTTTTGTTTGCTTCTACGTTTTTTGGTTCTTTTGCCACGACTTCACGCAATATCGCAATACCGGCCATAGGATTATTCGTACCCGTTACCATGGCGGCCCCCAAACCTGTCTTCGCATCCAGACTGGACGCATCAAGTTTAGTTGCTTCTTCAAATGCATGAATTGCATTTTGATTAAGTGCCGAAGCTAATACGGTGTCCTGTAAATTTGTATAGGCGGCGCGATAAGCCTGTCCGGCTTTCAACCAATACTCAAATTTAGGAGAAATTTTTGCCATTTCCTCATAAATTAATGCCTGAGGAGCAGGTTTTGCTACGTCATCCCATTTTTGAGCTAGCTGCTGGTAAAGTGCAATTTTATCTTCACCCGAAGCTTTACTTACTTTAGATTCCAGATCTGCGATATCCTGAATCAGATTAGCATCTAATCCTTGTTTGGATGCCTGTGAGATCGCATCTAAATTAACGACAGAAGAAGCCTCAGTACCTTTGGTACTTGTAGCTTCTTCCTTACCATCTACCAGACCTTTTATTGGCTGCGCCAATAGGGCTCCTACAAGGAGAACTACTAAGGCAATAACAACAATTTGCTTGGTCTTTTGCATGATGAAATTATTTCGTTGAATTATTTATTCCCGTTTTTTACCTTCTCAACAAACACTTTTGCAGGTTTGAAACTTGGAACGAAGTGCTCAGGAATAATGATTGCTGTGTTTTTCGAAATGTTTCTTGCAGTTTTTTCAGCTCTTTTTTTCACTACGAAGCTACCGAAACCTCTTACATAAACATTTTCTCCGCCGATCATGGAGTTCTTCACTACTTTGAAGAATGCCTCTACTGTTTCTTGTACATCTACTTTCTCTAAACCCGTTTTGTTAGAGATCTCTGCGATAATTTCTGCTTTAGTCATATCTGTTTTTACTGTATTATTTTGTATTTCAACCCTTAAGCACACAGCACTTTGGGGACGCAAAGGTATTGCTTTAAAACGAGCTTTGGAAATTATTTCTGCGTTTTTTAATGAAAATGACAACAAAAATGCATCATTAACAAGTATTTATCCCCAACCGACTCCTGTTTTCAATCGTAAACGAACGACAAAAGTACAACTTTTTACCTTGAATATCAAAGAGTTATTTTGTAAAATTATCTTTCCACGTGAAACCCGAAAGTTGCAAATTTTATGCGTAAAACTTAAACGTTTTCGCAAATTCATATGCTTCAAACCTCCCTTTGCCCGCTTTCATTTCTTATTTTTAGACTTTATATCCTATTTATGAGACAATACCTGCTGTTAGTTTACATGATCTTTGCGTCTATGCAATTCAATACCGCACAAGAGAGCATGCGCCTGAATGAAAACTGGGACTTTGTGCGAAATGATCTGGGCAATATCTGGGAAGCGATCCGGCCATATAGTCCGGGATCTTCCGAAAGTGTTCCCATCTGGCAGAAAATTACGTTACCTCATTGCTATAATGCAACAGATGCCGTCGCTCCGTTTGAAAACTATTATCAGGGACCTGCCTGGTACCGCACTACACTGGCTATCCGCAATCCTTATCCCAACGGTCGCACACTTTTACATTTTGAAGGTGCAGGACAAAAAACAAAAGTCTATCTCTATGATCAGTTGGTTGGAGAACATGTAGGCGGATATGACGAATGGACTGTCGACATCACCGATGCTGTAAAAGCTTTTGAGAAAAACCCTGCATTTCAAAAACAATATAAGGGTCGTCATCCGCTGGTCATTCGTACAGATAATTCCAGAGACACGGAAATGATACCATCAGATTTGTCAGATTTCAATGTATATGGCGGAATATACCGCTATCTCAATCTGATGTATCTTCCTGCCGTCGCAATCGAGAAGGTATTTGCGACACCAACCTATGACATCTCCGGCAAATCAGCGAATATTGCCGTTTCCCTTCGGCTATATCCGCAAACGGATCAGGCTAATGGAGATATTACAGTAGAACTGACCGCTCCTGATGGAAAGACGGTCTATAAGCATACAAGCAATCAAAGGCTGAGCACTGAAATTACACTCCCCGCCATCAGACTACAAAAACCGGAACTATGGTCACCCGATCAGCCCAACCGCTATACGTTACATATACAGGGCAACTATAACGGGCAGACTTTCCGTCAAAGCACAGCTATCGGAATCCGCCATTTCGAATTCGTAGACAACGGCCCTTTCCGGCTCAACGGTGAGCGTCTTCTTCTGAGAGGAACGCACCGCCACGAAGATCACGCCGGAGTAGGAGCTGCTATGACTGAAGAGATGATGCTGCAGGAAATGAAAATGATGAAAGAGATGGGAGTTAACTTTATCCGTCTCGGACATTATCAGCAGTCCCGTATTATTCTCAATGCCTGTGACAGTCTGGGCATATTGGTCTGGGAAGAGATTCCCTGGTGCAGAGGTGGTCTTGGCGGACCGGTCTACCAGGAACAGGCCAAACGTATGCTTCGCAATATGATAGAACAGCATTACAACCACCCAAGCATTATTCTTTGGGGAATGGGAAATGAAAATGACTGGCCGAACGACTTTCCCACATTTGACAAACAGCAGATCAGAGCTTTTATGCAGGAGCTGCACAATCTCTCTCATCGTCTGGATAATACCCGCAAGACGGCCATCCGCCGCTGTGACTTCTGTAAGGATATTGTAGATGTCTATTCTCCGTCCATATGGGCGGGATGGTACAGGGGTCAGTATACCGACTATAAATCTGTATCCGAGGCTGAATTCAAACAAGTTCCGCATTTTATTCATGCAGAGTGGGGAGGGGACAGCCATGCTCGAAGACACGATGAAAATCCGGACAACGGCCTTACCAAACTCACGTCAAGCACTTCTGCGGATGAACGCGCAGGAGATGCCTCTCTATACGGAGGCGCAACCAGGGCATCCAAAGATGGAAACTGGAGTGAAAGCTACATCTGCAATCTGATAGACTGGCACCTCAAAGAACAGGAACATATGCCGTGGCTAACCGGATCTGCATACTGGCCTTTCAAAGATTTTTCCACTCCTGTACGTCCGGACAATCCGGTACCTTATGTAAATCAGAAAGGTGTCGTAGAGCGGGATTTTACAAAAAAAGAGTCTTATTATGTTTTTCAGTCTTACTGGACCAAAGATCTAATGGCTCATATATACGGACACTCCTGGCCCATTCGCTGGGGAGAGGCCGATGAACAGAAAATGATCAAGGTCTATTCCAATGCGGATGAAGCCGAATTATTTTTCAACGGAAAAAGTCTGGGCACGAAAAAACGGAACTCCGCAGATTTTCCCGCAGCAGGACTACGCTGGAACACCGTTTTCCGCGAAGGGGAAAATCATATCCGGGTAATTGCTAAGAAAGGGAAACAGACTGTGACAGATGAGATCAATCAATTTTACCAAACAAAAAAATGGAGTAAACCCACCAGTATCACAACCAGAACCAGCAATCTCTCCAATGACGAAGTAGTCGTAGAAGTACAATTGACGGATGCGGAGGGTACAGCATGTCTGGACGCAAAAGACTATGTCCTTTTTGAACTGGCCGGAGACGGAATATTAGTTCAGGATCAGGGAACTTCTTCAGGCTCCCGCTACTTACAGACTTTTAATGGACGCGCTATGATTAAGATCCGCAAAAATAAAGGTTCCAGTGTTCTTGCAGTCAAAGTCAAAGGACTGGAAACTGTATTTTTAACACTTAAGTAGCAGTATACAGATAGCATCTGCAGGAACTAAAACAGCATTACGGCTGATCTGTAAACTCGTTTATATGATCAGCCAGTTGGTGTAGATCCGCTGCTGTATGATGACTACAGATTACGATTCTGTTCAGCAAAGGATCCGTTGCCAGCGGATATGGAAAACTGGATACTACAAATCCGCTCTGCAACAGAAAGTGATATAACTCCACCCTGGCTGAGGTAAACACAGCAAAACCGGGAGTATGGGAAAGTCTGTCTCCTGCCAGTTGGTCAAATAAAGCAATATTCTGCTGCAGCTGATCAAACTGCTTGTGATAGATTTCTTCGCCATGCAATAAGGCATACATCGATGCCGGAGAGCTGGGCGAAGCGCCTGTATAGAATGTTGAAGATCGCAATGCTGCGATACGTTGGGAGGAAGCAAAGATCACACCCGCATCTGTTCCCATTCCTTTGGCCAGGGATGCCAATAAAATGACTTCCAGATTGTCCTGTACAAGCTCTTCAACAGCTACAGATGCTCGATTGCGGGTTATTACACCTATACCATGCGAATCGTCCAGTATAAGAATTACTTTTTTATCCGGGTCAATACCCCTGAAAGCTTTAAAATCATATCGCTCCGGCTTCATATTATCCAGCGTATTGCTGATGAGGACGAAAACCTTTTGTTCTGAGTTGTTGATACAAGTAACTGTGTTCGTTACCCAATCCGGAAATTCACCCCGGATACCGGGATTGTCGGACAGCCAGAGTGCCGGATGACTATTCGGCGCATAGATGAATTCTCCTTCTCCAGCCAGATTTTTGACTACCATCTGCGCGGCCAGATATCCGCCGGAAACTAGAATTGCATCTTCAAATCCGAATCTCCGCGATATGGCTTTCTCCGCCTCATCAAAGATTCCAAGCTGTACATTATTATTGCGGGAAGTCCCGTTATTCAATCCCAGCTTTCTTACACCTGTTATAAACAATTCCATATATGCCGAATCATTCAGCAGACTCAGATATGCTGTTCCCCCGAAAAAGAGATACTCTTTGTCATGAAGCTGTATTTTGCGTCCTGTGGGTTGATTCAACTGTCTAAATTCATCCATGTTTCGGAATAGGGTTTACGAGGCCAATTCTGTGCTGATAATGTGTCAAATATACATGATTATTTAAATTTTAATGCTTCCAAAGCCCCCTAATCCCATATTTACAGAGATATGCTGTAGCATTTCCAAAAAAATAACCGTTATATTCGCAAACCTTTAATTAACAGATAAAAAAATACTGAATTTATGAACATCTTCAAACTTTATGCAGCTGCGTTGTCATTAATGATTATCTCTTTTACAAATAGTTTACAGGCGCAGATCAAATGGGGGGCCAGAGCAGGAGTTAATTTTACCGCACTCAATGCCACAAATGAACAGGAAAGTGAACTAGCAACAGAGTACGTCACACGCTTCTCCATCAGCATCAGTGCAGATATTCCTGTCATAAGTGACTTTTATGTACAGCCTTCTCTCTTGTATTCCGGAAAAGGATATAAAGCCGATGCCGGATCTATAGGTTTCAGCAAAGGATTTAATGCAAATGTATCGTACATAGAACTTCCTGTGCATATTCTTTACAAACCAAAGGTTGGACCGGGAAGTCTTATTCTGGGGGTAGGTCCTTATCTTGCCTATGGCACAGGAGGAAAATGGAAAACTGACGAAACCGTATTGATAGGGGACATTATGATCGACAATAAAGGCGATATAAAATTTAAAAATGATGGCTCTGCTGCCGATTATGGCACTTATATCTATGGAAAACCCTGGGATTACGGAACAAGTGCTGTAATTGGATATGATCTTTTCAATACCTATACATTCCAGCTGAACGCAGAATGGGGTATGGCCAATCTGGAACCGAAATGGGGATCATACAAGCCTAAAGGAGAACGAAAAAACAAAGGCTTTGGCATATCCGTCGGATATAAATTTTAGATATAAAAGCCTTTCACTGATTTAGGTGGAAGGCTTTTAGCTTATTTGCAATTGCAATAGCTTCGGTCAACATAGATTTTATTGCCATTGGAGTTTTTATAATAACATCCGCCCTTGGGGCCATCGTACAGTCTGTTTCCGTTGTAGGTACAACTTCCGGCACCAGTTGAAAGGTTTTCTACCTCAGATTTTGTACATGCCAGTAATGAACTTAAAACAACCAAAATTAATACTATCTTTTTCATAGGCACGAAAATACTGCCGACACAGAACCTGAAAAAAGGGTTTCCCGTAAAGAGGTTAACCTTTGATTTTTTTTATATTTTTACTCCTTAACTATAAATTATGAAAAACTACTACACTATTCTTATTCTGTTATTAGTAACGACTTTTTCCTCTTGCTCCAAAAATGAAGCTTCCCCTCCGCATGGTATGATTGATATTGCAGCGACTTTAACTAACGGTGATAAAGTCATAACCGGAGATGAGTATATATTTTGTGATATAGCTGTTATTCCTATTAAAGATTTTCCAAAAGAGATAAACAAGAATACAGTGTATCATATTTTTTCTGACATGCCTAAACACGTAAAATATGCGACGAAAGACTTTACAAAGGCCGTTCCTTCCGGAGATTATACGCTTCTGGTTCAAGTCATTGCCGCATCCGACAATTACAAATCATTAATTGGGACATATTCTTATAAAAGGGCCTCAATATCTGAAGACAGTCCGTTCAAAGATTCTGCAAAATTTGATTTAAATAACAAAAGTGATTTTCACCCCTGGAAGTAGATTCTATATACTATAATAGATGAACAGACTCATACTTCCTGCTTCTGTATAGACTGATATTAATCATTATCAATTTTTATATCTTCGCAAGATCAAATTATTAACCATCAATGAAAAAAATTTTTATCACAACATTTATGGCGATAGCTTTCGCCGGCACCTCTTTTGCGCAAACAAATACGGATGTTGAAGCTCAGGTAGAGGATCACCAATTTGCTTATAATTTACTGACCAATCTTTCCTACGAAAAGGGTATTGGAAAAAAAACTACATTACGTTTATCGGGCCCTATAGCAGGAGGCGTTTTATACAGAAGTTCATCCATAACAATTAACGACTACCATTATGAAGATTCAGAATGGGGTTATGTCATCCGTCCTGCGCTTGATGTGCAAGTCAGACATTATTACGATTTAAACAAAAGACTTAGAAAAGGAAAAAAAGTAGCACATAACTCCGGAAATTATATTGCCGGAGTAGTTGCAGCAGGCGGTCCTTCCATACTAAAAAGTGATAATGTATATGTGCCTGATTTCTTTATGGCAGTGGGTGCTATGTGGGGAATTCAGCGGAACTATGGAGAGCGTTTCATGATGAATGTAGGCATCGGTCCCGGAGTAATTTTTTATGATGGTATAAGTGAATTTACTTTTGTAGGTGGTGTAACACTTGGCTTTAGATTAGGGAAATAAAAGCAATAATTTTCCTATATGGAAATAGGATGCTTGAATATAAAAATTCAATAAAGTGATCATTATTAACTAAATATTTAGAGAAAAATGTTAGAATATAATAAGCCATATAGACTTTAAGAGCTTTCGGTTGTTACAAAAGATGAATAATATAATTTTTTTTAAATAATTTAAACTTCCTTTTCTTCAAACCTGTTAAGTATTTTGTATATTCACTAAAACTATTTAACAATAAATTATGCTCTCCTCCAAATATATAAGATTTGGATTTTTTACAACCATTAATTAATCAAAAATGAGTTTAGATAATTTTTATAGTTTGCGAAACAACTTTTTAGTTGTTGGCCTTACTGGGAGAACGGGAGGGGGATGTAATGATGTTTGTGATTTTTTAAAATCAAGTGAAAACCCATTCAAAAATATTTCTGTTCCACAAAACCTTCATATTAATGAAATTCAAAAATTTAATATTTGTAAGAATATCCTAAATGATTCAACAAATGAATGGCGTAAATTTTCCGTTATAAAATACCGTGATATTTTATTATTATTTTTTCTAGAAGAATTACAGAAAAAATGTTCAAATGACTTTTCAAATTTAAATTTAGATTTACTTATCAATCTTTTCAACAGGCTTTATAATTTAAACCAAAATGTCACTAGACGATTAGGGCAAGACGATTTGTCGGATAAAATTGTACAACAGATCCTTAGATATTTAAAAGATAATATTTCTGAACTTATTAGTTTTGATAAATTATTTGATCTTTTAAAAAGCGGTGTATCTAAAAAAGAGAACCTAAATTTTTTGAATGATTTATTCTTTAATAATTTCAGTGTTTTTGCTAAAGGTTTCTTTGAAAAAATTGATAAAATTGACATTGTAGCTCGTCAACTTTTCTTACAGGATATAGCATGCAATCTCAGATCTTCTGGACATATAACTTTTGAAGATAATAATAAGAAAAGAGAAACCGAGAGTATTTTTACAGTAGCCGTGGCAATTAAGAATATCATTAAATTAAACAGAGGGGCTATTGGTTGGAATAGAATTATAATTGATTCTTTAAAGAATTCTTTGGAAATCAATTTTTTTAGAGAAAGATACTCAGGTTTTTATTTGATAGCATCAAGTCGTGATGAACAACAAGCTAACGAATATCTTAAAAACAAGATTGAACAACTAGGATTCAGTAATGCAAAGCTATCTTCTATCATTGATAAGATAAAAGAAATAGATAATGCTCACTATCAAATTAAAGATTTTAAAGCTGGAAAATTCTCCACTCCAGATCTCGAAAATTGTATACAAAAAGCAGATTACTACATCTATAACAGTAAGGATCCTGAAATTGAGCCTATTAAGTATGAAAGTGAAAATTATAGATATTTAAATTTAGAAATGCAACTTTTAAAATTTTTAGCCTTAATTTACAAACCTGGCATAATTACTCCATCAGCAATTGAGAGGTCTATGCAGGTAGCTTTTAGTTCAAAGTATAATTCAGGGTGTATATCAAGACAAGTTGGGGCTGTGGTAACAGATTCCAGTTACTCTGTTAAATCATTAGGATGGAACGAAGTGCCACAAGGACAAACTCCATGCTCCTTAAGAAGTTTAAAAGAATTAGCTTTAAATCAGAGAATTAATGTCTATTCTGATTACGAAAAAAATGGCGGTAATTATTCAGGTAAGACTTTTAAAGAAAAAGTGAAAGAGACACTAATAGATGTGTATGGTGAGGAAGATAATTTCTTTAATAATTTAAATGGACATAATTGCCCATATTGTTTTAAGGATTTTCATAATGCGTTTGAAGGTAAAGAGAATCAAGTTCATACTAGATCTCTTCATGCAGAAGAAAATGCAATGTTACAAATTTCTAAATTCGGTGGACAACCATTACATGGAGGCATTTTATTTACAACAGCTAGTCCATGTGAGTTATGTTCCAAAAAAGCTTTTCAACTTGGAATTAAGAAAGTATTCTACATTGACCCCTATCCAGGTATTGCCAAAGAACAAATTTTGAAAGCAGGAAATGAGATGAAAACTAACCCAGAACTTTTTTTATTTCAGGGTGCTGTTGGAAGAGGATATTTCAAGCTTTATGAGCCCTATATGTCAATTAAAGATGAAACGTTTATCCGCACCAACATAAAACCTCAAGTATCAGAAGATAAGCTTTTTAAAAGCTTAAAAGAACAGTTATTGACAAAATTTCCAGAAAGTAAAGAGTTAGAAAATATATCAACATATAAAGAACTTGTTCAAGTTATTGAAATAGGATTGAAAACCAAAAAATAGTTTTATGCCAGTTAAAAACCTATTTCAGAAACCTTTTGATGAGGGAACGAATACAAAGTTAGATATTGTAAGGCAATACTTTGAAGAATGGCTCCCGGTTTTTGTAGCAAAAAAACAGCCTATATGGAGAACAATACAGATTTTTGATTTTTTCGCTGGACAGGGGAAAGATAAAGAAGGAAAGGATGGTAGTCCTTTAATATTTATCCAAGTAATTAAATCCTTAAAGGAACTTATTTTAAAAAATAAATTGAAAATAATCTTACACTTAAATGAATTAAATATTGATAATTTCAACATTTTAGTAGAAAATACTTCACAACAAGATGATTTATTCGAAATAAAAACTTACAACTCCGACTTTAAATCTACTTTTGATAAGCTTTATCTATCAATGAAAGGGTCTGCAAATTTTTTATTTTTTGATCAAAATGGTATAAAAGAGATTACTGAACCCTTATTTAGACAAATAGTCACCTTAAAGCAGACAGATTTTTTACTATTCATTTCATCGTCATATTTTAAAAGGTTTTCTAATACAGATGAATTTAAAAAATATTTCAATTTTGATAGGTCTTTTCTTGAGAATTCCCATTATTATCATATTCACAGAAAAGTATTAGAACATTATAAACTTTTCATTCCAAGCGAAAAACAGTATTATTTAGCACCGTTTTCAATTAAGAAAGAAAGAAATATTTATGGTTTAATTTTTGGAACACATCATACATTAGGAATCGAAAAGTTTCTTAATGTATGTTGGAAAAAAGATAAGTTAAGGGGAGAGGCTAATTATGATATTGATAATGAGAAAATAAATACAACAACCCCCTTTTTATTTGATGATTTAAATATACCTCAAAAGATTGATATTTTTGAAAAAGGATTGCATAAGCAAATATTTGAAAATAACATGAAAGGTATTAAAGAAATATATTTATATACATTGAGTGAGGGCTTTCTTTATAAAGATGCCAATAAAATTTTAATTGAACTAAAAAATAAGAGAAAAATTACGTTCAATGATATTTTAATTACAAAGAACCTACATAAATTAAAAAAGAATGAGTTCATAGAAATATTTTAATCAAAAAGTATGAAAGCTACTTCAAAAATTGAATGGACTGAAGCAACTTGGAACCCTTCAACAGGCTGCAATAAAGTGACTTCTGGATGTAAACATTGTTACGCTGAATCTATGGCGATGCGCTTAAAAGCCATGGGAGCACCAGGTTATGACAATGGTTTTGAGTTTACACTTATGCCAGATCGTTTAGAAATGCCCCTTAAAATAAAAAAGCCTACAAAGTTTTTTGTAAATTCTATGAGTGATTTATTTCATGAAGAAATGCCATTCGAATTTTTAGATAGGGTTTTTGATATAATTCGTTTAACACCGTATCATACATATCAAATTTTAACAAAGAGAGAGCTTATATTGGAAAAATATTGTAAAACCAGATCGATTCCAGAGAATGTTTGGTTAGGCGTTACTGTAGAGTTTCAAAAAGCAAAGCAAAGAATAGATATACTCAGAAAAATTGAAGCGAAAATTAGATTTCTTTCAATAGAACCTTTGTTAGAAGATTTAGGTATTTTAGACTTATCAAATATCCATTGGGTCATTGTTGGTGGGGAAAGTGGATCAAAGGCCAGGCCGATGAAGCCTGAATGGGCATTAAAAGTTTTGAAACAATGCAATGACCAAAATATAGCATTCTTTTTTAAACAATGGGGAACTTGGGGAGTCGATGGGGTTAAGCGAAGCAAAAAAGCGAATGGAAGAGTTCTTGATGGTAAAGAATGGAATGAAGAGCCAGATCTTGAATACATTTAAAGGTCTCGAAAACTAAAAAAACCTTTCTCTCTACGAAAAAGGTTCTTTTCAGAAAGTGACCCCGCTGAGGCTCGAACTCAGGACCCACAGATTAAGAGTCTGTTGCTCTACCAACTGAGCTACGAAGTCAGATTTGCTCGAGGGCTATAAACAAAGTTACAGTTGTACACCAATAAAACAAATGCTTTAAAGAATTTTTTACACCGCTGTTGTACAGGAAAACCCTTTATTTCGAATACAAAAATTTTTAACCATGTGATAGCATTTCTTATTCTTAACTTGCATAAGAAATAATCCTGAATTATGTTTCTGAGAATAGTTATCAATACACTGACGGCACTGCTTATTTTTCCTGTCATTATCTCTTATAGAGAATGGAGCAATATCCTCAGCGGCAATTACCAGTATTATGATACGACATATGAATCTGCAGGTGAATATATAAGCAAAATCATATTACACCCGATGGCTTATCCCTTAATGCCGGTTCTTTTTCTGCTCTTCATCCTTATGCCGTTTCAGTTTATAAAGAATTATTACAAGCATAAAGGCAGGGAGCCGTCCTTTTTAAAAAAATGGCTGATATTTTCCCTTTTGCTCGTAATCTGTGGAATACTATGGGGTATGGTTAGTAATATCTGGCAGACAGTATGGTATCACAATTTGGTCTACCTGCTTTATATTGCCGGATTTTCTCTGTTTTTCACTTCATTATTACATGTTACGGCCGACAAAGTAAAAGAAAAGCCGGTTGCAGAGTAGAATTGCAACCGGCTTATACATTTCATGTAAGAAAGAATTCTCCTCTCTGTATTTTAAAACTTCAGGGTCAGCTCCGCTGTAAAATTGCGTGGCATCTGTGCGACCACCACTCCCTGTCCGGCGAAATATTGGGCATTACCCAGATTATTCATTTTGAATCCGAATCTGTACTTCTCTTTTTCCAGAGAAACAGAAGCATTGATCAGCGTATAAGCAGGGAAAGTAAAGCGTCCTGTCACCACTTTATCCTCACTGATCTGTTCGCCTACACGATTGACACCAAATCCAAATCCAAGCCCATGCAACACACGCGTCTGCAAGACATAACTCGCCCATGAATTAAAGACATGCGCCGGACCTGCTGATCCCGGACGACGACCTTCTACTGAAGCATCCGCTTTTTGAAATTTACTGTCATTATAGGTATAACCTGTCATAATATTCAATCCGGCAATCGGGTTCGTAATCAGTTCAAACTCCAGACCTTTGCTGCGCTGTTCACCATCCTGAATAGTGATCAGATATTCTTTACCGCCCTGTTCTACGGCGATATCACGGGACATGTTATTAACCGTGATATCATAGTAAGATGCTGTAAGGTTAAATCTGTTCTCCCATAGATTTGTTTTCACTCCTGCCTCCCACTGATTGGCCATCTGCGGTTTCAGATTACCGTTATATTCCGGTAATTGTTGCGTTACAGGAGCCACATAGCTGAATCCGTTCATATAGTTTGCATAAGTCGACAGGCGATCTTTCAGTACCTGATAGACCATGCCCACTTTTGGCGACCAGGCTGTCTGCTTAAACTCTCCTGTACGCACATTGTTATTCAGATTCAACTGTCCGCGGCTGTTGTAATGATCGACACGCAAACTCAATAAAGTCGTCCAGCGATCTGTCAGATATACCACATCCGACAGGTATGCTCCGTAAATATTACTGGAGGTATAATTACGCACCATTGGCGATTTAGATTTCTGAATGCTGGCTGTAGCCAGTTCCCGGGAAATAAAACCATAATCATTTTCCAGATCCCGACCATTGATTGTATCGTATTTTACTATCGGAGAGTGGTTGTTTCGGGTAGACTGATTCAGATAATCCAGACCGATCAACACCTTATTCTTAATACTTCCGATATGAAATGTACCGTTAAAATTCTGCTGTACACTCGTAGAACTACCTTCCGAATTGTTCCATTGTACATTTCGCTCCAACAGCGCATCGCTGTCATTGCCACGGATAAACTGATACTGGTATAAGCCTTCTGTTTTTCTGAAATTGCGGGAAAGTAATGTTTGGGAGGTCCAGTTTTCTGAAATTTTATAGTTGACTTCACCCTTGATATTGATGGATGGCGCCTTCAGCGTCATATCATTATTGGAATAAGAGCGCTTCCAGTCAAAACCCAGTTCATCCGGTGTATGCGCATAAAACGGACGTGTTCTTGCAAAAAAGATAATCGGCGTATTCGTTCCTTCGTAGTTATACAGCTGTGCCCCCAGATTGAAGGTCAGTTTATCGTTGACCTCATAACTGAATGTCGGTGCAGCAAAGAAAGATTTTCGGAACTCCGAATCTCTGAATCCGTTTTGATACTGATAAGCCGAGTTGAAACGGAAAAGTGTCTTTCTGGATTTGGTCACCGGTCCATATACATCCGCTGTCAGACGGTTGAGGTTATAACTCCCCAGAAAATAAGAAACCTGTCCGCCAAAATAATCCTTTGGTTTTTTGGTCATAATATTGACCAATCCTCCAAATGAAGTAACCGCACCCCCGTATAACGTTCCGGATGGCCCTTTTAATACCGTTACACGTTCTATATCTGCCGGATCAATTTCCCCGTTAGTCGTCGCCGGCACACCATCCACCATCGATACTTTGGTCGGGAATCCGCGCAGACTGTAATAGAATGAACCGTCACCGCTGCCGCGCCCCGGACTTCCCTGCATTTTGACCATTCCCGGTACATTTCGCAGGGCATCCGAAAGATCTGTAATCAGCTGTTCTTTCATAATCTGCTGATTGACACTGGTCAGCGCCTGTGGGTTTTCCAGATAACGCAAAGGCATCTTGGCTGCTGTGGTGCTATCCTTATCCAGAAACTTATTCCGTCGGTAACCATAGACGGTCACACCGTCCAGATCATGGTACTTTTTAGTGGCATAGATCGTTGGCAGTTCTGCCATACCTGCTGTAAGCTGTATATTCTCCCGCAGCACTTCAATATCGTTCAACGTTACCTGTATAACATACTCTCCGGGAGGAACATTATCCAGATAAAATTCACCGGTTTTATCGGTTCTGGACTGATAAGAGGTATTTAATAATCGCAACAGGGCATCCTTAACGGGTACCTGATCTGTGAGCATAATTTTTCCGCGCACCCGTTCCTGTTTCTGTGCCGCACCGGTTAAGGGCAATACACAGCACAATAAAATAATAAAGACTGATCTCATGATGTTAATTAGAATAGTAATGTTCTGTAATAATATAATTTGGTTTTTGTGTAATTCGGAAAGAAGAAGCTATACACCTGTACCTTCATTGTGCGCATTCCTGCCATGATAAAATCAACCGGCATATTCAGAAAAGGCAAATTGTGTACATAAGAAAAAGACCGTATATGGAAACCCGGAAAGACATGTAAAAGCAAAGCCTATTGATGGGAATGCATTACTTTTTCTGTTTTAAAGAAAACATATCTCATCCCTGACGGGTACATATTCAGATAGTGGGGCATACTTTATTCTTATTTAGATTAATTCTACGCAAAAGTACAGAAATAGTTTATATTCCAAAAAATAAGATGAGAAACAGGAGTAAAAGTTAGCTCTTTGTGCTCTTCCTACAATTCATCCTGGTTTTCTGACAATTCAGGCACTCTCTTTTGCCAAAACGAGTCTCCGGAGGCACCTTTATATCAAATTTATTAACCACATGAGAGTATTGATTTTTTTATTATTTATGCAGACCGCAGTTTTTGCACAAACCCAGATCACAGGCCGTATTACAGATAAAAGCAACAGACCTGTCCCCCGTGCAAGTATATATCTCATCGGCACATATGATGGTACCACCTCGGACTCCAGCGGAAACTTTAGCTTCCGTACCACCGAAACCGGCTCAAAAGAATTGAAAGTAACAGCTATAGGATATCAAAGCGCTCTTTTAACTATACACACTACACAAACGTCTGTTTTACAGATTCAACTCGCAGAAGCAGCGCTTCAACTGGATGAAATTGCTATTTCTGCCGGAATGTTGCAGGCCGGAGATAAAGCCAAAGGCAGTGTAATGACTCCTTTAGAAATTGTTACTACAGCTGGAAGCATGGGCAACATAATTGCCGGACTGGCCACACTTCCCGGAGCTCAGGTCGCCGGAGAAAGCGGAAGATTAATGGTAAGGGGTGGATCTTCATCCGAAACAAGTACATATGTAAATGGTATACAGGCCAGTCAGCCATATACATCCGCGCCTAATGATTCTCCTGTCCGGGGACGGTTTTCTCCCTTCTTATTCAAAGGGATCAATCTCTCTACCGGAGGTTACTCTGCCGAATATGGAAATGCACTCTCAGGAGTATTGCTGCTTAATACTGCAGATAAAATAGAAGATCCGAAGACTGAATTGTCCCTTTCCTCGGTTGGTGTAGGTCTCGGAACCACACAAGCCTGGAAGAGGAACTCCCTCAGCTTCAACGGTAGCTACTCTAACCTCAGACCTTATGTAAAACTGATTAACCAACAACTGGACTGGATAGATCCCTATCAAAGCGCGTCCGGTGAGATGATCTATCGTCATCAGTCCGAAAACAGCTTTCTGAATGTATATGGTTCATTCAATATAGAACGGTTTTCATTGCGCCAGCAGCATATCGACTACACCGATCCGGTATATGTAAAACAAAAAACAGACAATATCTATCTGAATATCAATTACAAACAAAAACTATCCAATGATTGGCGGATGGAATCCGGAATAGGCGCAGACCGCAAAAACACGAGCACTTATTTTAATGAAAGCTATATCCCGAATCAGGATTTCAGTCTGCATGTCAAGGAAAAGCTTTCTAAAACCTGGCATCAACGTTTACGTACATCCTTCGGAGGAGATTTTTTTTATACCCGGTATAAAGAGCACTATACAGATCCTGACCGATCATTTGCGTATGGTTATAATTCGCAAATCGGAGCGCTGTATACAGAGACGGACTATGCAATCAGTACAAAATGGATTACAAAACTTGGACTACGTGCGAGTCAGACAAACTTGCAGGATGGAGTGATTCTGGAACCCAGAGTATCACTGGGCTATCTGATAAACAGATCCAGTCAGCTTTCACTGGCTTATGGAGATTTTCATCAACAGGCAGACCCGAATGTACTCAAATACGCCAATCGGTTAGACTGGATGTCATCCAGACATTTTATCCTCAATTACATGTACGAAAGCAAAGGGAGAACTCTTCGTATTGAAGCTTACCGAAAAACGTATAATCAGCTGGTACAATACAATACAGCCCGTCCTACGTATCAAAGCGTGTACAGTAACAGGGGAAAAGGATTTGCGGAAGGTGTGGATATCCTGTACCGGGATAATACGAGTATCCGAAATCTGCAGTACTGGGTTTCTTACAGTTATACGCATACCCGTCGCCAGGAAGCCAACTATCCTCTGGAAGTGACTCCGTCTTATGTTGCCGATCATGCATTGTCGGTCGTCAGCAAATACTGGATCAGTGACCTGAAATCTCAACTTAGTCTTACCGGTAGCTACGTATCCGGAAGACCTTATAACGACCCAAATTCGGCGGACTTTATGCAACAGAAGACAAAAGGCTATTCGCAGGTTGCGATGAGCTGGTCTTATTTACTTAGCCAGCAGAAGATTCTGTTCTTTTCCGTTAGTAACCTTCTGGGTAATAAACCTGTTTATGGTTACAATTACGCCAGTCAGGCTGGACCGCAGGGTGTATTTGCCCGTCAGGCAATCACTCCGGTCGCTAAAAGATTTGTATTTATAGGATTCTTTATGACAATAAGCCGAAATAAAAAAGATAACCAACTGGACAATCTGTAGTATCTGACAATTCATCCCGGTTTTCCGACAGTTCAGTTATTATTAGTTGTACAACGACAGCAGACTTTACACTTTTGAATTATAAACTTTAATACAACATATTATGAAAACAACATTATTACTCCTTGCGCTGCTGATTACAAACTCTATGTTTGCGCAGACCGCCTATGAAAAAGGTATGGCTAATGGAATGCAACTTTGGCAATCCGGCAAAAACACAGAAGCCGCAGCCCAGTTCGAGCGCATCGCACAGGTAGAAAAAGACAACTGGATACCAGCTTACTACCAATCCTTTATTACCATTTTATCCGCATTCAATGCTAAAGATGCCGACAGCAAGATGAGTCTGATCAAAACAGCCAGGGCTATTCTGGATGCTTATCCTGCACAGCATAACAACCCGGAATGGTTGGTATTGAAAGCCATGAATTATACGGCTGAACTCACGACAGACCCTATGACTAAAGCACAGGAATTGTCGCCGCTGATTATCGGTACATACGAAAAAGCGAAAGCTATTGCACCGGAAAACCCAAGGGTTATCCTGAATCTGGCTCAATTTCAGATGCAATCCAAGAAATATTTCCATCAGGATACCAGCGCAGAGTGTGAAAGTATAAAGAAAGCTCTACATTTGTTCGAAACACAGAAATCCGAGACCGCTTTTGCTCCTTCCTGGGGAAAAGAGCAAGCAGAGCAGATCGTTTCTTCCTGTTCAAGTAAATAATACCGATATGAAAGCCTTTCTTAAATCATTATTTCTGGGAATAGTAATAAGTGCGGGCATATCCCTATTATTCTCGGCCTATTATCTCATCACTTACGGTAATCTGGATATTCAGTTTTACAAATCCAGAGGGGCACAGATCGGAATGATCTATGGGGTAATGGGATATATGCTAAATAGCAATCTGGCCGCCTATATTCACAGCAAAGTACCCAATGATAACCTGTGGCGTAAACGGTTATCGTATTTTATACCAGGTAGTATCCTGATTACTGTATTGATGGTCTTTGTGGTCAATTGCTTTTTTCAGGTTGTTTTCGGAGAGCTTTCATTCACCGAATTTCTGCTGAGGCAGCACTTAGCGACTTATATCATGACAACTCTTATTGCCTTAGTCGTTGGTCTCGGGTTTTATGCTTTCTATTTCTATAAAGCTTATAAAAATGCACAGATCCAGAAGCAGAAACAGATTGCAGGAAATGCCACCGCTCAATTTGAGTCTCTTAAGAATCAGATTGATCCGCACTTCCTGTTCAATAGTCTCAATGTTCTCACCGGACTGATTGAAGAGAGTCCGGAAAAGGCGGTGGACTTCACTACATCACTTTCCCGTATCTATCGTTATGTTTTGGAGCAAAAAGACAAAGAACTGGTACCCGCACAACAGGAACTAAGATTTGCACAAATCTTTCTCAATCTGCTCAGACTTCGTTTTGAGGAAGCCCTGATCGTAGAGATTGATGAAAGCAATATGGAAGAAGAAGAAAACATTATCCCCCTTTCTCTGCAGTTGCTTATCGAAAATGCAATCAAACATAATGTGGTCAGCGCTGCCCGGAAACTGCATATCCGGATTGTCAAAAAAGATAACTATCTATATGTAAGCAACAATCTGCAACCTAAAGAAACGCTTGCGGAGTCTACAGGTATAGGATTAAGCAATATTATCAGTCGTTACCAATTGCTGACTACTGAGGAGGTCATTATTAACGATCAAAACGGAAACTTTGAAGTAGGCTTACCGCTGCTGTCTGTAAAATCTGAATCATGAATATAATAATTATAGAAGACGAAATGCCTTCTGCACGCCTGCTGAAGCGGAAGGTAGAAAATATGGGATATGCTGTGACTGCACTTCTGCACTCGGTAGAAGAAGCTAAAGCATGGCTTTTGTCCAATCCGGAACCGGAACTTATATTTCTGGATATACAATTGTCTGACGGACTTTCCTTTGAGATCTTTGAAGAGGTGACTGTACAATCCGCGATCATATTTACAACTGCCTATGATGAGTTTGTGTTGCGTGCATTCAAGATGAACAGTATTGATTATCTGCTCAAACCTATTATTGAGGAAGAACTGAAGTTTGCATTTGAAAAATTTCTGAAATTGCAGCGCAGTTCAGAGACTGTAGACCTGAATGAAATCCGATCGCTCTTAAAACTCACAAAAAAAGAGTCTTACAAAGAAAGGTTTACCATAAAGATCGGACAAACGATCAAGGTAATTGATATACAAGACATTGCCTGTATTTATAGTGAACACAAAGGAACTTACCTGTGGACACGTCAGGGAAATAACTATTTGCTTGACATCACTTTAGATAAGGTGGAAAAGATGATTGATCCCAACCGGTTTTTCAGGATCAGTCGCAGCCATATTATCCAGATAGACAGTATTAGAGAAATTGCGGTACATTCCAACTCCCGGCTGCGCATATATCTGCAGCCAGATCCGGATCAGGAAATGATCGTCAGCAGGGAACGGGTAAGTGATTTCAAAACCTGGCTCGAAAAGTAGTTTAAAGAACGGAGAGATTGAAAGGTATATTAAAATTGACAGAGGCCGTAAATCCCCGGATAGGCTTAAACTGAGACTTGGTGCTTATATTAAATCCATAACCGACAGCTACATCCGCTAAACAGATCAATCCAAACCCTATTTTAGGAGTAAAAGTATAAGGAGTAATTTCTGCCTTCAAAGCTGGCCAAAACATTTTATCCTCCCTGTAATAAGTAAATCCTAATTCAGGGATAACGGTTGTCTTATCCATCATCCAGGTAAAGTTGGCTCCGGCATCGAGCTTTATATATTCTTTGGAGTTCAGCGCAAACAGATTCCAACCCGAAACTCTCAAAAAATTACCGCTTTGATATTGATAACCTACTGACGGACCCCAGATCCATTTGTTCTTTTGGGCCAAAAGAGATTTGGGAGCAAAGAGGAGCAATAGAAAAAGGAAAAACATCGGAATAGCATTTCTCATATCGAAAAATTAATTCCATTAAATTTGCCCAATTAACTTTACGAATCAAAACACAAAGAGGAAATATATTTTTATGACCAATGAAGCCGAATGCAAAGATTAACCACAGGAGCAGGTAGTTCCCCGAAAGAAACAATATTATGGGTCAAACCTTTACTATGGATGCAGGATGATTAACGGATAAAGAAGTTAAACGGCACATTAACACTGATGGAAGTTGTAAAGCCCTTCAGGGGTTTAAAATTATCCTTCGTCTGCATATCAAACCCGTAGCCTACCCCAATATCAATGAGCGAAAGCAAACTCACCCCCGCCTTTGGTGTAACGGTATAGGGTGTAATTTCTCCTTTCAGAAAAGGCCATACACCTTTATCGCTCAGGTAGTATGTAAATCCAAGCTCGGGAATAACGGTTGTCTTATCCATCATCCAGGTAAAGTTGGCTCCCGCATCAATTTTCATATACTGATTATCATTGGGTGCAAAAAGTCCCCAGCCTGAAACTTTTAAAAAATTACCCTTTTGGTATTGATACCCCACAGACGGGCCCCAGATCCAGGAACTACCGCCTTTGCTGGCAGACAATTCCTGTTGTCCTTTTGCAGGTAAGAGTATTACCGCAAATACAGCGAAAAGAAGAAATATCTTTTTCATATGGAGGGATTTTTAGACATACTAAATTTACAACATTAAATTAACATACAGCAATATTTGAGCCCAACCATGAGCAATGAACAGGCATTATCTCATATTATGACACAGTGATAACGGGATCACTAAGATTTTGTTTACAAAAAATTCATCTTGTCCATACTGATATTTCTATTAACTTTGAGTTTAATCTATCTAAATCAGAGATGTACAATACATATTCTTTAAAAAGCACCACCATCAGACTGGTCATACTTTTTGTCGCATTACAGAGTTTCAGTGCTCAGGCTCAATTTGGGAAACTGGGAGATATCGTCAATAAAGGAGTCGGCAAGGCACTCAACAGTTCCCAGCTCAAATTATTAAAATCCGATCCGATCACAACCAATTTTGATGATTGCAACCAGGAAAAAACGCTTGTGGCAGATTTCGGAAAAGATTCTGTCAAAACAGATCTTTGCACATTAAGTGCCCAGTATACCAAAACTACAGGATTCCGGTTGAAGCCTGGTTTTTATAAAGGAACCTTTAAAAGTTTCTGTCTGCAGGCAGGTACTTACGGCCCCTCAAGAGGAGACGCTTATCTGTTCGCTCCACTCGCAGGCCCCAAAGAAAAGATCGCACGTACGCTCATCGCAAACTGGGAAGATCATCCCGAAATCGAACAATCTCAGGTACAGGTGCTGTTGTGGGCTATTATAGCGAAGACAAACTTTACTAAATTATCTCCGGATCTTCAGGCGACCGCAGCGATACTGCTGAGTCAAAAAGACCTGTCCGCTCTGGGGAGCTCAGTCATTGATTATCTTAGCGGAGAAGCGATGCAGTCGCTGACACAAAATCTGCCTGAACCTGCAAAAACAATTGTAGAGATCGAAAACAAGATCAGAGGGATGATGTATAAGGCGAATGCCTCTTATCAGGAAATTGAAAGTCTGGCCATGCTTACCGGAGCCGCTCCTGTTAATGAAAAATTTCCGAGAGGCATCTGGAGCTTTCATCCGGACGGTTATTATATCAAATATCTTCCTCAGGGCTATTCTGTGACATCAGTAGAGATATACGTACCACAACAAGCCGGTACAATAGACTTTTTGCCAACAGGAGATGTTGCTGTTCCGGCATCCAGAGGATCACAAAGACTGGGACAATCAAATATACTGATCTGTGAACAACATGATTAGTCCTGTAAAATGCAATATTGGGTAGTATAAAGTTTATGTTCTTACGACTTTAACAAAAGGCGATTAAAAAGCCGGTATTCACTTCTGAAATACCGGCTTTTTGATTTATTTTAAATCTTTCAGGATTTCCTGAATTGCTTTTTCCAGCTGCGGATCCTTTCCTTCTAAACGGTCCACAAATGTATTCTTGATATAGATATCCGGAGACACCCCTGTCAACTCCAGATCCTGACCATCTAAGGTATAACATCCCCAGGCCGGTACTCTGTACATGGATCCGTCCACTAATCCCTTCGCAGAGGTGAAGATAATCCAGCGGTAAGTTTCGGTTCCGATAATCTTACCCAGCTTCAGCGCCTTGAATCCCGCTGCAGTCATCTCTGCATCACTGAGTGATTGCTCATTGATCAGCAACACAATCGGTTTGGCGGCAGGAGCAAAATTACTTTGAGGAGCCCGCTTACCGTCCCGGTATTGCCATTGCAGATATGGACGCTGGGACAGGAAACGCAGAACTTCATCGTGCACATTACCCCCGGTATTGTAGCGCAGATCCAGAATAATCGCATCTTTATTGTTTTCCTGTTCGGCCATATCCAGTAAAAAACGGTTTAACTCTTCACCGCCCATATTTTTCATATGAGAATAGGCGATCCGGTTGTTGCTCATTCCGTCAACCTTAGCTCTGTTTGCTTTGATCCATTCGTCATAGAGCTGCTCCCGTTGTGCATTTGCCGGCTGCGGACGTATATTGACGTTGATTTCTTTGCCCTGACGGCTGAATGTCAATGCCATTTCTTCAGCTAAGGAAGGTAACGTGAAATAGGAATCCCGGTCTCTGGTTTTATCTATGCTCTGCCCGTTAACTGCCAGCAGGATATCTCCCTCTTTAATGTCTACACCTTTGCGGGATGCAGGACTGTTGACAATGATCTGTGATACTTTCCAGGGATCCTTTGCATCATATACCACACCAATCTCGTTTGTGACAGCAGTAAAGCTTTTGCGTTCTTCAGGACCTGAAGAATTGAACCCCAAGTGGGAAGCATTCAGCTCGCCTAGCATATCATTGAGTAATATGCGCAGATCGGCTCTGTTATTGATATTGGGCAGATAAGCTTCGTACTGCTTCTTCACAGCTGACCAGTCTATTCCATGAAAAGTTCCGTCATAGAAGTTTTCCTCTATGCCAGCCCAGGTCTCATAAAACATCTGCGAAAATTCTTTCTCCAGATTACGCTGAAATTTCAATGAAATATCTACTTTATCAAATTTATTTGCTTCTATATTATATTTCTGAATGGCTCCTTTGCTCAATGCATAATATTTGCCACCGGTTTCGAATAAAGCGCCGATGCCTCCATCAGCTACCTTTTCAGTTTTATTGGGTGTGAAAGGTTCAATCACAGTACGATATAATGCACCCCGTCCTTCTCCATGATTGGATGAATAGAACACATAGGTTTTATCTCCTTTTTGAAATACAACAGGATCCAGTTGTGTTCCGAAAGCCGGACTGACCAGTGTTATACGATCCAGTAAACCCTTCGTATCTATAGTCACCACCGGCTTGTCAGCAGAAGCCGTTTTCACAGGTTCTTTTTTATCTTTATCTGCAGGTGTTTTCTTTTGTGCTGTCGTATCTTTTTTTACTTTCTCTGTCTCTTTAAAGAGTTCGTCAAACTTACTGATACGGTAGTCTTCATCAAAGTTTTCCAGTGCCATTCGGTATATGCTGGCATTTTGTACTCCGGTCGGGTAGGAAGGTTTTGTCCGGTTACTTGCAAAATAAATATACTTTCCATCCGGAGACCAGGTAGGAGTAAGCTCGGATACTCCTGTATTGGTAAGGTTGATTGTACTGTTCGTCTTCAGGTTATGCAGCATAATATCTTGTTCAAAATTGCGGTATGCTGTAAACAGGATATAGTTGCCGTCGGGCGAAAAAGATGGAGATGAATTTTGAAATGCCCAGATTTCATCTTTTACGACCGTATTACTTTTCAGTGTATGGAGGTCTAATGTACGTACCTCATCCCGACCACTCAGATAAACACCAAGAGTACGGTCTTTATTAAATTCGATAATCCTGTTGTTACGAAGATCTTTTGTCAATTGTTTTGCCTGCTCCCTGCCGTCTGCAGCTATCGTAAACCAGTTGAGATATCCCTGGTAAGTCTGATTAAAGAGTAAGGTTTTATTGTCTTTGAGCCATTTGACTTCTACAATACGTTCGCCCTGACCAGGCATCTGCCGTACAAACTTACCTTCAATATCGCTCACAAACAATTCTCCGCGGGAGACAAAAGCCATTTTTTTACCATCAGGAGAAACGTCTACATTGCTGATATTATCTTTGACATCAAACTCCTGTTGCTTATTCAATACCAGATTGCGGCTGATTGCTATCTTAGGCTGGATCGTTTTCTTTGTGGCAACATCATATAAAAATAACTGATAATCCTTCTCGAAAACGATCTTTGACCCGTTTGCTGAAACCGAAGGACGCTTAATAGATGTTGAAAATTTGGTCAGCCCTGTTTTCTGTCCATTCACAAAGCTATACAGATTGTATTCCCCGTTTACTTCATCCGATGCAAAGTAAATCGTTCCTTTTTGATCCACACTTGGCCAGAAATCTTTCCCCGCATAATCAGTATACTGTTTGAATTGTTTTTGCTTTGGAGAATAAGAAAGAATGTCCGGATTGAAGGCTCCTTTATAGCGCTTGCGGTTAGCCGCAAAATTACTTTCCCAGGAATCATTGAACAGCAGTTCCCCGGAAGGAGTTTCTACCACATTATGAATGGTATTGAAATAATGCGGAAACATCCTTTCCGCAGTTCCCCCGTTTACAGCAACCTTATAGCTGCTGAATCTGTTGTATCTGGCAGAAGTAAAGTATATACTCTTGCTATCCCAACTCCAGCTGTCTACTTCGTCACCGGCATCGTGGTAGGTCAACTGCCGGATATCACCACCTTCCAGTGGCATGATATATACATCCAAATTGCCATTCTGGTTCGAAGAGAAGGCAAGCCATTTGCCATCAGGAGAAATCCGGGGAGCGATCTCCGTTCCCGACATAGCGGTGAGCCGTAGCGCCAGACCTCCGTCGGCGGAGACTTTCCACAGATCGCCGTCGTAACTGAATACAATTGTTTGTCCGTCCGGACTCAGTGTGGGATACGAGAAGAAGGATGCCTGGGACTGTGCATGTACACTAAGCAGACTGCTCAGAGAAATTCCCAGTGAACAAAGAAAATGTTTGATCATAAAAATAGTAGGTTATAATTTGCAGCATACAAGAGAGATAATCCAATTACTTGTTTGACTATAGATAGCATAAAAATTATCCCGATCTGATTTTATGTGCTGCAATATTTGAGCTGAAAGTAGCTAATAGTCTACATTCTGACAACATTAAATGTAAAAACCATGTAATTTATCGTTCAAAAATGCATTCAAAATAAAATTTAACGATTATTTCACATATCACGGCACCGGTTTCGCTTTGAGGAGATTAAACTTTTGCTATTTTTGGCCTTTGAAAATGAGAGCTGTAATTTTCATATTGAATATTTGTTTTCTCCTGATATGGGGACACCACCATGCTTATGCACATACTGCACAGCAGGTGTACGGTATTCATGGAAATCAAATGCAGCAAACCAAACAGACCTGTCATATACACCACGACGCGCTCGTCGTGAAAAACAGTCTGCTGGATGAGGAGGAAAAAAGTATTTTCAGCGTAGAAAATGAAGATACTGATTTTGTTTTCGGACGAAAAGACGTGCAGCTATCCAAACAGATTATTGCTCTGTCATACGGATTGCTTTTGCCTTTTATTCAATACAGACATAAGGACCGTCTTCCTTTTTATTTTCACCTGTATACCCCTTCTTACAAATATATCCTCCAGCGGGTATTAAGAATCTGATAACCTTTCCTTACATCATATTTACAGTCTGCGATACGCTTATCGAAGGCTAATGGCATATGCTTGATTTTCATGGCTGTTAGACTGTTTGTATCCGGCAACGTTGTGATGTTTCCATAGTCCCTAAAGAAATCTTCGGTTTCTCCAATTTCCATTTGTCCTATATTAATTCATATCATGAAGAGAATTATCATGTTCATGAGCTTGTTTGCATTATTATACCAAACAAGCTGTACTGCTAAAAAAGAAAAAAAAGAAGAAGTAGCAGAGTACACCGTTACCAGTCCGTTAAGAGTAGACACCTCTTTCACGAAGGAGTATGTTTCACAGATCCGCTCTGTACAAAACATCGAAATCCGCGCTCAGGAAAAAGGCTTTCTGGAAAAGATCTTTGTAGATGAAGGTCAGTATGTAAGTGCAGGCCAGACACTATTCCGTATCATGCCGCAACTGTATCAGGCAGAATTGCTGAAAGCAAAAGCGGAAGTAGAACAGGCAACAATAGAGCTGGAAAATGCCAGCACACTGGCTTCCAATAACATTGTTTCTAAAAATGAAAAAGCTATGGCTAAAGCCAAACTGGATGCTGCCAATGCCGAAATGAAGCTGGCACAGATTCACTTATCATTTACAGATATCAAAGCTCCGTTTTCGGGTATAATCAACCGTATTCCGCTGAAACAGGGAAGTCTTGTTGATGAAGGTGATCTGATGACATCCCTTTCAAATAACACAGAAATGTACAGTTACTTCAACGTCTCAGAGCCTGAGTATCTAAACTATCAGACACATATCAATGACAGAGGAAGTAAGGAGGTAACCTTGATTATGGCTAACGGGGAGGCTTTTCCTAAAAAAGGACAAATACAGACTATCGAAGGTGAGTTTGACAATGAAACAGGAAATATTGCTTTCCGTGCGAAATTTGCAAACCCTGATAAACTGTTGCGAAACGGTGAAACCGGAAAAATACAAATGGTACTGCCGCTGAAAAATGCAATGATTATCCCGCAAAAAGCAACTTACGAGATTCAGGATCAAAAATATGTCTTTGTAATAGATAAAAACGGAATAGCGAAATCCAGAAACATTAAAATCGCCTATGAGATTCCGGATCTCTATGTGATCAGTTCGGGTCTTGCAGACGGGGACCGCTTCTTACTGGAGGGAGTACAGAAAGTAAAAGATGATCAAAAGGTACAAACGAAGTTTCAGGAGCCGGAAAAAGTGATGCAATCGTTGAAATTAAAAGCAGAGTAAGGCTGGCTTAAAATGAAATATTATGTTTAAGAAATTTATTCGCAGACCCGTTCTGTCTATAGTAATCTCACTGATTATACTATTTTTAGGAATACTTTCACTGGCCAAACTTCCGGTGACACAGTTTCCGTCCATCTCTCCGCCCAAGGTAAATATTACCGCCTCGTATCCCGGAGCGAACAACGAACTATTGATTAAATCGGTAGTTATTCCGTTAGAAAGAGGTCTGAACGGTGTACCGGGCATGAAATATATGACTTCAGATGCCGGTAATGACGGCGAAGCATCTATACAGGTTGTATTCGATCTGGGTACAGATCCGAATGTTGCAGCCGTGAATGTACAGAACCGTGTATCTTCTGTAGTCAATAAACTGCCTCCCTTGGTTGTCCGTGAAGGGGTAAAAATCACACGTGAAGAACCCAACATGCTGATGTACATCAACTTGTACAGTGATGACCCTAAAGCCGACCAGAAGTTTCTCTTCAACTATGCGGATATCAACGTGATGTCCGAATTGAGACGGGTAAGTGGTGTGGGCTTTGCAGATATACTGGGTACACGTGAATACGCTATGCGCATCTGGCTGAAGCCAGATCGGTTGACGGCCTATAACATCTCTTCCGATGAGGTCATGGAAGCCCTAAACCAACAGAGTCTGGAGGCTTCTCCCGGAAAAACAGGAGAGAGTTCCGGTAAACGTTCCCAATCTTTCGAGTACATTCTGAAATATCCGGGTCGCTTCAATAATGAAACAGACTATGGAAACATTATCCTAAAAGCCAAATCCGGAGGTGAATTTGTACGCTTGAAAGATGTGGCCGATGTAGAGTTTGGTTCATCTATGTACGATATTTATTCCACCCTGAACGGCAAGCCTTCAGCTGCAATCACCGTAAAGCAATCCTACGGATCCAATGCCAGCGACGTTATCAAAAATGTAAAAGAACTGATGACGGATCTTCAAAAGAACAACTTTCCAAAAGGTATGCACTATGATATCAGTTATGATGTATCCCGGTTTTTGGATGCCTCTATCGAAAAAGTAGTTCATACCCTGTTTGAGGCTTTCATACTGGTGGCGATTGTGGTGTTTCTGTTTCTTGGGGACTGGCGCTCTACGCTGATTCCGGCACTTGCTGTACCGGTGTCACTGGTAGGTACATTTGCTATCATGTCGGCGTTCGGTATTACCTTAAATATGATTTCGCTTTTTGCACTGGTGATGGCCATAGGAGTGGTAGTCGATGATGCGATCGTAGTCATCGAGGCCGTGCACGCCAAGATGGAGGAGAAGAATCTGTCTCCGCTCAAAGCGACAGAAGAAGCCATGCATGAGATCAGCGGTGCCATTATAGCCATTACATTGGTCATGGCTTCTGTATTTATTCCGGTAGCCTTTATGTCCGGTCCTGTTGGTGTATTCTACCGGCAGTTTTCCATCACAATGGTGTCTTCCATTATGCTCTCAGGAGTTGCAGCCCTGACATTAACTCCGGCTTTATGTGCACTGATCCTTAAAAACAATCATGGAAAACCGAAAAAGAAAACATGGATCAGCAAATTTCTGGACAGCTTCAACAATATGTTTACCAAAGGTGCCGGAAGATATGAGAAGCTGTTGAATAAAACGGTTACTAAGAAAGCTTTTACTCTTCCTTTGTTACTGGCCTTCTGTATCTGTACCTTCTTTTTAAGTAATTCTCTCCCTTCCGGATTTATACCGGGAGAAGATCAGGGAATGATCTATGCTATTATTCAGACGCCACCGGGATCAACACTGGAAAGGACCAACCAGATTGCAAAAGAACTGTTAAGAGAATCAGAAGATATCGATGGCGTACAATCCGTATCATCGCTGGCAGGATATGAAATCCTGACAGAAGGTACGGGATCCAACTCCGGAACCTGTCTTATCAATCTCAAAAGTTGGGAAGAACGGAAGGAATCTGCCGCAGAAATCATTGAAAAACTGGAAGAAAAGGCCAAAAATATCCCGGGTGCAAACATAGAGTTCTTTCAGCCACCATCCATTCCAGGCTACGGGGCTGCCGGAGGTTTTGAACTTCGTCTGCTGGATAAAGCAGGAAGCGGAGACTATCAAAAAATGGAACAGGTAAGCAATGATTTTGTGAAGGAACTGAAAAAACGTCCTGAACTGGGTTCTGCCTTTACATTTTACTCTGCCAGTTTTCCGCAGTATATGCTGAAAATAGATAACGATCTGGCTGAACAAAAAGGTGTAACCATAGAAAAAGCTATGGACAACCTGTCTACACTGATAGGTTCCAACTATGAAACCAGTTTCATTCGCTTTGACCGACCTTATAAAGTGATCGTACAGGCTGGACCGCAATACCGGGCTTTACCGACAGATTTATTGAAACTGTATGTAAAAAATGATAAGGATCAGATGGTTCCCTATTCTGATTTTATGCATCTGGAAAAAGTATATGGTCTGTCTGAGATCACCAGACATAATATGTATAACTCTGCAGAGGTGAGCGGATCTCCGGCTCCTGGCTACAGTAGCGGGCAGGCCATTAAGGCTATTCAGGAGGTCGCAAACAGCAAGCTTCCAAGAGGATTTGGTATCGATTGGGCCGGTATCTCCAAAGATGAGGTAAGCCGTGGAAATGAAGCGATTTATATTTTCCTGATCTGTCTGGGATTTGTGTATCTGATCCTGTCAGCTCAGTATGAAAGCTTTATCCTTCCGCTTCCTGTTATCCTCTCTTTACCAACAGGTATATTCGGAGCCTTTTTATGCTTAAAATTATTAGGCCTTGAAAATAATATCTATGCACAGGTAGCTATGGTTATGCTGATCGGTCTGCTAGGCAAGAATGCCGTACTGATTGTTGAATTTGCCGTACAGAAAAAGGCGGAAGAAGGAATATCGGTGGTAAAAGCAGCTATAGAAGGAGCGACAATCCGATTCCGTCCTATCCTGATGACCTCATTTGCATTTATTGCCGGTCTGATCCCGTTAGTGATGGCGACAGGTCCGGGAGCTTTAGGAAACCGTACCATCGGTACTGCGGCGGCAGGAGGAATGTTTATCGGAACCATCTTCGGACTGCTGATTATTCCGGGATTATACTACATCTTCGGAACAATAGCGGAAAGATCACGACTGGCAAAATATGAAGAAGAAAATCCATTAACAGAAAAAACTGAACCTTATGAACATGATGGAAAATTCGAAGACTAAGAGCATTATCACAGCGATTGCTTTCGCACTGATGCTGGCAGGATGTAAAGCCCCGAAGGCGACCATTGTAAAAGATGAGGTAAAAGAAAATATCCCTCTGAATTTTCAAAGTGGTGAACAGCAGGATACCGTACAGAACAGTGGTACAACGCCGTGGAGACAATTTTTCACGGATCCGAACCTTGTCGCACTTATTGAGACTGCTTTAAAAAATAATCAGGAGCTGCTGATTACTCTTCAGGAAATCGAGATAGCAAAAAGTGGTGTACTTTACAAAAACGGTAAATTAAGCCCGACTGTTGCTGCAAAACTCGGCGCAGGAGTAAGCAAAGCCGGCCGCTATACCAGTGAAGGAGCCGGAGATGCGACTACAGAGATAGAACCTGGAAAAGAAATGCCGGATCCCCTCGGAAATTTTGAAGGTGGGTTAGTCGCCAACTGGGAAGTGGATATCTGGAAAAAGCTACGGACAGAAAAGCAAGCTGCTATTGCTCACTATCTGGCCACTGTAGAAGGTAAAAACTTTGTGCTCTCCAACCTGATTGAAGAAGTGGCGGACAATTACTATGAATTGCTGGCGCTGGACAATCAGCTGGATATTGTACAACAATATATCAAATTGCAGGAAAGAGCTTTGGAGATCTCCAAAATTCAGAAAGAAGCTGCGGCAACAACAGAATTAGCAGTTAAAAAATTTGAAGCAGAACTATCCAAGTCCAAAGCTACGGCCTATACGATTCATCAGGAAATAACCGAAAAAGAGAATCAGATCAACGCTTTGCTGGGACGCTATCCGCAGCCTGTAGTCCGCACAAAAGAGAGCTTTATGTCGACAATAGCACAACCAGTGTATACAGGGATCCCGTCACAATTGCTGGCGAATCGCCCGGATATTAAAGAAGCTGAATTGGAATTAAAAGCAGCAAAACTGGATGTAGAAGCTGCCCGCAAAGAATTTTATCCGTCACTGGAAATTTCCGCTGCGCTGGGACTCGAAGCATTTAAACCTTCTTATCTGGTGAAAATGCCGGAGTCAATAGCCTTTGGTCTGGCAGGTGAACTCGCTGGTCCGCTGATCAACAAAAGTGCCATAAAAGCCAATTTCCAGACAGCAGATGCCAGACAGCTGCAGGCATTATACGAATACGACAAAACGATACTGAATGCCTATCTGGATATTGCAAACCTGATGTCCAAAGTGAAAAATATAGATCAGTACTATAAAATGAAATCACAGGAAACGCAGGCTTTGGACGAATCTATTGAGATCGCCAATCAGTTATTCAAAAATTCAAGAGCAGATTATCTGGAAGTACTCCTGAATCAACGGGATGCTCTGGATGCCAAACTGGAACTTATAGAAGCAAAGCAAAAACAACTAAGTACGGTTGTCGATATCTATAAAGGCCTTGGCGGGGGCTGGAAATAAGACCTCTCTAACATAAAAACGCCGGTCTCGTTAATGAGACCGGTGTTTTTATGCTTCGATGACAAGGGATTATAATCTTTTGTCCTGTTTAGTAGCCCCAAGCAGAATCGAACTGCTATCTAAAGTTTAGGAAACTTCTATTCTATCCGTTGAACTACAGGGCCATTAGATCTTGAGCGAAGCAAATGTAATATTTCTCTTCTTTCTAAACAATGTCTGCGCATAATTTATAAAGAAATAAGAATAGTAAAAACCTATACAACTATAATAAAGATATAGATTTCAACAATTGCTTATTGACAATTGCAATACTTTCGTGATGGAATAAGTCGTATCTTTGTAGCATAGAAAAAATTAAAAAACAATATATAATCATGAGCTTTACAGGTAAAAATTTCCCAAGTATTGCAGTAGATGCAATCGATTCATTAGGTGACAATTTAAGTATCAACATTTTTGAAAAAGCAACTCAGGAAGGTAAAAAAGTATTATTGTTCTGGTATCCGAAAGATTTCACTTTCGTATGTCCTACTGAACTTCATGCTTTTCAGGATGCTTTACCAGAATTTGAAAAACGTAACACTATCGTAATCGGTGCTTCATGTGATTCTAACGAAGTACATTTTGCTTGGTTAAATACAGCAAAAGATAATGGTGGTATCGAAGGCGTTACTTACCCTATCCTGGCTGATACAAACCGTAACTTATCCAGTATCCTGGGTATTCTGGAAATCAAAGAAGTGGAGCACCCTGAATACGGTACTCTTGCTGAAGGATCTGCAGTATCTTACCGTGCAACTTACCTGATCGACGAAACAGGTAAAGTATTCCACGAGTCAGTAAACGACATGCCTTTAGGCCGTAACGTTAAAGAATATATCCGTTTGATCGATGCGTACACACACGTACAACAACACGGTGAAGTATGCCCGGCAAACTGGGAAGAAGGTAAAGAAGCTATGCACGCAACTCGTACAGGTGTAGCTGAATACTTGTCAAACCTTAACTAAGTCTGGCTAGCTTTAGCAAAGACAAACAAAAAAACAGGGGAAGTATCTGTATTTCCCCTGTTATTTAACCGCTTAAATAAAAAAATCATGTTACAGGAATTAGAAAACGATACGCTACAAGAAATTGTGGACAATAATGATATTGTAATGGTACAATACTCAGCTTCATGGTGTGGAAACTGCCGTATCATGAAACCAAAATTCAAAAAATTAGCCGGTGAGAATGAAAATGTTTCATTTATTATCGTTGATGCAGAGAAGTTCCCGGAATCAAGAAAGTTAGCGAACGTAAATAATCTTCCAACTTTTGCTGCATTCAAAAACGGCAAGCTGATCAATCAGGTTCAAACTAATAAATTCGAAGGATTAATAGACTTATTCAATGAAACTACCAGTAATTAAGCATTTAACAGAGTTTATCGAGCAAAATGATGTGGACTACGTGCTGGAGACTATAGAAACGCTGGAAGCATTAACGGAAGTTCCTTCTTTAAAAGATGAAGAACTGGATGTTATCGGTGAATTGATCTCCAATATGTATGGAGCTGTTGAGGTCGATAAATTGATAAAAGAAGGAACTCCTAAAAAAGAAGCACTAAATGTGTTTATGAAAAGAGTTTTGGGCTCTATAGATAAATAATCCGCTAAGCATTGATCTAAAAGTAAGTAGATGATAGTGAAGAAGCACTTTTACAACAACACATGTGCATAACTTCTTTTTTGTGGAAAATTTATTTTTACAGGTGTTCTGTCAATAGAAATAAAAAACACTACATTTACTATAATAAAGGTTACAATACTTAAAGTTGCAAACAACGGAAACCTGTTTAAAACTCAATTATTCGTCGCTAATTGCAGCTTTAGGTCAAAAAAAGATTTTTTAATTGTTGTTAAAAGGGATCTGTAAAATTACAGATCCCTTTTACTTTTCTGCTACTCGGCGTTACAAAATTATTTATCTTTATTCCTATGATTATACGGAATATCGCTATTGCTCTTTGCATGATCGCAAACACATATCTATTATACGCTCAACCTTCACTCCCGACACCATCATCCGAAATCAAGCTCAAACTTGAAAAACTAAACTCCCTTGGCTCTGTACTCTATTTTGCGGCGCATCCGGATGATGAAAACACCAGACTTATTGCCTGGCTGGCACAGGAAAAAAAATACAGAACAGCATATCTGTCCCTTACCCGGGGCGATGGAGGACAGAACCTAATCGGTACGGAAATTGGAAAAGAGCTGGGACTTATCCGTACGCAGGAACTGCTAAAAGCCAGATCCATTGATAAGGGAGAGCAGTTTTTCAGCACTGCGTATGATTTTGGTTTTTCGAAGACCTATGCAGAGACCTTTGATTTTTGGGAGAAAGATGAAGTTCTGAAAGAAGCCGTGTGGATTATCCGAAAGTTTCAGCCGGATGTTATTATCACCCGTTTTCCGCCAGATGAAAGAGGAGGACACGGACACCATCAGGCATCAGCTATACTGGCTATCGAGGCGTTTAAAATTGCCGGAGATCCCAAGGTATATCCCGAACAGCTGAAATATGTAAAACCATGGACAGCCAGGAGATTGCTCTGGAATACCTTTAATTTTGGCAATGTAAATACAACAGCAGCGAATCAGTTCAATCTTGAGATCGGTGATTATAATCCCCTTATAGGTAAGTCTTATGGAGAGATTGCTTCCGAGAGCCGCTCTTCACACAAAAGCCAGGGATTTGGCGCTTCCAGACAAAGAGGAAATGCCAGAGAATACTTTGAGCTGCTGGGAGGCGACGCTCCTAAAACAGACTTAATGGATGGTGTGGAAACTTCCTGGAAAAGAGTAACAGACAATCCGGCTATACAACAAAAAATTACGCAGCTTAATCAGAACTTTAATATTAGTCATCCCGAAGCTTCTGTCACCGGACTGATCGAACTCTTACAGCTGGTCCAAAAAGTAGATGATACGCACTGGAAAACACAAAAGACCAAAGAAATAAAAGAACTGATACTGGACTGTGCTGGCATATGGATAGAAAGTTATGCGGATCAGTCAAAATTTGTTTTAGGTACAACCGTTTCTGTCGCTAACGATGCTATCGTCAGAAGACCGGACGTTAAAGTCGAGCTCTCGGCAATAAACAATACACCTGTTAATAAATCGCTTAGTTATAACAGCATCTTAACCGAAAAAAATAACCAAACAGCCACACCTGTTTCACAACCTTACTGGCTTGAAAAGGAAGGTACGCTGGGAAAATTCAATGTGGATGATTTAACACTTGTTGGCAATCCTGAAAATCCCGATGCCCTGCACAATACTTTTACCCTCAAAATAAACGGTGTGTCTATCACATTTGATCGTCCGGTATTATTTAAATACACACATCCTGTGAGAGGAGAGGTATATGAGCCGTTAATCATTAGTCCTGCTGTAACGGCTAATATACTGAGCAGTGCTGTTGTCGCACGCCTCGGCGAACCGAAAACGGTAGAAATCTTATTTCAGGCACATTCAGATCAACCTCAGACAGCAGAAGTATCTTTCGATGTGCCAAAGAACTGGACTGTATCTCCGCAAAAACTATCCCTGGATTTTAAAAATAAGGAGACTGAAATTTCACAAAAGATAATATTGACACCTTTGTCAAAAGATATCCGTTTAGATTCTTTACAGATCAACATAGGAAATACGGCTGCTCTTTCTTATCATTCCATTGCATACGAACATATTCCGAAAATCACCTGGTTTCCGCCCGCAAAAGTCCGTCTTACGGGTCTGGATATTAATATTCCTCAGAAAAAAATCGGCTATATTGAAGGAGCAGGAGATCTCGTTGCTTCCAGTCTTAAAGATATTGGTATTACGGTTACCAATTTACGGGAATCCGAGATTATAAATGATCAGTTGCAGGACTATGATGCCATAATTGTTGGTATAAGAGCTTTCAATGTAAATAGCAGAATGTCTGCCCTGATGCCGCATCTTTTAAAATATGTAAGATCGGGAGGAACGCTGGTAGAGCAATACAATGTAAATAATGGCCTGAAATCCAACACCTTTGGCCCTTACCCGTTTCAGATCTCGCGTGACCGTGTGACTGATGAAAATGCAACTGTACAATTTGACAAGGAAAGTCCGGTTTTACAAACTCCGAATAAAATCACAGCTGCAGACTTCGACGGATGGATTCAGGAACGGGGATTATACTTCGCCTCGCAGATAGACCGCAAATATGCTACTCCACTGCTGATGAATGATAAAAATGAATCTCCGAATAACGGATCTCTTTTGGTTGTTAATGAAGGAAAAGGTAAATTTGTGTATACATCCTTGTCTTTTTTTAGACAATTGCCTGCCGGAGTACCGGGAGCTTACAGATTATTTGTAAATTTGCTATCAAAACAATCACAATAAATTAAAAATGGAAAACCACATCGAAAATACAGAAGAAACGGCATTGAATGTTCCTGGATTGATTATTCTAATTGGGGTAATTTTTGGCGCACTGACTGTTCTTGCCTGGAATCTATCTATCCTGGGTGCGATCGGTGGAGCAATCGGAGGCTTTATTTTTGCAGTCATTTTTATTAGTTTTCTTCTAAAAGGAAAACCACATGACAGATAGGGGTTTACCCCCTTTTGTGCGTAGCTGGAGGCAGTTTTATATTTTAGTTGTTCTCTGGCTAGCGCTTTTTATTCTGTTTCTTTACGGATTTACACTGTATTTCTCATGAGTGCGATCGACTGGACCGTACTCTTTCTTACTCTTCTGCTCATTATCTGCTACGGCATATACAAGAGCAGAGGCATCCGCAATATAGACGGCTACCTGTTAGGCAACCGCTCTATGCCCTGGTATAATGTAGGGCTATCTGTAATGGCTACTCAAGCCAGTGCAATCACTTTTCTATCAGCTCCGGGTTTAGCTTACTCCTCCGGAATGAGCTTTGTACAGTTCTACTTTGGACTCCCGCTGGCCATGATTGTGCTCTGTATTACCTTTGTCCCAATCTTTCACCGTTTGCGTGTATTCACTGCATATGAATTTCTGGAGAAAAGATTCGACATCAAAACACGGGCACTTACAGCCATTCTGTTTTTGATACAACGCGGTATATCTACCGGCATTACCATCTTTGCACCTTCTATTATTCTATCGACCATTCTTCATGTAGATGTTACCTATACGACACTGTTTATTGGTAGTCTGGTCGTACTTTATACGGTATATGGAGGAACAAAAGCTGTCTCGTATACGCAGGCCCTGCAAATGAGTATCATCTTTGGCGGACTTCTGGTCGCAGGTTTTATGGTTGTGCATTTATTACCGGAAGATATCGGCTTTAGTAAAGCGCTTCATATTGCCGGAAAATCCGGAAAAACAAATGCCATTGATTTTACTTTTGACCCCAATAATCAATATACGGTATGGACAGGTCTGATCGGAGGTTTCTTTCTTCAGCTGTCTTATTTCGGGACAGACCAAAGTCAGGTAGGGCGTTATCTCACCAGCTCCTCTATCCGGGATAGCCGGTTGGGACTTTTGATGAACGGATTACTGAAAGTTCCGATGCAATTTGCCATTCTATTGATCGGCGTACTTGTATTTGCTTACTATCAGTATCATACCCCTCCTGTATTTTTCAACCAGCAAGAGATTCAGAAGCTTCAGGGAAGTAGCTATAATGAGGAATACCAGTCGCTTGAAAAGCAGCATGTACAACTGTATACTGAAAAACAGGCCGTCATCAATGAGTTGACAACAGCACTGGATAAAAATAATGATAAAGCAATAGAAGATGCCCGTCTGAAACTTGAACAATCAAATAAACAGGTACAGGGTGTCAGGGATAACGTAATAGCGCTGATCAAAAAGAACGATAGTAAAGCGGAAGTAAATGATAACAATTATGTATTTCTATCTTTTATAACCAGCACATTCCCTAAGGGTCTTATCGGATTACTTGTGGCCATTATATTCCTTGCTTCTATGGGAGCAACGGCCAGTGCCATCAACTCTCTGGCATCAACGACTATCGTAGATATCTACAAACGATTTATGAATAAAGAGGCTTCCGACCAGGGCTATCTTAATGCATCCAGGGTGATTACATTTGCCTGGGGCATATTTACCATACTCATCGCACTCTACGCCAGTCAGCTCGGCAACTTATTGGAAGCTGTCAATATACTTGGATCCCTGTTCTATGGAACAATATTAGGTATTTTTATTGTAGCCTTTTATGTGAAAAAAATAGGAGGGAGGGCGGTATTCTGGGCAGCAGTGATTTCAGAAATCATTATTGTAGCCATATGGAAAATGGATGTTGTTGCTTTCCTTTGGCTCAATCTTATCGGCTGCGCACTGGTTGTCATCATAGGACTTATCCTGCAGGCAACACTGCCACGAAAAACAGAGAAACTGGTAAGCTGAGAATGTTGATTAATATGACAAACAGCCTGCAGGCCCCGGTATGCACACCTGTCCTTTACATCTGAATCTAATCTACTTTGAATTGACCTGCTGATCAGGATAAAGTTTTTTGAACAAGAACTTAGTATTTCAGGTACAGGTTATACAATACACTTTTATCATATAGGGTAAGCTCGGGTCTGAGGTCATTCACAATAAACTTACGTTTGAATGCTACAATAGCTGCAGATAGGTTACGGGTATCGTATCCGATTATTTTGAGCGCATCTATAGGGTTGAAATTTTCTGGAGGGGTCATAAGTGTACGTTCATCATACCAGATCCCAAATCCCCGCTCAGCAAGCTTCTTCCACGGGAAAAATATACTTGGATCATTTTTACGGGTAGGAGCAATATCTCCATGACCTATAAAGTTGGCTGTAGGTATATCGTAATTTGTTTTTAAGGTATCCAATAAGGTTAGCAAGGCATTGATCTGCACCTCGGAAAACGGCTCTCTTCCATTATTATCCAGCTCGATTCCCAAAGAAACCGAATTCATATCTGTAACAGATCCCCATTTACTTGCTCCTGCATGCCATCCTCTCAGATAATCATTGAGTAACTGGTAAACCTCACCTTTCTTACCGATCAGATAATGTGCACTCACTTTGGTATGCTCCAGTGTAAATGTACGAAGCGTCTGTTTGAGGCTGTCCTGAGCGGTATGATGGATAATTACATAATTGGGTTTACGGATGTCAAAATGAATTGCTCCTACCCAATCCAGATCCTTACGCATTCCTTTTTGCTGAAGATCGGCCACTTTATCTACGGCCTTTACTTCCGGAACAGCGCTGTCTGCCGATTCTTTTGCTCCGCTTGGTTGCGGAAGCTCAGCAGTCAGTGTAGATGCAATCTCTTTGACCTGATTCTGGTACTGTTTATTTGTCTTGGCATATTGATTGGTCTTACAAGCTGAAAATCCTATCACCACCACTAAAACTCCAAATACGGCTTGTATGCCTGCTTTCATTACCTCGGCAAATTAAATGTAAGACCTAAAGCCAGAGATTCTGAAAACTGCAGTTTCGCTTTCGGGTTTTCAGGAGTAACATCATCGCTGTCATACAGCATTATCCCGTTTAAATTAACATTCACTAATCGTGTAATCTTAGCTGTCAGCCATACATCTAAACGATGACTGGGATCACCGATCTTCTCATAATTTGCAAACAGATTGTAACGACTCTTCAGATTAAGGTTCTTAGACAGATTCTTATCCAGGTTGGCAGTTATCTGAAATGCAAGATCATTTTTAAAAGTTTTTCCGGCCTTAACACCATACTTCTCCTGGTCTTTAGTGATTGTCTGTCCAGGATACTTGATGGCATATTGTTCTATTGTCAAGGGTTTGATACGATCGTCCAAGACGAAAGTCTGACGGGCAGTACCTGTACCAAATCGTACAGAAAACGTATTATCAGGCTTATACTCCAAACCGAAAGATTCCGTAACATAACCCGGAGCCATAAATGCAGAAACAGTTTCTTTTATTCGCTCTACGCCGTCTTTTGTTTCATACGTATAACCTACGTCAAATTGGGATTCAAATGTCAAGGAAGTAAAGAGTGACCAGCTTTTAGATAGTTTATAAGACAGCTTATTGTCCCAGAAAATACGGTCATTGTTCTTTTTGGCCATTTGATCCTTATTCTTCACTTTACCATATCGCAGATCTACCTCCGTAATAAAGTTAAAATCATCTTTATTAAATTCGGATTTATGCCAGGCATTTAGTCCCAAAGCTAATGAATTGACCCCTCCACCTTTCCAGCTATCACTGAATGAAGCCTGATTAGCGTTAACCCCAAACCGGCTCCAGTGCTTCCAGTAATCTACTTCCAGCGCCAATTTAGGAATAGGAACATTGATCGGTTTTATATTTAACTTTTGCTTATCCTGATTATTTGTAATAGAGTCCGGTTTTGCCCGAAGATCTTTTAAATCAACCTGAGCATGGGCTGTTTTGAAAAGCAGGCCCATCAATAGAAGAAAAGCGTAGTTTTTTATTTTCATAATAGCTGTTTTGTTAAACAATTATTTATAGGGTGTTATATCTAATGTTACGTCCGGCAGCAAAGGTAAGCGTTTTAATGCAGGATTGCTTATATACTGATCATAACTTGACTGAATATAGGTTGTCATCTGATATTCTGTTGCCGAAATTACAAAAAAATATGATGGCCGGTACTGTGTCATAAAATCCTTCAACCGCTCATCCTTAAGCCCAGTCACCTTTACAACCAATGCCTCCGTAAATTTGTAATCGATCATATTCTCTTTATAATCGTTTTCAATGAGGCGTGTCAACCGTTTTGCATTCTTTACTTCTCTGCTGAAAAGACTGTAAATCGCATTGATACTTACACCTGCTCCTGTTGGTCCGACTGAAAATACACTTCCCGGATCAGCCAGACGGTAAGCCTTATTATAGTTTTCCCGTTCCTGTTGCAGAATCTCTTCAGGTGTCTTCCTGCCTTTGACAGTTACTTCCTGCAGATAAATTGTTGCCCGCTTCAGATAAAACAGGATCACCGGGCTGTCTTCTACTTTTACAGTATCTCCGTGAAACCCTTTAGAGGACGCAATAAGTATATCTCCTTTTTTGGCTTTGATCTGAAACTCTCCTTTTGAATTATTAAAAACCTCGCCACCACCAGTCACATTCCTGATATTCACCTTCGCAATCCTTTGCTTGGTGTCCATATCAAAAACTATTCCTTCTATTTGCTTTTGTGCAAAAAGAGGCGTGATTTTCCCGAGAAATAAAATAAAAAAAAGAATATAAAGGCGCGTTCTCACAAGGTAAAACTACATTATCGAACGCTAATTGTGAAATATTTAACAACTTTTCACTGTTTGCAAACTATTTTGAAATCACAAGCAATTGCCCTATAGAAACATCATCAGCAGTCAATCCATTCAGTTGCTTTATCTGTTCTACAGACACATTATACATTTTACTGAGGGCATATAATGTCTCCTTTGCTTTGACTTCATGAATACGCATCGCCACAGGACTTTTTATCTGTTCAGGTACCACCGCTGCGGGTTCCTGTACAATACGTTGTTCTATTACTTTGTCCACGACTTCCTCACGCTTTTCTTTTTCCACATAAGTCTCGGAGCGGTCGTAGCGATACAACTCATACCTTTCGATCATATCAATCAGGAGTTCGGCATAGCGTGGATTTGTAGCATAACCAGCAGATTTCAGTCCTTTTGCCCAACCTTTATAGTCGTTCTTATCCAGCAGGAAAAGCTTCTCGTATCGTTTTCTTAATAAAAATTGAGAGTGATCTTTAAAAGATTGGTCCGGATTATCATATACGCGGAAACAGTCATTTTCGTTATCATCCGGACGGTTGACACTTCTGCCGTTCCAAACGCCGCCGCACTTGATACCGAAGTGATTATTTGCTTCTCTAGCAAGATAGCTATTCCCGCTTCCGGATTCGAGTAATGCCTGCGCCAATTTTATACTGGCCGGAATCCCGTATTTATTCATTTCTGAAATAGCAACACCTTTATAACGTTCAATATAGCTCAATCCGGACATACTGGTCGCTCCTTTGCCGGAGGAAGTCTGGCTGCCCTGATTTCCTTTTGAAACAGAGGTTCCATTTTTGCCCTGTAAAACGGTGTGCCTTTTACTTGAACATGATGATGCGACCAGCATAACCATGATGGACAAATAGAAAATCTTTTTCATTGAATACTATAGAGTTTTACCTTGTTATAAAATGCAATAATACTGAAAAAAAAGCTTATCTCAATTTTGAGGATGTTCCTTGTGAAACATCAGCATCTAATCTGTTGGCAATACGGGATTTATTATCTGAAACCGGAGTATCCAGTTCGTCCAATCCATATCTTTTGATCATACCCAACACCTGAGATTTCCAGCTTTTACTGTGTGAATATCCGGATCTTGCGATTCCGTTTATCCATTGCTGATAATCGTCTGAGTCGTATTTGTCAAAAAGTTTTTGAGTGGAAGTCCTTCGCTTTAGTAAGGCAACGAAGTCATGATATGAATCTAAAATAGAAGAATAGCCTTTGTAGGATGACCGGATGGTCTTGCTATTGTTCTTGCCTTTAATTCCGAAATGATTATTCAGGTTTTTGGCGACTTTGCTATTTCCATTTGCACTCTCATGCATTGCAATAGCTAAAATAACGGAGGCGGGAACACCCTGTTCGCGGCTCAGACGTTGTGCGATCTGCTTGTGCTCTTCGACATAAGATGTCGGAGAAAATTTCTGTGCAAAAGTAGTTATACTTAAAAAACACAAAAACAACACAAGAAGAACCTTCTTAAAGTTTTTTTCTTGCATAATAAATCATTTAGTCCACAAATCACTTTTTGCGTAATACAAAAAGCCCATCCCGAATAGGTAGAATTAATTTGTCTACCCGTTGATCTTTTGCTAACTGCTCGTTCAACTCGAGAATTTGTTTCGTTTGATTGTCCGGATCCTCCTGCAACACTTTTCCCTTCCATAAAACATTGTCGATCATAATAAGTCCTCCGGACGGAACCCGATCAACCAGTAATTCATAATACTGAAGATTTCTCTTTTTGTCAGCATCTATAAATATCAGGTCAAAATCTCCTGATATCTCTTTTATCACTTCCAGCGCGTCTCCGATATGATACCGGATCTGCTCCTTATATGATGATTCATCAAAATATCCCTGCACACGTTCTTCCTGCTCTGCATTGATATCAATTGTATGGATTTCACCATCTTTACTGAGCCCTTCAGCCAGACAAAGAGTAGCATATCCTGTAAATGTACCAATCTCCAAAATACGTCTCGGCCTTGCCATTTTACTCAAAAAAGAAAGTACTCTTCCCTGATAATGACCCGACAACATATGAGGCATAGTTTCCCGTAAATAGGTCTCTCTGTTGATCCTTTTTAGTAACGCAGATTCTGCGTCACAAGTATGTTCTAAGTACGTATTTAACAGTTCTTCTGACTGATACATGGATGCAAATGTAAATAAGGCTTTTGTAAATACAAAAACAAAAAATCATATCTCACTAAAAATCAAGACATTACTTTATTTCGTTCGTCACAAAGCAAAATAATGTCTGGATTCAGTAATTCTTAATAAAAGCGGGGATTTCTTAGATTAAACCAGATTGGCGGTAATTAATCTCAAAAATTCGGACCGTGTCACATCGTTTTGAAATGCACCGGTAAATGCGGATGTCGTTGTAACAGAATTTTGTTTCTGCACACCGCGCATAGCCATACACATATGCTTACATTCCATCACCACAGCTACACCTTGAGCACCAAGTGTCTCCTGAATACAATCCCGGATTTCATTGGTAAGACGCTCCTGTACCTGCAGACGTCTGGCAAAAATATCCACGACTCTCGGTATTTTACTCAGACCCACAATATGCCCGTTAGGAATATAGGCCACATGCGCCTTTCCAAAGAAAGGAAGCATATGATGCTCACAAAGCGAGTATACTTCTATATCTTTTACCACAACCATCTGACTGTAGTCTTCTTCAAACATAGCACCTTTCAATACAGCCGCCGGATCCAGATCATATCCGTGTGTGAGATACTTCAATGCTTTTGCAACACGCTCTGGTGTCTTTAACAGTCCCTCTCGTGCGGGATCTTCGCCCAGAGCCTGCAGAATATCGGTATAATGAGTAGCTATTCTGTCAACATGCACTGGATTATACTTGTCGATTTTAACGTAGCCATTCATCTCTTCATGATCTAAACTTGAAGGGTTGCTCATGATCAAATTTTATTTTTAAGATTTAATTGCCGAAATATTCGACATAGTTGTTTTCTGTTTCTACTAATTTCACACTATGAAGGATTACATTCTCCTGCTCAAAAAGAGGCTTTAATACATTAAAGATCTCAATAGCGATATATTCCGTCGAAGCCAGTTTGCCTTTCATAAAGTCTACATCAAGGTTCACATTGCGGTGATCCAGCTTTTCGATAATATGATGCAATATGATTTCCTTCATTTTTTTTAAATCGATCAGGAAACCGGTCTCCGGATTTACCTCTCCCTTGACTGTCACAAACAACACATAGTTGTGTCCGTGCCAATTGGGGTTGCTACATTTTCCAAAGACATTTTCATTCTGCTCTGATGACCAGTCCTCTCGGTAAAGTTTGTGCGCAGCACTGAAACGCTCGCGTCGAGTAATAAAAATCATAATGCTGCAAAGATACTGCTTTACGGTTAGATTTGAGTAAATATTAGTATTATTGTGGGACAACGCTTGCTCGTATGAAGACACTTATTGTTGCTGCTACATCCTTTGAAATTCAACCCTTTCTGGAAAAAAAACAGGATTATCCATCCTGTGAGATCCTAATCACAGGGGTGGGCATGACCAATACGGCCTATCAGCTCGGGAAACACCTGGTCAGCAATCCTTATGATCTGATTATTAACGTCGGAATAGCCGGATCTTTTGACAAAAATCTGATGATAGGAGAGGTACTGCTGATCACAGAAGATCGCTTTTCAGAATTGGGTGCTGAAGACGGAGAGACATTTCTTCCCATAGAAACACTCGGATTTGGCCAATCTGTTTATATTGCAACACCCCCTCCTGGCTGGAACACCCGTCTTGACTCTTATAAAAAATGTACCGCAATTACAGTCAATAAAGTACATGGTCATGAACAGACAATTGAAGATGTCAAAAGGCTGTTTCCTTCTGTCTCTTTAGAATCTATGGAAGGAGCGGCTGTATTCATGGCTGCCGGAGAAGAAAACATCCCTGTGATTCAGCTTCGAAGCATTTCAAACTATGTGGAAAGGCGCAACAGAGAGAACTGGAATATTTCGCTGGCAATCAAAAATTTGAACGTCCAACTTTTAGATCTTTTATCCAAATAGGTTTTATTTCTTGTTAATATTGCCATATCAGTCTCCTTTTTTTATCAAAAATGAAGTAAAGTCATATAATTTTGACAGCCGGAACCTTCAAAATATCAATAAATAATAGTAGTTTTGCGTATTAGAATTTGACACTATTTACAACTGATGAGAGAAATACAATTCAGAGAAGCACTTCGCGAAGCCTTAAGCGAAGAAATGCGTAAAGACGAAAAAATATTTTTAATGGGCGAGGAAGTTGCAGAATACAACGGAGCCTATAAAGTAAGTCAAGGTATGCTTGACGAATTCGGACCAAAACGCGTTATAGATACTCCAATCGCAGAGCTTGGTTTTGCCGGAATCGGTGTTGGAGCAGCAATGAACGGCCTTAAGCCTATTGTTGAGTTTATGACATTCAACTTTTCACTGGTAGCAATTGACCAGGTGATCAACGCTGCAGCCAAAATTCACTCGATGAGTGGTGGACAGTTTTCCATCCCTATTGTATTCCGTGGCCCTACAGGTAATGCCGGTCAGTTAGGTGCACAGCACTCTCAAAACTTTGAGAACTGGTATGCTAATACACCAGGATTGAAAGTTGTCGTTCCCTCTAACCCTTATGATGCAAAAGGACTTTTGAAATCAGCTATCATTGATCCGGATCCTGTTATCTTCATGGAATCAGAGGTAATGTACGGCGATAAAGGTCCTGTTCCTGAGGAAGAATACTACCTGGAAATCGGCAAAGCAAATGTCGTAAAAGAAGGTACTGATGTAACTGTTGTTTCATTCGGTAAAATGATTCCTCGTGTTGTTCTTCCGGCTATCGAAGAATTGACAAAAGAAGGTGTAAATGTTGAATTGATCGACTTACGTTCTGTACGTCCTATCGATTATGCAACTATCGTTGAATCTGTTAAGAAAACAAACCGTTTGGTTATTGTTGAAGAAGCATGGCCTCTGGCCTCTATCTCTTCAGAGATAACATACAAAGTACAACGTGATGCTTTCGATTACTTAGATGCTCCTGTAACTCGTGTTACAGCGGCAGATGTACCTCTTCCATATGCGCCTACATTAGTAGAAGCAGCTTTACCAAGTGTAGCTAAAGTGGTAAAAGCAGTAAAAGAAGTTGCTTACTTAAAGAAATAAGTTATCTTATTATAAATTCAGGAAAGCCTCTCAGTGATGAGGGGCTTTCTTTTTGACCACTTACTTAAATTCCTTTTATGAAAAAACACGCATTAGGCCTGCTTATCTTAATAGGCCTAACCTTGACCACTCAGGCACAACAAGCCGTTACTTTAAAAATTAAACCATCCCTTAACAAACCATCGATAGTCAAAATGGAGGTCAAGACAGATGTGGACGGACCTCAAAGTGTATTAATGAATATGTCCATGAAAATGGAAATGACACCAAAAAGTATAGAAGGGGAAAAGATTACTATTGAAACCCTTACCAAAACGATAAAAGCTGAAATCAATGCAGATATGATGACGCTGAATTACGATTCGGAAAAAGAATCCACTGACGAAATGGGAAAAATGCTGAGTGAACAGTTTGCACCTATACTTGACAAAACAATTACGACTGTAATGACAAACTCAGGAAAAGTGCTGGATGTATCCTTTCCGACAGAACTGGGACAAAGCATAGATAAAAACTCTTTTAATAATATGGCAACAGCCTTGCCCGATCATCCTGTAAAACCAGGAGATACATGGGATAGTGAAATAGAAAAAGGAGAACTTGTTCCGAAAATCACAACGAAATCAACATTTAAAGAAATATCGGATAGTGGCTACGTTATTGATATTGCAGGAAATGTATTCGGGGATGATGACTCTCAGATAGGAACGATAACCGGAAACTATATCTTAGATAAAACCACTAATCTGACCAAAAGTTATATCCTGACAACAAGACTTGAAGTACAGGGGACAAAAGTGACTACGGAAGTCACTATGAATACCTTATAAAAAACAAAAGGCTCTCCGAATGGTGAGCCTTTTGTTTTTTATATACGTAAATGCATTACGCATTAATTTCTTCTTTATATTGATCTGCAGACAATAAAGCATCTACATCAGCAGGATTGCTCAATTTAACACGAATAATCCAACCTTCGCCATAGGCATCCGAGTTAACCAATTCAGGAGAAGCATCAATAGCTTCGTTTACAGCTAATACAGTTGCAGTAACGGGCATAAACAGATCTGAAACTGTTTTTACAGCCTCTACTGTACCGAAAACTTCATTTGCAGGCACTTCTTCGCCTACTGTGTTGATATCCACAAATACGATATCGCCTAGTTCGCGTTGTGCAAAGTCTGTAATACCAATTACGGCTTCATCTCCTTCAACACGAACCCATTCGTGATCTTTCGTGTATTTTAATTCTGCTGGAAAATTCATAATCTTAATTTTTTCTCAAAAATAGAATTATAACATGACATTACAAAATATTAAAGATGCCCTTTATATATGATTAAAGTTGTATTTTTAGAATATGAATGCACAGATTGAAAAGTTGTATGCCCTTGCTCAAAAGCAGGAACGGATGATTATAGGCCTAATGTCTGGAACATCACTGGACGGATTAGATGTTGCACTATGTAAGATTTCCGGTTCAGGAAGCAATACACATCTGGAACTTGTCGCTTTTGAGACTCTGGATTACGAACCTCAATTCAGAACGTATGTAAGGGAAGTGTTTTCAAAGCGCACTATTGATCTGCAAACTTTATCCGGGCTGAATGCCTATGTTGGAATTGTTCACGCTAAGCTGATCAATCAGGCCTTGCAGCAATGGCATATGGATGCCTCTCAGGTGGATATTATTGCCAGTCACGGGCAAACCGTATATCACGCTCCTCAAAGTCTGACTCATGACACGCGCCTGCCGAATAGCACATTACAGGTAGGCGATGGAGATCATATTGCTGTAATGACCGGTATTATTACACTTTCAGATTTCAGACAAAAGCATATTGCTGCCGGGGGAGAAGGTGCTCCTTTAGCGGCATACGGAGACTACCTGCTATTCACCGATAAGACTGAGAACAGAATATTACTTAATATCGGTGGTATTTCGAATTTTACATTCCTGCCGCATACGGATAGTACCTATGAAGCATATGCAACAGATCTGGGTCCGGGAAATACCATGATGAATCAATATATGAAGGAATATTTTGATGAAGAAATGGATACAGACGCACATGTGGCCCGCTCCGGAAAACCTGATCAAAAATTATTGGAAGAATTAAGTAAAGAACCTTTTCTCCTGCTGGATTTTCCGAAAACAACAGGGCCGGAACTTTTTAATCTCAAGTATTTACATCATTTACAGGAATTGTCAGATACCACAACCCTCTCTCATGAAGACGTGATGGCTACACTTTGTCATTTCTCTGCAAACACCATTGTAGCCGCTATTTTAAAACAGTGCGAGGGTCTTCAGAATATTGCTGTATACATCAGCGGAGGAGGACTGCATAACCCTTTACTCGTAGAATTAATAAAAGCAGGTTTACCAGATTACAAAATAACTTCTTTCGAAGAGCTGGGACTTAATCCGGATGCAAAAGAAGCATGTCTGTTTGCATTACTCGCAAACGAGTCACTTGTTGGAAAACCGGATCATGTCAATCAGATCAAAGATTCACCTGCTGTTTGTATGGGCAAAATAAGTCTGCCAGTCTAATCGTTGTCGATAGCCTGATGTATATAGATTTTAAAGGCCAGCATGCTGTGTGCGGCCTCAATTACCTTATCCAGTGCATCAGAAGCAATCAGCTCTTTATCTGTAAACTTACGATAGAGAATAAAACTCTTTAATTTAAGGATCTCTATCTCCGGATGCGAAGCATCATATCCTGCAGGAGGTCTTACCAATTTATCTTCTGCAGACAGGTCTGATGCTTTCCACTGATGATCTTCCAATGCTTTATAAAACCCTTCAGCATTATAATCAATCTCCTGACGGATGGCATCCAGATGCTCTTTATTAGGTCTCCAGTAACCCACTCCTAAAAAAGACTTACCCGGCTCTATATGTAAATAATATTCCGGCCCGTCCAGTTTACGCCCGTCAACAGATATCCCGGCACTGAACCAGGTTTTGTAAGGGGTTTTATCGTTTGAAAAACGAGTGTCCCGATAGATCCTGAACAAACACTTGCTCTCTGAAATATCGGTGTGAATATGAGGATCAAAAGCAGATAATGCATCAATAATACCACGGATAAATGCTTTTACATTAGCCAGAGAAGCCTCATAAAGCTCTCTGTTTTCCTGAAACCATTCCCGGTTATTATTTGGACGAAGAGCCTCCAAAAAAGAAAAGGTTTGTTTTTCAATCTTAGCCATAACGAAAATAGAGTTTAAACCAACAACAAAAATATATAGACTAACGGAGCTGCAATAAGCACACCGTCAAACCGGTCCAGAAAGCCACCATGTCCGGGCATGATCTTACCTGAATCTTTGACATCCAGACTTCTCTTAAGCATAGACTCAACAAGATCTCCCAATGTCCCGAAAACGCCAATTGTCAGCGCCACGACAACCCATTGCCATTTTTCAATAGACCCGAAATACTGTTCCAGATTGAGCGCAACCACTACTGCAAGCAGTACACCTCCGATAAATCCTTCCCAGGTCTTGTTTGGAGAAATCCGCTCAAAAAGTTTCCGCTTTCCAAAACTTCTACCTGCCAAATAAGCTCCGGTATCATTAGACCATTGTAGAATCAGGTACCCTAAGGGGATGTAAAAGTTAAATTTCCCGTTTACAAAAGCCAGGCCTATCAGTGTTAAAAACGGGACAACAGTGTACACTATTCCACTGATAGTATAGGATATATCGTGAAAAGGAAATTTACGGTTTTGGTATAGAGCCGCAATATAGATCCATAAAAGAAAAGGAACAACCAGCAGAATAAACCGGAAAGACCAAAATTCCAGATAAGCCCCTCCGCCTGTAACCATCAGAACCAGTCCGGTCAATAACCCGATAGTCTTATCTGGTTTAATATCATCAGAAGTTACCAGTTTATAAAATTCATGAAGGCTTGCTACACCCAGTAGCGCAAAGAAAGCCACAAATACCTCTTTACCCAACAGGTGAGACCCGACAAGGATAATAACAAAGAAAACACCTGTAATAGCTCTTGTCTTCATGATTAGTTTTCTTCCGGATTAAGTTCTTCGATCAATGCATTTGCCTTCTCTACATCATTTACATTGACATAAAGCTCAATCTTACCAAACAGATAAGAAGAGTCCTGCTTGTTGAGAACAACAGCATTAACCTCATTTTCTAAAAGCATCTGCTTTACAATTTCACTCTGGATCGCATTCGTATACGTCTTGATCTTTACCCAGTCTTTTTCCATCGTTAATCTTTCTTGAATAGTTGTAAATTATAAATAACAATATCGTTGTTGCCGCTATACTCCCGATATAAATATACCATGGATAAGTTTCAGCAGTACTCATCTCCTCAAAAGTTTTCCCTTCTCTGGAATAGTAAAAGCCAAAAATGGTAGCCGTAGCATTGTTGATAAAATGTCCGAATATAGGGACCCAGATATTATTACTCCAGATCAGGAGATATCCGAAAAATGCTCCTAAAAACATTCTTGGGAAAAATCCGTAAAACTGAACATGTATGGCACTAAAAATTATAGCCGTTACCCAGATCGCAAGATGCTGATTTTTGAAAAGACGAAAAAAGCTCGTTTGGATTACCCCTCTGAAAAACAATTCCTCACAGATTCCGGGCAATAGGGCTAGAATAATCAGATTAATAAACAAACCCCACCACGACGTTTTCATTACGATACCAGACATCATGGAGGCCGCACTGTCTTCCTGTTCCCGCATCCAGGATTCGATGCCTTTCAGAGCATCCGGCAGAACCATCTCTGCATTCCATTCTGCAATCTGACTCATCAAAGGGATAAAAGCAGTCATCGTAAGCAATACCAGTACAAAATAGGTAAGGCGTCCCCTCTTTTGTAAAGGAAAGTAATTTATCTGACGCTGTTCGGCCTGTAAAAGAAAATAAGCCGGTAATCCGAATGTAGCAATACTGCTTACAGCTAATAACAAATTGCTGAAAACCGGATTACTCATGATCGACGAGCCTGATTTGAGCACGTCAAAACTTCCGGAATAAACAGCATATATAAACATGACTATTCCCTGCAGCGTCAAACTGCAAGCCAGGCTAATAATAATCAATAATAGCATAGATACGACCGGCGTATGAATAGGCTTTGTTAATAGCATTTGTTATTGTAAAAATAATAATGATACTGTATTCTCTTAATCTCAAAAATTTGTTAAAGATAGGCAATATCAGTAGTTTGCACGTTCAATTTTACAAATACTGCGGATTTTTCCCGCAAACACCTAATTCTTATGGAAAATAGAAGAGATTTTATTAAAAAGGCCGCATTATTAACGGGTTCCTTTGGTCTTTTTAATAGCCTGCCCGGATCTATTCAGGCAGCACTAGCTATTGAGCCGGCGGCCGGATCCACATTCTATGACGCAGAGCATATCGTACTACTGATGCAGGAAAACAGATCTTTTGATCACAGCTTTGGTACCTTAAAAGGTGTGCGTGGATTTAATGATCCCAGAGCAATCCAACTGCCTAATAAAAATCTGGTCTGGTTACAGCAAAATAAAGAAGGTAAAACATATGCTCCATTCCGGCTGGATCTGCAAAGTTCGAATGCAGCCTGGACTAGAGATCTTCCGCATTCCTGGGAAAACCAATCTGCTGCACGCAATAAGGGAAAACACGATAACTGGCTGGAGGCCAAACGTTCGGGAGTAAAAGAACAAAGAGATATTCCGCTGACACTGGGTTACTATTCCAGAGCTGATATTCCATTCTACTATGCTTTTGCAGATGCATTTACGATTTGTGATCAGCATTTCTGTTCTTCTATAACCGGAACTACCACTAACCGCCATTTCTTCTGGACAGGAAAATGTGTCCCTAAAAAGGGAGAAAAGCCCCTTGTCCGTAATTCCGATATCTATTTTAATCAACTTGCTCACTGGAAAACTTTTCCTGAGCGGTTGGAAGAAAATAATATCAGTTGGAGAGTATATCAAAATGAGGTCAGCATCCAAAATGCGCTTGAAGGAGAACGCGAACCCTGGTTGGGCAATTTTACAGACAATAATCTGGAGTGGTTCGCGCAATATAATATCCGCTTCAAGAAAAGCCATACCGATTTCTTAAAAATACGTGTAACGCAATTACCTGCAGAAATTGCGGAATTGGAAACACAGATAAAAAATACAAAGGTTGCTGATAGCCAAAAATTACAGAAAAACTTAAAGAACAAAATTCAGCAACTCGAGAGCTATCAGTCTGCATTAAAAACATACAGTGCTGAGAACTTTGCTGCATTAAGCAATTTTGATAAAGCGCTTGTAACGAAAGCCTTTCAAACAAATGAAGGAGATCCACACTACCACGAAATCGAAACGGTATCAATGGATGATCAGGGAACATCAAAAGATATTACGGTTCCTAAAGGAGATGTACTATATCAGTTCAGAGAGGATGTCAAATCCGGAAAGCTGCCTACAGTTTCCTGGCTGGTTGCTCCACAAAACTTTTCTGATCATCCGAGCGCACCGATGTACGGCGCCTGGTATGTTTCAGAAGTGCTGAATATATTGACGCAGAATCCTGAAGTCTGGAAAAAAACTATTTTTATCCTTAACTACGATGAAAATGATGGTTATTTTGACCATATCCCTCCTTTTGTTGCGCCTAATCCAAATGATCCTGCATCGGGCCGAACCTCTACGGATCTGGACTATAGTGATGAATATGTAACACGCGAACAAGAGATTGCAGCGGGTGTATCAGAGCAAAGTGCAACTGAAGGCCCTGTCGGCCTGGGGTATCGCGTTCCATTGGTCATTGCCTCACCATGGTCTAAGGGAGGCTGGGTTAATTCCGAAGTATGCGATATTACCTCTACTATTCAGTTTATGGAAACATTCCTGAATAAAAAGTACAACAAGCAAATCTTTGAAAGTAATATAAGCTCATGGAGAAGAGGTATTACCGGCGATCTGACTTCGGCCTTCCGTCCTCAAACGAATAAAAGTACATCTTCTCCTGATTTTCTTGACCGCAATGAACAAATCCTGAGAATAGATAAAAGCAAATCACTGGACTATCCGAAAAACCACCAAGCGCTGTCCTCTTCAGAAATAGAAACAGCAAACAGATCTCCGGCTACGAGTCCGTTTTTACCTAAACAAGAGTCTGGTATAAAAGAATCCTCTGCATTAGCATATGAATTGTATGTAGATGCTGAGATGACTGCGTCTAAAATAAAACTTCGATTTAATGCCGGAAAAAATATATTTAAAGACAACGCATTAGGCTCGCCTTTCAATGTGTATTCCGGGCCTTCCTATAAAGACGGTGTTAGCTACTGGCCTTTTGCTACTTCAGCCGGAAATCAGGTAGATTTTGAATGGAATCTTGCCGACTTCAAAGACAACTATGACTTACGGGTATATGGTCCTAACGGATTTTTAAGAACCTTCAAAGGCAATCAAAGTTCACAATTATTAGACGTAACCTGTGAATATGAATTAGATAAGAAAGGTATTCCGACAGGCAATATCAACCTCAGGATTAAAAATACAGATGCGAATAAAACACGACCTGTAATTGTATCTGCACAGATCTATCAACAGCTTCAGGAAAAAATTAACCTGAAGCCCAATCAGGAAAAAATCATTTCTATCAATGGGAAAAAATCGTTTAACTGGTATGAAGTTAAGGTTTTATTAGCTGATGATCCGAACTTTGAACGTGGTTTTGCCGGAAGAGCAGAGACAGGTACTTCCTCGATGACAGACCCTCAAATGGGACGTGTTATTTAACGAAAAAGGGCTGAAGTTTAAACTTCAGCCTTTTTCAATAGTTCTATTAATTTACTCTGACCGGATCTGCCGGTTTACGCATCTGCTGATACGGATATGTTTTCATCTCTTCCAACAAGATCTGTATCGTTTTCTCCAGTTGCGGATCACGACCCTGCAGCACTTCTTTTGGAGTCTGCTCCACAAAAACATCAGGAGCAACCCCTTCATTTTCGATAATATAATTTCCTTTCAGATCGAATATCCCAAAGTTAGGAGAAGTTACCCTTCCGCCATCCAATAGAATAGGGTAGCCACTGATACCGACTAATATGCCCATAGTCGTACGTCCAACCAGCTTTCCTAAGCCTTTATGACGAAACATATAAGGCATCATATCGCCTCCTGATCCTGCATTTTCATTAATAATCATAGCCTTTGGTCCGTAAATACCATTTCCGGGTGTAGTAAAGCTCTTTCCGTCGCGTATACCCCAGCCAGCGATCAGATCACGGGACAACAGATCGATGACATAGTCGGCTACCGATCCTCCACCGTTGTTACGCTCATCCAATAACAGGGCTTTCTTATCCATTTGAGAGAAATAGTATCTGTTGAACGAGGTATATCCCTCTGAACCTGTATTCGGCATATACACATACGCTATCTGGCCTTTACTAAGTTCATCTGTACGTTTTCTATTACGCTCTACCCATTCTGTCTGACGTAGGTTTATTTCATCACTGAAAGGAATCGGTTTCACGACAACCTCTTTTGCTCCAACAAGGGATGGTTTACTATTCACCATAATGACCGTTTGCTTTCCGGCTGTTTGATTGAATAAACTATAAATATTCATATCAGCAGTCAGTTCCACTCCATTTACAGATACAATAAACATACCTTCCGAAACCTCTATCCCCGGCTCAGCTAATGGTGCCTGCAGCTCAGGATTCCACTCCATACGGGTATAGATCTTACTTATCTGATAACGGTTGTCAACTATTTTATAATCCGCACCCAGCATTCCGACATTCACAGACGGAGTTCTTGGCTGATCTCCCGGATAGATGTAACTATGACCGACAACCATCTCACCCATCATTTCATTCAAGAGATAAGACAGGTCCGAACGATGGTTTACGTACGGCAGAAATTTCTCATATTTACGCTTTACGGCATTCCAGTCTGCACCGTGCATATTCTCAACATAGAAATATTCTTTTTCCATTGCCCAGACCTCATTGAATACCTGCTTCCATTCAGCAGCAGGATCTACCAGCTGTTTAACATTATCAATCTTTAGTTTACCGTTATCAGGAATAGGCTTTTGGTTAGAATTCACAATAAAATATGAACCGCCTAAACTGTACATCAGCTTTTTACCATCTGCACTAACCTCAAATCCACCGGCCCCCTCTACAAATACTTTATCTTCCAGCTTCTTTAAATCATATGCTCCGATAGTACGCCCGCGTTGGTAAAGCAGCATATCTTCCACTCTTCCATCCAGTTTATAATAGCCTGCAGGTAATGGCAAAGCGACAATACGATTAGAAATCTGATCAAATTCGACTTTTATATTTTTGACTTTCGGTTCTTCTTTCTTTTCCTCTTTTTCTTCTTTTTTCTTCTCTTCTTCCTTTTCTTTATCCTTACCAACAGCTTCTTCATCACTTTCCAGTTTAAACGGAGAAGGCGTATCCTTAGCTAAAATAAAGGCATAAATGGTATAATTAGGGGAACGCTCATAGGCGGACATATGCAAACCCGAGTTTGTCAGACCGGTATTGGTACTAGCCGTAAAAAACAGGTACTTTCCGTCTCTGCTGAATGTAGGCTGATGCGTTTCAGACATACCATCCGTAATCTGCTGACTTTGCTTTGTATCCAGATTATACATAAATACTGCCGATACAGTATTCGGTAATGTTTTGATGTAAGATATCCATTTAGAATCCGGAGACCATGACGGTTCAAAATAATTGCCTGTTCTGTTAGTATGCGATCCCAGGACATCATCATCAACTTTTGTCACTTTCTTCGTGTCAATATCTACATAATACAAGTTGAGATGAGCATCATTAAAGAATAGCTTTTTGCTGTCCGGAGACCAGATCGGATCAAAATAGAAGTAATAATCTCCCAGTGATATATAAATAGGGTCATTTTTGGCCATCTGATCTCTCAGCACCAATTCATATTTTCCCCTTGCGTCAGACAGATAAGATATCCATTTTCCGTTGGGTGACCAATTCGGGAAACGCTCATGAGAGCCTGGTGAAGAGGATATATTTCTTGCATCACCTTTTTCCTTAGGTACTGTGAATATTTCGCCTCTTGCTTCAAAAATTGCCCGCTGACCCGTAGGAGAGACATTCCAATTGCGGATACCTTCGGATATATTGGTATAATGAGGGCGCTTATACGTGTTATCTGCAAAGATCTGAACAGGGATATGAGAAGTCTTTTTACTTTTAATATTGAAGGTATAGATCTTACCTTCAGCTTCATAAATAAGATCATCACCGAAGCCGTTTAATGTCCGGATGTCGTATTCCTTGCTATTGGTAATTTTCTCTGTTTTCTTGGTTTTTGTATCGTAGCTGAAGATATTCACGATTTTATCTCTATCTGACAAAAAGTAGATCTTATCTCCTAACCATATAGGCTTAACATTATTACTTTTTTCTCCGGGTACGATTTCAATATCATTTGTTTTATTATTGAAAATCCAGATCGAAGGCATACCTCCACCTCTGTATCTTTTAAAAGCTACAACTTCACGTTCCGTAGGGTCGGAATTTTTTAAATATGCCCAATAATTACCGTCAGGAGAAGGGGAGCCTTCAAAAGCTGTCGGCATAGGAAGAGCTTCATCTTTTCCTTTGTTTATATTGATTTTATAGAGTCTGGAACCCAATGAATACTGAAATTCCTGTGTACTTGTAAAATAGAGTTCCTCGTTATTAATCCAGCCTCTCATAACATCTGCTGCGGGATGATACGTAATTCGTTTAGGTTCACCTCCTGCGACAGAGATGGTGTAAACATCGACATTACCATCATAGTTACCTGTAAAAGCAATCTGCTTTCCGTCGGGTGAAAACATTGGATTTCTTTCTACATCGGGGTTGACAGTAAGTCTTTTAGGATTACTGCCATCTCTTCCTGCGATCCAGATATCGCCTCCATATACAAAAGAAATGTGATTTTGACTGATGCTGGGATTTCTCAATAAGAGAGTTTCCTGTTGCTGTCCCTGAGCAGCTGTAGCTGAAAATACTGTGAGAATGATACTACTGAAATAGAATCTTAGCTTTTTATTCATAAAGTAGGAAATATACTATTAAAATTTTGTTGTAAAACAGCATGAAGATACAGTTATGAAATCTGATTTACAAAAAAAGCGCTGAGATTATCAGCGCTTTAACATTTTTTATCGTAAATCGAAACTAAACCATTTCGCATTCTACTTCCAGTAGGATTCCTTCGTCAACGATTACACGTCCGCAGTGCTCACAAATAATGATTTTTTTGCGTTGGCGAATTTCAGATTGCATCTGTGCAGGGATCTTATTGTGACATCCTGAACAGCTGTCGCGATCAATAGAAACTACAGCAAGACCATTTTTGAATGAATTACGAAGTCTGTTGTAGACATTCATTAAACGATCCTCAATGTTTTTCTCTGCTGCTTCAGCATTCTTCAATAACGTATCTTCCTCTTTCTGAGTTTCTGCCGTAATTGTATCCAGCTCTTTTCTTTTTCCTTCAAGCTCAGTCTTATTGTAACCTAAGGTTTTTTCTGTGCTTTCGTACTGTTCAGTCTTGTTACGGATTTCAAACTCATATTCTTTGATTCGTTTTTCACAAACCTGAATTTCTAAGCCCTGAATTTCGATCTCCTTAGTGATAGCATCATATTCACGATTGTTTTTAACTTCGTTCAGCTGACCTTCATATTTCTTGATGGCCCCCTGAGCGTCCTTAATCATGTTTTTGCGCTTTACGATAGAATCTTCCAATTCATCCAGATCCGTTCTGATTTTCTCAATACGGGTTTCTAATCCTGCGATTTCATCTTCAAGATCAGCTACTTCGATAGGCAATTCACCTCTGATTTGACGAATTTTATCGACTTTAGTATGTATGGTTTGCAAAGACCATAATGCTTTCAATTTTTGTTCTACAGTTTGTTCCATTAACAGTAGTATTTTATTGGATTTGTGTCTGTTTCCGTTATTAGGACTGCAAAGTTAGCAAATTTATTCCGAATAATCTCTAACAATAATTCTTGCGTAAATTGTTCACTTTCAAAATGTCCCGTATCTGCAATGACGATCTGACCTTCAGCATCAAAAAACTCGTGATACTTATAATCTGCCGTAACAAAAAAATCTGCTCCTGATCTTTTTGCATCAGCAAGCAAAAAGCCTCCTGCACCCCCACATACTGCTACCCGAGACACTTCTTTGCCTCTCAATTCAGTATGACGAATGACGGTAAGATTGAGCTTTTCCTTCAAGTATTGCAGAAAATCTATTTCACTCATCGGTTCGGATAAATTTCCTATCACTCCAGACCCTATAGTCTGATAATTATTCTGCAATGTAACAATATTATACGCAACCTCTTCATAGGGATGACTTGCATACATGGCTACGAGAATCTCACGCTCTTTTATTTGTGGGTAGATAACTTCTATTTTAGTTTCTTCAACCCTTTCCTGCTGGCCGATCTCGCCAATAGCAGGTTCAGCTCCTTCCAATGGTCTGAAAGTTCCGTATCCGGCACTGTTGTAGCTACACTGGTCATAATTACCAATATTGCCTGCTCCTGCATCAAAAAGAGCCGTCCGCACAAGCTCCACGTGTGTTCTCGGTACGTATACCACCAGCTTATTTAACAGATTCTTCTTTTGCTTTAATATAGCTGTATTTTCCAGATGAAGCTTCTCCGCAATTTTTGAACTGACCCCACCAAAGATATTATCCAGATTGGTATGAATAGCATAAATAGCTATGTTATTCCGGATAGCCTTAATAATCACTCGCTCCACATAATTGGATCCGGTAAACTTTTTCAAGCCCCCGAATACAATAGGGTGATGCGAAATAATGATATCACATCCTTCAGCAATAGCTTCATCCACAACAGCTTCGGTGCAATCTAAGGAGATTAATGCACGGTGAATCTCATCTCCGGGATTACCCACTAACAGACCAGAATTATCATAAGATTCCTGATATGCCAAAGGAGCTATACTCTCTAAATAGTTTGTTAGTTCAAATATTTTCATTCAACTCTTTTTTGCTTTACTTTACCAAAGAAAAGGATCAGGCCTTTATCCTTCATTAACATCTTTTTCCACAAACTTATTGTGCTCTATCAATAAAACTCTGTATTGATTGATCTTTACCCAATATGTAATGAAATAAATCAGATTCATAATACCTGCAATAACAAGTATAAAGGGTGGAAAAGGAATATTAATGGAAAGAAATGTCCATGCATAAATTTGTCCTTCCTTACGTGTAGGATTTTCTTCCACCGGAATTTTACGGTCATAAAATTCATTATTCAGGGAGTCGCAGAGTCTTCGTGCGACCTCAAAGTGCCAGTAAATATTAAACAGGGGCACAGCTACAAACCAGGCTTGTGACGGCAAAATATTCCTGTTTTCCGGAGCGATCAGATTTAATGTTTTCCGAATGGTATTGGCAAATAAAATCCAGCAAATCAGACGAACTGCGGATGCTGCCAAAACAATGTACAGCATTTCCATCGTCATCTTATCAGGTGTAAACTCTAGCATTCTTAATTTTGAATTTCTTCTTTAAATATAGGCTGAATTATTCAAAACTTGATATTTATGAATAATATTTAGCACCTATCTGACAATTTAACAACCTGTAAAAAGTTCTTTGGTTTTATTTTTCTTACAAAATCAGCGAAAATAGGCTTATTACAGAGTCATTCTTCTATTTCTGTTCTTTAAAAATACAGAAGGAAAATAGCCGGTTTTTTGTGAAAATCATCCTTTCTTTTTTTCCACTGATCCACTGTAAGTGTCAGGATAAATTCATCCTGAGCAGTCAGATTACAGGCCACACATATTTTGGTTTGAGGCTTGCAGACCTTCAGTAATTCCGCGAATAAGGCATTGTTGCGAAAGGGAGTTTCTATAAAAATCTGTGTCTGCTTGTCTCTGTATGCCTGTACTTCCAGATCTTTTATCTTCCGGTTTCTATCCGATTTATCGATAGGCAAGTATCCCTGAAATGCAAATTTCTGTCCACTGAAACCAGAAGCCATTAAGGCTAAAAGAATGGAACTTGGTCCCACCAAAGGAACAACCTTTATACCTTTGCTATGTGCTTCAGCGACAATATCCGCACCCGGATCTGCTACTCCAGGACATCCAGCTTCAGACATTAATCCCACATTTTTGCCCGCCATCAGTCCTTTGAAAAACTCCTGTTTATTTCCCTGATCACGGTTATGTTTACCATAATCATGGATGATCAACTGTTGTTGCGGAATAGACAAACCGGCTTGTTTCAAAAATTTCCGGGCAGTTTTTTCGTTTTCTACAATATATTCATCCAGTGTATTGATGGTCTCTTGTAAATAGGGTGTATAAGAAGCCATTGCAGCGTCATCGCTCAACGGAACAGGAAGGAGATACAATATACCTTTTGACATATACAAACCTAGTCATTTATGACGAATATGATCAGACGAATACAAATTTATCTTGTTTGTCAGCATTTGAATAGGATACGTAATCGTCATTTAACAAACATTAACAAGCTCTGGTTCAGGATTTTTTCATTTTTACGTAATTTTATCACATTCAGGGAGTTGTTCTTTGATAATTTATAAATTATAGTAATATTTGCATTAATGGTATCTCTAATAACAGAAGGTGTAAAGATTTCGGTAGAGAGTATTTATCAACCGGAATATTCTAATCCTGAAAAGGAACATTTCATGTTTGCTTATCGTATTTCTATTGAAAACGTAGGCGATTATACCGTTCAGCTATTGCGTCGTCACTGGCAAATATTTGATGCAATTGGAGAACACAGGGAAGTAGAAGGAGATGGGGTCGTGGGGGAACAGCCAGTTATACAGCCAGGAGAATCACATCAATATGTCTCCGGTTGTAATCTTAAAAGCGAAATGGGCTATATGGAAGGTACATACCAAATGTCCCGCCAGTTAGACGGAGAGATTTTTTATGTAGAGATTCCCCGTTTTAACCTTATTGCTAATCACCGCTTAAATTAACAGTTATATATACACTGTCATAAAGAAGTACAATTCTAAGCTTTCCTATAAATATTACGCTGTTTAAACCCGTTAAATTCTGTATTTTTGTACCTTATTATGGATAAGACTGGCTATACCGCACTTGTTTTAGGCTCCACAGGCCTGATTGGCAGCTTTTTGGTCGAGATGCTTTTGGATAATACACAGTATTCAACAGTATACGCTGTATCAAGAAGTCAGCTACAGATGCAACATCCCAAGCTTATCAATATTATAGCAGATGCAGATTCAATAGCACATCAGCTGGAAAATATAGCTGTTGATCACCTGTATTGCTGTCTGGGAAGTACCAAAAGTAAAACTCCTGATCTCTCTGCATATTATAAGATAGATCATGATTATCCTTTGTCGGTAGCACAGCATCTCAAAGACAAAGGGCTTTCTGCGGTAAGTTTGGTTTCAAGTATGGGAGCTAATGTATTATCCAATAACTTCTACCTGAAAATGAAAGGAGAGATTGAGCGCGATATAGAATTACTTTCGATTAAAAGAACATTCATATTCAGACCATCCTTATTATTGGGAAAACGCAAAGAAAACAGAATGCTGGAGAAGGTATCTTCAGCGGTTATGAATATTATAAATTATTTCCTAATAGGAAAATTAAAAGATTATAAAAGTATAAAAGGAGAAGACGTAGCCAGATCAATGATGAACATATGTTTATCTGATCTCATAGGCACTCATATCATCAAAACAGCGAAAATCAAAGAATTAGCGTGAGTATATTATCTACAGAACAGGTCAGTCATTCCTTCAATGACAGATGGTTATTCAAAGACATCCATTTTGGACTACAAAAGGGTGACCGGATAGCTCTTGTCGGAATTAACGGTACCGGCAAATCTACACTTCTATCTATTTTAGCAGAAAAGGTAATTCCGACTTCAGGAAAAGTAGTAAAGGAAAAAGGAATTAAAATTGGCTTTCTTGCTCAAGATCCAGACTTTTCAGGATTACATTCTATCAATGATTTCATTTATAGTGCGGATAACGAACAGCAGACTTTAATTCGTCAATATGAAGAATTGTTAAGTACAGATGAACCTGATCAGCAAAAACTGGAAGATCTTACTGAAAAATTATCTTTGCTCAATGCATGGGAATATGAATACAACATCAAGACTATTCTAAACCGCCTTAATATTATTGATTTCACCCAGCAGATAGATAATTTGTCAGGAGGTCAGAGAAAAAGGCTGGCACTTGCAAAATTACTAATTGACGAACCTGATGTCTATATTTTAGATGAGCCTACGAATCATCTGGATATAGAGACTATAGAATGGTTAGAAAAGCTATTGACTACAGGAAATAAAACAGTATTATTAGTAACGCACGATCGTTACTTTTTGGATGGAGTCTGTACAGAAATCCGCGAACTTGACAGAGGAAATCTTCTGACATTCAAAGGTAACTACAGCTATTATCTGGAGAAAAAAGCAGAACGCGAAGCTAATGATTCCATATTGGTTGAAAAGAGTAGAAATCTGTTGCGTAAGGAATTGGAATGGATGCGCAGACAACCGCAGGCTCGAGGGACTAAATCCAAATCCAGAATTGAAGCTTACTATGATCTAGAGGAAAAATCTAAAGCTGCAAAGAAAAATGATATTGTACAGCTGAGTGTAAAAGTAAGTCGCCAGGGCTCCAAAATTCTGGAAATAGAAAATGCTTCTAAAAGCTTCGGAACTAAATCAGTAATTGAAAATTTCAGCTATACTTTCAAAAAGGGAGATCGCATTGGTTTATCCGGTCGCAATGGTTCCGGAAAATCCACCTTCCTGAATTTAATCACAGGCATTGAAAAACCAACTTCCGGAACAATCAGTGTAGGAGAGACTACAGTATACGGATACTATAAACAAGGCGGTCTGGAATTTCAAACCAATGAACGTGTAATAGATGTTGTAAAGAATGTGGCTGAATATATAGAAATGGCTAAAGGAGAAGTGATCACCGCTTCTCAATTATTAACACATTTCTTATTCCCTCCGGAGAAACAATTCGGCATGGTTGAAAAATTAAGTGGGGGAGAACGTAAGCGTTTGCAACTTATGCGTGTGCTTATGCGTAATCCAAACTTTCTTATTCTGGATGAGCCTTCCAATGATCTTGACATTGATACTTTAAATGTACTGGAAGATTTTCTTGAAAAATATACAGGCGTACTTCTTCTGGTTTCACACGATCGTTATCTGGTAGACAAACTGACCGATCAACTTTTCATCTTTGATGGATCAGGAAATATCAACATCTATAACGGAAACTATGCAGACTTCAAAGCAGAGCAGGACCTATTAAACAAGCAACTCAAAGCTGGAAAAACAAATGTAAAACCTGTAGAAGTAAAAGAACAACCAAGCAAGAAAAAGCTAAGCTATAAAGAACAAAAAGAATATGAAGATCTGGAAAAAGAAGTAACCTCTTTAGAACAGCAGATCGCAGAAAAAACAGAAGTGTTAAATTCAACAACCGACCATTTACAACTCGTCGAGATTGCGGAAGCTATCAAATCACTTGAATTAAAACTAGAAGAAAAAACAGAACGTTGGTTATTATTAGCAGAACTTGCAGAATAACAAGAAAGCGTTCCACGTGAAACTATAGATAAATTAAACGTGAAGCAGTGATTGTTCCACGTGAAACTAAAATAAAATGTTTAAGAAATATAACGTAATTGTAGTAGGGGCCGGTCATGCCGGATGTGAAGCAGCAGCAGCAGCAGCCAACCTGGGATCATCTGTTTTGTTGATTACAATGAACATGGGTGTAATCGCTCAGATGAGCTGTAATCCTGCAATAGGAGGAGTAGCAAAGGGGCAGATCGTAAGAGAGATTGATGCAATGGGTGGATACACAGGTATCATAGCAGACAAATCTACACTACAATTCAGAATGCTTAATCTGTCCAAAGGTCCTGCTATGTGGAGTCCGAGATCTCAAAATGACAGAATGCGCTTTGCTGAAGAATGGAGAATGCAACTGGAAGCTATCCCTAATCTGGATATGTGGCAAGATACCGTTAAAGAAGTGATAGTCGAAGGCGATAAAGCTGCCGGAGTCATTACTTCTCTGGGAATACGAATAGAAGCAGATGCAGTAGTTCTGACAAACGGAACGTTCTTAAATGGAGTGATCCACATCGGAGAAAAAAATTTCGGAGGAGGCCGTACCGGAGAGAAAGCAGCTACAGGTCTTACCGAACAATTAGTAAGTCTTGGCTTTGAATCGGGTAGAATGAAGACCGGAACACCTCCACGTATAGATGGACGATCTCTTAACTACGATCTCATGGAAGAGCAATGGGGAGATGAAAATAAAGGTAGATTTTCCTATACAGATGTACCTATTCCTACAGAACAAAGATGTTGCTGGATAACCTACACAAATGACAAAGTTCATGAAATGCTGAAAACAGGATTCGAAAGATCCCCTATGTTTACAGGAAGAATAAAAGGTTTAGGTCCCAGATATTGCCCTTCCATCGAAGATAAAATAAACAGATTTGCAGAACGTGAAAGACATCAGATATTTGTAGAACCGGAAGGATTCAATACGGTAGAAATATACGTAAATGGATTTTCGACTTCTCTTCCGGAAGATGTACAGCAAAAAGCATTACAACTGATTCCTGGATTTGAAAATGCCAGAATGTACAGACCGGGATATGCTATTGAATACGATTTCTTTCCGCCAATGCAACTGGATCTGACACTTGAAACACTTCGAGTAAAACACTTATTCTTTGCAGGACAAATTAACGGAACAACAGGATATGAGGAAGCAGGAGCACAGGGATTCATTGCAGGTATCAATGCTCACCAGAGAATAAATGATCTTCATGAACTGACGCTAAAACGTTCCGAATCTTATATAGGTGTTTTGATTGATGACCTGGTTACAAAAGGTACGGAAGAACCTTACCGAATGTTTACATCAAGAGCAGAACACCGTTTGTTGTTACGTCAGGATAATGCAGATATTCGTCTTACACCAATGGCTTATAAACTGGGTCTGGTAGGAGAGGAGAGACTGAATAAAGTAAACGAAAAGATCAAAAATTCAGATGCTATTGTAGAATACTTAAGACAAAATAGTGTAACAGCGGATCACATTAATCCGGTACTCGAAAATCTTAACTCCTCCCCGGTATCTCAAAAAACCAGAATGTTTAATATACTAAGCAGACCACAGATTAATATTTACGATATCAAAAAAGCGGATAGTGATTTTGAAAACTATTTAAATCAGTTTGATAAAGAAACAATAGAGCAGGCTGAAATAAAAGTAAAATACGACAGCTATTTTGAAAAAGAGATGGAGATTGTCAACCGTATGAAAAAAATGGAAGATAAAGAGATCAATCCAAATTTTGATTACAATTCTTTAACTTCCCTTTCTATAGAAGCAAGGCAAAAACTGTTAAAGGTTAAGCCAAGAACATTGGGACAAGCTTCACGTATTTCAGGAGTTTCGCCTGCTGATATTAGTGTTTTAATGGTATACATGAGTTAATGTATTGATTTTCAACATATTAACAATAAAATATATAAGCTTAAAATAAAAGGATATAAGAAGATATTTTTAATTTTATGATACAAACATCCAAAAAAGATAAAAGTAGCTCAGAAACGCTAAAAACTACCCTATTTCAAAAAGTGGTAATTTTTTCATTTTTTTGTCTTCTTATTTTAAGTACTATACAGTGCGCCAACATGCAACACCCTACTGGCGGACCTAAAGATTCACTTCCACCGAAAATATTAAGTGAGTTACCAAAAAACTATACCCGAAATTTCAAAGCAAAAAAAATAGTTTTGGAATTCGATGAGTATGTCAAACTAAACAGTCAGTTTAAAGAATTCAGTATATCCCCGGATGTAGATACTCAACCCGAATATAAAATCAAGAAAAAGAATCTTGAAATAACATTACCCGATTCATTAGAAGAAAATACAACATATACAATCCACTTCGGAAAAGGATTGGTCGACTATAATGAAGGTAATCCGCTTCCTAACTATTCGTATGTATTTGCCACTGGTGATGAACTTGACTCTCTTTCTATATCAGGATCAGTTCTGAACGGATATACCAAGAGTCTGGATATGAAGAATGAAGATAAAGATGTCATCGTTATTCTGATTCCCACCCGTCAGGACAGTATATTTGGTAAGCGTAAAGCGAATATATTTACGGCTGTAGATACAGCTGGTAATTTCAAATTCAATAATCTGAGAGAGGATACATACCGTATATATGCCTTGAAGGAGAAAAGCAGTAATCGTATATATGAAAGTACAGATGACTGGATAGGTTTTCTCAATGACAGCATCGTATTAAGGAAAGATACCAGTAATATCAAACTGGAATTTACTAAACCCTACCCTGATAAATTCAGAACCGGTGAAAAGAAACTGGAAAAGGATGGGGGTATACAACTTGTATTTAACCGCCCTCTACTTGATCCGACCATAAAAATATTATCTCCGCAGGAACTGGATGCATCCAAATATGTACGCTATGGTGTACATAAAGACAGTGCATTAATATATACTCAAAACACTGATTTTGACTCTCTTAAACTGGAGATTCGCAATTACAATACGGTCATGGATACTGTATTATTAAAGAAGGGAGTAAATGTGAAGTTCGAAAAAGAAATACTACCTGTCCTCAATATCAGTAATAAAGTAGATAAGATTACGCATATCACTGTTACCTCTAAAATACCTTTAGCCTCTATAGATAAGTCTAAAGTGAAACTCACAGAAGATAGTGTAGCAAGAACCAACTTCCAACTGCAAAAAGATACACTTAATAATCAGCTTTATCATATTCGCTTTAACTGGAAACCTAAAAGGAATTATACATTAGTTTTAGAAGAAAAAGCTTTAACAGGATTATTCGGAGATCATAATAAGGAATTCAAAACTAATTTCACATTGGATGAAAGCGAAAATTACGGAGATATAAACTTCAATTTTACCAATATAGACAGCACTATGCAATATGTGGTAGAACTTATCGATGACAAGAAAGAAAAGGTATTTAACAGGCAGATATTAGGCCCTGATAATACGATATCCTACAAGAAATTTCCGGGTGGCAGATATTCTTTACGTGTAATATATGATGCTAACAAGAATGGTGTATGGGATCCTGCAGATGTAAAAACAAAAAAGCAGGCAGAACAAATATGGTATCTTAACAAGACATTCACAATACGGGCCAACTGGGAACAAAATGAAACAGTCAATCTAAATTAACTGTTTTCAAACCAGGAACTGTATAACACATAATTATGCGGTAACTGATGCAACATCTCCCGTTGTTCATCAGTTATCGCTTTTATCTTTTTAGCTGGAACACCTGCATACAGATAGCCTGATTCACATATGGTATTTTCCAGTACCACAGCGCCTGCAGCAATAATAACTTCAGTCTCTACTACGGCTTTATCCATGACAATAGCGCCCATACCGATCAATACATAATCTTTTACTACACATCCATGTACCATCGCCTGATGGCCAATATTGACATAACTGCCTATATCAGTTCCGTTCTTCTGGTAAGTGCAATGAATAACAGCGCCATCCTGGATATTTGTATAAGATCCGACTCGTATATAGTTTACATCTCCTCTTATCACAGCATTAAACCATACCGAACACTTATTGCCCATGACCACATCGCCTACAATGGTCGCATTAGGGGCTATAAAACAATCTTCCGGAAATTCAGGGTATTTATCTTTAACAGGTAATATAACAGCCATATGTCTTCTAAAATATAGTATCCTTTAATATTTCAGCATGATAAGGATAATCTGTTGAATAATGGAGTCCTCTGCTTTCTTTACGATCCTGAGCTGACTTAATAACTAAAAAAGCAACCTGAATGACATTTCTCAATTCACAAAGTGGCACAGATAATTTGGTATGCTTATAAAATTCTTCCGTCTCATCATACAAAAATCCAAGTCTTCTGAATGCACGATCCAACCTGAAGTCAGAACGTACAATACCAACATAATCGGACATTACTTTTTGTGTCTCCCGAAGATTGTGCGAGACCAGAATATCTTCATTGGATAAACTTGTATTGGAATCATCCCAGTCTGGTATATTTTCCTCAAAATCGATATCCCCTAACTTTTCAGCAGCATCCAGCCAGATACGGTGTGCATATACAGCAGCTTCCAGTAATGAATTAGAAGCCAATCTATTAGCTCCATGAAGCCCGGTAGATGAACATTCTCCACATGCATACAGATTATTAATAGTACTACGTCCGTATGCATCTACCAGAATTCCCCCACATAAATAATGTGCAGCCGGAGATACAGGAATATAATCCTTTGTCATATCCAATCCGATGGATAAACATTTCTCATAAATATTTGGAAAATGCGCTAAAATATCCTCTTTACTACGCATTGTAATATCCAGGTATACATAATCAATACCCGATTTCTTCATTTCAGCATCTATTGCCCTAGCTACGATATCCCGTGGTGCTAATGAACCCCGTTCATCATACTCTTCCATAAATGATTCACCTGACACACGTCTCAGGATACCTCCAAAGCCACGTACAGCCTCTGATACCAGAAATGCAGGATATTGACTGGGATTATAAAGAGCTGTAGGATGAAACTGTATAAACTCCATATTACGTACTTTGCCCTTCGCACGATAGACCATTGCTATACCATCACCGGTAGCTATCGTAGGATTAGTCGTACTCGAATACACATGTCCTGCACCTCCTGAAGCCATTAGGGTAATACGGCTTAAAATCTTCTCTATACGGTGATTCTTTGTATTCAATGCATAGATACCAAAACACTTAATATCGTCCGATTTTTTATCAACAAATTCACCTAAATGATGCTGCGTAATTAAATCTACTGCAAAATAATGTGTAAGTATCTCAATATTAGGATCCTGATGTACTTTAGCAAGCAAGGCTCGTTCTATTTCATAACCAGTTATATCTTTATAATGCAAAATACGGTGTTTGGAATGACCACCTTCTTTTGCGAGATCATAGCTGTCATCATCTACCTTATCGAAGTTAGTACCATACGCTATAAGCTCTGCTATACGTTCAGGACCTTCCCTAACAACGTTTTCCACAATTTCCACATGGCATAATCCATCACCAGCTATCTGAGTATCAAGTATATGCTTCTCAAAGCTATCAGACTTATCCACAACTGCAGCAACACCGCCCTGTGCATATTTGGTATTAGACTCATCTTCATTAGACTTAGTGACTATCAAGACTTTACCTTTTTTTGCAGCTTTCAAAGCGAAGCTTAAACCAGCAATTCCGGAACCAATAATCAAAAAATCAACCTTACGATCTCCCATAAATACTAATGCGTATTAAAAATCTAGTTTTTCAGATAACAAATTAACAAAATATGTGGATAACGTGTAGATAAATGGTGAATTAAAAATGAAAACTATTTTTTATTCCACATTTCCACAAAAAATCCAGCCATTGTGAACAAATTATAACCACAACTTTACCCCATTATTAACAAAATGTAAACAACAAACAATTCACACTAAAATATGGAAAACGAAAAAGAGTAATTTTCATATATCTGAAAATCAGCTCTATTTATAAACTTTAGATGTGGATAAATGTGGATAACTATGTTAAAAGTAATAATCGCAAATATAAATTCTTAAAACTTTCCCCATTTTCCACACACTAATAAACAATAAGTCTCCTTTTTATAAAAAGAGTTATTAATTATTGAAAAAAGGGAATGTGGATTTCGTTTCAAATTCTTTCGCTACTTTTGTGAAGTGATACCGTCTGAATCGTTGACTTAAATTTTATCAACACGGAAATGAATATTACTTATGACAGAGATCTGGAAGCAAAAGGATACATAGATGTAGCTATTGATCCTACAATTGATCTCGTAGAAGAAATTAATCGCCTCAAGAAGGAAAAGAATGCTGTTATTCTCGCTCATTATTACCAAGAGTCTGAAATTCAGGATATTGCGGATTATATAGGCGATAGTTTGGGACTTTCCCAACAGGCTGCCAGGACAGATGCAGATGTGATTGTGTTTGCTGGGGTGCATTTTATGGCTGAAACAGCAAAGATATTATCCCCATCAAAAAAGGTATTATTACCTGATCTGAAGGCAGGATGCTCACTATCAGATAGTTGCCCTCCTCATTTATTTGCGAAATTTAAAGAAAAATATCCTGATCATCTGGTCATAACTTATGTAAACTGTACAGCTGAGTTAAAAGCATTATCAGATATTGTATGTACTTCCAGTAATGCGGTACAGATCGTAGAAAGCCTTCCGTTGGATCAGAAAATAATTTTTGGTCCGGATCGCAATCTCGGAGCTTATGTAAAAAAGAAGACGGGTAGAGATCTGGTCTTGTGGAATGGTGCATGTATGGTACATGAGATTTTTTCGCAGGATAAAATAGATGCTTTACGCAACGAATACCCGGATGCAAAGTTTATAGCACATCCGGAGTGCGAGGATCATATTCTGGCTGGTGCTGATTATGTAGGATCCACTTCAGGTATGCTTAAGTTTACCATGAATGATCCCTCACAGGTTTACATTGTAGCCACTGAATCCGGTATTATTCATCAAATGCAAAAGGCGAGTCCGGAAAAGACATTCATTCCGGCACCTCCGAATAATGCATGTGCATGTAATGATTGCCCGCATATGAAGCTTAATACTTTAGAAAAACTTTACAATTGTCTCAAGTTCGAATCTCCTGAAATTACACTTCCTGAAGATGTAATTATACGCGCTCAAAAGCCAATTGAACGTATGTTGGAGATTTCAGAAAGATTAGGATTGTAAGCTTAACTGATATAATTTTTAATTTTAACATTATAGAATGTTTGAAAATACAGAAAGAACAAATCTGGATCAGATGGGTGAATTTGGTTTGATTGAACACCTGACCAAACATGTGGAACTGACTGAAAAGTCTACGGTCAAAGGTATAGGAGATGATGCTGCTGTATTAGATTTTTCAAATAAGAAAACGCTTATTTCTACTGATCTGCTGTTGGAAGGAATTCATTTTGATTTGCGCTATGTTCCACTTAAACATCTGGGTTATAAAGCTGTACAGGTAAATTTAAGTGACATATATGCTATGAATGGTATAGCCTCTCAGATTACCTTTTCAATAGGATTATCCTCAAAATTTCCTTTAGAAGCAGTTGAAGAAATCTATGAAGGAGCATTGATTGCCTGTAAGAAATTCAACGTAGATCTGGTAGGTGGAGATACTTCAGCCTCTGCCCAGGGATTAATTATATCTGTAACCAGTATAGGATATGCAGATGAAGACAGCATAACTTATCGCTCAGGTGCTCAGGAAGGTGATCTTCTGTGTGTCTCCGGAGATCTTGGAGCTGCTTATGTAGGATTACAGATTTTGGAGCGTGAAAAGCAGGTATTTTTAGATAATCCCAATATTCAGCCGGATCTGGAAGGAAAAGATTATATCATCGAGCGCCAGTTGAAACCGGAGGCCCGTAAAGACATTGTTCAACTATTGGATAGTCTGGATATCAAACCAAATGCTATGATAGATGTATCAGATGGTCTGGCTTCGGAGATCATTCATATTTGTAAACAGTCTGATAAAGGATGTAAATTATATGAAGATAAAATTCCGTTGGATCAGATGACATATGATACTGCCCGTGAATTTGGTTTGGATCCTACAGTTTGTGCATTAAACGGAGGAGAAGATTATGAATTGTTGTTTACAGTTCCACAGTCAGCATATGATAAACTTAGAAATCTTCCTGATATAACAGTTATCGGATATATTACCGAGCCAAATGCTGGATATGAAATGATTTCCAAATCCGGAAATGTATATCCTTTAACAGCTCAGGGTTGGAATGCTTTTAAAAAGTAATGTATTGATTACTATATAAAAAAAGGTGCTGTTTCACATGAAACAGCACCTTTTTTAGTTTTCTTCCAGTTCTAATACTACTGGATCCGGTACATTGGGATCACGTTTTTCAACCCAAAAATTATTATAGCCCAATCCTACCTCAATTTCTAATAAGCGTTGCTGCAGCATTTCTAAAATGGCTAAAAAATTATAGACGAAATGAACTTTATTTTCTGAACTCTTTCGGATACTGTTAAAATCCAGTTTCTCATTCATTTCTATCAACTCCTTAATGACTCTCTTCTGTTGTTCTATGGTATATGGATATTTTACAACAGTATGTTTGACTTCCTGGACACGATTTGAATAATGGTACATCATACGTTCATATACCATCATAAGTTTGTAAAGATCAAATGAAGACAATTCTTCTCCTTCCTGTACAGGGCGGTTAGTGTTCTTCAGATCATAACCGATATTTCCTCTTAAATGATACCTGAAACGGTTTTCTTCAAGTCCTTTCAGATCTTCACAAATATTTTTGAACTGTTTGTAGAGTATCAGTTTCTGTACCAGTTCCTTTTTAAGATCTATTTCATTTTCATTTTCATCCAGATCAGGACGTGGCAAAAGCATTTTTGCTTTGATACGCATGAGGGTAGAAGCTACAAATATAAACTCACTGGCCAGTTCTATATTCAAAGCCTGCATCTTCTGGATGTAATCCAGAAAATCATCTGTTATTTTAGAGATCGCTATATCATGGATATTCAATTCATCACGTTCTATAAAAAACAAAAGCAGATCAAACGGACCTTCAAATTGTTCTAACTTAATTTCGTAACCCTCACTTGCATTCATAGATTCAAAAGTACATAATTATAAAAAATTATTAATAAATTAGTTTATTATAGAACCTATGTAAACCATAACAATTACGAATTGTTATATGATTTATGTAAATAAAAAATTGTTACTTTGTATCTTATTTTGAAATCGTAAAAACTATGCAGGTAGAGGCTGGAGAACTATTGCAAAAAATAAATTTTCCTTCAGATCTTAAGAAATTAAAGGAAGAAGATTTATTGCAGGTATGTAAAGAGCTTAGACAATATATAATTGATATTGTCTCCGTTAACGGAGGGCATTTTGCAGCAAGTTTAGGGGTAGTAGAATTAACCGTTGCCCTTCATTACGTGTTAAATACACCTTATGATCAATTGATCTGGGATGTAGGTCATCAGGCCTATGGTCACAAGATACTGACGGGGAGAAGGGACGTCTTTGATACAAACCGGATATTAAATGGTATTTCGGGTTTTCCAAACAGAAATGAAAGTGAGTATGATACTTTTGGTGTAGGTCACTCATCTACCTCTATATCGGCAGCTCTTGGGATGGCTGTAGCTTCTCATTATAAAGGAGAAGATGACAGACAACATGTAGCTGTAATAGGAGATGGAGCCCTGACTGCCGGATTGGCGTTTGAAGCTTTGAATCATGCCGGTATAGAAAAATCCAATCTGCTGGTTATTCTAAATGATAATTGCATGTCAATCGATCCGAATGTTGGAGCGATGAAGGAATATCTGACCAGTATAACAACGTCTAAGCGTTACAACAGATTCAGAGATGATCTGGCTGCTGTGCTTTCTAAAATATCAGAAGTAGGACCGGATGCGCTTGGAATAGCCAAAAAGCTTGAACGAGGAATCAAAGGTTCACTGCTAAAGAATGCAAATCTTTTCGAATCTTTAAATTTCAGATATTTCGGGCCTGTAGATGGACATGATGTCAAGAAACTAGCCAAAACGCTGGAAGATCTTAAACATATTCCAGGACCGAAGCTCCTGCATTGCGTTACAGTAAAAGGTAAAGGATATGCTTTAGCCGAGAAAGATCAGACACTGTGGCATGCACCGGGTCTTTTCGACAAAATCACAGGAGAGATTAAAAAATCTGTTTCTGACAAACCTGTTGCACCTAAGTATCAGGATGTATTCGGACATACCTTAGTGGAACTGGCTGAGAATAATAAGAAGATAATGGGAATTACTCCCGCTATGCCGTCAGGATCTTCTATGAATATTATGATGAAAGCTATGCCTACCCGTGCCTTTGACGTGGGAATAGCTGAACAGCATGCTGTTACATTCAGTGCTGGACTGGCTACACAGGGATTACTTCCTTTTTGTAATATCTACTCTTCCTTTATGCAACGGGCTTATGATCAGGTTATTCATGATGTAGCCTTACAAAATCTGAATGTGGTATTCTGTCTGGACCGAGCAGGTGTTGCCGGGGCAGATGGTCCTACACATCACGGCGCATACGATCTTGCCTATATGCGTTGTATACCAAATATGACTGTGTCTGCTCCTATGAATGAGGAAGAACTTCGTAATCTGATGTATACTGCGCAATTGGAGAATAAAGGACCATTTGTGATCCGTTATCCACGCGGAGCAGGGGTAATGCCGGATTGGAAAAGACCATTTAAAGAAATAGAAATAGGAAAAGGCCGTAAAGTATCGGACGGAGAAGAGGTTGCTATATTAAGCATTGGCAGTATAGGTAATGAAGCTGTAAAAGCAATTCGTGTATTAAATGAAGAGGGTATTTATCCGGCACATTACGATTTGCGATTTGTCAAACCTTTGGATAAAGAATTGTTACATGAAGTCTTCCGTAAGTATAAAAAAGTGATCACCGTAGAAGATGGTTGTTTACAGGGAGGAATGGGTTCGGCAGTACTCGAATTTATGGTCGATAATGGTTACCAATCTCATGTTGTTCGTCTTGGTATTCCGGATGAAATTGTAGAGCATGGAGAGCAAAAAGAGCTTTGGAATTTGTGTCATTATGATGCAGAGGCTATTGCTGAGCAATGCAGAAAATTATCCACTATCCGTAAAACAGATTCTCTAGTTGGATAGATAACCTGTACGATAATAAAATTTAAAAAAGGAGTTGATATTTTCAACTCCTTTTTTATGCTTTATCCTTATAAAACTATCTGAAAATTATCCCCTATTTTAAAACATAGTTTTCCACATTGATTTTTTTAATTCAATAAAAGTTACTAAATTGGGAGTATCGAGCCCATCATAAGAGCTGATGTTGAAAACTAAAATTTTGCCTGTGAATTTTAGTAAAAAATCTCTAAAAAATGACTTAAGTTATTGTTTATCAATACGTTGTGTATTTTTTTACTTTTTAATTTTTTAGCTGAATTTTTTTTGCCATCTTCGTTTTAAGAGAAAGTTATAAACAATTTTTTGGTCAGATATTGTAAATCAAGTTATTAACAATTTTAGAATGGAAAAAACGTACACAAGTGTTTGGAATAGTTGTCTTCAGATTATCAAAGACAATATACCTGCGCAAAGTTTCAAGACTTGGTTTGAACCGGTGAAAGCGGTGAAACTTGATGAGAACGTTTTAACTATTCAGGTGCCGAGCTTATTTTTTTACGAGTGGCTTGAGGAACATTATGTAGGTATCTTACGTAAAACGGTCAAAAAATTTTTGGGAGAACAGGGAAGGTTGGAATATAATATTGTGGTGGAGAAATCTTCAACCAATATACCATATACAACCAATATTCCGTCAAATGGAAACGGTGCAGAAGGGAAGCGTCAATCGATCCCGGTTCCGGTCAATTTGAATAAGAATATTAAGAATCCTTTTGTTATTCCGGGATTAAAGAAGTTACAGGTAGATCCGCAGTTGAATCAGCATTATACTTTTGATAATTTTATCGAAGGTGAATGTAACAGACTGGCAAGATCTGCAGGATTTGCGGTAGCAAATAAGCCCGGAGGAACCTCTTTTAACCCTTTGATGTTATACGGAGATGTAGGGTTAGGTAAAACCCATTTATCCCAGGCCATTGGAAATGAGATCAAGCGTAATCTGCCGGATAAGTTGGTTATCTATGTATCCTGTGAAAAATTCTGTCAACAGTTTGTAGATTCATTAAAGAACAATACAATCAATGACTTTGTGAATTTTTATCAGGCAATGGATGTCATCATCATGGATGATGTACACAATTTTGCCGGTAAGGAAAAAACCCAGGACATTTTCTTCCACATCTTTAATCATCTTCATCAGTCAGGTAAACAGATTATTCTGACCTCTGATAAGGCTCCTAAAGATCTGGCAGGACTGGAAGAACGATTATTAAGTCGTTTTAAATGGGGTTTATCTGCGGATATACAGGTTCCTGATCTGGAGACAAGGATGGCTATCCTGAAGAAAAAAATGTATTCTGACGGTATTGAATTGCCGGAGAATGTTGTAGAGTATGTGGCGCATCAGATTGATAACAGTGTCCGTGAATTAGAAGGTGCTATGGTTTCATTATTGGCGCAATCTACCCTTAACAAAAAGGAGATTGACCTGAACCTGGCTAAATCTATGCTGAAAAACTTTGTGAAGAATACCAGTAAGGAAATTTCAATGGAATACATACAGAAATTGGTATGTGAGTACTTTGAAGTTCCGGTAGAAATGGTAAAATCAAAAGTTAGGAAACGTGAAATCGTACAGGCACGTCAGATCTCTATGTATCTTGCAAAGAATCATACTAAATCTTCTTTGAAGTCTATCGGTAACTTCTTTGGTGGACGGGATCACTCTACAGTGATATATGCCTGCCAGACAGTAGAAGATCTGATAGAAACAGACAAGAAGTTTAAAACGTATGTACAGGATATCCTGAAAAAGTTAAAAGCATCTTAACAATCAAAATTTTGAACGTAAAAAGGGAAGCAATTATTTGCTTCCCTTTTTTATTATCTCGTTATTACGGTAAGCAGCTTGTTAAGCAAATTTAAATGCCGTTTTCTTTTTATATAAGCATTGTAGACTAACCTGCAAAATTAGCATTCTATACTTTAGGGCATAAGCTCTAAAAAGAAAGGAGCCTTGTTTTTCAACAAGACCCCTTAATTGCTAATTTATGAAACCTATTATTGCTTTGCTAATTATTGTACCGGCTGAGCAGGTTGCTCAGTAGGTTGTTCAGTTGGCTGAGTTTGTTCTACTGGTTGTGCTGGCTCAGTAGTTGAAGGCTCAGTAGCAGGTACTTCTGCCGGAGCTGACTCAGGAATCGTTACAGGAGCTCTTTCTGCTACAATTTTTTCAAAAAGTGGTTTTTGCTCATCTGTCAACACTTCAATGATTTTTGCATCTGTCTGTGCCTGAAGTTTTGTGATTTGCTCAGCTTTAGCTTCTTTAGATGCTGTATTATCTGCTAATAATGCTTGTTCTGCTTTTGCATATTCTAATGTTGCATTATATACAGTTGGTTGTTGTTCTTCGGTTAATGTTAATTGTTGTGTCAATACAGTAACCACTTGTTTTGCATTATCTTCTGGTGACTGGGGTTGTTGCGCTTGCGCAAATGTTAATCCTAATGCTAAGAAAAATCCGATACCTGTTAAAATTAATTTTTTCATCTTGTTAAAATTTATACGTTTAAAACTCAATTATTAAATTCTTTACATTAATAACTGCTTTTTGACAGGGCTTAGTATATAATTGTATCAGGTTTGTTACTTTTTAACATTACTTAACATTTTGATTATTTGTAAGCATTTGATAATCAATAATTTAAATTGTAATTATTGTGTTACAATAAATGGATGAATTTAAGGTCAATCTGAGCCTGATTAATACTGTTTTGAGATGAAAGGCTGGTAAAAGCTTTATTTTATCTCAAAATGAGGTAAAAATGCTATATATAATGAAGGTGGGGTGATAGGTTTAAAGGATATATATCTTCTTATCGTAAGATAGTAGTTTAGCAGAGGATGGAAGTATTATACCTACATATAAAAAGATATTATATGTATATCAGATTCCTAAATGATCCGAAATACTTCTTTCTATGTTTGCGTAATCTGCTGTATCAAATGCTATCTGAATAGGAATGTAGTAAAACGGGAAATGATGCAGACGTGTTCCATACAAACGCTGGAAATCTTTTTCTGTAGTCAGAATAAGTTTATTTGATCCGGTAATAGCTTTATACATTTCTTCTATCTTACTGATATCTGTCTCTGAAAAAGCATGATGGTCGGAATAGGACATATGAATCAATCTGTTTACATTGGGTTGTAAATGATTGATCAGCGGATTTGGATTTGCTATACCTGTTATAAGTAGAACATCTGTTTCTTTTAAATTGGTATAGCAGCCTGAACCATTCTTATCCATCCATTTATCATATTTGATTTTACTGAAATATATGGAAGCAGTGGAATTGTGACGGGAAATCTTCTTAATAATTTTCCTTTTATCTTCTTCTGTTGCTTCTTCCGGGGTTTTGGTTACGATAATGATATTGGCTCTGTGGCTTTCCATCATCATATCGCGGAAATTTCCGGTAGGAAGTAAAATAGCGGGTGCCAGAAGAGAAGTATATTCAAAAAGTAGAATGGAATAGGTAGGTTTTAATTTTCTGTGTTGAAATGCATCATCCAGAATAATCAGCTCATGTTGATCTTTTAATTGTTCTACACCATAACAGCGGTCTTCGCAAACAGCTACGGTTATTTCCGGAAACTTGCGTTTGAATTGCAAAGGTTCATCTCCGGCCTCTGCAGATGTAGACTGAGTAGACACAAATCTAAACCCTTTTGTCTTACGGCCGTATCCTCTGCTGAGCGTAGCCAGTTTAATTTTGTCTTTCAAAAGACGGATCAGGAACTCGGTCATCGGGCTTTTACCTGTCCCGCCTATGGCCAGATTTCCTATTACAATGAGGGGAATATCGTAGGTTTTACTTTTTAGCAGCTGATAATCGTACAGACGATTTCTAAGCCATATAATGCTGGTGTAGATAATGGTAATTGGAAATAGAAACCATCTTAACAATAGCATAGCCAAATTACTTTTGATTACGTTGGATCAGGTATCTGCGGTATCGTTGTAGCAAGAATAAAACAATTACTATCGGAAAAATATAGGTTTTGAAGGGATGTTTTTCATCCATTACAAAGAATGAAACAGCACAAATAACAACTAAAAAAAGATAGATATAACTAAAATTCGGATGTATTAAAATCTGGTTAAATTTATTCATAATTATCTCTTTACAATTTTTATTCCCACATCATTGATGTCTTTCAGTGGGTTTTCGCGCATATTTTGTTCTATAGCAAAAATGTAAACACCTGTATCAGGAAAACTGTAATTTTCATGTATCAACGCCTGATGTGCATATAAGCTACCCGCACTGCTCCCCGTCCATCTGCCATCTAATTCTGCCAGTTTAAGCTCTCTTCTTTCTCTTTTACTGATACCTTTAGGATTTGTTTCATGTATACGAACAAAGATATTAGAGTATCTGTAATCTCCGTTGTGACGCAGATTAAGGTATACATCATACTTAGCATCTTTGTCCGTAATATGCGCTTTTATTTTTGGAATAACATTATACGGCCAGCTTTTGTCTGTAATGATGATATTCTCATCTACTACAGTATTGGCATCACATCCGGCCAATACCAGTATATTTAAAACAATAAAAGCGTAAAGTAATCTTTTCATCTTGTTAACCCCTATTCAGCAGGCTGAGAACCACTATTATTATTTCTTCCTTTATTACGGTTTCTGTTATTGAATCTCTTTTTTGGTTTTGGAGCATCAGTATTTTGAGGCTCTTTCGCTGATTTGGATTCCGTATTATCTTCCTTTTTCGCTTGTTGAACTTTCGGTTGCTGGGGCTTATTATTCTGTTTATTTACAGGTTTTTTGTCTTCAGCTACTCCTTCTGCTTTCTGTACCGTTTGTTTGTTTTTATTACGGTTTTTGCTTTTGGATTTTTTCTTTCTGCGTTCATCCAGACGTGTCAGACTATCCTGACCTACTACATTTTCATAATCGTAGACAACAGGTTTTTCTACTTCTTCCTGAATGTTAGGATTAACCAGTTCTTCCGGTTTTCTTCCTTCACGATTCATTTCGATGAATTCTTTTACCTTATCTACAGACAGAGGTATCCAGTTTTCCGCTTTCGGATAAGCATACCACATTGTCTTTTTGAAAATATCTGTTTTTTGAAGATATGCGGTACCTATAATTGTTTCGATACGGTCTACATTATTCGGGATATCCTTTAATGCATCCATATAGCTGTCCAGCTCATAGTTGAGACAACACTTCAGTTTGCCACATTGTCCCGCTAATTTAAGCGTATTAAGCGAAAGATTTTGATAGCGCGCAGCTGAAGTAGATACGGTTTTGAAGTCTGTAAGCCACGTGGAACAACAAAGTTCCCGGCCACAGGATCCGATTCCACCCAGACGACTTGCTTCCTGACGCATACCGATCTGTCTCATCTCTATACGTATCCTAAAGGATTCCGCCATTTTTTTGATGAGCTCCCGAAAATCTACACGGCCCTCAGCTGTATAGTAGAAGGTTGCTTTGGTCTTGTCTCCCTGATAATCAACATCAGATATCTTCATCGAAAGTCCCAGATCCAAAGCCAGTTTTCTCGCTTTGTGCATGGTTTCCCATTCCAGATCCTTCGCTGCTTCAAATTTCTTTACGTCCGCCTCGTTTGCTTTTCTGTAGATCTTTTTTGTAACAGCGTCTACAGAAACATTATTTTTTTTCAACTGCAGTCTGACCAGTTCACCGGTTAGGGATACATGACCAATATCATAGCCACCTGTAGAAGGTTCTACGACGACCATTTCTCCCATTTCCAGGTAATGATTGTCCGTATTGATAAAAAAATCTTTCCGAGATCCTTTAAAACGCACTTCGACCACATCGAAGGCTTTATAGTTAGATGGCATATCCATATTGGAAAGCCAGTCATATACATCTAATTTATTACATCCGCTGGTCATGCAAGAGCCATTGCTTTGGCAACCTGCCGGGGTAGCACCTGCAACTGCAGTTCCGCTTCCACAACCTCCACCGGATGAGCAACTGCCACATCCCATATTTTTTCTTTATATATATTGAGTCCCTTTTGGGAACGTTTGATACTTAAACAATAAAACTAATTGCAAAGATAAATCTAAAAATAATATTTTAGGATTTGCATTGCGTTCTACACAATAATGTGTTTTTTCAAATAAAGATACAGCTTCTTCGATCTGATTGACCGTAAAAAGTGGTGCAAATTTATTTACAAACTCTAATTCTTTCTCCGGAAGGAAGACCAGATCATGAAGTTCTTCCTTGATAAGGATAATCTGCCTCATCATATTTATAGCGTACAAAAGAAAGCTTTTCTGATTCTCTCTTCCGAGTTTTGACAGTTCATCATCACATATACTGATCATATGCAGACCTGCATCACTGACAATAAATCGCAGCCAGCGGATCAGCAAATCCAGATGATTACCGGATTCAGAAAGCAGATTGAGCGCCTGTTGAAGATTTCCGTCTGCAATAAAAGCGATTTCTCCGGCCTGTTCTTTCTGAATTCCACGTTCTTCTACCAGGTAGTTTGTAATTTCCTGATGCGGAAGTTTTTGAATTTTGACAAGTTGGGTCCGGGAAATAATAGTATTTAATATGCGATCCTGATTTTCTGATACCAGGAGAAACAGTGTCTTTTCCGGTGGCTCCTCTATTAATTTGAGGAGAGCATTGCCTTGCGTATCCAGATATTCCGGCAACCACATGATCAGGATTTTGTATTCTGCTTCAAAGGCTTTCAAACTAAGCTTTTTGATAATATCATGCGCTTCTGCTATGTTGATATTGGCTTGTTTGTTATCAGCCTCAAGTTGTCCTCTCCAATATTCAAGACTGAGGTATGGATTTTTCAAAAAAGCTGCCCGCCATTCTTCCATATATGTTACAGAAGTCTCTTCTTTTCCTTTTGCAAAAAAGGGAAAAGAGAAATGAAGGTCGGGATGAATAATTTTGGCATATTTCCGGCAGGAATTACACTGGCCGCAACTGTCGTCAGCAAGTTTAGCTTCACAATTGATAAACTGGGCATAGGCATGTGCTAAAGCCAGGCTTCCTGAACCCTCAGGACCAAGAAACAACTGGGCATGGCTTACCCTGTTCTCCAATACGGTACGTACGAGATGATCTTTAATTTCCTGATGACCAATAATATCTTTAAACTGCATAATTCAACGCCAACATACAAATGTAACAAAATATATTTGCGGATACGGTTTCGCCTGCTGTATGATAAAACAAAATGTAGAAAACTATTCGTCATTAACGACGAGTGAATACAAAGAATATTGATTCTTTTCTGTATTATTGCAAGTATAAATAAGTATATTAGGAAATGAGATTTATAGTATCCACTTCAATTCTATTAAAACAGTTGCAAGCCATCAGTGGCGCTTCAAGTAGCAGTACTGTTCTGCCTATTTTGGAAAATTTCCTGTTTGAAATCAAAGATAATACGCTGACAATTTCTGCGACAGATTTGCAAACAAGTATGGTAACTTCTTTACAGATAGAGTCTAAAGAGGAGGGGCGTGTCGCTATGCCATCTAAGATTTTGATTGAGACTTTAAAGACATTACCAGATCAGCCTGTAGCTTTTTCTGTTGACACAAATACGTTAGCTATCGAGATCAGTGCGGGAGATGGTAAGTATAAGCTGAGTGGTGAAAATGCAGATGATTTTCCTAAGATTCCAACCGTTGACAATACTTCTACAGTAAATATTCCTGCACCTGTTTTGGCTGAGGCTATCAACAAAACAATCTTTGCGGTGAGTAACGATGAGTTGAGACCTGCGATGTCCGGTGTATTAGTACAACTGGCGGAACAATCGACTACTTTTGTTTCTACAGATGCACACAAATTGGTGCGTTACCGCCGTACAGATATTTACACGGATAAACCGGCATCTCTTATTTTGCCTAAAAAAGCACTTTCTTTATTAAAATCGTCTTTACCATCTGACGATGTGAATGTGACAATTGAATATAATAATACCAATGCATTCTTTCAGTTTGGCAATATCTTTCTGATCTGTCGTCTGATTGATGAGCGTTATCCGGATTATGAGGCTGTTATTCCTCAGGTAAACCCTAATAAACTGACCGTAGACCGTTCTTTATTTCTGAATACTTTACGTCGTGTTGTCATTTTCGCAAATAAGACTACTCATCAGGTACGTTTACGTATCTCAGGTAGTGAGCTTAATATTTCTGCGGAGGATCTTGACTTTTCAAATGAAGCACACGAACGTTTGAGCTGCCAGTTTGAAGGAGATGATATGGAGATCGGTTTCAATGCTAAATTTTTGGTTGAGATGTTGAATAACCTGAGCAGCGAAGAAGTAATTATTGAGATGAGTACACCAAACAGAGCCGGTTTATTGATCCCGGCGATCAAAGATGACAATGAAGACATCCTGATGTTGGTAATGCCTGTCATGTTGAATAATGCCGGTTAATTAGAGCGTCTTGGAAGTTATATCATCACTTATTGATTTTATTCTCCATATTGATAAACATCTGGTCGAGATCGTCAATGATTATCAAACATGGACTTATCTGATTCTTTTCATTATTATTTTTGCAGAGACAGGGTTTGTAGTTACTCCTTTTTTACCGGGAGATTCTTTACTGTTTGCAACGGGAGCCATCATTGCCAAACCAGAAACAGATTTAAATATCTGGCTGATGTGGGTACTACTAATGGTCGCCGGAATACTTGGCGATATGGTGAATTATCATATCGGAAAGTATATAGGACCCAAAGCCTTCAGTGGAAAATATCGGTTTCTTAAAAAGGATTATCTGGATAAGACCGAAAAATTCTATGAAAAATACGGTGGGAAGACGATTATATATGCCCGTTTTGTTCCAATAGTAAGAACATTTGCGCCTTTTGTGGCAGGGGTAGGATCTATGTCATACCGCAAGTTCGCTTCCTATAATGTTATCGGAGCGATTGTGTGGGTGTCCAGTTTCTTATTTCTGGGATTTAAGTTTGGAGAGTTAGAATTTGTAAAGAAAAATTTTACATATGTCATTCTTGGCATTATTGTATTCTCTATACTGCCTCCGGTAGTGGAAGTGATAAAAGAAAAATTTAAAAAAAAGGAAGCCTAAAAGCTTCCTTTTTTTGTATCTATACCTATTGCTATGGATCTGATTGTACAGCTTTTTGATTTTATACGACATATAGATCGGCATATGGTGGATATTGTCAATGATTATCAGACATGGACATATCTTATCTTGTTTATCATTATTTTTTCGGAGACGGGTCTTGTTGTGACACCATTCCTTCCCGGAGATTCGGTATTGTTTGCGACAGGCGTTATTTTAGCGAAGCAGGAGAGTCAGTTGTCCGTATGGGTCATGCTGGTGGTGCTGATTACAGCAGCTGTACTTGGGGATTTTGTAAATTATGAGATTGGCAAATATTTTGGTAAGCGATTGTTCAAACCCGGATCTAAGATTTTTAAACCCTCGTACTTGTTGAAAACAGAACAATTTTATGAAAAATATGGGGTTAAAACTATAATATATGCACGTTTTGTACCAATTGTAAGGACATTTGCACCTTTTATTGCAGGGGTTGGTAAGATGCCTTATTCCCGTTTTGGATCCTATAATATAATAGGAGGAATATTGTGGGTGTCTCTTTTTCTGTTGACCGGTTATTTCTTCGGTCAGATTTCCTTTATACAGCATAACTTTTCTCTTGTTATTTTATTTATTATAGCTGTATCGATTATTCCTCCGGTTATAGAGATTGTCAGAAATAAAAGTAAATAAGCAACGTTTATAGATTAAACTTTTGTCTGGCTCCTCAGTCTTCACTATAAAATATGCCTATGAAATATCTGATTGTAGCGATTTTTTCGCTGGTTGCTCATGTTGCACAAGCACAACGTATTACCACAGAAAGAGGTGAAGCAAAAGATGCCTATGTATTACTTAATGATATACGCAGTAATCCTTCTAAATACAAGAAGCAACTGGGAATATCGGATATACAAAATGTAACCAGAAAGGCATTAGTCTGGAACAAACAATTAGCTAAAGTTGCGGAAGAAAGAGCTTATGATATGGCTAAAAGAGCTTATTTTGACCACATTACACCTGATGGTGTGGGCGTGAATGTACAGATCGCTGAAGGAGGATATTCTTTAAACAAAGACTGGTTAAAAAACATTAAAGCAAATAATTTTGAATCTATAGCTGCCAACCATCCTTCTGCAGAAGAAGGAATAAGGGCGCTGATTATCGGGAAAGGATCTCCCGGTTTTATGCATCGTAAGCATTTGCTTGGCATGGATAAATGGAACGGATCCCTCCAGGATATAGGTATTGGATATGTCAGGATCCCTTCGGGAGCGACTTATAAAAGCTATCTCTGTGTTATAATCGCAAAGCATGACTGGTAATAAATGCATTATCTTCTATAAAGCTCACTTTCACCGGTTTATTTTTTACTTTTTATTTTTTACTTTTCATACCTTTGCATATGATAAAATCAATGACCGGGTATGGTATTGGCACTCATGACAATGAAAAGGTTAAGTATAGTGTTGAAATAAAATCCCTCAATTCAAAATTCTTAGAGCTTAATATCCGTCTTCCTAAGGCGGTTTCCGATAAAGAGCTGACCCTTCGCGGAGAGTGTGGTAAGCTTATTGAAAGAGGGAAAGTCAACGTGATGGTAAACGTTGAGTATACCGATCAGACAGCAAAAGCCTCAAATATTAATGCTGCTCTCTTAAAAAAATATTACGAACAACTTCAGGACATCGCTGTAGAACTTGGTGATAAGCAAGCTTCTTTGTTTGCTTTGGCTTTGGATATGCCCGAAGTGGTAACCAATAATGATGACACGGTTGATGAAGAAGAAGGTGGTATATTGATGACCGCTTTTAAGGAAGCCGTTAATCAGTTTAATATATTCCGGGAAAAGGAAGGAGTGGTATTACGGAATGATCTGGAACAGCGTGTACAGTTTATCCTGGACTATCTGACTTCAGTAGAAGCAAAAGAAACTTCCCGCATTCCGTTGATAAGAGAGCGTATCAGCCAGTATATGGACGAAGTCGTCGGCAAAGAGAATATCGATAAGAACAGGTTTGAGCAAGAGCTGATTTATTATATCGATAAACTGGATATCACGGAAGAGAAAGTCCGCTTACGCAGTCATTGTAATTATTTTTTAGAAGCATTGAATGCACCGGATTCTAATGGTAAAAAACTTGGATTTATCTCTCAGGAGATGGGAAGAGAAATCAATACTTTAGGATCAAAAGCGAATAATGCGGAGATACAGCAGATCGTGGTTCGTATGAAAGAGGAGTTAGAGAAAATTAAAGAACAGTTGCTAAACGTTTTATAGCCGCATGAAAGGAAAGTTAATCATTTTTTCTGCACCTTCAGGAGCAGGAAAAACAACAATAGTAAGACACTTATTAAATAAATATCCGGATAAAATAGAGTTTTCGATTTCGGCCAGTACGCGTGAACCGCGTGGAGAGGAAGTGGACGGAAAGGATTATTATTTTATTTCGAAAGAAGAATTTTTGCATAAAATTGCAAAGCAGGAGTTCATTGAGTTTGAAGAAGTTTATTCCGGTACTTTTTACGGTACACTCCGTTCAGAGGTAGAGCGTATCTGGGAAAAAGGAAAGCATGTTATTTTTGATATAGATGTTGTCGGAGGATTGCGGCTGCGATCCAAATTTCCGGATCAGGCACTTTCTATATTTGTAAAACCGCCTTCTCTGGAAGTGTTGAAAGATCGGTTGAGAGGTCGTGGTACTGATAGTGAAGATAAACTGAAAGAGCGCTTTGCAAAAGCGGAACATGAGTTGTCTTTTGCTGATCGGTTTGATGTCATCCTCAAAAATTATGATCTGGATACAGCATGTGCTGAAGCAGAAAAACTATTGTTAGATTTTATCGATCAGGATTAAGTACAGATCGGCGATGAAGAAGGTTGGGCTTTTCTTTGGATCTTTCAATCCGGTACATGTAGGGCATTTGATCATTGCCAATTATATGGCTAATCATACTGCTCTGGATGAAGTATGGTTTGTGGTATCCCCTCAGAATCCCTTTAAAAAGAAAGCATCTTTAGCGGATCCTTATGATCGTCTGGAGATGGTGAATCTGGCTATTGAAGATACGGAAAACTTAAGGTGTAGTAACATTGAGTTTAATCTGCCTGTGCCATCCTATACTATAGATACACTTGTACACTTATCTGAAAAATATCCGGATAAGCAGTTTCACCTTATTATGGGACAGGATAATCTGGAATCTCTTCAGAAATGGAAGAATATAGATATCATTCTGCGGGATTATCACATCTATGTATACCCGAGACCCGGCTACAATTCCGGAGATTTTAAAGATCACCCTTCTATCACCATCACGGATACCCCATTAATGGAATTGTCTTCTACATTTATACGAAAGGCCATTCAGGAAGGGAAAGATATTAAGTTTTTTACACCGGATAAGGTTATAGAATTTATAGACAAAAAGGGTCTTTATTCAAAATAAAAAAAGACATAGCCCATCTATTCAGGTGGGCTTTTTTATTGCCACAGCTGCAGGATTTAGTTTTTCTTTTTTATGGAAAGGACGTTTTTAAAGCATCCTAAAGTTAAATAACCATTATTTAACTTTTAAACTTCAAGGTCATGGCAGAGCTAAGTCTTAAACAACAAAACACCGGAAAAAAGGAAAGGAGAAGTATCAGAGCAAGGGCTATGCCTAAAGTAGATCTGACGGCAATGGTAGATCTGGCATTTTTACTGATTACCTTTTTTATGCTGACCACTTCATTGAATACACCCAATAATCTGGCTGTCGCTATGCCGGATAAGGGACCTATTACCGAACCGGTATTGATTAACGAGGACCGCACCATCAATCTTTTATTAGGAGACCAAAATGAAATTACCTATTATAAAGGTGCTGACCAGCATCCAAAGAGCAAACCTGTAAAGGTGTCATATGGTAAACTGGGACTGAGGGAGCTTTTGATAAATTTGAAAACGGAGATACTACAAAGTACTGGAGGACAAGATATGATTGTGCTGATCAAACCCGGAAATGAATCGGTTACAAAGAATCTGGTAGATGTTCTGGATGAGATTCAGATAGCCGATGTCCGGCGGTTTATGATTACAAAGATGTCTGAAAAAGAAAAGGAAATGCTGTAATAGGCAGGAAACAACCAGTAAAATAAAAGGCTTCCCTTTTCGGAAGCCTTTTATTTTATATTGAGATTATCTTCCCATCCATCCGCCATCTACGGTAAGAATAGTACCGTGTACATAGTCAGATGCCTGAGATGCTAAGAAAATGGCAGGGCCTTTAAAATCTTCCGGCTGCCCCCATCTTCCTGCAGGAATGCGATCTAATATAGATTTTGACCTTTCAGGATCATCACGGAGCGCTTCTGTGTTGTCCGTTGCAATATATCCCGGAGCGAATGCATTCACATTGACTCCTTTTGAAGCCCATTCATTGGAGAACGCTTTTACAAGAGAGCCTATTGCTCCTTTGGATGCTGCATATCCTGGAACATTAATTCCTCCCTGAAATGTCAGGAGAGAAGCTGTAAATATGATTTTCCCGGACCCTCTTGCCACCATTTCTTTTCCGATTTCCCGGGTCAGTATAAATTGTGCATTTTGATTGATTTCGATAATCTCATCCCAGTATTCATCCGGGTGTTCTGCGACTGGTTTTCGCAGAATATTACCAGCATTATTAAAAAGAATATCAATCTGCGGATGTTCTGCTTTGACCTTTTCAATAAAAGCATAAAGGTCTTTTCTGTTGGAAAAGTCTGTCTGATATGCACTGAATTTTCTTCCGATAGCTTTAACGGATTTTTCTACAGCAGAGTCCTGCAGTTCCAGAGATGCAGATACTCCTATAATATCTGCTCCAGCCTCTGCAAGTGCTTCGGCTATGGCTTTTCCGATACCTCTTTTACAGCCTGTTACGATAGCTGTTTTCCCTGTCAGGTCAAACATTTGGGTTATGGACATAGTATATATCTTTAAAAGTTGTATGCTGATAACACTTCTGATGCTGTTATTTCAGTGTTACCTTTAGCGGTGCGCTAATATTTTGTTGTTGCTGCTTTATGTAATCAAACCATTCCTGTGCTGTTGTGATTTTTCCGGCTCTATCCCAGGCAGCACCGTTATAATAAACAAATTTCTTATTTCCCGGAATAGTCGTGTGTACCAGAAACTGTTTAGGATCCTTTGTATCTAACGTTATTTTATCTTTTCCGAACAATACAGCCGTGCCGGTAGTTCCCTTATCAGCTAGTGTAGGCTCCCAATATGCAAGACTGTTGTCTGCAAATTGATAAGCTGGTATTTCTTCACCTCTGCGGGATAGTCCTATTACTACAGCTGTGGAAGATTTCTTATTGTTTTTCAGCTCTACCTGTATTTTATTGAGCTGAGAACCTGCATCAATAGATATTGTTTTGGAGATTTCAATCGTGTTTCCTTCTATTTCCTGAGGTTCGAATATCAATTTGAATGTCGACCGGATAGGGCCATTGTCCAGCACTTCAAATTTGCGGTAATGTTTGGTAAACTTTATGTTTCCATTGACAAATAAGGCCAGATCACCGACGCCTAACGTCTGACCTACTGAATAATAGTCCAGACCTTTTCCATGATCTGCATGATAATCGCCTGTCTTGTACCATTCATTAATAACCAGTTCGGATGTTCTTTTTGACCAAAAATCGAAACCTTGTGCATCTTCACTTGTGCCTTCTAATGCTTTGCCGTAAGCTCTGTATGCCGCAATATCATTTTCCCAGGCAAAATCATCCTTCCGCTCAGGGACATACCTTGCATAGGTCCGTGCCTGAAAAGCAGATGCTTTTTGAGGTTTTACCGTTAAAGTCAGTTCCTGTTGTTTACCAACGTTGACTTCCACCAGAACGTTCTGTGGAGAAGACTGTCCCAGCTTTTCAAGTTGATGTGCAACTTCAGAACCGTCAGCTGCATTGACAATCGTAAAGACGGAATCTACTTTAAAATGCTTTGTGAACGAGGAATAAGGTATACTTATCAGTTCATGACGGGAATGATTACCCGGATTTTTAACTACAATTTTTTGCTGTGCGGATAAAGAATTTGCAAGCGCAAGAGCTACAAAAGCAGCTATGAATGTCTTTTTCATCTTTCTTTATTTTAAGTCGTTTATTGCCACTTTGTCCATATCATCATAGTCCAGGTTTTCACCGGCCATTCCCCAGATGAAAGTATAATTACTAGTGCCAGCGCCAGAATGTATGGACCATGGCGGAGATATAACGGCCTGATCATTTTGCATCCAGATATGTCTTGTTTCATCCGGTTGTCCCATAAAGTGACATACAGATTGCTCCTGAGGCACTTCGAAATAAAAATATACTTCCATGCGGCGGTCATGCGTGTGTGCCGGCATCGTGTTCCATACAGAACCCGGCTGAAGCTCTGTCATTCCCATCTGCAGCTGACAAGTTTCCAGCACTGTATTGAGCAACATTTGATTAATGGTACGGTGATTGGCGGTTTCCAAAGTGCCCAGTTCTTTTTTAATGGCTGTTTCTTTAGTTACTTTTTTCGTTGGAAAATTGCGGTGTGCAGGTGTGGAATTCATATAGAATTTAGCAGGTTTTTGAGGATCTTCGCTGCTAAAGAAGATTTCTTTATTTCCTTTTCCTATATACAATGCTTCTTTGTATTCCAGTTCATATACCGTTCCGTCAACTTCTACCGAACCCTTTCCACCAACATTGATAATGCCCAATTCACGGCGACTCAAAAAATACTCTTCTTTCAATAATTCAGGAATTGTATCTAATTTGATTTTTCCGGATACCGGCATGGCACCTCCGGCCATATAGCGGTCATAGTGTGTATATACAAAATGAATTTGATCTGCATCAAAGAGCTTTTCTATCAAAAAGTTTTTTCTTAGACCGGCAGTATCAAGGGTTTTGCTTTCCTGAGGACCGATTGCGTATCTGGATTCAAATATTGTTTTCATATTAGAAAAAAATTAATAGTAATGAGGGGTGAATAAATTTCTAAATTAACGGTTTTAGGCCGGATTGACATATAATTCTACGAAAAGGTTTTCAATCCTTAATTTAAGTAAAATTAAGAACTAAAGGCTAAATACAGGTAAAATATAAAGAGTTGATTATAAGAAGAGTGTTGAGGAATAGTTCGTATTCTAAAACAAAAAGGGGGGTAAGGTTGTTATCTTATTACATTCTCAAAATTTTTTAAATTAAAACAAAGGAGGAAAAAGATGAGTAAATTAACATGGGAAGGCCGTTGGAACGAATTAAAAGGTAAGGTTAAACAGTCGTATGCAGATTTGACAGATGATGATTTGTTATACGAAGAAGGAAAAGCCGATGAACTGTTGGGCCGCATTCAAAAGAAAACTGGAAAAACGAAGGAAGAAGTAGAAAACTGGTTCAACAGTTTGTAATCCTTTAGTTATTGTAATAAGATCGTTAAGCGTTAGCTAATTTAGCTAGCGCTTTCTTTTTTTCTTTCTAAATTAGCAGTATGGTAAAAAAGAAGCCAACCATATTAGTGGTTAACGATGACGGTATAACAGCACCGGGAATAAAGGTGCTTATTGAAGAAATGCAAAAACTGGGACATGTTGTCGTCGTAGCTCCGGACAGCCCGCAATCGGGAATGGGACATGCGATAACTATCGGAAAACCTTTGCGACTGGATAAAGTAAATCTCTATGAAGGAGTAGAAATGTACAAATGTTCCGGTACTCCTGTAGATTGCGTAAAACTGGCTGTAAATAAGATTTTCAAAGGTAAGAAGCCGGATATCTGTGTATCAGGTATCAATCATGGCCTTAATAATTCTATTAATGTCCTGTACTCCGGGACAATGTCGGCTGCGGTTGAAGGGGCTATTGAATCTATTCCTTCTATCGGATTTTCTTTGGATGATTTTACATACGATGCCAACTTTGATCCCTGCAGGCCTTATATATTGAGTATAACCCAACAGGTACTCAACAACGGATTGCCAAAGAACACGTTGTTAAACGTCAATTTTCCGCAAGGGAACGATATTAAAGGAATTAAGATCTGCCGTCAGGCAGGTGCTCGCTGGGTAGAGGAGTTTGATGAACGTGTAGATCCGCACAACCGGGATTATTTCTGGCTTACGGGCAAATTTCAACTGGAAGACCGCGGAGAAGATACAGATGCACATGCTCTCAATCACGGATATGTATCTGTCGTTCCGACACAATATGACATGACCGCACATCATGCCATTCCCGAGTTGAATTCCTGGAGTTTTGATGTTTAATCCGGATCATGCAGAAAAATAACTTTTTAATCGGGATGGCAATCGGCGTCATTGCTCCTTTGGTTGCGTATCTTCTGACGACTTATACCGCTCTGGAGACTATGCTGTCAGCCAATAAGCCCGCTGCACTATATGTTATTGCCGGATTAGTCAACCTGGTTATGCTCCGTTACTTTTATAGAAATGACAAAGAGCAGACGGCCAGGGGTATTATGTTGGTTACATTTGCAGGGACAGTCATATTGATTTATACATTAAAAATATTTGGATAATGAAATTAACATTAGGTTTTTCTCCATGCCCTAATGATACGTTTATCTTCGATGCGCTCATTCACAATAAGATAGATACAGAAGGCTTGAGTTTTGAAGTGGAATACCAGGATGTGGAAACCCTTAACCAAAAAGCTTTTCAGCAGGAACTGGATGTAACTAAGCTGAGTTACCATGCCTTCGCCTATGCGGTAGAAGACTATGAATTACTGGATGCCGGGAGTGCCCTTGGATTTGGTGTCGGCCCTTTGCTGATCACAAAAGATGAAAAATTGGCAGAGCGACTGAAAGAATCTCTGGATACTAAAGGAACATTAAGTGCTGATCTGGCAGATTTGAGAATAGGAATCCCGGGAAAATACACCACTGCAAATTTTCTTTTAGGCCTGGCTTTTCCGCAATTGCAAAATAAACAGGAAGTTGTTTTCTCGGGTATTGAACAGGCTGTGATTGACGGAGACATTGATTTGGGCTTGATTATCCACGAGAATAGATTCACTTATGCAGATAAGGGACTTCATAAAGTAGTTGATCTGGGCGATTTTTGGGAAAAGACGACCGGGTTCCCGATTCCGCTGGGCGGTATTGTGGTCAGGAGAGGGTTGGAGGTTGAAGTGAAACAAAAGCTTAACCGCATATTAAAGAAGAGTGTAGCCTTTGCTTTTGAACATCCAAAATCCGGACTTGACTTTATCCGTTCACATGCACAGGAAATGAGCGAAGAAGTGATGTACAAACATATTGAGCTGTATGTTAATTCCTATTCCAGAGACCTCGGGACAGAGGGCAGAAAGGCTATTGCCTATATGTTTGATAATGCTTTGGCTCTAAAGCTGATCCCTGATACAGATAAGAAATTGTTTCTTTCTTAAAATCAATAAAAAAAAGCCGGTGATTTTGTAAGTTATCATATCTAATAACTAAATTTGCCCGATTAGTGTCAAATTGTCTGCAAAATAGTTTTGGAGTCATTATTGCGAAATGCTATAAATTGAGATAGATAAAAAATTATGTTAAAATTTTTAAGTAAATTATTTGGTAGTAAATCCGAAAGGGATATCAAAGTTATCCAACCCATTGTTACCAAAATTAAAGCTGAATACGAAAAGTTATCCAGTATAACCAATGATGAGCTGCGCTCTAAGACAACAGACTTCAAAAACCGAATTAAAGAATACTTAGCAGATATCGATGAGGAAATAAATGCCCTGAAAACAGAGGCAGATGCGGATGATGTCGATATGATGCATAAAACAGAAATCTATGATAAAATAGATAAGCTGAAAAAGGATCGCGATAAAAAACTGGAAGAAGTGTTGATGGAGATTTTACCCGAAGCATTTGCAGTGGTAAAAGAAACAGCAAGACGTCTTTCCGAAAATGATCAGCTGGAGGTTACGGCTTCTGAGTTTGACAAAGAAATAGCATCCCGCAAACCGAATGTCATTATTGAAGGGGATAAAGCTTTCTGGAAAAATACCTGGATTGCTGCGGGTACAGAAGTGAAATGGAATATGGTTCACTATGATGTACAGTTGATCGGTGGTATTGTATTACATCAGGGTAAAATATCCGAGATGTCTACAGGGGAGGGTAAAACATTAGTAGGAACATTACCTACTTATCTGAATGCCCTTTCAGGACAAGGTGTTCACATCGTTACGGTCAATGATTATCTTGCTCGTCGTGACTCCGAGTGGAATGGCCCGTTATTCGAGTTCCACGGATTGAGTGTAGACTGTATAGACAAGCACCAGCCGAATTCACCTCAACGTCGTAAAGCATATGCTTCTGACATTGTTTACGGTACAAATAACGAATTTGGTTTTGATTACCTGCGTGACAATATGACGCAGACTCCCGATGCACTGGTACAGGGCAAGCTGCACTATGCCATGATCGATGAGGTTGACTCTGTATTAATTGATGATGCCAGAACACCGTTGATTATCTCCGGACCTATTCCGCGTGGGGATGAACATGAGTTCTACCAATTGAAACCACGTATCGAGCGATTGGTAAATGCACAGAAAAACTATATCAACACTGTCCTGAATGATGCTAAAAAAGCAATCAATGCCGGAGATTCGGATGTAGAAGGTGGAGGAATGTCCTTATTACGTGCTTACAGAGGTCTTCCTAAAAATAAAGCTTTAATCAAATTCCTGAGTGAAGGTGGTAACAGACAAATCCTTCAAAAGGTAGAGAACTACTACATGGCGGAGCAAAACCGTCAGATGCCTAAGGTAGATAAGGAATTATTCTTCGTCATTGATGAAAAAAATAATCAGGTAGAGCTGACAGATAAAGGTATCGAACTGATCACAGCATCAGGAGAAGATCCAAGCTTCTTTATTCTTCCGGATGTAGGTACGGAGATTGCTGAAATTGAAAAATCAACGCTTACTACAGAAGAGAAAGTTCATAAAAAAGAAGAATTGTTACGTGACTACGCTGTTAAATCTGAGCGTATTCATTCGATCAACCAGTTATTAAAAGCATACACGTTATTCGAAATCGATGATCAGTATATCGTTGATGACGGAAAAGTGAAAATCGTAGATGAGCAGACAGGTCGTATTATGGAAGGACGTCGTTATTCTGACGGTCTTCATCAGGCGATCGAAGCAAAAGAAAATGTTAAAGTAGAGGATGCTACACAGACATACGCTACGATTACCTTACAGAACTACTTCCGTATGTACCACAAATTGTCTGGTATGACGGGTACAGCATCTACAGAAGCAGGAGAGCTTTGGGAAATCTACAAATTAGATGTTGTAGAAATCCCGACAAACAGAGCAATTCAGCGTGATGACAGAAATGACCTGATCTATCGTACTGCCCGTGAGAAATACAATGCTGTAGCAATGGAGATCCAGAGACTGACAGAAGAAGGCCGCCCGGTACTGGTAGGTACTACTTCGGTCGAGATTTCCGAATTGCTGAGCCGTATGTTGAAGATGAGAGGTATCAAACACAATGTACTGAATGCTAAATTGCACCAGAAAGAGGCAGATATCGTTGCTGAAGCTGGTAAAGCCGGAACAGTGACTATTGCTACAAATATGGCTGGTCGTGGTACGGATATTAAGCTAAGTGAGGATGTCATCAAGGCAGGTGGTCTGGCTATCATCGGTACAGAGCGTCACGAATCACGTCGTGTAGACCGTCAGCTGAGAGGTCGTGCCGGTCGTCAGGGAGATCCGGGTTCTTCTCAGTTCTTCGTTTCTCTGGAAGACAACCTGATGCGTCTGTTTGCTTCTGAGCGTATTTCTAACATCATGGTAAAAATGGGTGTGGAAGAAGGCGAAGAGATGCAACACAGCATGCTGACGAAATCTATCGAACGTGCTCAACGCAAAGTAGAGGAAAATAACTTCGGTATCCGTAAACGTTTACTGGAATACGATGATGTGATGAACTCACAGCGTACAGTTATTTATACTAAACGTAAAAATGCATTATTCGGAGAGCGTCTGGATGTAGATTTGAATAACACTATTTTTGATGTTGTTGAGGATATCGTAGCAGAGGCAAAAGAAGGAGGATCATTCGAAGAGTTCCAACTGGAAGTGATCAGACTGTTTGCTTTGGATCCGGAAGTTACAGCAGAAGAATTTGCACAAAGTAATATTACTACATTAACAGATCGTTTGTTTGATCAGGTGATCAATCATTATCACAATAAAGCTGTTCAGATCGGAACACAGACATTGCCTGTACTGGCGAATGTGTTTGCTGAGCGTGGTAATGTTATCGAAAATGTAGTTGTTCCTTTTACGGATGGTATCCGTGGTATTCAGGTTGCAACTAATCTGAAAAAGGCAATCGAAACAAACGGAAGAGAAGTTTTCAAATCATTCGAAAAAGGGATAGTACTGGCATTGATAGACGAAGCCTGGAAAGAACATCTTCGTGAGATGGACGACTTGAAACAGTCTGTTCAGAATGCGGTATACGAACAGAAAGATCCGATCATTATCTATAAAATGGAAGCTTACTCTTTATTTAAATCGATGTTAGCTTCGATGAATAAAGAAATTGTCAGCTTCTTATTTAAAGGAGAAATCCCGGGTCAGACACAGGAAGTGGCTGAAGCCCGTCCTATACCGGCACAGCCGGCAAGAGTGGTTGCTTCAAAAGCAGAACTGACGTCTCCTACCGGAGTGAGTGACGAAGATGTACAGGACACAAGAGAAAATGTCGTTACACAGCCTATCCGAAAAGAAGCGACTGTAGGCAGAAATGATGATTGTCCTTGCGGGTCAGGTAAAAAATACAAAAATTGCCACGGCAAAAACAGTTAATCTTTTTGAAGAATAAAGTATTCAATATGTATAAAAAGGGATTAATACTATTTTTTTTGATGTTTGGATTTGCCGTGTTTGCAAAAGCTCAGCAATCAGGACGGGTTGAGGTGTTCAAGGACTCCCTGATCTCGGTTCTGCAAGCCTACAGATTGGAAGAAGGTATTAATCCCTCTCTTGAAAAAAAGACCGTTTCTATAGGAAAAACCTCCGTAGTGGATAAGTCCAAGATGAAGCGTGTCAAAGTTCGGGGATTCAGAGTACAGATCTTTTCCGGAGCAAGCCGTAATGAGGCATATGCTGAACAGGGAAGATTCAAAAACCTATATAAAGAGTATGAGGCTTATGTCAATTATGATGAGCCGAACTACCGTGTAAAAGTGGGAGACTTTACAAGTCGCTCAGAAGCAAACAATCTGATGCGTATTTTAAGGTCTCAGTTTGATAATGTATTCGTCTTTACAGAAGACGTGTATGTCTATCGTTAAAGTTGCTAATCATGACAATTTCAAAGGAACAGGTACAACAACTGGCAGAAGAGTTTTTAAATGATATTATAGCTATCAGAAGACATCTGCATCAGCATCCTGAACTTTCCTTTGAAGAATACAATACCTCTGCTTTCATACAGGATCAGTTAAGACAGCTTGATATTCCGTTTACAACAATGGCCAATACAGGAGTAGTGGCATTAGTAAAAGGAGATCTTCCCGGAGAAGAGGTAATTGCTCTTCGGGCGGATATCGATGCTTTACCGATTCAGGAAGTAGAAGGCAGGTCATACGGTTCCTCTAATCAGGGGGTAATGCATGCCTGCGGTCATGACGCTCATACATCCTCATTGCTGGGCGTTGCCAGAATCCTTCATCGTCTCAAATCTACTTTTTCAGGCACAGTCAAACTGATCTTTCAACCTGGAGAAGAACGTCTTCCCGGCGGAGCATCACTGATGATCAAAGAAGGAGTATTACATAATCCGGAGCCTAAATCTATCATCGGCCAACATGTAATGCCTTTTATAGAGACCGGGAAAGTCGGTTTCAGGGAAGGCAAGTATATGGCTTCCTGTGATGAGCTGTTTATGACTGTCAAGGGCAGGGGCGGGCATGGAGCACATCCTCACCAGAATATAGATCCTATTGTCATAACTGCACATATCATTACCGCTTTACAGCAGATTGTAAGCCGTATGGCAGATCCGCGTACACCGACAGTATTATCCTGGGGTAAGGTACAGGCAAATGGTGCAACAAATATAGTTCCTAATGAAGTATATCTGGAAGGAACGTTCAGAACCTTCGATGAAAAATGGCGTGCAGAAGCACATGAAAAAATGGTTAAGATGGCCGTAGGCATAGCCGAAAGCATGGATGCTGTCTGTGATTTTGAAGTGCGTAAAGGTTATCCTTTCTTAATTAATGATGAATTAACGACACGTCAGGCCAGATTGCTGGCAGAAGATTATCTGGGCAAAGAAAACGTTGTTGATCTGGATCTGTGGCCTGCAGCCGAAGATTTTTCATATTATTCTCAGGAAACAGACGCCTGTTTCTATAGATTGGGAACAGCAAATGCATCCCGTGGAATTACCTCGGCGGTACATACACCGACATTTGATATTGATGAGCAATCATTACGAACAGGTATGGGGCTGATGGCTTATATCGCACTTCGTAAATTAGGAAATTAATATGTCTTCTCACCACATCGTTCGTGAAAATCAAGAACCGGCTTTATTGATTGATGTGCTCGACGCTATCGATGAAGAGTCCCTGGGCCAGTTACTGGAATGGAGCCCTACCCTTATCAGCAGTGATGCAAGCTATGATGCGCTCGAAAGTCTGGGTATTAAGGTAGATATACTTTTTCTTCATGATTCCGTGTATGATATAGATATACAGGAACACACCCGAATATTTCCAGTAGAACAATCCTATATAAGCAGCGCACTGCAGTATCTTGTCGAAAACGGACATCGCGCCGTCAATGTAATTACTGATCATATCCCGTTTGAGTTATTGCTTTACTATGCAGACAAGCTGGATATGGTGATTATATCCACCACGAAAAGAACCGTTCTGGTAAAATCTCCCTATGAAAAGTGGAAACCACAGGGAGAGGTATTACGCGTTATCGGTTCGGATCAAATTCGTACATCCGGATTAACAGCAATAGGAGATAATCGATATAAGACTTCTGTGGAAGGATTTTTTAAGATAGAATTTGAGCAACCTACATATCTGTTTATAGAAGAAGAACGATGAGTATTACCATTCATAAAGCAACGGAGCAGGAAGCGGAAACTATTGCTCAAATTGGCCGGGCAAGTTATTATACTACATACCCTGAAATTTTATCAGCCGATCAGATTGAATTTATGCTGGAGAAGAGTTACACAGCATCTGCTATCAGGCAATCAATGAAAGACGGACATTTGTTTTATATCCTGTATGATGATAAAGAGGAACAAGGCTTTTTATCTGTCAGACTGAAACCTCAGGATAATGCTGTCTTGCGCATAGAAAAACTTTATTTACTTGCTGTTGCGCAAAAAAAAGGTTTCGGAAAGAGACTTATTTCATTTGCTGAAGAGGAGGGTGCGCGGTTTGGCTGTAAAGTGTTGGAACTTAATGTAAACCGGAATAATCCGGCTTACCATTTTTATAAAAAAGAGGGATTCCACGTATCCGAAGAAGTAGATATCCCTTATTTTGGTTATGTGCTGGATGATTACGTCATGCAGCGTTTACTCCCGTAATTTCTCTACCCTTGATGGTGTCTGTTTACCGTTGACGATACCAGTTATACCAATAGCAATTGCCTCTATACTGGCTTTAATATTTTCGATATTCAGTGTGCTTACTTCATCTTTTACAGTATGGTAGTATGTATCCTGATCCATCTGACTGGTTGAAAAAGAGTGAGCAGGTACACCTTGTGCCGCCAAGACCGCATTATCACTTCTGTAGAAGAGATTCTGCTGCGGATAGGGATCCGGATAAAATTTAAATTTAGAGCCTTTCAGATTTTGCTGCATCAATTCTCCGAGATTGGATTGATTATAACCCGTAATGTACATTGTATTGGGGCCGAATTTGGAATCTTTCCCAATCATTTCCATATTGATCATGGCTGTGACCTGATCCGGATTAATGTGTTTGGAAAAATAAGTGGAACCGTACATACCAAGCTCTTCTCCGGTGAAGGCCACGAAAATGAGAGTTCTTTCATTCTTATTTACCTTTTTAAAATGCTTTGCTAAAGCAATCATCGCTGTTACACCAGAGGCATCATCGTCAGCACCATTGGCAATAGAATCCTGTCCTTCGGGAACCAGAATGCCAATATGGTCATAGTGGCCTGAAAAGATAACAAACTCGTTTGCTTTGGATTTTCCCGGAATTATACCCGCCACATTGAACATTGGTATAGTCTCATAATTGTTCTTTAATTCTATCTGATAGTTATCTGAGATCTGATGTCCCAGAATAAAGACAAAACTATTCGTGAAGACCGCATTGCCCTCTGCAACCAGACTTTCTTTTCCATATATCTTTTGAAAACGTTTGAACAGATCCTTAAAAGAGGGATCTACCTGAACGATAGCATTTTGAATTCCACTTTGGACAATTTTTCTAAATTCTTCTGAAAAATCACTTCCAGCCTCTATCTTTAGCACTTTTGCGCCACTTTTTGCATCCAGATACAAGTCTTTTACACGACTCAGGATCAGTACATTTTCTGGGGAGATAGTAGTCTGATCAATAGAAACTTTTGGAATGGACGGACTAATTTTTTGTACCTGAAAAGTCTGACGGTAGTTTTTTTCCGCATAAGGTTCAAGACCTATACTTTGAAATTCACCGGCGATATAATCTGCTGCTTTCTCGATGTCTTTTGTCAGGGCCGAACGTCCCCGCATCTCGTCCGAAGCCAGTGTATTCAGGATGGTGGTAATATAAGCGTTATCTACGACAGGACTTGTGGATTTCTGCGCGGTACTGTTCAGACTGGCACATACGAACAAACCACAAAATAAGGCATTAATTCTGTTCATAATTAAAAAGGTATTTACATGGGCAAGATACGGATTTTTAATAAAAAGAAATTGTATTGTCAGTGGCACAAATACGAATCGTCCGGAAGAAGGAGAGATGAAATAGTCTGGATTATTTTTTAACACTAAAGAGGGATTCATTATTCCTTTTTCCTTAATGCAAATCCTTATATTTGATTAAAATATTTTAAGAAATCATGAAAGAAGTATCCGTTGCTGAATTAAAGCAAAAAATCGATAATAATGAGGATTTTCAACTAATAGATGTCCGCGAACCCTTTGAGTATGAGGTGTCTAATCTTGGTGGACTTAATATTCCTTTGGCGGGTATTGTTATTGAAGCTGAAAAAATTGCGAAGGACAAGCCTGTTATTTTCCAGTGTCGTAGTGGCAAACGCAGTGCACAAGCCGTAATGCTTCTTGAGCAGCAAGGCTTTGATAATCTGGCAAACCTTAAGGGAGGTATTCTGGCCTGGAAAGAAGAAATCGATCCTGAGCTGGACGTTTATTAGTCTGCACATGAAAAATCTGGAGCATCAGACCAAACAAGCTTTTTTGTTTAGTCTTGCTTTTTATGTAATAGGCCTGCTGGCCTGTTTTATCAATATACAGTTTGCAACACTGATTATAAGTGTTTCCTTATTGATTTCCCTGATCTGGGTATTTCTCGTTCTTAGAGAGATCTTTCTTTCAGGGAGAATTTCTAATGTAGAACGATTTGGATTAGCAATTTTCATTGTAATGGGAAATATCCTTGCGGGAGCTGTATATTTTTGGTTTTTACGGAATAGGGTAATCCATTCCGTTCCGAAAAATAAGTTTAATAAATGAAAAAAGAGATTATTTATAATGTAGGCCTGAATGTGGGAATGATGCTGCTTATCATGATCGGGTATACAGCCTACAAGAGTGGGAATGCATTGATTTTCGGATTGTCTATTGCGCTGGGAGTCGTACTGATCTACCTGAAAATTGTGTTGCTGAAACAGGTCCGAAGAAAGACAAGGACACCTCAGCAGGTTCCGTTGAAGACCACGACAACAACAAAGAAGAAAAAAAAACGGGCTTAATTTTAAGCCCGTTTCTTTTTTATTTTACAAATGGCGGTTTTGCCACTTTAGCTTTAATCTTCTGATTGCGGATGTGGATAAAGATTTCTGTACCTTCTTTAGCAAAAGCCTGATCAACATAGCCTAATCCGACAGACTTTTTCAGTGATGGTGACTGCGTTCCGGAAGTAACACGACCGATAACATTTCCGTCTGCATCTACTATTTCATAGTCGTGACGGGGAATACCGCGGTCAATCATTTCAAAACCTACTAATTTTTGTTTTACTCCGGCTTCTTTTTCGGCTTTCAGATTAGCAGAATTTACAAAATCCTTTGTGAATTTCGTTACCCAGCCCAATCCTGCAGCTAATGGCGAAGTGTTATCATCGATATCATTACCATACAGGCAAAAGCCCATTTCCAGACGAAGTGTGTCTCTTGCACCTAAACCTATTGGTTTAATGCCATAAGCTGCTCCTGCTTCAAATATGGCATCCCATACTTTCTGTGCATCCTCATTAGCAACATAAATTTCAAAACCACCGGCTCCGGTGTATCCTGTTGCTGACACCAATACATTGTCTACACCTGCAAAAGTACCTTTAGCAAAAGTGTAATATTCCATTGGAGCAAGCTCTATATCAGTAAGTGACTGTAAAGCTTCGGCAGCCTTAGGACCCTGAACTGCAAATAATGAAGTCTGATCAGAGATATCTTTCATCTCTACACCATATGTATTGTATTTGCTGATCCAGTTCCAATCTTTTTCTATATTGGATGCATTGACAACAAGGAAATAAGTCTTTTCATCAATACGGTAAGTCAGGAAGTCATCTACGATACCTCCATTTTCATTCGGAAGATATCCGTATTGTACTTTTCCGTCATATAATTTGGATACATCGTTTGAAGATACTTTCTGAAGTAAATCCAGCACATTGTCTCCCTTTAAAATAAATTCACCCATATGACTTACATCAAACACGCCAACACCGTTGCGTACCGTTTCATGTTCGTCATTAATCCCAGAATATTGAACCGGCATATTGAATCCCGCGAAAGGGACCATTTTTGCGCCCAACGCAATGTGATGCTCCGTAAGAGCTGTATTTTTAGACATAAACAACTTAAGTTTAATTTTGTACAAATTTATAAATTAAACCCACAAAAAATGAGGGTTTACGCTTTTTGTGCAATCGTTTACTTGGGCAAGGTGAGTTTATATATGATAGACTCGTTTTCGTCATTATCACGATCCTCACAAAGCAGAAATTGAACAGACTTCTGATCTTCTCCATAAAAAGTAATGCCCTCGATCTTATGTGTTGTAGAAATCTCGAGAGTATTCTTTATTTCAAATGTGTCTGCATCCATTACTCCGATGAGCGACCCTCCGATCTCTCCGTCATGATAATTGGAATTGGAGTCTTCTGCTGCAGCAATAAAATAGATCTGACCCTGGTGTATGATGGCATCTGTAAAACCAGTGCTGATCGTCTTGATGGCAGGCAGAGCAATATCCTTCCACAGAATTTCCTTTTCCGGCTGCTTTCGGTTGATTTGGAAAACAACATTGCGCTTCTGAGGTCCGTTTCCTCTGTTGAATATGAGAATGCGGTCCTTTTCTACAATAGCACCTTCAATATTGAAATCAGCCTCCGCAATGTTTGCGGCCTTCTGCAACCTTGCATAAAGGGCTGTCAGATCCACCGAATTTACATTGAAAGATTTATCCGGGAAGACCTCAAAGCCCCTGTTCCGTTTCACTGTCGAACCGGAGCCATATAGAAATAATGTATTGTTATACAGACTGATTGCCTCAATGTCTGCTTTTTCTTTTTTAATAACATTTTCTCCCAGTATTTCGGAAGAAGTCAGGGGAAACTTCTGAAGTTGATTTTTTTCGGGAAGATAGTCATATATGTAATGGCTGTTATCAGCTATCAGATACAGATGGGACTGATTGTATACTAATCCGGAAGCTGCGCTGATGCCGATTATTTTACAGAAAACCTCTAAGATAAATGTATTCATGACTAAAGATTTGGTGACTCTAATTTTAAAATAGATAATACCCTTTCAAACTCCGGCTGTAAAGGTGCTTTTATGTATACCGTACTTCCTGTTGATGGATGTTCAAAAGATAGCTGTGATGCATGAAGCATCATGGTGTCCATTTCGAAACGTTCCTTCCACAATTTGTTTTGCTTATTACAACCATGAGGGCGGTCGCCCAGTATAGGATGAAAAATGTGAGCAAAATGTTTTCGCAATTGATGCATGCGTCCCGTCTCCGGATTGGCTTCTACAAGAGAATATCTGGAAGTCGGGAAGTTACCTGTAGGAAGATCAATTTCAGTCCGTGACAATGTCTTATAATCTGTAAAAGCCTCTTGTTCTTCTCCATTCTCTTTTCTCAACGGGTAGTCTATCTGACCGTTATCTTCTGTATATCCTCTTACTATTGCCAGATAAGACTTATGCATTTTTCGTTCCTGAAACAGGAGTTGCAATGACTTGTCCATCTCCTTCGTAAGAGAGAATAACAATATGCCTCCTGTTTTGCGGTCCAGTCTGTGAGCAGGATATACGCGTTGCTGCAGCTGATCACGAAGGAGTTGCAGCGCAAATTCAGAAGCGTCCCGGGCTATAGGCGAACGATGCACCAGCAAACCATGTGGTTTATTTATAGCGATAATCTCCTGATCCTGATATAGAATATCCAGCATTATCTTTTGTTATATTTTTTTAAGAACTTTGATGATATCCGTTATTTTTTCGTCTATCTTACTGCTTAACCATACTTTTCCGAAGGCACCAATACCGATCACGGTTTGTTTATTTTCCCAGCGAACCTTTGTTGTCGAGAATAAATAATAATTGTCTATCTGTACGCTTCCCTTCATAAACTGATTGATCATCTGGTCTCCAAACAACTGCATCCCAAAATCAAATGCATCCTGATGTTTGTAACTTAGCTGCTCTTTTAAGATTTGCTTTGCTTTGTCCCGTATAATCTCTTCGTGTTTTTCACGCGGAGGATTTGTTAAGAATGCGGTGATCATGATAATGATCAGCACAAGTGCTATATATCTGCTTTTATTTTTCATACTATCGCTATATAAACAAAAATAGCGTTAAACTTTCGCTTAACGCTATTCTTAAAGAAAGATCTTTTTTTAAAAGATAAGGTGATAGATCCAGCCGGTAAGTTGCCAAAGAATGAAAATCATAATCCCGCAAATCAACAGGAGTATACCCAATACTGCTGCCACTAACCAGACTCCAGATCCCTGATGCTTTCCTTCATAATAATGTTCCCTCAAGATTTCCACATTGCGCTGATTGGATTTCTTAAAAAAGTCAAAGATATTTCCTAAAAACGGAATGGCACCCAATATTGCATCAATCATAATATTGATCAACATCTTGACCACCGCTTTAGAACTTACCCCGTTCCTCCACATCACCATGACCAGCATCAGTGATGTCGAAAAGGTAACCAGATTGCCTGCAAATGGGATCAGATTAAGAAGAGGATCTAGTCCGAACCGAACCCCGCCAATCTTAAATTTGTTGTCCAGTATCCAGGATACTCTTTCTACCCAGGCAAAATCCTGCTTTAAGCGGAGTTCTTTTTCTTCGGGCAATAGAATTTTTGGCATGGATTATAATAATTCAAATATCGCATCTATCTCCATATATATTTTGATAGGTTTGATATCTATGTCCAGACTTTCCTGTTCCGGTGCTCCGCCCATTACATCCGCAGATTTGAATGACATAGTGCGTACACTCGGCGCATAATTAGCAAAATTGAAGCTCGTATTGTCATTGATGATTAATACTTTACCAACTTTATCGCCTGCAGCTGCAGCTAAGATTGTTGCATTGCTTTTCGCATCATTAACAGCTTCTGTTTTTAATTGTTTCTCCAGTTCTTTCTTTCCGGAATAGTCATATTCATTGATAGATGTATTTTGAAGCCCTTTAGCATCGACATCATCAAACAGACTGTTCAGTTTGGAAAGGTCCGTTACTTTCAGACGATACTGACGTGACTGCAGTAATTCTGAGTTTTTCTTTTTCTTAGCGTCGTTATTGTTGTAGCTCCAAATATTCTGAATGGTGAAATCTTCTTTTTTGATTCCATTAGCTATAGCAGCATCAAACAATTGTTTCTCCAGTGTTTCAATAGTTACTTTCTTTTTGGTATTTCCGTCCAGGTAGTACTCTTTTAAAGATACAGAAAGATAAATAATGTCCGGTGTGACTTCTTTTTCAGCTTTTCCTTTTGTTGATACCTTGCGTAGATTGTCTGTAACTTGTTGTTGTGCGTACGTGGTTCCCATAATTCCTAGAATTAAAATACCTAATATTATTTTCTTCATATCTGTTGTTTTATGTGTGAAAACCTGTCAAAAACTTGACCATTTTTCATACAATAAGTGAAATATAGACGTAAAAAAGAGAATTTAGTTTAATGTTTTTTGCCGATTTTAAATAATTATAAATATCTTTAGGGAATTAAATATTATACAAAATGCAAGAAGGAGTAGTAAAATTCTTTAATGAAGCCAAAGGTTTCGGTTTCATCATCCCTAATTCTGGTGAAGGAGAAATCTTTGTTCACGTTACTGGATTAATTGACAAAATTCGTGAAAACGACAATGTTTCTTACGAAGTAGAACAAGGCCGTAAAGGTCTTAACGCGGTAAATGTAAAAGTTATCTAATTAATAGATTCAAGATATATTTATTGTGAAAAGAGCCGTTTTCGATATCGAAAACGGCTCTTTTTTTTATCGGAATATTTCTTCAAGTATATATACAGAATTTATTTCCCCAAAATTCGCAACATGTATATTATAAAAGTCCAGAATCTTAGAGAGCAGTAGGGCACGCTCTTCTTTATTGATTTTAAGGGCTGCAGCAGAGGCATAGGTCGATCCGATAAGCTGATGAAATATTTCAGTATGCGGAGGCTGTAATACATCGCTGTGAGCGGGTAGAGAGCTGCTGAAATTTCCTTCTCTCAGATCAAAATAGGGTAGAACTTTTGTTCCTACATTCGGGAGGAACCCCAAAAACATGCTGAGTTTTATAAGAAAAGTAAGGTGAAAGTTGGCCAGACTGTGATCTGTTTCATCGAGATAACGTATAGACTGAAAAATAAAATTAAACAGAAATCCGTCATGCTGTTGTTGCTTTAATGACTTGTACAGCACCTCATTAAGAAAAATGGCGATAGAGCTCTTTACAATATGGTAAGGCAGATCCAGTAAAGGAGGAGTCTGATGTGCTTCAGAGATGCGTTGCAGATTGTTATTGTCCTTGTGATAAACGATCAGTTCCAGCAGATGAAGAGGCTGAAAGAGATTAGCCTTTATCTTTGCTTTCGGTTTTTTTGCTCCGTTGACCAGATAGGATTGCAGGCCGAAACTTTCTGTATAAACCTGCACGACCACACTACTTTCAGAGTAGTTTGTCAGTTTGAGGGCTATACCTTTTGTTTTGTGAAGCATGGTTTTCCGATTGAGGCAGGCAAAAATACGAATTTGACAGTTGTAATATCTGCCTCTCTAATCTTTGTGTTGCTCTTCCTGTCTGGATTCGATAATGCTCTTTCTTTCTATCTTACGGATCAGGCTGTAAATAATTGTTACAAATCCCCAACTGAAAACAAGGACCCCGAGAATCATGATAATCTTGTATAGATCAATCTCTTGGTGCATCATCCAGTATCCCCCATAGATGATCAGTATGCCGGATACAGATAGTATAAGCCCTCTTCGTAAATATTTGTTCATTGTGAATTGTTGAAAACTATTTGATTAAAGATACAAAGTTAGATTAAAATAAAAAGTTATTTTTGCGCTCCAACCTATCCTGTGTCATAAATATTTTAAATATTTCCCGCTCAGGTCTTGTATTTGCAAAAAGAAATATAGATATTTGCAAACTCTTTGCGAAAAGACATATTAGTAATATACAGACAACAATAAAAATCAGATATCATGTCAAGAATTTGTGATTTAACAGGCAAGACGGCATTAAATGGTTACCGCGTATCGAATTCGAACGCAAAAACCAAACGTAAATTTTATCCAAACTTACAAACGAAACGTTTCTTCATTCCAGAAGAAAATCGTTGGATTACGTTAAAAGTTTCAACTTCGGCGATTAAGACGATTAATAAAAACGGCATCACTGCTGCTATTAATACGTTTATTAAAAAAGGATCTATCTAATTAGGTCAGTCGCCTGTTGCATTAAATATTCTGAAATTCAATCCCCGTCAAGGCGGATATAAAATAAAGTAAAACAATGGCTAAAAAAGGAAATAGAGTACAAGTAATCTTAGAGTGTACTGAGCACAAAGAAAGTGGTCTTCCGGGAATGTCTCGCTATATCACCACAAAAAACAAAAAGAACACAACTGAACGTCTTGAATTGAAAAAATTCAATCCGGTGTTGAGAAAAGTTACTGTTCACAAAGAAATTAAATAATCATTATCACAAGATCCCTTCAGGGATATTGAGTTAAAAAATATAAAACCATGGCAAAGAAAGCAGTTGCATCGTTACAAAAAGGTGGCGGTAAAGAATTTACAAAGGTTATTATTACTACTCGTTCTGCAAAAACTGGAGCTTATACTTTCAAATCAAGCATGATTCACAATGATAAAGTGAAAGATGCTTTAGCTGCAGCTACTAAATAAGACGAAACAGTAAGATATTCCTTTTTTAAAGTTTTTCTTTAAAAAATTCTCAAAAGCCGTTTTGGTATATTACCGAAAGGGCTTTTTTCGTTACATCTAAATTTGCGTATATTTGATGCGTATATCTGTTCTGCAAAGGGAATATACCTATCTGCGACAGAATCATTTTACATTACACGGTTTCGCTCAGGACATCTATGGGATTATTCGATTTTTTCAAAAAGAAGCAAGAAACGCCAGAAGCACAGGAAGCGCTAGATAAGGGCTTAGAAAAAACTAAAGAAGGGTTTTTGTCTAAAATTACAAAAGCAGTAGTCGGTAAATCTACTGTGGATGATGACGTTCTTGATGAACTGGAAGAGATACTGGTTACTTCGGATGTCGGCGTAACAACTACCCTGAAAATCATAGATCGTATTCAGGCGCGTGTAGCAAAAGACAAATACATCAATACTTCTGAGCTTAATAATCTGCTGAAAGACGAAATACAGGCTTTGCTTGCAGAGAATAACAGCTCTGACTTTGAAAACTTTGAATACGGAAACCATAAGCCTTATGTGATTATGGTGGTAGGTGTCAATGGCGTTGGAAAGACAACGACAATAGGTAAACTTGCCCATCAGCTGAAAGCTGCCGGAAATAAAGTCGTATTAGGTGCTGCCGATACGTTTAGAGCGGCTGCGGTTGATCAGCTAAAATTATGGGGAGAACGTGTTGGTGTACGTGTTGTGGCACAGGCTATGGGATCCGATCCCGCTTCTGTTGCTTTTGATACGATCAAGTCTGCTGTTTCCAATGGTGATGATGTCGCTATTATTGATACTGCAGGTCGTCTTCATAATAAAGTGGGATTGATGAACGAGTTGGGGAAGATCAAGAATGTCATGCAAAAAGTTATTCCGGGAGCACCACATGAGATATTGTTAGTGCTGGATGCTTCTACCGGGCAAAATGCAATCGAGCAGTGTACGCAATTTACCCAGGCCACAGATGTCAATGCGCTGGCGTTGACAAAATTGGACGGAACCGCAAAAGGTGGTGTAGTAATTGGTATTTCAGATCAGTTTAAGATCCCGGTTAAGTACATTGGAGTAGGAGAGAAGATAGACGATTTACAATTGTTCAATAAAAAAGAATTTGTTGATTCTTTATTCAAAGAATCTGCAAGGTAATATGAAAACAAAATCTGTAAGACCTGCTGAAATTAAGCAGAAACCCCGTGTTAATGTGATTACGTTAGGATGTTCCAAAAACATTCATGACAGTGAAGTGCTGATGGGGCAGTTAAAAGGGAATCAAATGGAGGTGGTACATGAGGCCTCTAATATTCAAAATAATGATATTGTGGTTATCAATACCTGTGGTTTTATAGATAATGCCAAACAGGAGTCTATTGATACCATTCTTCAATACAGCGAGCTCAAAGAGCAGGGTAAAATCAATAAGGTGATCGTTACGGGTTGTCTGTCCGAACGTTATAAACCGGAGTTGCAATCTGAAATTTCAAGTGTGGATGCATACTTCGGTACAAATGATTTACCTGAGTTATTATCCAGTATTGGGGCAGATTACCGCCATGAATTACTGGGTGAACGTATGCTGTCTACACCTTCGCACTTTTCATACTTTAAAATTGCGGAAGGATGTAACAGGCCATGTTCTTTCTGTGCGATTCCATTGATGCGTGGAAAGCATGTTTCCAAATCTATGGAAGATCTGGTAAAGGAAGCTAAATTTCTGGCCTCTAATGGTACAAAGGAATTAATTCTTATTGCGCAGGACCTGACTTATTACGGTCTTGATATCTATGGCAAACGCAATCTTTCGGACCTTTTGCGTAATCTTTCGGACGTAGACGGTATAGAATGGATTCGTCTTCAATATGCTTATCCTTCCGGATTTCCGATGGATATACTGGATGCGATGGCGGAGCGATCGAATATCTGTAATTATTTAGATATGCCTCTTCAGCATATTTCAGATAATATGCTGAAATCTATGCGAAGAGGGACAACAAAACAAAAGCAAATTGATCTGGTCAATCAGATCCGGGATAAAGTGCCTGATATTGCTCTTCGTACAACATTGATCTGCGGATATCCGGGTGAGACAGAACAAGACTTTCAGGAGATGTTGGAATGGGTGGAAGATTCCCGTTTTGACCGCCTGGGCTGTTTTACGTATTCACATGAAGAGAAAACGCATGCTCATTCGTTGACGGATGATGTGCCGGAAGAAGTAAAGGAATCCCGTGTAGAACAGATTATGGAGGTTCAGCAAGGAATTTCATACGATATTAATCAGGAAAAAATCGGTAAGACCTATAAAGTGCTGGTTGATAAAGTGGATGGTGATTATTTTATCGGACGTACAGAATATGACTCTCCGGAGGTTGATAATGAAGTATTGATCTCTGCAAAAGATGCCTATGCACGCATAGGAGATTTTGTTCAGGTAAAAATTGACCGTGCTGAAGACTTCGATCTTTATGGTACTATTGTCAAATAATATAAGAAGGGCCTTTCATTCCCGCTAAATTTTTATTTTTGTTAGGTTCCCTATGGGGCAAGTGTATTTTTTCTAATGCACCCAAAATTTAATAAGCAGGAATGAAAGCAACTTATATAGATTACCGTGATACAAACAGTTTTTCCAAGACCTTAATCGCTTATCTGGATAATCATCCGGAGCTGCAGCCATTTTATGGAAACCGACCTGATCTGGATGGTTTTGCAAAGCAAATTGAACACAAAAAAACTTTCACACACAGACCTTTGCTGGTCCATCAACTGCGGGCTCAATATACAGGCCTGCTTGCTGATGCTCCTGCCGTGGAAGCCAATATTACTGCCTTACTTGACGAAAATACCTACACCGTAACCACCGGGCATCAGCTTAATATTTTCACAGGACCTCTTTATTTTATTTTTAAGATTATTACGGCTATCCGGTTAGCGGACGATCTGAAGAAGGCGCATCCGGATAAAAACTTTGTGCCTGTATACTGGATGGCTACAGAAGATCACGATTTTGAGGAGATAAATCATACACGTGTATTTGGAAAAAAAATAAGCTGGGATACTCCGGCTGTATCTGCCACCGGACGTATGGCAACCGAAAGTATCGAAGAAGCGGTCAAACAGTATAAGGCAATATTGGGGCTTTCAGACAATTCCTGTAAACTAAATGATAAAGTCGACAAGGCGTACATTGAACATAATAATCTGGCAGATGCAACCAGAACTTTTGTACACAGTCTTTTTAAAGAGTATGGTTTAGTTATTCTGGATGCCGATAGCAGGGAATTGAAAAAGGTATTTGCTCCGGTTATCAAAGAAGATATTCTTCAGGAAAAAAGCTATAAAGCTATTCAGAAAACGTCTGAAGAACTGGAAGAGAAAGGTTTTTCTACTCAGGTGCATGCCCGGGAGATCAACTTTTTCTATTTAACAGATACGTACAGAGAGCGAATTGTTAAGCTGGATGACGGCCGTTATGAAGTTTTGCATCAGGATGTCTATTTCAGCAGGGAAGAATTAGAAAAGGAGATTGATAACTATCCGGAGCGCTTCAGCCCTAATGTGATCATGCGGCCTATGTATGAGGAAATAATACTCCCTAATCTGGCCTACATTGGCGGAGGAGCTGAAATGGTATACTGGCTCCAGTTAAAAGCAAATTTTGATCAGTATGCTGTTGATTTTCCGATTTTGGTACCCCGTAATTCCGCCATGATCACGGATGATACTATTGCCGGTAAAATCTTTCGTCTGGATCTCACCTTCAAAAGTATATTTAAGCCGGCAAACACACTTAAGAATGATTATGTGCGCAGGCATACTACGCATCGTCTGAATCTTAATGATGAATGGATGGAGCTAAATGCGATTTTCGGTAAAATAAAGCTTCGTACACATAAAATTGACCCAAGCCTCGGACCAAGTACAGATGCCGTCAAAGCCAGACTGAAAAAGGCAATAAAGAATCTTGAGAAAAAGCTTCTGAAAGCAGATAAACGCAATCATAATGAAGCATTGACGCAGATTGAAAGAGTAAAGGAAAAACTGTTTCCGGGAGGTGGTTTACAGGAGCGGACAGAAAACTTTGCATTGCTTTATGTCAAATATGGAGATGAGCTCTTCAGTGAACTTTACAAGCATTTTAATCCTCTGGATTTCAAATTTAGTATACTGTATTAAGACGTCGTCTGTTGTGGCAGAAATACTTCGGCCATCATGCATCTCGCACTTCCTCCGCCACAGGTCTCGATTACGTTCAGGGGGCTTTTAAGGAGTGTGCCATATTGCGAGAGCATATCAATCTGTATGGGGAGCAGACAGTCATACGCCTGGTTGCTCATCACGACAAACGAAGCTCCGGAGACGGAATGCACCTGTAAAATGTTTCCGGCAAATCTGCCCGCCTGCTCCTCTGTAATAAATACAATCTCTTTATTATCCTTGTGAAGGTTGTCAATCACCAGTTGACGTTGCAATTTATTGTCTATGGCATCTGCACAGAGCACCGCAAAATGGTCTCCGACTGCCATCATCACATTCGTATGATATATCGCTTTACGAAGATCGCCCACCGATTGAAAGGATTCGAACAGGACGGGGGTATAATCCATGGTCAGGCAAAAGCGGTGTACAAGATCGCTATCAGCTCTTGGGGAGAGCGAGCAGTATGCTTTTTGGTTTACCCGATCCAGAATAAGACTTCCTGTTCCTTCTAAAAATAGATGCTGATTTTCTGAAGAAGTGAAGTCCCGGCGATCAGTTACAGCGTATCCGGCTTCTTTTAGAGGAGCGAAAATATCAATCTTACGCTCATTTCTTCTGTTCTCAGCAAACATAGGATAGAGCACTACTTCCCCGTTTTCATGAAAAGATATCCAGTTATTCGGAAAGATACTGTCAGGCGTATCGTATTGGCCGTCATCCTGTACAACGATAAGTCTGATATCATGTTGTTTTAATAAGGAGACAAAGTTGTCGAACTCTTGCTGAGCGGAGGTATTGATATGCTCAGCAGACCAACCGGGAATGGTCTGTTGAAAATAATTATTGATTGCGGTCTGCTCATTCTTTCTGAAAGATGCCGGCCGGATCATCAATAGCGTATCTGTTGTTTGTCTCATGGTATATAGGTTTGCATCCTCCTTTAGTAATAAAATAGAACACCTGAACCGGCCTTCTTGTTTTCCGGTTTCTGCATAAGGAATTTCTTCCACGTGAAACCATTGTCTCTTAGCTGATTATTAGGGTTTATACAATTTGGTTCTGAGACTATTGGACTGTGTCTGGATTATAAATATACTAATATGCACAGGTTTTTTGAGCCGGAAATTATCATAATGGAAAAATAGGATTGCTCTGATTCTCTTATTTATAAAAAAGCTCACGGGGAAGTCAGAATAATGTGTTACAAATGCGATTAGCCGGGCAATATATTTTATTAAAATGATAGCGCAAACGGTTGTTTTACAGGGTAAGTATACTTCGTGTGTCACAAGGCAAAAATCACTTTTTTTAGGCTTTGAAAATATGTATCTTTGCACATCCAAAATTCGTCTGTTTTGTGAAGAAATAAAGCCCCATAAACCGGGGGCCGGTACTGAACAAAAAGCGGTAACTTTTTACATCCATGAGTAAAATACATTTTCAAGAAAAATTCGAAAGTCGTCACAACGGTCCAAGTCAGGTTGAAGTGAATGAGATGTTGTCAGCTTTAGGTGTTGACGCTGTTGATCAGCTGATTGATCAAACGGTTCCTTCTCAAATCAGAGCTAAAAAAGCATTAAACCTGCCAACAGCATTAAGTGAGACTGCGTATTTGAAAAGAGCTAAGCAAATCGCCGAAAAAAATAAGGTATTCAAATCCTATATTGGCCAGGGATATTACGATGTAATTCTTCCGGGAGTTATCCAGAGAAATGTATTCGAAAATCCGGGATGGTATACACAGTATACGCCATATCAGGCTGAAATTGCTCAGGGTCGCCTTCAGGCACTGTTGAATTTCCAGACGGTTATTACTGACTTTACAGGTTTGGAAATTGCGAATGCTTCTTTGTTAGATGAGGCAACAGCAGCTGCAGAAGCAATGTTTATGTTGTATTCTGCTCGTAAGAATAAAGCAGCAAACACTTTTTTGGTTTCAGAAAAAGCATTTCCACAGACGATTGATGTATTGAAAACAAGAGCAATCTCTTTTGGAATCGAATTGAAAATAGCATCTGTTTCAGAATCTAATCTGACAGACGATGTTTTTGCTGTTTTCTTACAGTATCCACTGGGTGACGGATCTATCATTGACTACAAAGCGTTCGCTGATGCTGTTCATGCAAAAGGAATGACAATTTGTGTAGCAGCAGATCTGATGAGTCTTGCCTTATTGACGCCTCCGGGAGAATGGGGTGCTGATGTTGTTGTGGGTAACTCGCAGCGATTTGGTGTACCAATGGGTTTTGGAGGTCCTCATGCGGCTTTCTTCGCTACAAAAGATGCTTACAAACGTAATATTCCGGGACGTATCATAGGGGTTACTTCTGATTCAAACGGGAATTATGCGCTTCGTATGGCACTGCAAACCCGTGAGCAACATATCCGTCGTGACAAAGCTTCTTCTAATATCTGTACTGCACAGGCATTACTAGCTATTATGGCTTCTTTCTATGCGGTATATCACGGACCTCAGGGGATTAAAAATATTGCAAGCCGTATCAACGATCTTGCACAATTACTAGATCATGCTGTTCAGTCACTGGGTTATACACAGCTGAACAAAACATATTTTGATACAGTTCGTTTCGAACTGGGAGAACATGCCGGATCATTGAAAGCTGAAGCACTGAATAATGAAATGAACTTCAACTACAATGGAACAGAAGTAAAAATTTCTATAGACGAAACGACTACCTTTGAAGACATTCAGACCATCACAAAAGTGTTTGCTAAAATTATCGGTAAGACACTAAGTGATGTTGATTTTGATGCTGCGGAGAAGGCAGTTGCATCTTCTATCCCTGCTGAACTGGTTCGTCAGAGCGCTTACCTGACGCATCCTATTTTCAATAGCTACCACTCTGAGCATGAGATGTTACGCTATATCAAATCATTAGAGGCGAAAGATCTTTCGCTATGTCACTCTATGATTCCGTTGGGATCATGTACGATGAAGCTGAATGCAACTGCGGAAATGGTTCCAGTGACCTGGGCACAGTTTGGCGGACTTCATCCGTTTGCACCACTGGATCAGACTTCGGGATATATGCAATTGATCGGTGAACTGAATGACTGGTTGTCTGAAATCACGGGATTTGCGAAAATGAGTTTTCAACCGAATTCCGGTGCACAGGGAGAATATGCAGGTCTTATGGTGATCCGTGCTTATCATGAAAGTCGTGGTGATCATAACCGTAATATCTGTTTGATTCCTGCATCTGCTCATGGTACCAACCCAGCATCTGCATCAATGGCGGGATTGAAAGTTGTCGTAGTGAAATGTGATGATTTTGGTAATATAGATGTAGCTGATCTAAAAGCGAAAGCTGAGGAGCACGCTGCTAATCTGAACTCATTGATGGTTACTTATCCATCTACACACGGTGTATTTGAAGAATCTATTATTGAGATCTGTGAGATCATCCATGCAAACGGAGGTCAGGTATATATGGATGGTGCGAATATGAATGCACAGGTAGGCCTGACAAGTCCGGGTCATATCGGTGCTGACGTATGTCACCTGAATCTGCACAAGACATTCTGTATCCCGCATGGTGGTGGTGGTCCGGGTATGGGCCCTATCGGTGTCGCTAAACATCTGGTGCCTTTCTTACCTAATCATGAAGTAGTAGAAACTTCAGGTGAAGAAGGTATTCATGCTGTTTCAGCAGCTCCTTTTGGTTCAGCATCTATTCTGGTTATCTCGCATGCGTATATTGCTATGATGGGCGGAGATGGTCTGACAAATGCAACTAAAACAGCTATTCTGAATGCAAACTACATCAAATCCAGATTAGAAAATCATTATCCGGTATTATATTCCGGAATCAATGGTCGCTGTGCGCATGAAATGATCCTGGATTGCCGGAACTTTAAGAACGTAGGAGTGGAAGTTGCGGATATCGCTAAACGATTGATGGATTATGGTTTCCATGCGCCAACGGTTTCTTTCCCTGTAGCGGGTACCCTGATGGTTGAGCCTACAGAGTCTGAGTCTAAAGCAGAGTTAGATCGTTTCTGTGATGCGTTGATCGCTATCCGTCAGGAAATCGCAGCAATAGAATCCGGAGAAATTGATCAGACAGAGAATGTTCTGAAGCATGCTCCGCACACAGCGGCTGTCGTGACTGCAGATGAGTGGACAAGATCATACAGCCGTCAGACTGCTGCATATCCGTTAGACTATCTGAAAGCACATAAATTTTGGCCATCTGTAGGTCGTGTAAATGAGTCTCAGGGAGACCGTACGCTGATTTGCTCATGTCCTTCTATTGAAGAATACATGGAGGCATAAGCCTTTCATTATAATACAGAAAGAGGCATTACTTTTAAGTGATGCCTCTTTTTTTGTTAATTGCTTTACAGAAGTAAACATATCTCAGAAGAGCGGATGTGTTTAATTTTTTCGAATGAGTAAAATGCTGTTTAATAGATTATTGTATATGTGATGGGATTTTTTATATTTGTTAAACAAATAAGTTATATATGAAAATCTGTGTGGTACAAGCCTCACAAATACGAATCAGTACAGTTTAGAATCCGCCCGTCGGTCTTTTAAAAAACAAATTTTATACATATGAAAAGCTATTTCAAAATTATTTCAACTCTTACTTTGTCTGCAGTTTTACTATCTGCCTGTGGCGGAAATAAAAAAAGTGAGGACGGTGATACTTCTACAGAAGAAAAGGGCGGTATCGCAGACGTAGTTTCGGGGGTCAAAAACCTGAATAATCTAACTGATGGTGCGGCAAAAATGGAGGAAGTACAGAAGAAATTAAAAGGACTGGCTCCGTTATCTAATGAGGAACTAAAATCTTTCTTTCCGGAAACATTAGAAGGATTGAAGAGAACCAGTATTTCGGTAGGGAATGGTGAAATGTATGGAAATATTGCTACTGGAAATGCCACTTATTCAGATGAGGCGGGTAAAGAAATCACCGTAAAATTGATGGATGGTGCAGGTGAGCTTGGATCGGGCGTTGTTTCTTTGCTTGTGCTTGGTTATCAGGTGGAAAGTGAAAGTGAAAACGGAAACCGTGTAGAGAAGACCGGCGAGTTTAACGGAAAACGTGGTAAAACGGAAGAAAGTAAAGAAAATGACGGAACAGCAGATTACTTTGTTTCTTCAGTAAGCTTTTTAGAAAAAGACAGATACAATGTTGAATTAAGAGGCCAGCATTTCTCATTGGCTGAATTACAGAAAGCTATGGATAAGCTGAATTATTCTGCTTTAAAATAAAAGGATATAAATAAAAGAGGGGCTAAACAGCCCCTCTTTTATTTAGCTTTGTTGAAAATACACTTCTTCATAGGGTTGGATCAGTACCCAGCCTTCTCCCTGAAACATCATTTGAAATTCTTCGCCACTTCCTCGGCCCAGTATACTTTTGAATGATACATTACTTTTTAATTCCGGCTTTAAGTGTCCTGCCCATGCTACAGTCGCATTCGGGTCTGTAAAGACAGGGTTTCCCGGAGTTACCATCAGTGTAAGCGGATCGCCATGTGTTGTAATGGCAACATATCCGCTCCCGGTCAACCGAACCTGAAATAATCCTCCGGAAAGCATTCCGGCAATACTCTTCAGCATTGTAATTTCGTTTTTGATACTCTGATCGTGTGCAAGGATATCATTTCCATTTACACAGATAGACTCATTATTGAGTTGCAGAATCTGAACTTTCTTACCCGAATCTGCCACATACAGCCGACCTGTGCCCTGTGCTTTCATCAGCTTAGCTCCTTCGCCAGTAAGGGTTTTCTTAAGGAAGTTTCCAATCCCTCCGGAAAGCATACCTTCCCTTTCAAACTTGATAGTACCAACATACCCGACCATACTTCCGTTTTTGGTCCATACAGATTGATTATTCAGGTTGATTTCCAGCATTTGTGCTTTTTCCAATTCAAAATAATCATGTTCTGAATCATCCTGCCTTGTTTTTGCAATGAATGATTGTAATGAAAATTCGCTCATAATTGTAGTGTTCTAATAAATGTATTATTAATTGTTTTCTTTCGTTTAATAAGAGTACCTGTTGCTTCTATGCTAATTATGTGCCAAGAGGTTTGTCCGGTCTTTTATTTGGGTTGCAGGTTGTATATTTGTTTAAAATAATGATTTATGAATTTAAAAATTTCTACGGGAATTATGCTGGCTTCTTTTGTAATCGCCTCCTGTTCAGGCGGAAAGTATGCCGCAACTGAGAAAGTATACAAAAGCAAAGCAAAAGAATTTGCCAAACTATATAAAGAAGTTCCTCCCAAAGATCAGGCTATTTCCAAATTGTATCCGGTAAAGGATAAAGAATGGGTGGCTTCTATTAATTTTGGCATGCGCAAGCCAAACTATGTTGTCATTCATCATACCGCACAGAATTCTACGGACCAGACCATTAAAACATTTCATTCTGCCAAAGCAGGTGTTAGTTCACACTATGTGGTAGGCCGTGACGGTAAGGTGGTGCAGATGGTCAATGATTATTACCGAGCACATCACGCCGGAATAGGAAAATGGGGAAATGATACAGACCTCAATTCTTCATCTATAGGGATAGAGCTGGACAATAATGGTACTACGGATCCCTGGACTGAATCACAGATCAATAGCCTGATCGAATTACTGACTTATCTGAAAACAAAGTATGGTATTCCACAGGCCAATTTTATCGGTCATATGGATCTGGCTCCTGCACGTAAAAATGATCCGACCCGTTTTCCCTGGAAAACATTGGCAGACAAAGGGTTCGGTTACTGGTATGATGATTTCCTGGAAACGCCGCCCTTAGATTTCAATCCGGTAATGGCTTTGCGTATTATAGGATATGACACCAAGAACCCGGATGCAGCTATCAAGGCATTTAAGACACACTATATCCAAAGAGACATCACTACAGCTACTCTTACGGATGAAGATCGTAAGATCATGTATGCTATTTATAAAAAGTTCTTGTAGAGGATTCCACCTTATACAAAAAAGGCCTTACTCGTGTAAGGCCTTTTTTGTTATATTGTTTTTACAAATTTCGGATCGTAATTCTCGATATCGATAATATATCTGTTCTGTATCAGAAAATCGAATAGAGGCTTTGCTTCCGGCGAAACTTTAAGATTCTCCGTTGTGATGATATTTTCATTTTTATCCATGTAAGGATAGACATACAGCTTTACATTTTTGCTAAACATTCCACTGATATAGCCCAGCAATTCATTTGTATAATGATCTTTATTGTATTGATCCGAGTTGAAGATATTTCTCAGGTTAGAGATATTGGAAGCTATGCCGATATTACCCGGTTTGAACTGCGTAACATATTCTGCCAGGTGATTGTTTCTGCGGAAATTGGATACCAAAATAGTATTACCGGTGGAGCAGAGGTACTCCGCACGCTCTGCGAAGTATTTTAGATCCTCATTAGAGATATTTGAATCCTCATCCAGTACATTTCCCATCAAGACCTCAATCATAACGACTACATTTTCCGGATTTGCATTTGTATTGCGTTTGAATTGCTCAACTGCAAGATTGAAAAGGTCAAAGTTTGGAAGAGATTTCTGACGGTATTTCGTACGGAGAATGATGATGTCTTTTTTATACAGATAATCCTTGCTCTGTGCCGCTTTGCCATCTGGTTTGAAGATCGCTGCTTTTGAAAATCCTTTAGCCACAAGGTAAAGGTTGATCAGACGTTCATTGACACGTTCAAAAACCGGACCTTCTACTTTTACCAGATCTATTTCCACCGAGCCTGCGGAGACATTATCTACGAAAGACTCAATCATGGATTGGATATCGTTGGTATAATAATATGCGGCATATACCAGATTGACACCGATGGTACCCAGAACTTTTTGTTGCTGCTGGTTATCATTGTCCAGCAATCTGGTGTGAATGATGATCTGATTAATAGGGCCGTTTGTGACCGTCTGAAAACGGATCCCGATCCAGCCATGCGGTTCATTTGTTTTTGTGAAATTGAGCGTTGTAACCGTATTTGCAAAGGAGAAGAACTTTTTTGTAGAGTATTTTTCTCCGTGAAGACGCTCTGTTAAAAGCTCAAATTCATGGTGGAGCATTTTATTGAGGCGGGGTCTGCTGACATATCTGCCGGACTCTTCGGCTCCGTAAATGGCATCACTGAAGGCCATGTCATATGCTGAAATGGTTTTTGCAATAGTGCCCGAAGCAGCTCCGGCACCAAAGAAGTTTCGGGCGACTTCCTGTCCTCCTCCGATCTCGGCAAATGTGCCGTAAATATCGGGGTTCAGATTTATTTGAAGTGCTTTTCTCTTGGTTTCAATAATTTCTCTCGCCATGCGGCAAAGGTACAAAAAAGCCTACGGCTTCTAAAGTGAAATGATGTTTAGAGATAACAACATTCGTAAAGAGAGGGATTATTCAGTGTTTGCTTCTTCCAAACCGGGAGTTTACAAAAGATTGTTTCTGAAAAGCAATAAAACCAGGCTTGCTTTAAAGCAGGCCTAGTTTACGGAATGCATAGAACAGGGCTGCGGTGTGCAGAGCCTGTCCTAATTTATTTTCAAACAGAAAAGTTTTAGCCTCTTCTATAGTCATTTCTACAACTTCTATATCTTCTGAGTTGTCAAGTTCCTGTTCCTGTACTTTTACACCTCCCTGTAAGATGTAAGTATATGTCAGATTTCCACTGGTAGCGGGATTGGCGTATAGCTTACAAATTTCTTCTATTCCCTCAAATGCAAATCCCGTTTCCTCCAATAGTTCTCTTCTTGCCGCATCGCGCGGATCTTCTCCTTCTTCCACAACACCGGCAGGCAATTCGACCATAATCTGATCTGCACCATGACGGTACTGACGTACAAAGAGGATTTTTTGATCTTTAGTGATTCCGATCATGTTGACCCACGTCGGGTACTCCAGCACATAGTATTCTTCTTTTATATTACCGTTCGGAAGCTCCATTTTGTCTACTCTGAGGGTAGCCCATGGACGCTTGATAATGTATTCCGAAGCGAGTAATTTCCATTTTTCCATATTGTCAGCTTAAATAATATCGGCCATCATTTTTGCAACTTTATCCTCCAGACGCTGAGATACCGTGTGGTATTCCGCAACTGAGTTTAGAGGCTCTTTTACCGAGCAGTAAAATTTGATCTTGGGTTCTGTTCCTGACGGACGTGCAGAGATCACATCTCCATCTACCGTAATAAATTGTAAAACATCTGATTTAGGAAGTTCGATAGCCTTTTTTTCTCCTGAAGCTAATAGTATAGATACACTGTTCTGGTAATCCCGGACTTCTTTTACAGCAATACTGCCCAAAGTCTGCGGCATATTTTCGCGAAGCCTTACCATCATTGCTGCAATCTCTTCAGCTCCGGCTTTTCCCTTTTTAGTCAGTGACACCAGTTTTTCACGATAGCATCCGAATTCCTGGTAGATGTCCATGAGTACATCGTAAACTGATTTACCCTTATTCTTAAAGTAAGCAGTCATTTCTGCAAGAAAAGCACAGGCATTTGGTGCATCTTTATCTCTGACAAGGTCGCCGACCAGGTATCCGTAACTTTCTTCTCCTCCGGCAAGATATTCCTCTTTTCCAAGTAACTTTGTCATCAGCTCACCAATGTATTTAAATCCTGTAAGCGTTTCATAGTGCTTTACACCAAAATGCGCAGCAATATCGGCCTGAAGATTAGTGGTAACTATCGTTTTGACAATGTATGCTGTTTCTGATAGTTTATTCTGTTCTTTTTTAGCACTTAATACATAATAAATCAACAGACTTCCTATCTGATTGCCGTTGAGCAATTCAAACTTACCTGCATTATTTTTTACGGCTACACCTACGCGATCCGCATCCGGATCGGTTGCCAGTACTAAATCTGCATCTACAGCTTCTCCTTTAGCTTTGGCCATTGCCATTGCATCTTCTTCTTCCGGATTCGGATAAATTACTGTCGGGAAATTTCCATTCGGAGTTGCCTGTTCTTCCACGAGTATTACATCGTCAAATCCCCATGCTTTAAGGAGTTGCGGAACAATAGTGATGCCTGTCCCGTGAATGGGAGAGAAGACAATTTTCAGGTCTTTTTGCGCTTTTACGACTTCAGGATTGATGCTGAGTGCCACATTAGCTTTGATATAAGCCTCATCAATCTCTGTTCCGACAGGAATAATATTTTCAGCGATAGCTTCAAATTTAATGTCATTTACAGATGCAATGGCATTCACTTCATCAATCACATTTTTATCATGCGGAGCTGTGAGCTGGCAACCGTCATTCCAGTAGGCTTTATATCCGTTATATTCTTTCGGATTGTGGGATGCCGTTAGCATAACACCACTCTGACAACCAAAATGACGTATCGCAAAGGATAGTACCGGTGTCGGACGTAATTCGGAAAACAGGTAAACTTTAATACCATTTGCAGCAAAAACATCGGCGACCAATCTGCCGAAGGACTGTGAATTATTGCGGCTATCGTATGATACAGCGACTTTGACTTCCTGACCAGCGAACTGTTTTTTGAGGTAATTTGCCAGACCTTGCGTGGCTTTTCCGATTGTGTATTTGTTCATTCGGTTAGATCCTACGCCCATAATACCACGAAGGCCTCCTGTACCAAACTCCAAATCCCGGTAGAAACTGTCAATTAATTCTGTTTCTTCATTCTGATCTATTAGTCTCCGGACCTGATCTACTGTTTCCGTATCATATTCAGATCCCAGCCATTGATTGATTTTGGCCTGTGTATTTGTGTCAATAGTACTCATATGCTAAACTCTAATTGGTAGTAAATATAGTCAATCAATAATGAGATTGCTAAATAATTTTAAGCATTACAACATAATTTTAAGCATCACAGCTGCTGTATGCGCGGTCTAAAAGGGTGACATACCAGGCATTCTGATAGTTGGTAATGTGAAATATAACAGATTCTTTTCCGGTTAGAATAACTCTGTAGCTCGTCTGCTCCAGTGTTTTCATCTTTTGGATTTCTTCTGCAGGGATTTCCTGTTCCTTGACGCGGTCGAGAAATGAGGCTAATGAGGAGAGCGTATTCGGGTGAGTGGTCGTATCTATAAACCAACCATCCTTACTCCATTTCTCATGTTCGCAACTATATGTCGGCAGGCTTGCGAATGTGATTCCGTAATCATTTTGAAATGCAGGGTAAGGATAAAAACCGGGTAAAGGATTTGCAAAATCTAATGTTGATATACGTTGAAAGCGATCTCCAGCTCCGATTCTAAGAATGATAGTCAAACCCAACTCAGGATGTATCAGAGCATTTACCTTTGCGGAGTCCTGACTTAAGTAAGCCCTGACAAAGCGGGAGGCAATTTCCTGAATTTCTACTTTTTCATCCGTTTGAGCGGATGTCGTTTTTCCCGAATCCGCCAGTTCCGAAACCTGTTGAGATTCCTTTTTTGTTTTGGAATTGCAACCCGCCAGCAGCAAGAGCATTAGGATCAGAATTAGGGGACTTCTCCTCATTTATTTATTGTTTTTGCGGATGCTTTGTTCGATCATATCCCACATTTCTTTCGGTATCGCTTCGAATCCGCTGAATTGGCCTGCCCCCTGCAGCCATTCTCCGCCATCGATGGTAATAATTTCTCCGTTGATGTAGTTGGCAAAATCTGAAACCAGAAAAGCAGCCAGATTGGCTAATTCCTGATGGTCTCCGACACGTTTTAGCGGTACCCTATTTTTAAAGTCAAATTTTTCAGCCAGATCTCCCGGTAATAACCTATCCCATGCTCCTTTTGTCGGGAAAGGTCCCGGAGCAATGGCATTATGCCGGATACCGTATTTTCCCCATTCTGCAGCAAGGGATTTGGTGAGGGTCAGCACTCCGCCTTTTGCGACGGCAGACGGGACCACGTATCCTGAACCTGTAAATGCATAAGTCGTGATAATATTCAGAACTGAGGCCTGTTGCTTTTTCGCAATCCAGTTTTTTCCAAATGTCAGCGTGCAGTTAACCGTCCCTTTGAGTACAATATCAATAATTGTGGAGAAGGCATTTGCAGACAGACGTTCAGTAGGTGAAATAAAATTACCGGCAGCGTTATTTAACAGTGCATCTACACGTCCGAATCGTTCTTCTGTTGCAGAGAGCAGATGTTCTACTTCTTCTATATTGCGGATATCACAAGCTACCGGCAGAACAGTTCCTCCTTTTTCTGCCATCATCTCTTTTGCCGTGATTTCCAGTACATCTATTTTCCGGCTTGTGATGACGATATTAGCTCCCAATTCCAGAAAATAAGTTGCCATTTTTCGTCCAAGTCCCGTTCCTCCTCCGGTGACAACGATTGTTTTTCCTTTTAACGCATTTTCTTTTAAGGCTCCTTCTACTTTTGACTGTTCCATATTATGCTTTTTTTGCGGTTAAATTTTCAATAATTGTTTTGAGCACTGCCCGTGTTGCGGGTGCCCACCACTGCTTGAGTACCTGATCGATAGCTGCCTCCTGCTGTTGAGTGATACTTTCGAGTAATTCTTTTCTTAGATTCTGTTTGGTACTTCTCCAGGAGTTCTTTTCAAATTGTGTTACTGACTTTATCTTACGTAATGCTGCGGTTCGAATACGGTCCGGGTCGACCACTTCATCTATAAGGCCGACTTCAAGCGCCTTTTCCGGATTAAGTAATTTCCCTTCTAACAGATATTGATAAGCCAGACGCTGTCCGATCCAGAAGCTATACAGCTTAAAAATACTCGGTGGAACGACAATACCGACCGGAACTTCATTCAGTCCGATGATAAATTCGCCACGAGCCATTATGCGGTAATCGCAACAGATACCAAGTACGCATCCTCCTGCGGGGCTATGGCCGGATATGGCCGCAACAGAAGGTTTGGAAAATGCGGTGAGTCTATGTATTAAGGTCATAAACCTGGACCAGAAGATTTTCATTTGCTCCTCATTGTATTCATACAGGGTGATCAGATCGAGCCCGGAGGTGAAAAAATTCTCTTTCCCATGTAAGATAATTCCCTCAATGGCGGGGTCTTCTTCTGCTTCGAGAATGGCTTGTGTAAGCTCGTCAATCATTTCCATGTGCATGGCATTAGACTTTCCTCTGTCCAGCGTAATGTGTGTGATCCGTTCTTCGGTATTGATGGTGATAAACTGCATATTCTAATTATTTTACGTCAAATTTTAAAACTCTTCTTCCAATGCGTCCCTTTGTATCAACGCCTTCCAATGTAATTTGGTATGTTCCTTTTTCATCTGAAGTGAAGAAAGAAAAATTTGTTCCTTTCTCATCTTTAATAAGAAGATTTGGCTCCCAGTGGATTGTTGACCGGTAATCACGGGTAAATGCTTTTTCCGGGTCATTGACTTCGTAATCCGGCTTAAAAAATGTCTTATTAAGGTGAAATCCTTTTGGTGTGGCTGTCGCTATTCCTTTTGGATCAAAATTGCTCGTCATAGAAGCTTTTCCGGTTTTTGAGGAGATAACAATCAGACCTCCGCCACCGTATGAGCCGTAGATAGCGGTGTACATCGGGCTGCGGAGTACCTCAATACTTTCAATATCGAAGGTATTAATCATACTGAGTTGATCAGCTTCAATGTACATTCCGTCATACACGACCTGCATAGGTACATTTCCACGTGTGTTATAGGGAACGCCTCCCTGAAAATAGACACCCATTAATCGTCCATTAAGACACATTTCCAGAGTAGGACAGGTTTGCAGATCTTCTTCTGTCAGAATCTGATCGGCGCGGCCGGAGCCATTGAGATTGCGGGAACTTTCAGCAGCTTTTTTCTCTACACGTCGTGTAATAGCGACTTCTTCCAGAAAAATAGTTTTCTCCAAAAGTCCTTTTTGCTGCATTTCTGCAAACATGCGCTGATTTTCTTTTATTGTTTTTTGAAATGTAAAATTTACATTGCTCGATTCTTCAGGGGCATTTTTGTTTTCTTTTACAAACGGAGAGACGGTTGGATCAATATCGATTTCCACATTTTTTTTGCCTTTCTCATCTGTCGCAGAGATCAGGAATTTAACACTGTCCGGAAAGACAAGATTATCGAAGTTAAATCTTCCGTCCGCATTTGCAGTAGTATCGATAAAATCCATGAAATTTCGTGTGGAGATCAGCTGTAGTTTAGCATTCGGAACTGTTCCCTTTCGGGCGTATTTTCTTACCACACCTTTGATAGACAGCATTTTTTGAGGTTCAAATGTGGGTTTGATATTTGCTAATGAGTCTATTTTCTGCCATTCAATTTTTCTCCAGCCTTGTGTAATCATGAGATTATCCAGATCCGTGATGTTAATGCTATCCGGGTTTTCAAAATAATATCCGGGACGTTCTATATATCCTTTTATATCAGAAGCTAAGAGTAATTGGGAATAGATATTCGGAGCGTCTTTGTCATATGGCTCGTTTCGGTTAAGGTTAATGACAGAGGCAGAGAGGCTCGCAAAATTGGAAGGCTCCAGAATCGCATCATCCAGACGAACATTTACTTTGCTTCGCGTTGTGTAATCCGTCTTGTCTGTACTTACTTTCAGCGGGAGGACGTTCTGCGGATTGGAGGTAAAGACCATTCTTTCGACAAGTGGGAGGCCAGCTTCAGAAAGTAATGTGATCTGATAGATACCGGTTGGCAGATTTTTTTTCGGGATCATAAATAGCAATTCGCTCTTACTGACTTTTTGCTTTGCCACGTAAAGGAGCTCTCCTAAGTGCTGTACCAACAGATAGACTTCTTTCTGATCGACACGATCGGGAGAGAAACTGTATTGTGCCGCAATACGGTCCTGCATAAATGGATTTACAGCAACGGTGATACCGGAGCTTTGTGTTTCGGGAAGTTTTGCGGATGAAACTGTTCCGTCTTCAAAAGTGACTTCAGCACTGTATTGCTGATCTTTAAACGGATTAAAGGTGAAGCTGCCGATGCCCAGATCATTTGTTTCAAATTCGGCAACAACCTCTTTTTTATTATCCAAGACCTTGCCCTTTACCTTTATGCCCATGCCGTTTGGTTTCAGTGCTTTGACACCGATCTTTGATAGCGTATTGTCCAGTAAAATTCCACCTTCAGCCAGGAGTTGTATACTGTTATCGGAAGGTGCCTGAAGAGGAATGATTTTCTTTACCGGACGCTTATCGGTAGATTCGAAAGTTAGAAGAATATAGCCTGAAGTGAGTTTTTTATCTGTTTTGAGAGTCAGATCTCCTTTTTCATCTGTTTTTTCACGGCCTTTGTCTTCTATTTTGTCTCCTGTATAGGTGCGGTATTGTACATTCGTGTTGATCAAAGGTGCTCCTGCGAAATTTTTAAGATTGATTACATAGGTATTCTTCTTTTCAGCAGGATCTGAGGCCGGGATAAAGGAGGTCGTTGAAACAACATTATCGCTTCGTCCGTTTGATATTTGTATGGTTCGGTCATAAAAGTAGGCATCATCATTATTCCGCATCCAGTTGGTATAGGCACGGATACGGTAAGAGCCTTCTGTCAGGGTATCGATCAGTTCAATTTCGCCGATGCCGAGTCCTGCCGTCATGGGAATGGTCAGGGATTTAATGATTTTCTTTTCAGGTCCGATCAGTTCAACGTAACCAACACCACTGATATTTGATAGCAGATTTTCTATTCCGACGGTAGTGTAAGCCTTAAACCAGATAGTCTCCCCGGCACTGTAATGTTGTTTGTCAAGATGGAGATATATCTTTTCCTGAATATTGTTGCTTAGATAGGTGTCGAGTTTTTTGGAGACATTGTCAATGACTGCTGTTTGTGCCATCGCTGAGATAGAAAGCGATGTAAACAAACACATGAAGAAATATTTAAGACTCATGATCGGTTTTTTTAGAAAATTAAGAAAAAATACAGAAAGTATAAAGGTTATTTGATAATTAGCAGATTAGACTCAAAAATATCCTCGCATTCCGGCCAAAACAAATATATTTGCGGTATGAATATCCTAATCATTGGTTCAGGCGGTCGGGAATCTGCCTTTGCATATAAAATTGCTCAAAGTAAAAAATTAGACAAATTATTTATTGCTCCGGGAAATGCAGGTACATTGGCCTATGGAGAAAACGTGCCTTTAAAAGTAACTGATTTTGAAGGACAGGCACAGTTTGCTCTGGACAATAAGATTGATCTGATATTGGTCGGACCTGAAGAGCCTCTTGTTAAAGGAATTCATGATTATTTTCTCAACAGAGAAGACATCAAGCATATTCCTGTAATCGGTCCTCAGCAGGAGGGAGCACAGTTGGAGGGCTCAAAAGATTTCTCCAAACAGTTTATGCAACGCCATCAGATTCCTACAGCGGCTTCCCGTTCATTTGACCGGTCTAATCTGGAAGAGGGACTTGCTTATCTGGAAACGCAGAATCTTCCGATTGTACTGAAGGCGGATGGTCTTGCTGCGGGTAAAGGGGTATTGATATGCGAAAGCCTTCAGGAGGCAAAGGATGAACTGAAAGCTATGATTGCAGATGCTAAATTTGGCGCAGCCAGTGATGTCGTTGTGGTTGAGGAGTTTTTGAAAGGAATAGAACTGTCCGTGTTTGTACTTACAGACGGGACTTCATATAAGGTATTGCCATCTGCAAAGGATTATAAACGTATCGGCGAAGGTGATACGGGTCTCAATACTGGTGGTATGGGTTCCATTTCTCCTGTCCCGTTTGCAGACGAAACGTTTCTCAACAAGGTGGAAGAACGAATTATTAAACCGACAGTAGATGGTCTGAAGAAGGATAATATTCCTTACAAAGGATTTATTTTTATCGGTTTGATGAATGTCGGTGGAGAGCCTTTTGTGATCGAATATAATGTACGTATGGGTGATCCGGAAACAGAATCGGTATTGCCTCGTATTGAATCTGATCTGGTTGATTTACTTGAAGGTGTTGCACAGGGAAATCTGGATACCCGCTCCTATACAGTTTCATCAAAAACGGCTGTTACAGTAATGTTGGTTTCGGGTGGATATCCTGGTGATTACGAATCCGGGAAAGTGATATCTAACATAGAAAATGTAAAGGAATCTATCGTATTCCATGCAGGTACAAAAGAGCAGAATGGGGAGGTGTTAAGTGCCGGAGGACGTGTCATCGCAGTCACTACTTTGCAGGATACATTGTTTGATGCTTTGCAGCAGGCGACTGCTGATGCAGGCCGCATATACTTCGATGGTAAGTATTTTCGCCGTGATATTGGCTTCGATCTGATCTGATTTGAAAAACATTTTTCTCAGTCTCAATAGCTTACGTTGCGACTGAGAAAAATATTTTGGAAGCAATGAAAATCCTCTTATATTTGCATCACCAAAAAAATAATGGCCCGTTCGTCTAGGGGTTAGGACGCAAGATTTTCATTCTTGAAACAGGGGTTCGATTCCCCTACGGGCTACACACTTAAAAGTCAAAACAAAAAACGCTGTAAATTAAATATTTACAGCGTTTTTTGTTTTATCTGTATCTACAGATCTTTCAATTTTTCCCAGTAAAAAAGAAGTGCAGTGGTCGCAAGATGAATTAGCACGTAGGTGTGATACTGTTAACTCTGCAAAAATCAGCAAAATGGAAAATGCACGAGAAGACTACAATTTTATAACTCTATTAGAAGTCTGCGATGCTCTCAATATCGATGACTCTACCATTGTAAAAAAAGAGGAGTAAAATCCTAATTGCTATAAAAACACAAAATTCAAACGGATGTTCATTTAATTCGGATTCAGTTTAAAATTGAAATTTAATTAACAAAACTAAAGAAAGCAATCGATTTTATCGTACCGTCAGTAGTCGCCAATAATGCTTTATCTCGAGTTAAATATGTGGCACAATGAACAGCATCGGCCCATTCCACTGTTTTGATATGCCCTGAGACAGTAACCACCTTGGGTACATTATATAGTTGTTCATATAACTCTGATGTAAATGGCGCAATTTTTACCCAATCAGGTCGATTCGCTAAAAAGCTCTTAAATTGCAATAATGTAAATTTATCCTTTGCAATAAGGTCAAATTTTCGAGAAATTTCTATGAATGTCAATATCGAGGTACAGACTATTCCCTCGATCAAGTCTCCTTCTGCTCTGAATCGTTCTACAATATTATTTAAATATTTTGCGAGGTTGTCCGAAATAAAACCATTTTTAATAAAGAGACCATCTTCGTATACTTTATTACTATAATACTGATGCATAAAATCGACAAATATTTGGGTATCCAATACTATATCAGTCATATCAAATATTATTCATAAACTCTTCAAATAATTCATTGTCCCAGTACGCTGATTCACAACTAGGTTTCAGACTAACATAGTTACATGTGAATAAAGGTATCTTATCGGAACAATGAACATTCTTATCTAAGAATGGATTCCCGTCCTCATCTATATCAAAAGCGTTCTCTTGAAACCAAATCTCATCTAATTCAACCAAAAACACATTTCCTATATCAATTATCGTCTTCAGCTTCATATAATCATCTCTTGTGATTTTTTCTTTTCGACCATCCCCCAGAAAAAGTAAATCTGAATAAGTACCGACAAAAGATGTTTGCTCATCTTTCGGAGAGCCTCTTTCAATATCCGAAAAACACTTATGAGAAAGATACTTAAAACTCATTAAAGGTTAATTTTTGGATTCTTAATAGATTCTACCTTAGATTCAGTCTGCCCTTCGGAAATCGAACTTTTGGACAACAAATCTTTAATGTTACTTTCTTCTATATGTTCGACATCCTTTTCAACTCCATCCTCAATTGCGTTATGTAATAAAGCTAAAAATTTCCCAGGAATATTTGAACATTTATTAGAGGCCAAAGTTAAGGACTCTTCAGTGAACGGAAATAAACTATCATCAGCATTATATCCTGCTTCTCTAGACTTCTTGAGATATTCCTTAGCCAAAGGAATAGCTTGCTCCACTGTTATGGGTTCAAACAGAATGGTACTAGTATGCGTCAACTCTCCTCCCAAAGATGTAAATCTCTCTAATCCCGAGGAACTCCAATATGGGTTCAGAATCTCTTGTAAATATGGGTGTATCACAAGTAAAATATTGAAAAATGAGACCTTAGCATTTTCATTAGTTCCATCTAAAAACCAATATCTTAATTCTTCACAAAAAGCTCTTCTTTCTTGCGCAGACAAGGGAACTATAATTTTCTCCAATTCATCGCAGAGAATTATTCCTTTTGTAAATCCCGAAGCCTTTAAAATAGTAACGATATCATCAAACAACAATGTATTTCCAGAACTTCTCCATTCGGATTCTGAAATCTCAGAGGTAAAGTATTTACTCAAATCCGTAGCATTATAGCCAAATCTTGATAATCTATCTACCAATTTCGGGTTTTTAATATCAAGTTTTTCTAATGTTCTTTTTACAGCCATCTGTAAATCGTGTTCGCTCAAATATGTCATTCCCAGGTCATTATACTTGTTTTTCAACCAGCTATAATCACCTACTGTCTCTAGAAGATTAGTTTCAGTGACTTCGTCATATATCCTCTCATCTAAAAAACTTGTCATGATACGAAGTCTACATACAGCTATTGAAAGAACATTCTGTTCAATAAGATTGTTAATTATTAAACGGCTTAAGGAGTAAAATCTACGATAACTTTCAGAGCTATTTGGTGCACAATAAGTTGCAAACATTACTTCGGAATCCTTAGTAATATCTTCTCCCCAATCTTTATTTATCCTTCGAAACTGGTAATACAGAAAAGAGGATTTTCCGATACCACGTCCTTGTCTCGTTGCATTGTCCATTAGTAATGAGATACATCGAGTAGGTTTACCTTCTGCTTTTGGAATAACTAAGCTTTCAAATTGAGAAGTTTCTTTAGTTCTTAATTCAGGCAAATAAATTTCACCATTTTCCCGATCATCAGAGCTAAGAATCTGAATTCCTGGTTTTATAGGAAAGGGATTACGAGTAAGATAATACTTTTTATATCGATTATTGAAATTATCCTTTTTTTCAACGGTTCTTAAAATACTCATGATTAAATATTTGTAATTGCGATTAGTGTAACTATTTTTTTATTTACATAAACAGGCCTCCTAAGAATTTGAGAACCACTTTTTTGATCTTCCCTAATATCTGTTTCTAAAGAAATCCGATATCCAGCCTCCCCACCATTATCCATCAAATGAATAGTTTTTTCCAAAAATGTATTAAATAAATGTGCATTCAGTTTCAAAAGACGACACACCTCATCACGAACATCTTGAACGGAAACGTATAATGATTTCTTTATCAAATATAATTTATAATATTCTTCGTAAAGAGTTAAAATAAAAAGAGAACGGAATTCTTTATTATCAGTTGAGGGGTTAAATAAGGCTAGTTTATGCTTATGAAGATTAAATACATGTTTTATCTCGGATAAATTTTTATCAATGACATCTTCTCTAAACGTAGATACAGGGTATATTATTCTGCCTGGTATCTGGGGATTATAATCGGTATAATTAATCAGTCCTAATTCTTCTAATCTCGCACACCAATAAGAGTATGTCCGAGGTAGTAACGGGCTTTTATTCCCCAAAAAATCATTGTTATTCAAGCGAGGATTTTTATTTCCAAAGAAAAAATTAATTGATGCCTCTCTCATAGACTGAGATAATCTTTTTCGTGGTGTAAACTCTGTACTTTTCTCTGGTATCCGTCTAGGTTTAGTTTTACCTAATTCTTCCCATCTTATCGCGGTATCAGACACAAAATGCTCTTTAGGATACGGAAAAGCTTCTGGAAGAATACTGGTGATGTAATTCCATGTATCCGACACAATGTCCTCGATTTCTTTATTCCAATCTTTATCAGACCACTTTCTTTTCTCGGGGTTCCATGATATTCGTGGACTAGGTATTATCAGCTGTCCTTGATTAGAATTCAAATCCCAAAGTCTCTGAATAAACCACGCAGGTATAGTATACATGCTGTTTAACTCTTTTATTAAAGCGTTATAAAATGTCCAGTAATCATTACTATAGGCTTCTAAAATTTGTTCGCCAACAAAAGAAATACTGTACAGTTCTCTATTCAATAAACTATGTTGGAAATCCTCTTTCTTATAGTTTACTCGTGAATATAATTCGATCCACTTAAACTCTGTAAGCTCAGTAAGCAAATTGTTGCAAGCAGTTATACTCAACCGTGATGAAAAGCTAAGACCCTTAACACGATTACTTAATATCTGTTCTATTTCTTTCTTAGAGAAAAAATCAACATCTCTACCAAATTTCAATACATCAATATACATTGATATATCACCATAAAATCCAATTCCTCTATATTTTGGTTGAGGCCAATAGCTCTTGTTCAACTTTATTGCAATTATTACTTTATAAATATAAGAAATCTTGGAATAGCCTAAACATTTACAGTCTGACTAGTTTATTAAGTCATCAAAAAATCTATCTCTGCTATTAGTCAAAACAGTACGAGACAGTTTCTCTTGATATGGATCTGTACATGATGATATTGGCTCGTACTTTTTATCAGAAACAGCCTTTTTATAAAGAATATCGACAATATCAAGACCATTGGAAAGTAAGTCACCCAAAGATTCTAATTCTGAGATATTACATACTTGTAAGTTCATGTCAAATCCTGTCTCTGATTCTATGAGTTTTAGAAAAGCAAGATTTGAAACGAACAAATCTTCATAACACACAATCAATGAAACCACATGTTTCACCTTATAAAAGGGATGGTTTAGCGTTAAATTATTCTCAACAATAAAACCTCCGAATTCATCAAGCTGTTGCAAAGCTTTATTCATACTGCCTTTTTTGATGGTATTAAGTACATTCTCTTTATCAAATCGACTTCTGGTATGAGCATTTGTCAAGGAAAGTTTCACTTCAATCAATAAGCAGACATCACCAGATATCAATGCATAGTCAGGTATCTTTTTATTATAATCCAAGTCTATATAATCCAAATCTAAACATTGAACGAAATCAGTTGACATTAAAAATTTACCCACATAAGTTTTAAAGATATTTCCAAAAGTAATCCGAAAAGGATTCTCATTTCGCTTACTGCTTCGCTCTTTCTCGGCTAACAAATGAAATACACCATTGGTAACCTTATCAAAGAAATATTTCATTTGTGGTATTAGGTAAGTATTACCATCGTCAATTATTAATGGCCTATGTTTTAAGGGATCAACTCCATAAATTTCTAAACCTTTGCTGGCAATAGTGCCTTTCTGACTTCTAAAATACGTCGGGTATTCTTGATGCTTCATAGACACTAAATCGAGAAAAATCGCATAACTATCCTGCGACATAAAACTCAATGCTTCATCGATTTCCATAAATCTGTCTACGTAACCACAGGATTTATGCCATATAAGTGTACCAATACCTAAATAGCTTTTGATTGACATTCCAAAATAGGATTGAAATCTAATGTCAAATTCATACTCTGTCGAGACTTCTCTTGGAATCTCTAAAAACAATAGATTAGCCCTACCTAATAGCTTTGGAAGGCTTTCTTGCAACGGAAATTGCCAATGAGAAACTTTTCCTAAAATATGGGGAGTGATAAAGTCTTTATCAAATATTTCTACATCCTTGTCATATAAGTCTATCGAGTAATCCAACATGTTACGGAATATTTGGGACTTAAATGAAACACGACTAGTGGACTCATTGTGTGCCCCTGACAACAATATAAATCTAGCCAATCGAGTACTAGAAAAATATAAGTTAATCCGCTGTTGGGTATTCATATATTTTATCCATTGAAACAGCTCAAAATCTATACCTTCATATTGTAATTCTTCTAATGAGGTACCAAACTTGAATACAGCATTAATCTGGGCCACTATATTTAAGACATCAAACAGTCTATATGGAGATAAGTACGAATATAATTCTTCTAAAGTCTTTGGTTTAGCTAGCATAGGATCGATTAATTAGATATATACTATGTCTGGTTTTCCATAATATTTGCGTTTAATGAGATGGATGATTTTTTCTCTATTGGACGAACTTACTCGTTGTCCGATCAGTACCTTTTTCACAACATTTGGAGAAACATTAACCAGCGAAAAACCAGATTCATTATGACTAAAAACTGGAAAAACGAAACGGTATTCTTCCTCAAATTGATATTTCTCCTGTTCTTTAACAAACATCCAGTTAATTGCAGACATTTTAAAAAAATCATCATCTCCCTCTCCTGATACATCTCCAAGATAATAATGGACACGCTCAATTTCATCAATATACAATGTCTTACCTGTCATATAGGGAGCATTTAGCTTCCTGAAATATTTTTTCAACTCATTAATCAGCATTTGTGAGTCGTATTCTATACAAATACCATTACCATTATTGGCATAGTCAGACCACATCCTATCATTGTCAAATCGATGAGTTAGGCAACAGATACCGAATGACTTAATAGTCTCGTTTGTCATCCGTAATAGCATTTCATTCCTTTCTTCCGAATCCATCGTCAAGAAGAAATTATATTTATCCCATGCATTTTGATCTCCAATCTTTATAACATTATCACTCAGATCTTTCGAGAGCCGAAGAAAAGTGTCCTGATAATATCTTTGCATATCAAAACGGGAGAGCCTGCATTCTGTTAAATCCGTAAAATTTAAAGGAGATGTGAATTTTATATTACATGATTCCAAACACTTTACTCCACCATCAATATCCATATATTTGAAAAGAGACTTTGGTTGCTCTAAACTCAGTCTATTAAACTCTTCAAGAATATAGAGTTCATACTCTGTCAACATATTTTACTTCCATTTATACTTTAACCCTTTCACGTGATAATGCTTCGTAGATATACATTCCAAATTCTTATCGTTAAACAATGCTAAATTATACCCTTCTCTACCATAACACTACAATACTCGACTACATCGAAGCCTATATTGGCAATGACCTTATTGCGAATATCGGACTGCCGAGCCTCTAACTCGTCGAAGTCTATGGATGACAGCAACTTACCGGGACTAGTAATCTCAATCATATCGTCAAAGATGGCGACCTTGATATCTCTGCCGTGAGTGCATAGTCACGATGAACGACCGCATTCCGAATAGCCTCCCGAACAGCCACTACGGGATATTGCCAACGGGTATTGGTATACACGCCTTCTACAGTCGCCGATTTATTGATATGCCGCAATACAAATTCGTACGCCTGCTCTGCCTGTTCGCCGATATGCGTATCAATGGTTTTCTGGTCGATGAACGCACCTGTGTCCGCACCCTTGAACCTGGCGCACTCGATCTTGGGGTAGGGAAAATACCGCCTGCGGAGGGGACTATCAGAAAACAAGATTGGTGCATGAGTAGGCACTGGGCTTTCCCTGAAATATCCTTACCAATTCCAATTTGCGCAAAGCTGTCTCATCCAATCTCTCTGCTGTACGCTCTTCATAGAATAACCGGAATCTCCCAAGATCCAAATCCCCTATATGATCATCCAATACGACTTCACTATCATAGGATACATTTCTTTTCTGGCGCTCTAGTTCGGCAATGATGTTTTCATCGGCCAGGTGGTTAGATGAACCTACACGTATATAGGTTCCTTCGAGCTTCCCTTTTGCTTTAATATAATATAGAAAATTGCTTCCCCGATGGATATGGACTCTAATAAAATGGGCGCCATCGACCTGCTGGAAAGATATCTCGGGTACGATAATGGGTTGGCAGTGATCAAAAATAATATTGCTGATCTGTTCTTCGAGAAAAAGGAGTTCATCTTCGGGCAAACCTACCAATTTACGGTGATCATCCTGTACACCAATAATCAACTCACCCCCTGCATCGTTCGCAAACGCCACAATAGTCTTCGCAAGCTCTAAAGGCTTATTCAGCTGCTGCTTAAACTCTAAACGCCTACCTTCGGGTTGATTAATCAATAATGCAAGGTTCATAAAGACAAAAGTACGAAAATTAACTCATCTCTGACTGTTCAATGCATTCCACGATAACTCCCATGCCGGCGCACATGCAATGTCATTAAGTTAAGGATACAAATACCGTTTTATTCATGCTGAGGGTACCGAAGCATCTAAAAAAGCATAGTGCATAAAATCTTTCACTGCGTTCAAGATGACAAAAAACGCTAACCTAATACTATTGGGCGCACGTGTGTCACATAAATAAACATCAAGATCAGTCGATTATAAAAAACGAAACCCGGAAGTTTGAGATTGCTTTCAGAGAAAAATTACCGCATGAAGCAGATTTTGTTCAGGTATTAATAATTCGAGTCAAGCTTATTTTATTTTGCAATTTGCAAATCGCGAATTGCAAAATAAAGTATTGCCTTTATGCCATGAAACGCAAACATAACGGCATGAGACCACAGGATATCGTTGTCTTGGTCAAGATCTCGACAATTCACTATGAAAATTGGCAGTTAAAAGATTTGGCGAATTCTCTATACATCAGTAATTCAGAAATATCAGAATCGTTAGAAAGAAGTGCATATGCTGGTCTGATTGATTTTGGAAAGCGCAATGTCCATCGTGGAAATTTGTTGAATTTTCTTATACACGGAATGAAATATGTATTTCCAGCACAAGCGGGAATACTGACAAGAGGTGTGCCTACAGCTCATTCACATCCCTTTATGCAGTCTTTTATCAGTAGCGAGCAGTCTTATGTCTGGCCGTCTTCTTCCGGATCAGTCTTGGGGCAGGCTATAGAACCTTTCTACGCCAATCAGGTTAAAGCCATCGCGGAAGATGAAGAACTATATCGATTACTCGCCCTCTTGGACGTGATAAGAGTCGGCAAACTTCGGGAAAAAGCCGTTGCAGAAAAAGAGTTGAAAGAAGAATTATCAGCCAATGTCAAATCATACTAATATCGTACGGATCAAGGCCGTAAACAACGCCCTACAAGAGTTACGTGACCATGTGGTCTTCGTAGGAGGAGCAACAATATCTTTATATGCCGACCGGCCTGTCCTTGAGGTGAGGCCGACTGATGATATTGATGTGATTGTCGAGACACCTAATTACAAACAGTGACAGCAATTGGAAGAATAGCTGAGATTGAGTCGGGTGTAATCTGTCGCTTCAAAATCAAGGGTATCACCGTTGACATTATGCCCACAGATGACCCATCTGTAGGATTCAACAATAAATGTTCAGCATGTACAAGAAAAAATTTCTACTCTTGTTGCAGAAAACAAATCAAAGGGAAGGTTTTTTGCTTTATCAAGTGTAGGGAGATTACTTGAAGGTTTGGATATCGAAGATAAGTTGAAAAGTGAGATACAGGTAGGTGATTTGGTAAAAGCTATCAATATAATTTAAAATTGTATGGAAAAGGAATTTATTCCGATTGAAGATAGAAGGGTTTATTTCTTATTCCGTAGAGGGAAACGAGAACATATAGAGGCTCTTTTCAATACTGGAGAAGTGTATATTAACTCTGTTGATTTTATTCGAAACTGTGATAACAACTGGGAACGATCTAACGAAGAAGATGGGATACATGGCCGTAACTATCTCGGCGAAGGTAAAGTAATACTTTGCGAGATCGGAGGGGATTTCGACAAAGATGGTACAACTTTCGACGCAAAGGATATTTTGATTAGACATGATAATTTGCAAAAAGGTAATATTTATTGTCTTACCGGGATATATTCAGAACATTTCTCGGGGAATAGGAATGAAATTAGATTTGAAACGCAATCATTTGGCGATACTGTGATCTTCATCCATAAACCAAAGGTTTTTATAGATCGTATCAGTAAAGCCTTAACCGATTTGGGGTATAGCAGTTGTATTTCAAATAAAGTCAACTATTATGCAAACAACTACTCTGGTGGAGTTGGCTTATTTAGAAAGCATGAAAAATTTAAGCACCAACAGGAGTTTAGAATATTCGTTCCCAACGATAGAGTTGAGCCTATCAAATTGCAGATAGGTCCGTTAAATGATATCGCACAATTAGGTATGGGCGTACTTAAGTTAAAGTATACAGATGATAAAGAACAGTTGATTTACCTTTAGTTACTAATAGAATGTACTTTTTCCGTTTAGTTTTTTAACATTCTGTGTATTCATGAGGCCGAATGTGTTTCACAATCGCTGAAAAAATGTAAACTAGTAAATATGAAAACATATTGGTTCGTTTTCCACTAATATTTCTTTCACATATATTAAGAACTCCTTATCTTAGCATAATAGCAATTGCAGCTAAGACGTATGTCAAACCAGTACGTTATTCGATGAGTTCGAAAAAGTAACACTTGTAAAAGCCAGATAAAGAAACTAAAACCCAATAGTGGATATTCCCCTACGGGCTACTAAACAGGACAAATGAAAATATATTTCATTTGTCCTGTTTTTATTTTGGGATAATCTGTTATTTATCTGAAAGATAGAATTTGCAGTTACATTCATTCGTATGATAAAACCTATAGATCTAAAAAGTAATTGATTATTTTGAAAAAAACCGGATATTTAAGTTTGGTATTATACGATCTGTAGAAAAACTAGTTATTAAATGTAGTTTTATTTTGCAATAGGGTCTTTATTTTTCAACAATCAAAAATGAATATTTCTCGAAAGAACTTTTTGAAAGCGATGGTTGGCGCCCCTATTTTTCTGTCTATGCAGAAGGAGGGAATATTTCTCTTTAACAAAGAAGATGCATTCATTGATAAACTTTTACCTGCTTCAAAAGGTGGTGGTTTCGCTATGGATGATTACTGGATATGGGATCCGTCAGTGATAAAAGGAGAAGATGGAAAATATCATATGTTTGCCTCAAGGTGGAGTAAAAAATATGGATTTGGAAATTGGGTTACCAATTCTGAAGTGGTGAGAGCTGTATCTGACACACCCGAAGGGCCGTATGAATTTGTCGAAGTTGTACTGCCTGCGAGAGGAAAAGAATATTTTGATGGCTGTACTACACACAATCCGCGTATTATAAAAACGGATGGATACTATGTACTCTATTACTTTGGTAATACTTACAGCGATCCGGCCCCTCAGTATGATGAAGACGTATGGAACAACGGAGTGGCGCATAAAGCCTGGATGAATAAAAGGATAGGAATGGCTTATTCCAAATCCATAAAAGGTCCATGGACGCGGTCAGATTCTCCCATACTATCTCCCCGGCCGGGAAAATGGGATGCTTCGATTACCTCAAACCCCTCTCCTGTAGTATTACCGGATAAAAGCATTTACCTTGTTTATAAATCCTCTCCGGCAGATCATAATCCCCCTTTGCTTTTGGGTGCTGCAATGGCAAAAACTTTTAAAGGCCCTTACAACAGGATATCTGATAATCCAATATTTTCATTTCATTCCCTGAAAAATAAAGCTAACGATGTTGAAGATCCTTTTGTATGGTGGAATGGAAAATCGTATGAACTAATCATGAAAGACAGATTCGGGCATATATGCGGAGAAGAAGGCGGTGGAATTCATGCTTCTTCGCGTGACGGGATCAATTGGGAGCTTTCTTCTCCTGTCAAAGCGTATTCCAAAAAAATCCGATGGGATGACGGAACTGAAACCGTTCAGGCGAATTTCGAAAGGCCGTTTTTATTATTTGAAGATGGGAAGCCAACTCACCTTTTTGCAGCGACAGGCAGCGGAAATGGTTCCTACAGTTTTGACCGTACATGGAATATGGTCATACCTCTGAAATAGTGAGTAATCTGGAATTAAACAAACTACGACTGTTGTAATTCAGCGAAAAGCAAAAGAAGCCCTCTCCTCGATTTTTCTGCAGTTGAGACTGACGGGGGCTTTTTAGCCAGGCAGAAAAACGGAACAACTTCAATATAGATCTTCCTATCACAGATTAGAAAGCAAATGAACTTAATTTGCTATATCTGTTATGTATTCAAAACAGAGTGTAATCTGACCAACACTTATACTATAAAAGTATATTCTCTCCATCTGTTATTTAAGATTTGTTAAAAAGATTTGGTATTTCAATATTTTGAAAATACATTTGCTATTGTTTTTATTTAGACTTAATATATATAAATGAAAATGCATTCAAATAATTAATAGAGTCAGAGCAATTAACATGCTGGTAGCAAGCGTATTGCTTCTATTCTTATTTTGTTTTTCAGGTTATACAGTTATTCTCGTTTGGATAATATAGTTAGGGTAGAGGTATTATGATGGCAGCGTATGATCTGATAGATAATTAATCATATAGTTCAATCTAATACTTACACATAACCAAAAACAAAAATGTATCATTCTTTAAAAAACAGTAAATCACTACTCCTTCTTTTCCAAATATTATTCTTCATGATCTGTTCCGGGAATATCAATGCCCAGGAGAACAGAAGCGGCATTATTACTGGTCGGGTCTCCACAACAGATGGTAAATCTGCAGCATACAGTACAGTAAAACTTTCCGGTGGAAGAAGTATAAGTGTCGATAAAGATGGCCGCTATACATTTGAAAATATGGAGGCCGGAACCTACATTATTACCGTAAGTTTTGTGGGGTTGCCGGAGCAATCTCAGACTGTGCAGCTTGCAGACGGAGAAAAAAAGATCGCCGATTTTGTTCTGTCAGCAGACGGCAAGACATTGGATGAAATTCTTATTATCGGACAAAAATATATCATCACTTCTAAAAAGGAGAGTGATTATGTAGCACGGTTACCACTTAAAAATCTGGAAAATTCTCAGGTCTACAGTGTGGTGGATAAAGAATTAATCAAAGAACAAATGGCACTGACTCTGGAAGAATCATTTAGAAATGTACCAGGAGCTGCGCCATCCAAGACCGGAGCCGGAATGCCTTCTTTCTTTTCCAGAGGGTTTCAGACCAGTGAAAACTTTAGAAATGGTATGGCCACCTACTTGCGCACAGGAATCGACCTGGCTGAAGTGGAGCGGGTGGAAACTATCAAAGGTCCAACATCAACATTATTTGGGGCACAGATGACTTCCTTTGGCGGTATTGTTAACTACATTACAAAAAAGCCATATGAGACCTTTGGCGGAGAGGTAAGTTATACGGTGGGAAGCTGGGATATGAACCGGTTAACAGCTGATATTAACACACCTGTTAAGATTGGGGACGGCGTATTATTCAGATTGAATCTGGCACGTCAAAAAGAGAATTCTTTCCAGGATCAGGGAAATAACGGAACAGTACTTATTGCCCCCAGTCTTTCATATCAGGTCAATGACCGGCTGAAACTGACACTTGATGCTGATTTTTATGCTGTTCGTGGCATCACTCCGGCGGGTTGGATGATCGATTCCAAGCTCGGGAAAACAAGTTTTGACCAGCTTCATCTGGACTATCGGCAGTCTCTTAACGACAATTCATTAGTTAGTAAACAATCTTCCAGCAACGTCTTGTTTCAGGCAGATTATAAAATTTCAGATAAATGGCTTTCGCAGACTAAATACGCCTGGGGAAGTGGTGGATACGATGATCTTTATATTTTTGATATGATCTGGAAGACAGATAGTCTGGTGGACAGGACATTGCGTGTTTTCACAGACGAAGAGTCTGCACGTAAAAACTTTCAGCAGAATTTCATTGGAGATTTTCTTATCGGAAAGTTCCGAAACAGATTGGTTGTCGGATTTGACTATATGTCTAACTATAGAAAAACACGTTACGATGGTTTAGGTTATGGAACACCGGTATTTGCACCTGCGCAGTTATACAATCTTCCGGCAACACCTGTGATTCGGATAGAGAATGTCAGTGCAGTCCTGGCCGGACGAAATACGGGACAGAATGTGACCAAAGAAGCAAGTTACAGTGCTTATGTATCTGATGTATTTAATGTGACAGATCGGTTACTGGCGATGGCAAGTCTGCGGGTAGACCGGTTTATCAGTGAAGGGACGACCAATACACTGACAAGAGTACAGACCGGGAATTATAACCAAACAGCCCTTTCCCCTAAATTTGGATTGGTTTACAATGTATGGAAAGAAAAAGTCTCTTTATTTGCTAATTACATGAACGGCTTCAAGAATGTGCCGAACCGTTTGCAGCCGGATGGAGTTGTTTCGGTATTTAAACCGCAATGGGCAAATCAGCTGGAAGGAGGGTTCAAAGTCGAGTTGTCTGATGTGTTCAATGCAACAGTGAGTTATTACGATATTGACGTTACAAATAGTCTGCGTACAGAGGCGCGGGATGGTAAGAATTATACTGTACAAGATGGAACACAGAGCAGTAAAGGTCTTGAAGTGGAGTTAATAGGTAAACCTTTTACGGGTTTTAATTATGTGGCAAGTTATGGATATAATGATAATGAATTTGTAAGTGGGACGAATGTAGGTAAACGGGCATTGGGTACTCCTGAACATGTTATCAATGTCTGGGCAAGTTATGCGCTGACTAGCGGACAGTTGAAAGGACTGGGGCTTGGCGTCGGAAATTCCTATATTTCAAAAGCATATCTGGATGCTGCAAATACATTTACTTTGGGAGCCTATAACTTGCTGGATGCGACGCTGTTCTACAACAGACCAAAATATAGTTTTCGTATTAAAGCAAATAATATCCTTGATAAACAATACTGGGTAAGTGACGGCTATTATGCCAGACCGCAAAAGCCATTTAATTTTATGGCAAGCGTTGCGTATAAATTTTAAATTTTCTCCGGATCTCTGTATAGCTGACATCTCATGTCTGTAGATGGAGATCCGGATTATTTCTTCCTTTGTTTAGGAAGCTTTACTAATTATTCCCTGTTATTGATCCCCATATAAATCTGCAAACCCGCAGATATTTCCTGAAGTTTTCCATTTTAAGGCAGCGAAGCGATGAAAGCAAACCGGCTGATTTAATTCTTAAATGTGCAATAATTCTTTAGTAAAAGAAGAGTATAGGGTTAAAATCTTCATGTAATCAGTATTTATTTAGAAAAAATTTAAATTTATAAAGCTCATTAAATCAGCTGTTTATTCGTTATTATAGATTTCTAAAAGAATAAATATCTATAAAGTCTATAGTTTTTATAGATATTGTAATATATTTGCAGGGCAATTAACAATAATCTAACGTCTAATGCCCTATAAAAAACATTTTATAATATTTCGAATGTGCCCCCTGGCACATCACATACTACATCCACAAAGAGGTAGATGCTAACGCATTATCCTTATCCTAAAAAACAAAAGTTTAGTTACTGCTAAACATCCTCTTGCTTACTTAAACTTTAATCTTAATGAAATACATTCGTTTCTATACATACACTTGTGCCTGGCTGAAGATACTTTTGGTATTGTTTAGTTTGTCCATAAGTGTTGCTTATTCTTCTGAAAATCATAATCTTGCTACTAAAAAAAGTCGATTCTTACGCCTGCCTGCTATTGTGGGTTTACCGGAATCAGATCAGCGGACACTTATCCGCGGAAAAATTCTTGACGAATCAAGACGTCCTATAAGCGGAGCAACCATTAAATCTAAAATCACAGGTATTATCGCACACTCGGATGCCGTTGGAAATTTTGAAATACCCTCTGTCAAAGGAGATCAGTTAACGATTTCTTATGTTGGATTTGAAACTGTCCATTATCCCCTTCGAAATATCCAGGAACGTATAGAGATCAACATGCAGGTTCTTCAAAACTCACTGGAAGAGACTGTTGTTGTTGCTTATGGGCGCTCCAAGGCAAAAGATATAACGGGATCACTAACCCGGCTTACGGAGGCTGATCTGAAAAATGCACCTATGGGTGCTAATATTCAGAGCCTTCTTCAGGGAAGAGCAGCGGGTGTCAACGTTGCGATTCAATCTGCTTCTCCAACATCACCCGTCAGTGTAATTATTCGGGGAGCATCTTCGCTGACCGGCAATAATCAACCGCTTTGGGTTATCGATGGTGTACCGGATTATTCTAATAATACATCTGGAAATGTGGCAAACACTCTTTACAACTTGAATCTGGAAGATGTGGAGAGTGTTGATATCTTGAAAGATGCTTCTGCTACAGCACTTTATGGCTCAAGAGCTTCAAATGGCGTAGTCCTGGTCACAACAAAAAAAGGAAAGCAAGGTCAGGTGCCCACTATTGAGGTTTCCTCCCGATTGGGGTTGCAAACTCAAAACTTCAATGAGTACTCCTATTTTGATGCTCCGCAGTATATCGATTTTGCGGATAGGGCTGCACGTGAGGAGGTTATCAGCAGAGGAGCTTTCGATTATTTCACACGGTTATATCTGGATGAACAGGCTTTTTTTAAACTGCGAACGAGCGAATATGACCAATCGGACCTTCGTATACTACCGGGAGCATATTATGACGGGAATACCAATTGGCTAAAAGAGATGACCCAATCGCCCTGGAACCATACCCATACGCTCTCCTTGCGGGGAGGAACACAGGATGTGGTCTATTATGTTTCGCTCAATAACCAGAATTACTATGGGGTTATCCAATCGGGTAAAAACCGACTTTACGGAGGTCGGGCAAATCTTGAGGCAAGGATTCGTAAAGGGATAAAATTTGGTCTGCAAATAAATGCTTCCTCCAGAAATACGGACGATAAAGATTATATGCTTAACGTCATAAAAAAAATAAGACCGGATATTCCTGTTTACAATGAGGACGGAACTCTTTTCACCAGGGATCCTTATACTGAAAATCCTTACACGACTTTATTGAATACCCAAAATGGAGAAAATAAAAACTTCAATGCCACGACTTTTCTGGAAGTGAATTTTTGGGAACATTTTCTTTTGAGAACGGCTTTCACGGCAAACTATATCAACAATGAGTCGCTAAGGTATATGCGCCGGGGCAGTACTTTTAATTATGATGGAAGCCGCAATTGGCAGTATCAGAAAACAAATTCTCAAGTTTGGGAAAATACGCTTAATTATTCCAGGCAACATGGAGATCATGATATACTGGCTTTACTTGGATATTCATTCGAAAAAACAGGTTTAACAAGCTTTGGGATGGCGGCCAGCAATTTCCCTGATGATGATATTCTCAATAATTTCAGTTCGGGAGCAAACAGGGGAGCCCTGACAGAAGATTATACCGCCTATGCTTTGGTTTCCCAGTTCTCCAGACTTCAGTATAAATTTAAAGATCGCTACATTATTGGAGGAAGCTTAAGAAGAGACGGATCGTCCCGCTTTGGTCCCAATAATCGTTGGGGAATCTTTCCTTCAGGATCAGTTGCATACCTGATTCATGAAGAATCCTTCTTTAAAAATACCGCTGTAAAAGACAAGATCTCTTATCTTAAATTAAGAGGATCTATAGGAACAGCCGGTTCCCAAAACCTTGGTAATTATGGTTGGCAAACTTACATCGGTTCCGCAAGATATAACGAAAGTCCCGCAATCAGTCCGTCTTCTATCGGTAATTTAGAACTCAAATGGGAAGAAACCAAGATGGTCGATGTCGGGCTTGATTTTGGTTTATTCAGGGAAAGACTTCGCGGATCATTTGGTTATTATTCTAAAAAATCTGACGATCTTATTTACTCCAAACCACTTCCAACCAGTTCATCCTTCAGTACTATTAGTTCTAATGTAGCATCTATTAAGAATGAAGGATTGGAGTTTGATATAAGGTATGATATTATTAAGCGGCCGGATTTTACATTAACGGCTGATGCAAACATTGCCAGTAACAAAGGGAAGGTTTTGAAAATTAACGGTACGGCATCGGAGCTGAATTTTGGTAATATCGTGGTCAAGGAAGGAGAAAGGACAGGACAATGGTTTGGTTATGAAACCTATAACCGGCTGTTTGTCACACAGGAAGAAATTATAGCTTTACAGGGGACGAGTGCCACAGGTGCCAAACAATATTACAGAAGTGCACAGGAAAGTATTGGTGATCTGTATTTTAGAGACCAGAATGGAGATGGTATCATTAATACAGAAGACAAGGTTTTTTTAGGAAGCGCTGAACCCAAATATTTTGGTGGATTTGGTCTTACCGCCATTTACAAAAATTTCTATGCCAATGCTACTTTTACCTATGCTTACGGTCAGAAAAGACTGTGGAGTATGCCTCTTGAAGATGTCGGCTATGTAGGGAATTACAACCATAGTAATAAGATCGCAGGACAAAGTGCAACGCTGTTAGATCCCTACACTGCAACTATTCCTCGCATGACGCAGTACGGAGACGGGGCTAATGGTACTTTCTCCGATTTTTGGTTATATGACGCTTCTTACATCCGGCTCAGTGCTCTTAATCTAAGCTATAGAATACCTCAAAAATCACTCGCCAATTCTCTGGTACAAGGAATAGATTTAACATTCCAGGCGACTAATCTCCTGACTTTTACTTCCTATCCCGGATTTGATCCGCAGGGCAACTGGTCCAGTTCAAGCATAGGTACCGGGATGGGAACAGATAACAGTGCATATCCTGCAGCACGCACATTTAATTTAGGTGTGAAACTCACTTTTAGATAAAAATAATACTTATGAAAAAATTCAACCTTCATATTCTTTTGATTTCAGTATTTACATTGCTTGTCAGTTGTGAAAAATATTTGGATCAGCAGCCCAGGTTTGCCCTCACGGAATCCAATGCCATCACGAGTTATGATAAAGCAAAAGCGGCTGTGAATGGCATATATGCGACTTTTCGTAATGATAATTGGTCCGGCGCGCTATATGTGGCGCAAGCAACCAAAGCTGGATTTGTAAATTTTTCAGGTGTAGCTGACTACAATCTGTCTTATACGCAGGAGACGCCCGGAGGATCGGCTGTCTGGAGTGCTTTTTACCGTAGTCTGAATTCTGCTAATTTTGCTATAACGGGTATTGAGGCTCTTCCTGAATCTGCTTTTGCCAATACTGCCCAACGAAATGCCCTGCTTGGTGAAGCTAAGGCAGTACGCGCATGGATCAATCTTAATATCCTCTGGAATTTTGGCTACTGGTGGGCAGAAGATGAAAGTCCTTACGGGCTGATTTATCGGGACAAACCTGCAGCATTGGACAATGTGAATGCTCCGCGTATAACTGTTGGTGAAAGCTACAGGCATATTAATGAAGATCTTGATTTTGCCATTCAACATGCTCCGGACTTTGATAGTCCTCGCTATATTTCAAGGCAGTATGCACAAATACTTAAGGCAAAATCTATCTTATATCGTGCAGGTTACCGTAATGAAACAGAACCTCTCAGACAGGCGTTGACTCTGGTTAACAGTGTTTTGGAGCAAACGAATGCCAAATTTCAGCTTCAAAGTGATCTTGCACAAGTATACCAGCGGTCCTGGGAGTCACCCGAAAACCTTTTTGTAAAATATTTAGAAGACGATGGTTCCCGTACTTCCGCAGGAGGATACTGGTATACCTACGGGATTATCTATCAGGGAAATACATTGCCATTAGCTCCGGGAGGTTCATTAACGGCAGGTCTGCGCTATGGTACTGACTGGTTCGCGGGCGATCCGCGCTGGTCTATTGCTACCGGAGAGGTCAGAGCTCCTGAGACTTGGGACAATACTTTTCGCTATACATTTAAGAAGTTAGCACGTCTGGGAAGTTATCAGGGTAAAGTCAATTCGCCTGTTGATGAAAAGTATGCAACTTATTACTTCCGCTTTGCAGAACTCTATCTGCTCAAAGCCGAACTACTGGCCCGTACGGGAGCTAGTGTGCCGCAAGCTATTGCGCCAATCAATGAACTTCGTCAGAAAAGATCTGCACAGGCGTTCAAAAGCCTTAGTCCACTCAATCAGGAGCAGCTATATGATGCTATTTTTAAAGAAATATTTTTAGAACTGTGCCTGGAAAATGGCAGTGAATTCTTTGCCAGTATTCGCTTTAAAAAAGATAATCAGCCCTGGATTGTAGCAATTAAAGACGGATTGACATTTGACATTACACGTTCTTCCTGGCCTATCCCAAATTCAGAGATTATTAATAACCCGTCAGCTATCCAAAATCCGGGACAAGATTAATTGACCCCTCTATTTAATTATTTATATGAAAAAGATGAATATAATCAAATCGCTTATCTGGCTCTCACTTACTACAGGTATTGCATCCTGCAAAGACGAGGTCAAAGAGGTTTTAATACCTTATCCGGAAGATATTACATTCAATGAGATTACACTTGATAGATTTTCCAGTCATATTCCGGATGCGCCTTATCGTGCAGGAGCTGAATCTACAGGATTTGTGCAGGTAAATGTTCAGAAAAAGGGTAATAACGATTTCAGCGGATTTGCGTTATCTAACCGAAACTACCGTTCTTATCCCTGGGTATTAAGTCCGGATTTTACGCCATCATCAGGTGTATCAGCAGAATTACGAAGAAGAGCAATTGATTCAACAATTTTTAGCGTTTACACAACTACGCCTAACCGGACTGAAACCTACCTTATCGGACATGCGCAGGATGATCAGGCTTTTCTTTCTTTTGATGCTCCGGTAGTAGCGGAGCATGTACTGATCGCTAACACGACTTATACTTACCTGCTGGCAAATTATGGATCTGTCTATTCAGGGACGTTAGATGCCGGCAGTCAACAGTATAAACTGGATGGTACAAAAGTCAGAAATCCGAATGTATCCAGTACTTCCACAGCAGATTATGGTCGGTGGCGTCTTCCGACATTAGCCGGAAAAGATCTTATCCGGTTGGCGGGAACGACAGTATTAAGCAAAACGCCTACTTATATTCGTTTGCTGATAACAGGCTATCTGAATGGTTCCAGGACCGGAACGACTACTTTCTATCTGGCAACCACAAAAGGAGGGGACAGCCAGAATCCCACAGTAGAGATTGTCCGATCCAACTGGACCAGAGTAGATCTGCAGTCCCTGGGTCGTGTAGATAAAATACTTTTTACTATTGACGGAAACTATAAGGATAATAATCAGGCTCTGCTAAGTCCGCCATATTTTGCATTAGACGGTTTAAGAATTCAACACTAATTTAGTTTATATAATCATGAGAAAAATCACAAAACAAATCCTGCTTTTAGTACTTGCTCCCATTGCAGCACAGGCGCAGGTTTCGAAATTTGAAGTTCAAGGTCATATTCCTGAAGTAAAGAAGGAGTATAAAGCGTATCTGCTTAAAGGTAATGAGGCTGATTCGGTGCAAATTGATCCGCAAGGTAAATTTATATTTTCAGGTGAGGTTGATGGTCCCACGAAAGCACATCTTCTGGTGGGGTCTACCCTGAGACAGGCTTACCGTTATGCAATTCCATTTTATCTGGAGGAAGGTAAGATTACACTAGCCAGTAAGGACTCCATAACTAATGCAACGGTTACAGGAGGTGCAGTTAATACCGATGATCAGAAATTAAATGCATTACTTAAACCTCATAATGACGAACAGACTAAACTGTATGAATGGTACAGGGGATTATCTGAAACGGAGAGAGAGTCTTTGGCTGTGAAGAATAAGATTGATGAAACAAATAAGGATATCAGCCAGAAGCGTAAGGTGATCAGGCAAGACTTTTTAACTACATATCCGAATACTCCTATTGCGCTGGATATTGTGCAGGCGATTGGTGGTTATTCGCCGGAATACAATGATATCTATCCTCTTTACGAAAAGCTCTCTGCTGAAGTTAAAAACAGTACTGCAGGAAAAAAATACCTGGAACAGCTGTTGTTGCAAAAAGCTTTAGGATTGGGCAGTGTCGCTCCTGCTTTCAGTCAGCAGGATACATCGGGGAAAGTTGTTAAGCTGGAGGAGTACAGAGGAAAATACGTTCTTTTAGATTTCTGGGCAAGCTGGTGTGGCCCATGTAGAGCTGAAAACCCCAATGTTGTAAAAGCATTTCACACTTTTAAGGATAAGGGTTTTACCATTATCGGAATCTCTCTGGATGATGAAAAAGGTAAAGCAGCATGGCTTAAAGCAATTAAAGATGATAATCTTCAGGAATGGGCTCAATTATCAGATCTGAAAGGCTGGAAAAATGATGTCTCCACACAGTACGGTATCCGTGCAATTCCTTCAAACTTTCTATTGGATCCGGAAGGAAGAATTATTGCTAAAAATTTAAGAGGAGCTGACCTGGAGAAAAAACTGGCAGAAGTTTTAAAACCTTAAGAAGAACATTATAACTCATAACAAAGTAAAGTCAGGGTCGCTTATAATCAGGCGACCCTTTCTTATATATCTGTCTCATTTTACTGCTTAACCTGGATTGACGGTTAAATTTAATTTTTACTTACTGAAAAATTGGGAGCTTATATTTTATTATTAAATTGCTGACAGTTATTAAGCTGAAAAACAAAATCATATATGAAATCACTACTCTTACTGACCTTCGTTCTGATAGGTTCTGTTTGCGGAGGGCAGACTATCCGAAAAGAAAGATTAGATTCAGTTCTCAATCATATCGAACACTACAATCAGGGGATTGGAAACGTATCTATCTACAAAGACGGAAAGGAAGTGTATAACCGAAGTTTCGGACAGTCAAAAGTCAAGGATCTAACCTTTGATGAACATACAAGCTACCAGATAGGTTCTGTGACTAAACTGGTAACTTCTGTTCTTTTCTGGAAATTGGTTGAACAAGGTAAGTTAAATTTAGAGGAAAAGCTGAGCACCTATTTTCCTGATGTTCCCAATGCAGATAAGATTCATTTAAGTCAGATTCTCAGTCATAATAGTGGTTTGGGAGATTATACAAATATTGGAGAGGGGGAACCCTGGCTAACAGAAAAAAGATCTGTGGATTCTATCTTGAATGTTATACGACATGGAAAACCTCTTTTTGAGCCCGGAACCGACATGCGGTATTCAAATTCAGGATTCTATTTATTAACGAAGATCATAGAAAAATGCTATAAGAAACCTTACGCAAAGATCGTTGAAAAAGAGATTGTCAAACCATTAAAATTAAAGGATTTCAGATCTTTTGACAGTTATAATAATAACTATTTCCGGCCTTACAAGTATGTTAATGAATGGATTGAGGTTCCGGATTTTTATCCTCAGAATATTATCGGTGTGGGAGATATTCTGGCTACTCCACGGGATCTGAACAATTTCCTTGAAGGGCTGTTCGCAGGTAAGCTGCTGAAAAAGGAAACGCTCGAAAAAATGAAGGCAGGTAAAGATAATAATGGTTTTGGAAAGGGATTTATGTATATCCCTTATAAGAAGAATGTCTTTTTGGGGCATGGAGGAGATACCTATGGTACCCACACCCTCGCCGGATACAATGTGGATGATAAGATAGCTATTTCTATTACAATTAACGGTCAGCGGTATGAACATAATGCTGTCTATATCGCTATTCTGGGTGCTATCTATGATCCTGAACTTAAATTACCGGAATTTGAAACCAATGTTCTGAAACTTTCTCCGGAACAGTTAAAGCAGTATGAAGGAGTGTATTCATCTGCAGATTTTCCACTCAAAATAAAGATTTTCCAGGAAGAGGGAGAGCTGTACGGTCAGGCCGACGGTCAGGGCGCATTTCCGTTAACCTGTTATAAAGAGGACAAGTTTATGTTTGAGGCGGCTCAAATCTATATGGATTTTTCCCCGGCTCAGGAAAGTATGTTCTATCGCCAGGGTTCGAATGAAGTCAATTTCAAACGCCTAAAAGCAGAACCTGCTAAGTAAAGGGCTAATTTAAGTATACAAGAAGAGGCTTCTGATGAAGTCTCTTCTTGTATTTATTGGTCTTAACATCAAGATTCTGGCTTAGAGGACTGTTTTTCTTACAAATCCTGTCTCTGCAGACACTTAAAAATCCGTTCCTTCGGATTATTGAAAACAGGTGTATGTTCAGATCCATTGTGTGTCAGATTATTGATGACACGGTATAGTGATCCGCCCACTTTCTTAAAACCTGTACCCCGGAAATCGGTAAGATAGATGTCAAATTCATGTGGTTGGGGATTCGACTCATAATCCCAGAACAGATAAAGTCCATTTTCGCTGCTGGCAAAAGGAAATAATCGTTTTAACAATTCCGGAGAACCATCAGGTTCCAGTTCAAACCAAATATCATTATTATAAACATCTTCGATATACGTACTTTTGATTTCTTCCGATCGCACAAACAGGGAATCACCGTAGTCTTCCATCGGTATGTAAATAAGAAATTCTCCCAGAGCCACGCCATATCCATAGGTCAGCACAAAATCTTTGTAAGAATCCGGAAAACCTTTACCATTTGGAAATCTATAGGTTTCCAGCGATTGTGTATCCCCAAAATCTAGCGGAGTTCCGGAGAGTTTAAGGTCAAAAATTTGAGATTTCATAAAGCAACGTAATTTTCAGAATGTGTAAATATTATCCCCTTTAACCAATATCATTAAAAGAAGTAATCTGATTTTTGTACAGATCTATTTTTTGATACGCCCTGTTAAAAAACATCTTTTTATCTCGGGTGCCGGCAGTATTCAGAAGTTTGGAGTTTTTGAGCTGATGCTGAAAAAAATTAGAAACATGCTTGCAAGTATCTGTATCACTGGTGATAAAATATCCCAGCATGGTATAGGGCACAAATAAAGATTTACGTTGTTTATCTGCCACGAGAACATTGTTATTCAGGATCAGCAGATCGTGATAATAGAGACGGTATTGCTCATTTTGTGCGGTACATTTTTTTTCCAGGGAAAATATCAGTTCTTTAAGGTTTTCACAGAGGGATTTTCCGTTATCTGCAGTTAGAAGACCCGCATGAAAGAAATACATGATTTGTTGCAGAGTACTGTTTATCGTCGTATCATTCCAGATTTCATGAGCACTTATAGCAGAATAAAAGTGATTTAGTTTTCTGCTGTTATCCATAATCCGGGCATTTTTTTCAAAGGTTTCAAAAGAAATATCCAAACCTTCCATATTCAACATATTCAGCCAGACATAACGCTTGAATGTAGATAACAGATCCATATTTATAGTGTAGAATATCGGAATATCTTTAGCGGAATAATAGAGACTGGTATCTGTATCGGGAAGGTAATCCATTAACGACTTGAGAGAGTTATCCAGATAACTGCTGAAGTCATTTAACGTCTGAATCTCCTTTGTTCTTTTAACCAAAACATGCTCACTCCGTTGAAAAACCTGATCCATTGAAAAACCAAAGTAGTTTGCCAGTTGAACAGATTCTTCAATAGAAAATTTACTTTTCATAGATATACGCCGATGTGCAGCGTCATAGCTGATATCCAAAGCAGCAGATACTTCCGCTATAAGCGACTGGTGTTGGCCTGTTTTTTTTTGGATTTCGCGGATTAACAGTTCCTGATACATAGGCTTATTTTGTGATTTTCACAAAAATGCAAAATATTATTATTGTTTGTCACAAATTAAACAACGAAAATCGCAATATGTTTGTGTTTACTAATATCAATTATTATGGCCTCATCAATTGAAAATACAGACATTAAAGGTATAATACACAACCTCAAAAACCGCAAACCTGCAGAATTAGCAGTTGACTGTACACTTCCGTTATCTCAGGAGGTAAACAGGGAAGGTCTGGAGCAGCGGCATTCGTTTTTACAAAAGATTACCGGAAAACAATTTCCCTGTCTGGCGGGAGGAGAGAGCAGAGATGAACCGGATCTTCTTAACGGAAATATTGAAAATTATATCGGGATGTCTTGTGTACCAACAGGAGTGATCGGCCCGTTACGGATTACGGGTTCTGCCGCCAATGCTGATTTTTATGTCCCTCTGGCAACGAGTGAAGGTGCTTTAGTGGCCTCTTATCATCGCGGTGCGAGAGCCTGTTTTATGGCAGGCGGTATTACTTCAATATGTCTGCTGGAAGGTGTACAACGCAGTCCCTTGTTCAAATTTGAGAATGTCGGCGAATTAGGTCTGTTTGTCAGCTGGCTACTTCCGGAGGAAGAAAAACTGAAGGAAATCACAAGACAAACCAGTCGATTTGCCCGATTAGCTAATATGCAGATTCAGATCGAAGGGAACCATCTCATTGTCACTTTTGAGTATCAGACTGGAGATGCGGCAGGGCAGAATATGGTCACGATATGTACAGATGCCATATGCCAGTATCTGGTATCACACAGTCCTGTAAAGCCTAAGCTCTGGTTTGTAGAAGGTAATTATTCCGGCGATAAAAAGGCAACTGCTCTATCCTTCTCAAATGTCCGGGGCAAAAAGGTGACAGCTGAAATTGTGCTTCCGGAGACTATTGTCCGGCAGGTATTGAAAACCACGCCTGAACTTATGGCAGAATACTGGCGCTCCTCAACAATGGGCATTATCCAAAGTGGTGCTATAGGAGCGCACGGACATTATGCGAATGGATTGGCGGCTTTATTTCTGGCAACCGGACAGGACGTTGCCTGCGTGGCAGAAGCGGCGACTGGTATAACACGTATGGAGCTTAATAAGGATGGTTCCTTGTACGCAAGTGTGACTTTGCCCAATCTGATGGTTGGAACAGTTGGTGGGGGAACTCATCTGCCGACACAGCGGGAGTGTCTGGAAATGATGGATTGCTATGGAGCAGGCCAGGCCAGAAAATTTGCTGAAATATGTGGAGGTCTTGTACTGGCTGGCGAACTCTCTATCGCAGCAGCGTTATCAGCAGGACATTTTACAAGTGCTCACCAGAAATTCGGACGTAAGAAATCTGTATAGCTATGGACACTAAAAAAGAAAACATATGGAATGTGCCCAATGCCTTATCCATATACCGTATACTGGCTTTGCCTTTTATTATCTATGCAATGCGTGTGGGAGACAAACCGCTTTTTATCACACTTCTGTCTGTCAATCTGATAACGGATATCCTGGATGGGCTTATTGCCCGTTTATTTCACTTACAAACGGAATTGGGTGCAAGACTCGACTCTCTGGCTGATATCGGCACCTACATTATGGCTTTTGCGGGAATGATAATGCTGGAGAAATCTTTTGTTATGGAGCATAGGATAGAATTCAGTCTGCTTATCGGGATGTGGCTGCTTCCTCAGTTAGTAAGTTTGATCCGTTTTCGCAGATTCCCGAGTTTTCACCTCTGGTCCTACAAAGTAACGGGATATGTGCAGGGTGTTTTTATATTCACATTTTTCATATTCGGAGTAAGTACGATTTACTTTTATATTATGCTGGTCATCAGCCTTCTGGCCTATATGGAAGAATTACTTTTAGTGTCTGTCTTGCCCGAACTCCGGTCGAATGTGAAAAGCAGTTTATTCGTGTGGAACAAATCAAAGAAATGATGTTTTTGAACCTGATCTATATAGTTATTTTATTTTTCGGAATTGGCGCTTTGCTTACGGTAATTCTAAATAAAAACAGCAACCCGGAGCAGAAAAGATCCCGGTGGATTAAGTATATTCTTTATTTACTGATCGTCCTTATTACAGCGGTCAGTATTCAAACCGGAATGCTGATTTACCTGGCTGCCGGACTAATCTTTACGGGATTTATTGAGCTTCTTTGGGTAGGGTGCCTCTCCAGGCGGGGAGTAATTTTTGGTGTTGTGTCCATGCTTATTTATATCGGTATTGCTATTGGATTCTATCGGTTTGTTATCAGCAGTACTCCTGAAGTGTTGCTGTATATCTATACCATTATTTTTACGTTTGACGGCTTCTCGCAGCTCTTCGGGCAGTTGTTTGGTAAAAGTAAGATATTACCGAATATCAGCCCGAACAAAACTGCTGCGGGCACAGTTGGAGGAGGCATCACAGGCTATGTAACAGGTCTGCTTATTACTGTTCATGCCGGTACCTTTGATGGGTTTAACCTGATTTTACCGCTATTGATCTGCATCTGTGCATTTGCAGGAGATGCACTGGCGTCCTGGTATAAGAGACTTTGTGCAACGAAAGATTACAGCAGGCTGATTCCGGGACATGGAGGTATACTGGACCGGTATGACAGCTTTATGTTCACAGGATCGGTTTTTGGTTTAGTGCATGTAGAACAATTAATATGGTAACAGATATGGATCCAGGAATATGTAATGTGCTGATACTGTCCGGACTTTTTTTATCGCTGTTTGCTGTTGCAGAACTGTTATATCACTGCGTTAAAGTAAGGGTCGAGTTTACACGCAAAATTGTACATACAGGTACAGGCTTATTAGCATTGCTTTTTCCAATGATGCTGGATAATCATTGGTGGGTTTTAGCCCTATGTACTACATTTACAATTCTGTTAATCTGCTCTGAACGTTTCCTGTTACTCCGATCGATTCATGCTATTGAGCGCAGATCTGTTGGCAGTCTGGCTTATCCGGTAGCCGTATACGGTTGCTATCTGAGCTATACTATCCTGAATAATCAGCTGATATACTATTATCTTCCCATTCTCATATTAGCCCTTAGTGATCCGCTTGCCGCATTGAGCGGAAAGAGATGGCCTTTGGGGGCATATCAGATCTGGGGAGCACATAAAACGATTGTCGGCTCGCTTTTCTTTTTTGTCAGCGCCTATTTGATTATGTTGGTTTCCTGCCTTATATTCCGGTATACCTTGCAGGGACAGGAACTGTTGGTATTAGCACTACTATCTGTTATCACAGCACTCACGGAGGCATTGAGCCGTGACGGGTATGATAATGTAACGATACCGTTTACCGTATCTGCCGGGTTTTACATCTTTGATACGCTGATAATTTAACAATAAAAGATCAATGCCAGTTATAAAAACAACCGGGTTTAATTATTTACTTATCTTTCAGGTTTACTTCTTTTTTCTCTCCGTCTTTGGCTATTGTCACCTCTTTTTCGACATTTGCTTTATCTCTGTATTGCTGTCTGGATGAACCATAATGTGTTGTTGATCCTGTATAGCCCCAGTAATTGTAATAATTCGTATAGCCGGATACATAAGAATAATTGTAGGAATTGGTAAAATCAAAACTAGCCATTACAACATACGTTCCGGGCATAAGATCTAAGAATTCAAAATGACCTTCATCGTCATATACTTTTGCCTTCTTAATACCATAGCCAAAATTTGCATCTAAGGGAACTTCTGGCATTTTTCCCTGTTTTTTTATCTTCTTATTTACAGTTACCCATTCCTCATAATAAGCAGAGTTTGGAAAAAGTGTTATTTCTGTTCCTTTTGGCGCAAATTGTTTTTTTGCTGTATTGACGAGTCCTCCGAGCTTTTTACCTGAATTTTCCTTTGCATATGCCGTTCCAATAATAACGCTGTTTCCCTTTGTAATCTGCCGCATCGCTTGTTCTTTATCAAATGCGCTTTTGATCGGCTGGTAATCTATTTCCTCATTTACACAGATTTCCCACATTCCCTTGCCCATAGACATTTCTCTCTGCCAGAGACGATGGTCCTTTTTATCAACCACATAGTTGTAAATCGCTCCTGTACTTTCTTCCAGTACCGTTGCTAACCAGGTATCATGCTTTCCGGTCCGGGGCGAATAATAGATATAACTTTTTACTTCCTTTACAATGTAGTTGGTAATTAATATATCTGACTTTTCATCATAATAAAATTGAGGAATAACGGCTTTGTACCCAACATCCAGAGGAAGTGTAGTAATAAAGTGATCTGCCAGATTGAAATCTATAAACTTGCTATTTGGTTGTAAGTTTAGTTGTTTTTCTTTTTTGGTTTTCTTGGAATAGTAATTTCCGGTTATTGTTTCTGCAAAATTAAGGTCCAGTTTTATTTCCGTTCCTTCTGATTTATAACTGATTGGTCTTAATGTTTTTGCATCAGCGATAGAAACCCGCTGCTTTGACCATTCATTACTCTTGTCTGTATACTTGTATGTAAGGCTTAGCTGATTGTTGGATACAGAGATATCATAAGCTAAAGAACCCATTTTTGTCCAGCTGGTATCTTTCACATAATAAACTGTGTATAAAGATTTTTCCGGCTTTAGATAGGAAGCCTTAATATCTGGACTACCCGGAACAACTGTCTTTTGGCAAAAAGCAAAATAAGGCAAAAGACTAAGCGTCAGAATAAGAATGTATCTTTTCATTTGTAATTCATGATAAATGAGGAAGGATAATAATAGGTATATATCCTTCAAATTTTAAACTAAAATAATAAAAAAATGAAAAATCAAGGGATTCAGAATTCCTTATTTCAGATAATGGATAGAGGTTCTACCACCATTTTGCTTGAGGCAAAATGTAATAGGAGGTGTCTTTAGTTTCCTGCCAGGGAGCCTGTTGAAAGAGCCAGGAAGCTTCGATTCCATCCATAGCTTTGCTTATATTCTGATCTCCCCATTCGAATGAGATCTTAAATTCTTTTTCTCCGTTTTTTAAAGTTCCCAGGAGAGCTGGTTGCGAAAAACCCGAAACACCATTTGTATATTGCTTTGCTTTTTCAATGGAAAGTTTACTGCCCACAGGAATTTTTCCAATTATTTTAATGTCACTATTTGAATTATTTTTTTGAGCTTCAGCATATTGCCATTGCGGATGCAAGCTGTCTATTAGTAAGTAAGGATATACAGGTTCTTCAATTTGGTTTTTATCCTGTTCTAACAGGAACATTTCTTTTTTGAGGGTAACGGTTTTTCCTACCCATTCTTTAAAAGGAGAGTATGTACTGATGTCGGTAGATTTGGTTTTGACGGTTGCATAGAGTATGAAAATAAAAAGGCCAATTCCACCTGCAGCAAGCATTGCCAGAATAATTACTATTTTCTTTACCTTCATTTTCTTTGATTATGTGCGCACCCTAATTTGTCCAGAAAGCATAAGTCTCTTAAGCTGTTTTTCAGCTTAAGTTGTAATATACTTAAGATAGGTTGCTTTTCAAAATCAATGTTTATCCAATGGTTTGAAAATGACGATGTACCTAATGTCCGTAATCAAGACACTAAGCACAAACCGCCATCTTCTATTAATTAACCAAAACCAATTCTTAACTATTATTCACCAGACATGGCTAATGTCAGATCTGTTTCAAAGGTCAGACCTGTAGTGGTAACCGCTTTTATTATAAACTTATAACTTCCGGCTTTCAATGTATCATCTTTTTTAACAGTTACAATTCCGGTAGCGGGATTGACAGCAAAAGTGTTGTTGCTATCTGTAAAAGCTTTGCCATCCTTTTCTACCGAAACAAGACTGAATGAAGATTTGTATTTATCCGGATATAAAGTAGGAGCAGCAGAGACATAGCCGTTAGATAAGCTAATATGAATCAGATTGAGGCTGATCGTCAGGTTGTGTTCCGGATAGTACATCCCAAAGAAGAATTTGATCTGCGGAATAAATATAACCTGGAAAGGAGTTGAGGCAACTGGAAATCCATCTTTTAGCAAAGCGGGTGCAAGATCATATTTTTTTTCAGCTTGTTTCTGAGGGTCTCCGGCAGTGGCGGCAAATTTGATCTGATTGCCGTCTATGCTGACTGCCGTATCTCCGTCCGCAGGTTTTGGCAAGAACCAGGAAGTACCGGTAGTAGGTGTTTTCAATGCATCCAATTCAAAACTAGCTCCTTTATCATTGTATAAGACATAGGAAAAGGGAGTTTCGCCGTTGTTTTGGACTCCTTTAATGCTCACTTTAGCCGGAGATACTTTGATTCCTACCGTCTGTCTGCCCACTACAGTGCCGTTAGCCGCAGTAGCTACCACTGCTACTTTGTAAGTATCCGGAATTTTGATTCCGTTCGTTACAGAAACGACTCCATTCGGGTATAGAACATTACTGTTAATGTGAATTTTATTTTGATTCTTTTGAATGGAGAAGGCCTGACTTAATTTATCGTGCAGTTTGGTTGTTCCCGAAATCGTAATATTTTCCGTTTCAGCGTATTCCAGTCGCAAGGAGACATCCCCGTGTTCTGCTAAAGATCCAGGTAACGTCAGATCTTTCTCTTCGCCATAAAGCAGGGAAAGTTCTGAAGGTAATTGATCAGGTGTTTTTTCATCTTTTTTGCAAGCCGAAAACGTAGACAGCAATAAGGCTGTGGCGCAAGCGAAAAGTAAGGGTTTAGAGTAATTGTAGCGTTTCATAAAATGTATTTTTTGACGAAGGTAGGAATATATTGCAATAAAAAGCAACAATGTTGCATTTAAAATTTGTTTTTATATTTTTGCACCATCATTTAAACATTACTTCTCAACACCATATGAAATCGCTTCACTATCGCATTCCGTTAGTATTTATGCTATCTACAAGTATATTTTCAGTTTCCTTTCTTCAGGCGCAGGAAAAAGTCACTGCTGATAGTCTGAAAAAGATCAATCTACCCACAGCTATTGTAACAGGCAGTAAATCCTCAAAGGGAAATGTGTCTGAGCTGAGTCGCAAAGACCTCGATATATTGCAGGCAAGGACGTTGGGCGAGACCTTGAGCCGTATTCCTGGAGTACAGAATGCCAACTTCGGACCCAATTCTGGAGCACCAATGATCAGAAGTCTGAGTGGAAACCGTGTCAAAATCCTTACAAACGGATTATCTTACAATGATCTGTCTGGTATAAGTCCCAATCTGAACAGCAATGTTGATATGGATAATTTACTGGGAATTGATGTGTATAAGGGGAGTGCGAGCGTGCTCTATGGAGGTAAGGCAATTGGAGGAGCTGTGGATATGCACGATAACACAATTCCGGTGTCATTATTTACAAAACCTTTTGGAGGGCGGGTCACGGTAGAAGGTGGTACGAATAGCGGAACCAGACAGGCCGTCGATATCAATGGTAATCTCGGAAAAAAATGGGCCTGGCATTTCGGGGGAATGAATCAGCATAATAATAATCTTAAAATCCCGGGAAATACCAAAGCTCCGATAGCGTATGATCCCCAGATTGACCACCTGACCGAAACAATGGCACAGGTTCATGTGGATAGAGAGACGATTCGTAACCTGAGCCTGTATCCTTACCTAAGCCAGTTTGTACTGGATCATTTGAATGATCCCAAATGGGGTCTTTCCGAAGCAGATCTTTATACTTTTGAATCCCATTCTGTTATCGGTACTGAGCGTGTGCTCAATCCTCCCAATGACAAATATATCGCGGGACAAGACCCCGAAACACCTCTTTCGACTACTGTAGTACATGGAATTTCGGATTATGCACCCGTGACCAGAGGGATCATGCCCAACAGCCATGCGGAGAGCCGGGCGATAAATATCGGAACGAGTTATATTCAGGATCGGTGGCGGATAGGCTTAGGCTACCGTGCATTGGAGGGATATTATGGAATTCCGGGATTTGCGATGACAAGTAAACCTAAGCATTCACATGATGTGGTGGTGCCAATGCCGGACTACGCACCGATCAATACAAGAGCTCTGGCTCACAGTGCACTTTTTGAAACAGCTTATCGTGCTGATTCTTCCATTATATCCGCCTGGAAACTCAATTATATGATGCAGCGATCTGATGACAGAGAATTGGTGGGAATATACCAGGTCAATAAATTCAACAGTACCAGACACGCCCTCCGAACAGATATGGAACATCAGATTAAAAAATTCTGGAAAGGAACCAGTGGAATAGATTTTTCCTTTTTAAAAATTGATGGAACGGGAGCACAAAGATATTTACCCAATAATTGGAGCCGGGAGGTCGGGGCATTTACCTTACAGCAATTTACTTTCCAACCCGTACTGCTGAATGTCGGTTACAGACATGATTGGGTCGTACGGCGGGCAGAACATGATGCCGGATATAAAACGAGTCGCGGGATGGCAGGAGGAAAGCTTTCCGACCGGAATTTTGATCTGAATCATTTTTCTGCTGATCTGCGCTGGAATATTTTGAAAACAGCTTTTCTTAAGTTATCCTACAATCATGCTGAACGCGCTCCCGATGTAAACGAACTATACGCCGGTAATGATCATTTCGCAATTATGATTGAAGAAAACGGAGATGACAGATTACCAAAAGAGGTTGCTAAAACCTATGAATTCGGAGCCGGTTGGCAGGCGTACGGTTTTCAGGTGAGTGCAACATATTATGAAACAACGTTTGACAATTACCTTTATCTGGCACATACCGGAATATCCAGATCCGGAGGTTTTTTGGTCAAGGAATGGAGAGCTTCCGATACGAAAATTTCAGGTTGGGAAGCTGAACTAAGCTACAAAGCTTCCTGGACTAAGGACAGAACGTGGGAGATATCCTCTTTCTTTGATCTGGTCAAAAATGAAAACACAGCAGATGATAATATGCGTAAATGGGCGGAAGGAGATTATATGCCAAACCTTCCTACCAGCCGATACGGCCTTGCAGGATCGCTGCAGTTAGATAAGATCTTTTTTCATGTATCCTTTGACCGCTATCTGAAACAACGTTATTTAGGGAAAAATATAAATCCGGAGCCTCCAATGCCAGCTTATTCTCTGCTTGCGGGACGGGTCGGATATAGATTGAAGTTTATGGGACAGACAGTAGAATGCTATGCGCATGGTAATAATCTGCTGAACATAGAAGCCAGACCACAAAATTCCTTTTTGAAATATCTTGCACCTCTTCCCGGCCGGAATATCTCTTTGGGTGTCAAAGTGCTTCTGTAATAGTCGCATTTATAAATAAAGATTGTTCAGAGAAGGTTTTTTTTGTGTAAGTTTAGTTGGTAAGATCTTGTAAATGAAGGTGGTTTGCTTTCCTGAGTTCTTAATAAACAATGTTATGGAAGAAATCAGAAATGGAGTTAAGGTGATATATGCTAAATCGAGAGCGGAATGGCGCCAGTGGCTTGCGGATAATCACCAGACAGCTCATGCAGTGTGGCTGGTCGTTTTCAGGAAAGAGTCTGCTGTGAAAAGTGTGTTATACTCTGAAGCCGTGGAAGAAGCGCTTTGTTATGGCTGGATTGATAGTCTCAAGAAGAAGCGGGATCCGGATGGATGCTTTCAGTTTTTCTCCAAAAGAAAAGCACAAAGTAACTGGAGCGCTGTAAATAAGAAAAAAATTGCGCTTTTGATGGAGCAGAATCTGATGACGGATGCAGGTTTGGAAGTCGTGGATATAGCGAGGAAAAACGGAATGTGGGATGCATCTGATAATGCGGAGAATCTGTTGGTTCCTCCGGATTTAGAGCATGCTTTTCTTATAAATAAAGAAGCATATAAAAATTGGGAAAGCTTTTCGAGAACATCAAAAAAGGAAATTTTGAAATGGATTTATGATGCGAAAAGACCGGAAACCAGGCAAAAGCGAATTGAAGAAACAATCTCTTTAGCCACTGAAAATAAAAGAGCAAAATAGTTTAAAGTTGATTCCCCGGAATAGTAATAAGAAAATAAATTCTTTATATTGGACGTTTATATATCAGCCATTTGTAATTAAGAAGATTGTATTCACTTAAAATATGAAGAAGAATTTCTTCGCTTAGAATTTTACAACAAATCAATTATACGACTATATGAATCAAAAACATCAAGTGCATTTATTGCTGCTTCCTGGATTGCTCTTGCAGCAGGAATAGCGGGCTTTCTTATCGGACTATGGAGAGCGGAGATGCTGTTAAACGAAAAGGGCTATTATTTCACTGTTCTAATGTTTGGCCTTTTTGCTGTTATATCCGTTCAGAAGAGTGTCCGCGACAGACTGGAAAATATTCCGGTTACAGATATCTATTATGGACTTAGCTGGTTTTCGACGATTCTGGCCATTGTATTACTGACCATAGGACTCTGGAATGCAACCCTGCTTCCGAGTGAAAAGGGATTTTATGCCTTCTCCTTTTTACTGGCGTTGTTTGGTGCTATTGCTGTACAAAAAAATACAAGAGACAGTCAGCAACTGGCGAAGAAACAGGATAATCAGGAACCAAATTTCTAATAATTTACAACCTATTCTTTTTGTATTAAAATATATAAAAGAATAGAATATGGTGTTGCCATAAAATCTTTATAGAAACACCTGCCCCAATAAAAAAATAATCATCTCTCCTGACTTCTCCGTTGGGGAGTTGATTATTTGTCACAGAATATATATACTCTATATGTGCGTATATAGAAATTTTAGAACTATTTTTATATACAGATACCTTTGAAAAACAATATGTATGTCAGGAACCGACATACATATTATTATGATAATACAAACGGCTAACCAATGAAAATCACCATCACATTGTTTGTACTTACTATCGGAACTTTGTTAAGTTGTCAATCCTCCACAGATAAAAGCTCAAAACAGCAGGTTAATTTGCAGGATTCAGCATATCAGGCATTTATCCTTACTAATAATAAAGGGATGACGGCTCGATTCTGTGAAAACGGAGCCAGAATTATGAGTCTGCAGGTACCGGATAAAAATGGAAATCCTGTCGATGTCGTTATTGGATTCGAAGACCCTGCAGATTATGATACCGCTACCGAACCTTACTTCGGAGCGACAATAGGCCGGTATGGAAACCGGATTAATAAAGGTAAATTTTCACTTGAGGGTAAAGACTACCAATTGACGATCAATAATGGTCTGAATACATTGCACGGAGGTAAAACAGGATTTCAGTATAAAAAATGGAACCTCAAAAAAGTGGGAGACAGCACACTTGTCTGTACACTGGTTTCTCCGGATCAGGATAATGGCTTTCCGGGAAATCTGACAGTAAAAGTAATATATACCATTACAGCCAATAATGAGCTGACAATGGAATATGAAGCAACAACAGATAAAACAACCGTTGTGAATCTCACCAATCATGCTTTCTTCAATCTGAATGGATCCGGGAGCATTCTGAACCATACCCTTCAGATAGATGCGGATCAATATACACCTGTTGACAGTTCATTAATTCCTACAGGAGAGCTCGCCGATGTGGGAGAAACAGCTTTTGATTTCAGGATGGAGAAAAAAATAGGATCTGACATAGACAAAAAAAATGAACAGTTGAGCTTCGGCAAAGGGTATGACCATAACTTCGTTCTTAATAAGAAATCTACGGGCCCGGTGGCAACCGTAAAAAGTACAGATTCGGGAATACAAATGCAAATCTATACCAGTGAACCCGGATTGCAGTTTTATTCCGGTAATTTTATGCAGGAAAAAAACACACTCAGAAACGGTAAAGATGTTTACAGATCCGCATTTTGTTTAGAAACGCAGCATTTTCCGGATAGTCCCAACCATGCTAACTTTCCTTCAACTGTGCTTCGGCCGGATGAGGTATACCATACAAAATCTACCTATGCTTTTTCAACCGTTAAATAACTGAAAAACGTTTGGAACAAAAAAGAAACAAACTAATGATTATGAAAAAAGGAATATTGCTGATACTGATGGGGTGGCTGGCTATTGCTCAGGTCTTTGCTCAGAAGGAATGGAAAATAGTGCCCGGAAAAATTACCACAGAATGGGCTACAAAAGTAAATGCATCTTCTCCCCATGCCGAGTATCCACGACCGCAATTAACACGTAATAATAATTGGAAAAATCTTAATGGCCTGTGGCGATACACTATTTTGCCTGATGCTGCTGATCCGCAGATTCCGGAATCTTTTGACGGGGATATTCTAGTTCCTTTTGCAGTAGAATCCGCTTTGAGCGGAGTGGGCAGATCTGTGGGAAAAGACAGTGTATTATGGTACTACCGGGAAATTGAAATCCCTTCCTCGCTGCGAAAAGGGAAGGTATTGTTACATTTTGGAGCGGTAGATTGGGCAACACAGGTCTATGTAAACGGGACAAAAGTCGGAACACATGAAGGAGGGTATGATTCCTTTTCGTTTGATATCAGTTCAGCACTGAATAAAGGCACAAAACAAAAGATTGCTGTTCGGGTTTGGGATCCGACAGACGAAGGGCCACAGCCTGCTGGTAAACAGGTCAACAAACCGGAGTCTATCTGGTATACACCAGTCACAGGGATCTGGCAGACCGTATGGGTAGAGGCTGTTCCTGAAACGTATATCTTGTCAACCCGTCAAACGCCTGATATTGATAAGTCGCAGCTACAGTTGACAGTAGAGACAAGTAATCTTCAGACGGGTGATCAGATAAAAGTAACAGCATTGGACGGATCAGTAAAGGTTACAGAGCAGTTGCTGACCGACGGAGCGACGACTTTGTCCATTCCAAATGCAAAACTATGGTCTCCTAAAAATCCGTTTTTATATGATCTGAAAATAACGATACTACGCAAAGGAAAAGTGATAGATGAAGTAGGAAGCTACTTTGGAATGCGGAAAATATCTATGGCCAAAGATCAGAATGGCATACAGCGTATGATGCTCAATAATGAGTTTGTATTCCAATACGGACCATTGGATCAGGGCTGGTGGCCGGATGGATTATATACTGCTCCAACAGATGAGGCACTTGTATTTGATATTCTGAAAACCAGAGAAATGGGATTTAATATGATCCGTAAACATATTAAGGTAGAACCCGCAAGATGGTATTATCACTGTGATAAGCTGGGGATGCTGGTATGGCAGGATATGCCTAGCGGAGACAGGGGGGATAACAACTGGTCTCAGCACCTTCGGGTCAAAATGCCTGTGGGAGAGAAAGTCGATGCGGATCACGATCTGATAGCGCAGGCACCAGATCTTAAATTTGATAAGGTGCGTTCTGCAGAATCAGAAGGGATATTCCGTAAAGAGTGGAAAGCGATCATGGATAAATTCCATAATTATCCGTCTATCGTTGTCTGGGTTCCGTTTAATGAAGCCTGGGGACAATTCAAAACGAAAGATATTGTAGAATGGACAATGAAATATGATACGAGCAGGCTGGTCAATGCTGCGAGCGGAGGTAATTTTTTCGTGGGATTGAGTCCAATACTTGACCTGCATTATTATACAGGACCTGCCATGCCGGATCCGGCTGTATATGGCAGCAAACAAATTCTGGTATTGGGCGAGTTCGGAGGATTGGGACTTCCGGTCAAAGACCATGTGTGGCTGGATAAAGGCAATTGGGGATATAAGTCTTATGATGATAAAGAGAAACTGTTATCCGAGTATGCTAAGCTTATAGGGCGCCTTCCTGAATTGATCCGGGCCGGTCTTTCGGCAGCAGTATATACGCAGACTACAGATGTAGAGATTGAGACTAATGGTCTTATGACCTATGACAGAAAAGTAATAAAAATTCCGGTAGATGAATTAAAGAAGATTCACAGCAAACTTTACAATAATTAATTGAATTACAGGGCGTATTATTTTGGAATAAGATAAGGTGTATTCAAAAAGATAGCTTATCTTATTTGTTCTTTTCTGTAATCCAGAGGGACATGTATTTGGTGCTTTGCAAAGTATGATGTTGCAGGATCTGCCCCACAAAATGAGTTTGGCGGTGTAAGGCAAGAGCGCGCTGCAACTCAAATAACCTTTGTATAAACGTCTCCACAAACTTCCTGCTGGAATACCGGTTATTGATAATCGAAATACCTTTTTTCTGAGCAGCTTCCCAGACATCTTTATCACGATAAAGTATCGTGACCTGCTCTGTAAACAGATTTATATCATCCTCCACTGCGCCAGGCCAGTTAACCCGGTCAGCCATTGATTCGGCTCCTGTTGAAGAGGTGACGGAAGGTGTTCCGGTTTGCATGGCATCTATAAACTTACCCTTTATACCAGCACCAAAAGGTATAGGTGCGATCAGCAACCTGTGGTTAGCCATCGTTTCTCTGGCATCTTCTGCCCGGCCGGCTATAAAAAAACGCTCTTTAGGATTATGAAGCTGTAAGACCTTTTGAGAAGGATAGGCACCATAAATATAAAGAGAGGCTTCAGGCATTTTTTTGCAAAGTAACGGCCAGATATTTTTCTTAAGATTCAGCACCGTATGCCAGTTCGGCTCATGCAGAAAATTGCCTATGAACAGCATATCTTTTCTTTCTTCAAATGTCTTCCATGATGCAACTCTTTCATCATCAATTTCCTGTTCCAAAAAAGGTAGATAATACAGTATACGAGGGTCTATCCGGAATGTAGAAGTCAGGAGATCCATCTCTGTCTCGGAGATAATCAGACTGATATCTGATCGCAGGATAGCAGCGAGTTCACGTTTAGTGACATCGTTGTATAGGTCGGGAGTGGTATCTGTCGTATTTTGCTGACGTGCGTGGCGAAGAAAATGAAGATCTTCGGTGTCCAGTATCTTTAGTGCATCCGGACAGTGCTGTGTTACTCTCCATCCATACTGCTCTTCGATCATAAAGCGGTCAAATACCACCATAGCAGGATTCAGCTCTTGAATAAAAGTATCAAAAGAAGGATCATTAAGCAATATAGGGGCTTCTTCTACATCCATTGCGGCAAGATCGAGACTGTATGCAGACTTTTGAGCAGCACAGGCAAAGACGACCTGTAAATCATGTTGAAGAAAAAGTTCTATCAATTGCTGCATCCGGAATCCTGCTGCTGAGGATGTCGGTTCCGGCCACACCAGGCCAATGATCAATACTTTTTGATGTTGCATGAAGTCCAAAGTTAAGCCAATTTTAAGACGATGGTTAATTTTTTTTAACATTGCTTTATTAAGAAATAATACTACATTCGTTTCATCAATGAGGTTATAATGAACGCATTGCTTAAAGAAAAAATAAAGGGTTTTTCCCCAAAAACATATTGGAAAGAGATCGTAGCTATCTTCGTTATCCTTTTGGCTTTTTTCTTTTTCCGTAGTGAACGTAAAGAATTGGCGTCCATTCTTCCGCAATTGCAGCAGGCCGATCCTGTCTGGCTTCTTGGCGGAGTCTGTATTACGCTGCTATATATTCTTCTTCAGGGCTGGATGTACATACAGAGTTTCCGTACTATTGGAGCATCTCTGCATCTTTCAGATGCTATAGAGCTTTTTTTAAAACGTAATTTTTTAAGTGTATTTCTTCCGGCAGGAGGAATCAGCTCGCTCGCCTATACCACGGCACAGCTACGCCGGCGCAAGCTCAAAGCTACACAAATCCATCAGGCGGGGGCGATTTACGGCTATGTCGGCCTGTTGACGGTATTTATTATCGGAGTTCCGGTTATTATCTACACGGTGTGGGATCATCGCAGTTTTAATGATGCCTGGCTGGCGTTGCTGGCATTAGGTCTGCTTTTGGGTATTGCTTTTGTTATTTTCTGGTCCTTTAGAACCAGAGGAAGGCTCTACGGGCTTGTGGAACGTCGGTTTCCTAAAGTAATCCATCAGATAGACGAAGTCTTTTCAGGTAGTCTGGACCGAAAGCATCTGTTGTATACCGTTCTTCTCTCTACTTTGATCGAATGCTGTGGTATTCTGCATGCCTTTATAAGTATGTATGCATTAGGTGTACACATCTCTTTCGAAGCTGCTGCAGTAGGCTATACGATTTCAGTGGTGCTGATGATTATTTCTCCTTTTCTAAGAGGACTGGGAGCTGTGGAATTTACGATGCTGTACATTTTTACAGCCTATGGATATGCGCACGATCAGGCTTTAGGAATTACATTACTGTATCGGGTATTTGAATTCTGGCTGCCTTTGTTTGCCGGAATTGTTTCGTTTTTATGGCGGGGAAAACAGCTTATTGTACGGATTCTTCCGGCGGTATCTATTTTCTTCTTGGGGCTTGTCAACCTGATTTCCGTTGCAACGCCTCCTCTCGCTGAACGGATGCGGCTGGAGAAATTTTATTTGCCGGCAGAAGCGATGCATGCTTCAAAGCTAATGGTACTGGTCATGGGAATAGCGCTTATGGTGACATCAGCCTATCTCTTGAAGGGGCTTCGGTTAGCCTGGGTTGCGGCTATTATCTTTACGGTACTGTCGTTGTTCGGACATCTCGGAAAAGCCTTTGATTACGAAGAATCTATCGTTGCTTTGCTCATCCTTTTCCTGTTGATGAGCAACCGAAGACAGTATAATATCAAGACAAATCTGAATTGGATCCGGATTGGATTTATAACATTTTTTACGGTTTTGACCGCAGTGGGGCTTTTCGAATTTTTGAGCTTCTATTTTATTGATAAAAAACACTTCGGAGAAGACTTTTCCTGGCAGGAATCGCTTTATCATACGATCCGCAGTTTTCTGTTGTTTTCGGATGATGAATTAGATCCGCGCACCAACTTCGGCCGCGATTTTCTCAACATCACGCGGTTACTGGGGCTGTGTTCCTGGTTGTTATTATTATATACTATTCTTCGCCCGAAGATCGTGCACCCCGAAAAAATACAGGAAGGTCACGAGCTGGAGAGAGCCAAGAGCCTCTTGCAGCTCTACGGACATTCCCCAATGGATTATTTCAAGGTATCTGCAGATAAACAGATCTATTTCTCTACGCTGACGGATGGATTTGTATCTTATGCGACAGCCAATGAGTTTGCGATAGTACTCGACGAGCCTGTTTGTGAAGAAGAGGATAAGGAAGAAGTGATTGCTGAATTTGAAGAATATTGCCACGGACTCGGGCTGAAGACGGCATACTACAGGGTAGATGAAAGTAGTCTGGTCTATTTCATGGATATGAAAAAGCAGAAAATCATCATTGGTCAGGAAGCTATTATGGAAACACGTTCGTTTTCCCTTAGCGGAAAAGATCGCAAGTCCTTACGAAACGGGCTTAATGCGCTCACAAAGAGAGGGTATAATGCGGAGATTCTGTATGCTCCCCACAGCTTTGATCTGGTAGAGGAACTACAAGCTGTCTCGCAGGAATGGTTAGTCTCATTTGGTAAAAAAGAGATGATCTTTTCACAGGGTATGTTTGAAGCCGAAACCATACAGTATCAGGATGTGATTGTCGTGAGAGATGAAGAAAAAAAAATACAGGCATTTTTAAACATTATTCCGGATTTTGCTCCTGAAGAATGCACCTATGATCTGATCCGTAAACGTGCTGAAGCTCCCGGCGGATGTACGGATGCACTTATTGTCGAATTAATAGGTTACGCACAACAAAAAAATCTGAATTACCTTAATTTAGGAATGATTCCTATGAGTGGACTCAGTAATCCGGACAATCCGGCAGAGCAGATTATGAAGTTTGCTTCCGAGAAAGTGGGAAGTTTTAAGCATTATCAGACGTTACGGAGTTTCAAGGAGAAATATGCAACTATCTGGGAAAATAAGTACCTTGTATTCAGTAATGATTTTGATTTATTACAATTGCCTGTAGCGTTGACGAAGGTAATGAAGCCGGGAAAGTAGGAGAGGTCTATATATGAAAAAGAATTGGGGTTTATTGGGAGCACTTATGATCTTAATGGTCGTACAGGCTCAACAAAATACGGTACCTATGAAAGAATGGCAGGGAAATACAAAAGTTCCGTTTATCTTATTTTTTAGTGGAGATGGCGGATTGAATACTTTTTCAAGCAATCTTTGCAGTACATTGGCAAATAAGGGATATAGTATTTCTGCTGTGGATTCCAAAAAGTATTTCTGGAATAAGAAGAGTCCCCAGCAGCTTGCCACTGATATGGCTGGCTACCTTCATAAGATACTGGACAAAAGACCTAATACGCAATTTGTCATTGCGGGATTCTCTTTTGGTGCCGATGCGGTTCCCTTTCTTGTAAACAGGCTTCCTGCAGATCTCAAAAGCAAGTTGTATCGCGCTGTCATGATAGAACCTTCCACATCTACCGATCTGGAGATTCATCTGGCAGATATGGTCGGCCGGAGTCATGTGAAAAGAAGCCTCGATGTCATTGCTGAAATAAATAAAATAGAAAATACACAAACCCTTCTGTTGATGGGAAACGATACCCGGGATTTTCCTTCCTCACAACTAGCCACAAAACATGTGCGTATTCAGGTACTGAAAGGGGACCATCATTTTGACGGACATGAAGATGAGGTGGCGAATGCTGTGATCTCCGAGCTGACATCGCATCATTAAGAATCAATTTGACAATGTAGATGCCTGAAAGCGGCATAATATCCTTATTTTTATATTTTAAAAGAAGAAAAGGTTGATATCGGCAGATTATTAAACAGCTTCTACTATTTACTTTGTATATGTTAGGATTGAAATTATTAACGGATCCCCGTTGGGCAAATATTGCAGAATCTAATTTAGAGGAGATTCTTACAGATCACGCATGGTGTGAACAAAAAGCAGCAACAAATGCTATTTCACTGATTACGTATAACTCTGAACATGAAGATCTTGTGCACGAATTGACGGCAATTGCTATTGAAGAAATGCAACATTTTCAGATGGTTATAGAGATTATCCGGGAAAGAGGGTATACGCTGGGAAGAGAACGTAAAGATGACTATGTCGGCCAGCTGATGAAGTTTTCAAAAAAAGACGGAAGCCGTAATATGGCTTTTATTGATCGCCTGCTTTTTGCGGCTATGATTGAAGCGCGAAGCTGCGAACGGTTCAGAGTATTATCCCAGAATATCAAGGATCAGGATCTTGCCAAATTCTACCATGACCTGATGGTCTCTGAGGCAAATCATTATACTACATTTCTGAATTTTGCGAGAAAATATTCTACAGATGTAGATGTTGACAAGCGGTGGAAAGAATGGCTGACTTTTGAAGGAGAATTGATTCAGAGCTACGGTAATAAAGAGCTTATTCACGGGTAAGTATCACAGATATATTTTCATAACAAGCGTTTCTTATCATAGATCAATGCAGGCACAACCAATCTTATCTAATTTTGTTGATATAAAATGGGAAATATTATGGAATTAGGAATAGGAATGTTTGGGGATCTTCAAATAGATTCTTCGACCGGCAAGATACAGGCACCACAGGAGCGCTTACATCAAATTATTGAAGAGGTCAAGCTGATGGATGAAGTCGGTCTGGATTTCTTTGGAATGGGAGAACACCACCGTGCAGACTATGCTGTAGCTGCTCCGGAGATTATTTTAGCAGCGGCAGCATCCGTTACTAAAAATATCAAATTGGGTAGTGCAGTTTCTGTATTAAGTTCTGCCGATCCGGTTAAGTTATATCAGGATTTTGCTACCGTAGATTTACTTTCCAACGGTCGTGCTGAAATCATGGCCGGCAGAGGTTCTTTTATTGAATCATTTCCATTATTTGGATACAAATTAGAAGATTATAGTGAGCTTTTTGAAGAGAAATTAGATCTGTTGCTCCGTATCAATAAACAACAAACGGTTAACTGGACAGGTAAGTTCAGACCATCACTCATTAATCAGGAGATATTCCCGAGAGCTGTGCACAACGAACTTCCGATCTGGATCGCTGTCGGCGGAACGACTTCTTCTGTAATTCGTGCCGGTAAATTGGGCCTTCCGGTAATGTTTGCCATAATCGGAGGAGCTGCGGAGCAATTTCAGCCTTTGTTCGAGATGTACCGTCAGGCTTATGAAGACAACGGACATGATATGAATAAATTTCAGGTGGGTGTACACATGCATGCCTTCTTTGGTGAAGACAGTAGAAAAGTAGCGGAGTACTACTATCCTGTATATGCTGCTCAGATGAACAGAATCGGTAAGAGCCGCAACTGGCCTCCTTACCAAAGATCACAATATGATTTTGGTCGTTCTATCCATGGACACCTGATCATCGGAAGTGAGAATGAAGCCATAGAAAAAATCCTTCATGTACAGGAAATGTTTGGTTTGACACGTTTCTCAGCACATATGGATGTCGGTAGTCCGGATCACGATATGATGATGAAATCTATAGAAATATTCGGTACAAAAATAGCTCCGGCGGTTAAAAAAGCATTAGCTAAAGCCGAATAAATAAGGATTCGTTTTTCTTTTATGGAATTTGATTTGATGCTGCATCATGTCTAAAATTCAAAAAAATGAAAAATGTACAACGAATCTTGTTAATAGGATCAGCAGTACTGGTCCTATTTTCGTGTAATAAGCTTTCGGACTCCTCTAAGGTCGCTTTGTCCGAGCCTGATGCAGCAGAACCTATGGAGCTGAAACTGGAAGATCAGAGTGAGCCGAATGCTGCGGTTGATGCCGCGGCAAAGGTGAGTCTGGTTGTGCCCCAGAAAAAAATCATCAAGACAGGATCTGTTTCTGTGGAATCCCGGGACGTAGCGAAAAGTAAAAAATCTCTCGATGCGCTGGTCAGCAAACATAAAGGGTTCTATGAGGAAGAGACACTTTCAAAAGGAAATTCAATAGCCTCGTATAATCTTAATATCCGGATTCCTGTACAAGACTATGAAGCATTCATTGCAGAACTGGAAGGCGGGAAGGACAATATTACAAGTAAGAGCATTCAGTCTCAGGATATGACCGGGCAGTATTATGATCTGGACTCGCGGCTGAAAAGTAAAAAAGCCTACCTCCAACGTTATACAGAATTGCTTGGCAAAGCCCGGAATGTCAAGGAGATCTTAGAGATTGAGGAGCAGATACGGGTTATTCAGGAAGAAATTGATGCAACGGCTGCTTCTCTCAAATCTTTAAGTGAACAAGTCGCATATAGTACGCTTTCAGTTTATCTTTATCAGGAACAATCCAATATTTCCATCGGGGCAGACAGCTTTGGCACCAAGCTAGTGGATGCAGTTCGTTTCGGGTGGACTGCATTAGAAACCTTCTTTATTATCCTGATTCGAATCTGGCCGTTTTTACTGATCGGAGTATTGGGATTCGTATTTATCCGCAAATATAAAAAGCGCAGGAAACAATAAAATTTACTGCTGTCTTTTGTGAGAAATGATGCCGCTATACCTGAAAATAGCGGCATTTTTTGATGAATAAATAGCGGTAAAATGTATCTTATACACGTAAACGTTTTCGTAATTTTTTCGTTGTAAACGCAAGAATATTAAGCGTATAGATCATTATATTTGGTTGATACCAATCAAATAAACTACTTATGAACAATCTAAAAACACTAATACTGGTGGGGGTGTTGGGCATGCTGTACGCTTGTCAGAAACCCAATGTAACGGATACACAATCCGATTCAAAACTTTCCAATACAAATACTGTTGCCAACCTCCCGCTGAATGCCGGTGGCTTTGTTTCGAATGCCAGGAACCTGAATATCATTTATTTTGTTCCGTCCGATAATCCGGCAGTAAGTGGTTACAAAGAACGGTTGAGTGATCTGCTGATTCATTTTCAGGGATTTATTACAGCGGAGATGATCCGTAACGGATATGGAGGCAAAACTTTAGGACTTCCGTTGGACAGTACGACTAATCGTGTAAAAATTATAACAATACAGGGCGCGCAACCTCAGGCAAATTACCCATATAGTACAACAGCTGCGAATGCCATTATAAGTGAAATAAATGCGTATAGATCCACCCATCCGCAGGAATTTTCTACGACTTATCACAATCTGATTATTTTGCCTCAACGTACAGATGGCGGTGGGCAGCCTTTCTTCGGCCTTGGAAGAAATTGTTTTGCCCTCGATAACCCTAACATCAGTCTGGCGGCTATGCCAACTACGACATCGGCCTATATCGGCGGACTGTTCCATGAGTTGGGACATGGATTAAACCTGCCTCACAACAAAGAGAAAGTCTCAGAAGCTCTGGTATTAGGAACCTCATTAATGGGAAGCGGAAATTCTACTTATGGTAAGACCGGCAAAAAAACCTTTCTTTCAGAAGGAGATTGTGCTATATTATTTCGCAATGAACTGTTTCAGCCTTCTGTCGTTCCCGGACAATATGGAAGTCTGACTACAAATGCTTCTCTTACAGAAGCGTATTACAATACAGCAACATCAAAAATGGTTATTTCTGGAACATTTACCAGTAATCAGACATTGGCAAACGTCCTTTACTACTTTGACCCTGTCAGTAGTCCGACGAATACAGATCATGACTCTCCTATGTGGGTAAATGCTCCTTCCGGAAATACATTTCATATAGAAATGCCTGTAAGTGATTTACATTCCTTAGGCAATACATCCTATAATTTTACAATACGGTTGCTTGCTGAAAATGGGAACATCAGCGCTAAGGGATATTCTTTCAGCTTTGTAAACGGAATTCCAAAATTTGCAGGAAATACAACTACCGTAACACAAAACTGTTCTTACGGAGGATATAATATTACGCTTCCATATGGTTCTTATACCACAGCAGAGTTGATCGCGTTAGGAGTTGCAAATAATGATGTTTCCGGGATAAAAGTGCCGATGACCGGCGTTAGAGTGAGGTTATATGATCAGGACAATTTTGCCGGAACTCCGCTGCTCATGACTGCAAGTGCAGACTGTCTGGCAGGAAGTTATGGTTTTAATGATAAGACCAGTTCTGTCATTGTCGAGCCTTATGGTGGCGGGGGTACAGCCAAATTTTATAAACATTGCAGTTATGGAGGATATGAAGTCGAGCTGCCGGTCGGAGGATATACAACAGCAGAATTAGTCGCTAAAGGGATCTCAGATAATGATATTTCCGGAGCATTATTGTCTCCGAATATACGGGTAACACTTTACGATCAGGACTATTTTAAAGGCAGTAGTTATGTATTGAATGCCTCTAACAGTTGTATTACATCATTTAATGATAAGGCATCTTCCGTGCTTATAGAATATGTGAATTAATAGTAAAACAGGTGATTGATAGTAGGCTGCTTCGGAGACGGAGTAGCCTTTTTTTGATACTGCTGTGTCATTAGAAAAGACGGATTTCCAAAATTTACCGTAACTTTGCGCCGTGGCAGTAAAAAGTAACATCATCGACATCAGAAGTTTAACACTCGATCAGCTGAAGCAAAAGTTAGTTGAAATGGGAGAGCAGGGATTCCGCGCCAAGCAGATATATGAATGGCTGTGGCAGAAATCCTGTACAGATTTTGATGAGATGAGCAACCTGAGTAAAGCATTGAGAGACACATTGAAGGCAAATTTTGCTATTAATGCTGTGACTGTCAAAGAATCGCAGGTCAGTTCAGACAGAACTATAAAAAGCTCTTTCTGGCTTTATGATAACAATGTTATTGAAGGTGTACTTATTCCTACTACCGATCGTATGACTGCATGTGTCAGTTCTCAGGTGGGATGTAGTCTTACCTGCAAGTTTTGTGCAACCGGATATATGGACCGTAAACGCAACCTGAATGCAGATGAAATATATGACCAGGTCGTATTGATCAGCAGGCAGGCTGAAGAAAAATACGGACAGCCTCTTACAAATATCGTATATATGGGTATGGGCGAGCCTTTGCTTAACTATGCCAATATGATGAAGTCTGTAGAACGGATTACCTCTCCGGATGGTTTGAATATGGCCGCTAAACGGATCACCGTATCTACTGCAGGTATCGCCAAAATGATCAAAAAATTGGGTGATGATGGAGTGAAGTTTAATCTGGCACTTTCTTTACATGCAGCTAATGATGAGAAGCGTAATGAAATCATGCCTATCAATGAGCAAAATACACTGAAAGCTCTTGCTGAATCCCTGAAATACTTCTACTTAAAAACCAAAAGTCCGATCACCTTCGAGTACATAGTCTTTAATAATTTTAATGATGAACTTGAAGATGCGAAAGAGCTGGCCCGTTTTTGTAAACATGTACCAAGCAAAGTCAATCTTATTGAGTACAACCCCATATCATTAGCAGATTTTACCAATGCTGATGCCGATAAAATAGATGTTTTCGCTGAATATCTGCGTAGTCAGGGCATCATCACAAATGTACGACGTAGCAGAGGCAAAGATATAGATGCTGCCTGCGGACAGTTAGCGATCAAAGAAGAGGAAGCTGTCTAGCCGGTTTTCTATTTTCATTATCATTGGTTAACTTTAAGCAAACCAATGACTTGAATGTATGAAGCTGGTGTTCTATTGGAAAGATTTTCTATCTTTATTTTTTCCGGAATGTTGTTTTGGCTGCGGAGTAGCATTGCTCTATCAGGAAAAATTTCTATGTACAACATGCCTGTATCATTTACCGCTGACCTATTTTCATCTGGATAGTAATAATGAACCTACCCGCCAATTAAGAGGGAAGTGTGACTTTCAGAATGCGACAGCTATGTTGTTTCTATCTAAAGGAAGTCGCGTAGAGCGTATTCTTTATCAACTCAAATACAACGGACATCCTGAAATCGGTTATTTTCTGGGTATAAAATATGGAGAGGTACTCAGGAGAACCAGTGAATATGCTGATGTGGATCTCGTTGTTCCCGTTCCTTTACACCGTAAGCGTCAACGAAAAAGAGGCTATAATCAGGCGGAGTATTTCGCGCGGGGACTCGCAACGTCAATGAGTATACCGTTGGACAACGTCAATCTGGCACGAACGATAGAAACTTCGAGTCAGACGATGTATTCCAGACTGGATCGATATGACAATGTAGAGGGTATATTTGACATTTTAAATAAAGAAACATTGACGGATAAACATATACTCCTTGTAGATGATGTATTGACAACAGGAGCGACCCTTGCCTCCGCTGCCAGTATGCTATCCGGCATCAGCGGAGTACGCGTCTCTATCGCTACCCTGGCAAGAGCCTGACATTATTTTCGCTTGCCTGAATTCACCGACGGGCATCCACAGTCTTTCTTAAAGATAGAGCAGGAGCTAAAACATACTGTCGTGAAGACAATCAGAAGTGTAAAAATCCAGTATTTTCTTTTCATATTGTTCTTTTATGATAGAGTAATGAATAGGCAAATACACCCATACCTATACCCACAGTGTCTGCAAAGATATCCCACCAGTCTGCACTTCTTGTCGTTGTAAGGTACAGTTGTATCCCTTCAGTAAGAAAGGCAAAGGATACTGCTATCAGTATGATTATAATACTTGTCTTCAGCTTGGTTGCTCTTCTTTTGGACTGTAAAACCGATCCGAAGTAGGACAGGATCGTAAAGACAAAAAAGAAACCGGTGTGTACAAGTTTATCAAATCCTTCGAACGTACTGACGCCATTGAAATCATTGGACGGAAGGCTGATCAATATAAGAACGATTATGGACCACAAAATCGTCCATGAATAGTTTATTAAAAATCTCATTAAAATATGCTTTCATTTTAAGGAAGGTTAAGCAGCCTTCCATGTTTTAAAAATAGGGAAAAATAACGGAATAATAATTTTTTTAACCTTTTGATTCAGTATTAGAAAAAAACATAAAAAATTATTTTGCTGATTATCAGGCTGTTGTTTATTTATTTTCATAAATTATAGTACTATGTATTGCAAAGTACAGGATAAAGCATATATCTTTGTATTGTTATGATAGCTGAAAATACACAAACACAAATGAGGAAAGGGATCCTGGAATACTGTATCCTTTCTATTATTTCCCGAGGGGAGATATATGCCTCAGATATTATCAGCGAACTAAAAAAGGCGCAGTTACTGGTAGTAGAAGGTACTCTATATCCATTACTTACTCGACTTAAGAACAATGGTTTGCTGAGTTATATTTGGAAGGAATCAACTTCAGGTCCTCCAAGAAAATATTATGAGATCACAGCAGAAGGTCTTCAGGTTCTCGAAAAATTAGATGTGACCTGGAAGGAACTGGTATTTGCCGTATCCACATCAATTGAAGGAAGAATAAACTAAAGACTAAACAATTAGAGACATATATCATGAATAAGACAATAATTATCAATATTAACGGGATCGTCTTCCACATAGAAGAGGATGCCTACGAGACACTCCGATCTTATATGATCGACATCAAACGCCATTTTGGTAAATCGGAGGATAGTAAAGAGATTCTGGAAGATATCGAAAACAGAATTGCTGAGATGTTTAGCGAGCGTATCGAGAGCGGGCGTAAAGAAGTCATTAACAACGAAGATGTGAATGATGTGATCGCTCAGATGGGAAGAGTGAGTGACTTTGATACAGCAGATGAATCTTATGGTGAAGGGTATACACAACAGGATTATACAAATAACCAGTCTTTTACTTTTGGCAAAAAGCTGATGCGTGATCCGGATGATACGGTTATCAGCGGTGTGTGTAGCGGGATTGGACATTATGTAGGACTTGAAGCTCGTTGGGTACGTCTGCTGTTTGTTTTGTTTGTTCTTCTGGGAGGTTCAGGTATATTGGCTTATGTGATTCTCTGGATTATTATGCCTGTAGCTGTCACCCGCGCAGATAAAATGGAAATGAGAGGAGAAGCTCCGAATCTGCAGAATTTTAAGAAAAATTTTGAAGAAGAAATGAGTGGGTTTCGCGAAAATTTTTCGGGGGCCGGCGATTCTCTTAGTCAAGGAGTTCGTTCGGCCGGCGATGTTATCGTCAAGATCTTGACTGTGTTTGTAAAGGCAATAGGATTGGTAATCGCCTTTTCAATAGGCTTGAGTTTACTGGGATTATTGATCGCTGTGATTTTCTTCGCCTTCGGAATTTCCGGATTTAGTGACAACGGAATTATGTATCCTGTCAATTTCATGGAACCGAATCAGGCCTATATTGCACTTATAGCAGCTGCTTTTGCAATCGCAATACCTATGATCGCTATATTTTACAGTATTATACGGGCGCTTTTCAATAAAGGTTCCATGAATAAATATGTATCGATTTCCTTATTTATTGTTTGGTTACTGGCGACAGGAGTAAGTATTTCTTATGGGGTCAACACGATGAAAGACTTTAAGGAAGAAAGTACAATCGTTGAAGAAAAGCCTCTTCAGAGACAGGCCGTTTATCACCTGAGTGAGCGTGATGTAAGAGTGATCAAAGTAGAGGAAAGCAATACCAAAAGAACAATCAAGATAGATGACAGGGATCTTAGCGATTTTCTGAAAAATAATATCAGGGTTAGAGTTGAAAAAATAGACTCTCTGAAAGCTCCTTATATCAAATATGAGTATTCATCAAGAGGTAAAAATTATCAGCTGGCGACCAATCGTGCTTCGCAAATCAGATATCAGGTAACTCAGGATAGTCTGGGCATACATTTCGACAGTCACTTTAAATTAAGAGAGAAAGAATTGTACAGAGATCAGGAAGTAACAGTAACTCTTTACCTGCCTGTAGGATCTAAAGTAATCATTGATCGCTCTTTGGAACATAAATTAAGAGATATCTCTTACTACGATTGTAAAGTAAGATATGAAGAGGATGTGAAAGAAACGGAGTGGAACGTGACAGATCTGGGATTGAAATGTGCTATTGAACCGAAAGAAGAAGTTTCAGAAGATCAAGAGGTGACAATTGAACAGGACTCCATTAATCACAGCGATGATGAAACAAATGTAAATATCTCTAAAGATGGGATCAAGATCACAACGAAAAACTCAAAAGACACTTTGGTGAATATTGGGAAAGATGGTGTGAGAATAGATACGAAGGAGAAGAATAAAAAATAAAGAAAGCGAAATCGGGAAAGGAATGCAACCTTTTCTTTCCCGTTAGCGTCTAACCTATATAAAACAGTAAACAACAACAGGCCAACCGCCACAAACTGATCATCAATACATCGGAGTGACAGCTTATTTCGGAGAGAATTTTCCGGAACAGGGAAGCCTTATTTTTAAAATCTATGAAAAGACTAGTACAATTATTAATTATTACAGCCGTATTCTGTGTTGGGAAACTGAATGTGTGGGCGCAGGACAACAACCTGAAAGGAAGGATTGTGGATGAAAAACAACAGCCTGTTGCTGCGGCGACCATGTATCTGTATGTGGCGGAAAAACAATTGCTTCTGAAATCCACAGTCTCCAATGAAAAGGGGGAGTATGAGTTTGTAAATGTTCCGGAGGGAAAATATATCATTGAAGCAAACAGTGTCGGATATGCAAAGGAAAAATCAGCAATCACGGATATAAATGGTCAGAACAGAAGAGTCGCTGATCTTATTCTTAAAAATTCTTCAACTGTACTCGCAGAAGTAGAGGTACAGGGAAAGAAGCCTCTGATCGAGAATAAACAGGGGAAGTTGATTCTGAATGTAGAAGATTCACCATTGGCTGCGGGTAATAATGCGCTGGAAATTATCAAGAGAGCTCCAGGTGTAAGTGTAGATCAGAATGACAATATTCAGCTGATGGGGCAGAGTGGTATCAATGTGACGATAGATGGCCGTCAGACTTATATGACAGGAGATCAGTTGGCAACTTTATTGAAGAGTACCGATGGCAATCAGGTGAAGTCTGTGGAAGTTATTACTGCTACTTCAGGTAAAGACGATGCAGAAGGATCTACGGGTACGATCAACATCGTGCTGAAGAAGAATAAAATTGAAGGCTTCAACGGAAATTTCAATGTATCTGCTGCACAGGCACGCAGATTCAGAGGCAACACTTCCCTGTCTGTAAATTATAAAAAGAACAATACAAATGTGTTTACATCATATTCCTATTTCAATGAGCGCTATATCAATGATATCAACGTCGACAGAACTATTGCAAATAATGGAATAAATACTAATTTTTCTCAGATTAGTCAGATTGATGCACGGGACAAGACACATAGTTACAAATTTGGTATAGAGCAGAAAACATCAGCAAAGAATACAATGGTACTGCAATTCATCGGTCGTAACAATAAAGAACTGAATGATAATTGGAGTACAACGGAAGTACGAATTGTCAACAATCCTATAGATTCGATTGTAAGATCAGCTTCGGATTACAAAGAGCGTTTCAATAACTATTCTGTCAATTTTAACAATGAATTTAAGATTGATTCTGCCGGACGCAAACTGGTATTGGATCTGGACTGGAGCAGATTCAGAAATAACAAAGGAGCCGATTATGATAACAGAACTTTCCGTCCTGATAACCAATTGATAGGTGCAGCAGAATTGCTTCAAAGCGATATGCCTATAGGGATTGATATTTACGTTGCGAAATTAGATTATTCTCATCCTATAAATAAAAATCATACCCTGGATGTAGGTGCTAAATATTCCAATGTGACATCTGATAACGATCTTTTATTTGAGCAGTTTGAGGATAATAATTGGATTAATGATACGACCCGAACAAATCACTTTATCTATAAAGAACAAATCGCTGCCGGATATGTGGATTATTCAGGTCAGTTTGGAAAATGGGGATTAAAAACCGGATTAAGAGCAGAATATACACAGTCTGATGGTAATTCCATAACAATGGGTAAACGGTCAAAACGTGATTATCTGGATTTGTTTCCTACCGGAACACTGACCTATACGGTGAGTCCCAATCATATTGTATCTGTTGGGTATGCAAGAAGAATTAATCGTCCAAACTATAAGTATCTGAATCCGTTCGATTATTTCATTGATAAGTTTACATCTGAGAGAGGAAATCCGTATCTGAATCCACAATACGCAGATGAATATAAATTTAACTATACTTTATTGCAAAAGTATAACGTCGCTATGGGCTACACCGTCAAGAAAGATGCGATAGTGGAGAGTATGGGGCAGGATGCGACAACGAATACAACCTGGGTAACACGCGAAAATCTGGGAAGAAATAAAGAGGCTTATATCAATCTGAATGTCCCGGTGACGGTGACAAAATTCTGGTCGATGTATAACAACCTGACAGCTGTTTACATGAAGTTTGAAGGAGAGGTTGCCAATAACGCGTTAAACCGTCAGACAGTAATGTTTCAGGGAAATTCCATGAATACCTTCAAGATCTCATCTTTGTTGTCTGCAGAGGCTAATGTGAACTATATGTCTCCGTTTTCTTATAACATTTATAAGCTGGAATCGCGCTGGAATCTGGATCTGGGAGTTACCAAGACCTTTAAGAACCAAAGAAGCCTTATCAAACTGGCCATAAACGATATATTCAATACAGGTAATCATAATCTGTCCACAAACTTTGGTGAATTTAATACCCGAATCCGCCAGACGCATGATCGCCGTGTAGTCCGATTGACCTACACGTATAAGTTTGGAAATCTGAAAAATAACTTCAATAAAAAGGACACCGGTAACGAAGAGAAAAGCCGGGCCCAATAAAAGATTGTTTCAATGTTTAGTTAGTTATGACCGTAAGCGCGCGAGGCACTTACGGTTTTTTTATACATGCAAAATCTGAATGTTTTGGGATTATCATTATCTTTAAAACTATGAAGAGTGTAGCTATATTTTGTGCGTCAAGTCCGGGATTTGATGAAGTTTATATGAACAGTGCCTATTTCGCAGGGCAAAAATTAGCCGACGAAGGTCTACGTATTGTGTACGGAGGTGGTCATGTAGGGTTAATGGGTGCTGTGGCAAATGGTGCTTTGGCTCAGGGAGGTGAGGTGATCGGTGTGATTCCTCATTTTCTGAATAGCAAAGAGATCGGGCATAAAGGAGTGACTCAGCTGCATGTGGTGGAAAGTATGCATGAACGAAAGCAGATGATGAATGACCTGAGTGATGGCGTGATTACGCTACCCGGAGGCTTTGGTACAATGGAAGAACTGTTCGAGATGATTACATGGGGACAGTTGGGGCTGCATTCCAAACCTATAGGACTGTTAAACGTTAATGGATTTTACGATCATCTTATCCTTTTTGTAAATCACATGGTAGAATCAGGATTGCTCTCTGCAGAAAACAGGGATATGTTATTGGTTAGTGATGATATCGAAGATCTGCTGGAAAAGATGAAAAACTATCAGGCTCCGCAACGACCGAAATGGCTGACGAAAGACGGGAATTAATTTTTTTCGTATCTTTAAGAATATAAGCTCTTTATATTATGAAAAACACAATTCTAAGTCTTTCCCTTTCCTTTCTGTGCATTACAATGGCAGAGGCACAACATCAATTAAAAGAAATCTGGCGTACACAGGAAGAAATGCCTGTTCCGGAATCTGTTCTTGCAGTACCTGACAAACAATTGTATGTGTCATTAATTGACGGAGGAGGAATGGAAAGAGACGGAAAAGGAGGTGTTGCCCTATTAAATACAGATGGGACAGTAAAAGAGAAAGATTGGGCTACCGGAATGAATGCACCTAAAGGATTAGGATTGTATAAGAACAAACTTTATGTAGCGGATATAGACCATGTCGTAGTGGTGGATGCCAAAAGCGGTAAACTATTGGAGAAGATTGAAGTCCCCGATGCTACTTTTCTAAACGATATAGCAATTGACGCTAAAGGGACAGTATATGTTTCTGATACGCGTTTAGGAAAAGTGTTTAAACTGATTAACCACAAACCTGAGGTTTTTCTGGAGGATGCAGAAAGTGCCAACGGGCTTTTGGTGGTTGGGGATAACCTTTTGGTACTTGCCGGTCCGGAATTGTGGAGTGTACATGCACAAACGAAAGAAAAGCAGATTCTTGCAGAAGGATTTGAGCATGGCGGGGATGGAATAGAAGCTGTAGGTAACGGGGATTATATTGTTACCTGTTGGCCGGGTGTGGTGTATTATGTAAAGGCAGATGGAAATTTTGAGAAACTATTAGATGTTGAAGGAGAGTTTAATACTGCCGATCTTGGCTATGATGCAAAGAAAAAAATCGTGTATATCCCTACTTTTAATGGCAATAGCGTGATTGCGTATCAATTACAATAATATTTTCCAGATTTTACGGAGCATATGGTTTGATTTTATAAGGAAGAATCTTGCTCATATTTGTTAACCGTCGACAGACTCTTGCATATAGTTACAAGTTTATCTAAGTTTGTGAAACAAATTCTTGATCATGACTATTGAAGCGCTATACGATTTATATTTACAACATCCATACGTATCTACAGATACCCGTAATATTTTGCCGGGGAGTTTGTTTTTTGCGCTTAAAGGGGCTAATTTCAATGGAAACAGCTTTGCTGATCAAGCCTTACAAACCGGTGCGAGCTATGTGATTATTGATGAAGCACCACATGCTAAAGACGGACGTTATATTTTGGTAGATGATGTTTTGGAAAGCCTACAGCAGCTCGCTAATCATCATCGTAAAACATTGAGTATTCCTGTTATCGGTGTGACAGGAACAAATGGCAAGACGACCACGAAAGAACTGTTACATGCTACCTTGTCGCAGAAATTTAAGACGTATGCAACAAAGGGAAATCTTAATAACCATATCGGAGTTCCACTGACTTTATTATCTATTGATTCGAGCATACAAATTGCAGTAATAGAGATGGGTGCAAATCACCTCAAAGAAATTGCTTTCTTGTGTACTATTGCGGAACCAACACATGGTCTGATCTCAAATGTAGGAAAAGCACATCTGGAAGGATTTGGTTCATTTGAGGGGGTGAAGAAAACAAAAGGTGAATTGTATGACTATTTACAGAACCACAATGGCACGTTGTTTCTTCAGGCAGACAACCCGCATCTGAATGAAATGGCTGCCACACGTAAAATAAGTGAAGTAGTTACCTACGGATTTGCTGAAACCAACGATGTAATCGGGAAATTGCTAAAGGCGGATCCGCTCCTGCAGATTGAATGGAAGGAAAAGGATAAGTCTGATTCCTATACCGTCCACACACAATTGACAGGATCATATAACACAGAGAATTTTTTGGCAGCAATAGCTGTAGGATTATACTTTGGTGTCAGTGCTGAGCAAATTAATACCGGAATTGAGCGTTATGTCCCTAAAAATAACCGCTCACAGGTGACAAAGACAGAGCATAATACCATTATAGCTGATTATTATAATGCAAATGCCAGCAGTATGGCTGCGGCACTCGATAATATTGAAGTCATTGATGCTACCCGCAAGGTGATCATATTGGGAGATATGTTTGAGATGGGGGATGAGTCTGATGCAGAACATGAAAAGGTGGTGCAACGGGCAAAATCTATCGGAGCTGACCGTTTGATTTTTGTCGGAAAGGCATTCAAAAAACAAGCCTATCTTGAAGCGGAATTTTATGAAACCTCGGAAGAGGCTAAGCAAGCTTTGATTGACCGGCCGGTAATCAATAGTACAATTCTGTTAAAAGCTTCCAGAGGAATGGCATTTGAACATCTGATGGATGTATTATAAAACAAGAGCGGCCGGAAATATTTCCGGCCGCTTTTGTTTTATCCTGCCCGACGCATTTCATCATCATTTGCATTAGATCTGTTTATTTCTCTTTTTTTACCTTTTTTGAAATTATAGCGGACCGTCATGCTGACCTGTTGGCTATTGGAATATTTGTACCGTGTGCGGCGAATATCATTAACATATGCATCATACTGGAAAGCTCCGGATTTGAACAGATCATTGCCGTTGATAGAAATTTGCAGTGTATCTTTAACAGCCTGGTAGGTGATGCCTGCATGCTGTACAAATCTGGCTTTGGTTTCCAATACACTGGCATTGCTGGGCGAGCTGTAAGATGAATTTAAAGTCAGCACCAGTTTGTTGTCTGGCAATACCTGAATCTGTTGGTATAGACCGGCAGTTACGTTAAAGCCGCTAGTATCATCAATCAATGCCAGGTCTGAACCTCTTTTATGTGCCTGAAAAGCTAACTCAGGAGACATTTTCCATTTTTTCCACAGATTGAAATCAGTACTTGCATACAGACTGAGAATATCCTGATTTACAAAATTGTCCACTCTGCTTTCACGCTGTCCGGTTGTCGTATCGATTTTCATGTATTCCGCATAAATATCACGTGCGGAATAATAGCTTGCATAAAATGTCCACTTTTGTTTGAGCACATACATAAAGGTCAGGTCATTACTGAAATACGGTTGCAGGGAAGGGTTTCCGTGCGAATATTCGTATGCATTGGTATACCAGGCAAACGGATTGACCCATGAAAATTCAGGTCGCTGAATCTTTTTGCCATAAGACAGATTAAACGTATTGTTCTCATCTTTATTGAATGATGCGCTGAAGGAAGGAAAGAATTTCGTGTAATTCCTTTTTGTGATCTGTTCATTCGTAATGCTGCTGCCTTCTGTTTGGGTAGCTTCCATACGAAGTCCTCCCTGCAATTCCCACTTGCCTATAGTTTTATTTCCCTGAAAATAAAGGGCCTGAATACGTTCCTTATACTTGAAATTATCAAACTTATCTTCACTTGCATCCCAGTTATTATTTACAAACTCATAAAACGAAGTCTCATTCTGATTTTTGTTGAAGATAAGTTTGCCTCCTACGTTCAGATTTACAATTTTGTTAGGAAGATCCACGGCAAGATTAGCCGTCTGTACAGCCACATTCTGATTGTTTCCGGAAAAGAAACGTTGCGTTTGTGTGTCGTTTCCCCCTTTGACGACCGAGTTGGTGAAATCCTGCTCTCTGTCAAACAAGGTAGATACCTGCGCATAATCAAATGTTAGTTTTCTGTTGCTCTTGCCGAATGTATGTACGTAATTCACATTATAGGAAAAGTTGCTGTAATCCTGAGGATTTGTTCCTGTAGTTCGTAGTGTCGAATCCAGTATCTTCTTGACATTATAGATAAAGGACTGATTATATTCTTCTCCTGTCGAAGGGCCTTTATAATAAGAAAAAGAGGCATTGATGGCATTACTGGAATCGGGTACAAACTCGATTCCGGCAGTAGCGGACAGACTTTTTTGCTGGGTTGTCTGTTCATTTTTGTCCTGCCATAGTCCTGAAGTATAGAAAATGTCATTGGTGCCGTAAGTCCAGTTTTTTCCTTTATCTACTCCCACAGATCCCCATGTCTGCCACTTTCCGGTTAACATATTAAAATTACCTCCTAATGAAGTGTTTGCATATTTGGACTTCGTCTGGGTCACGTAGGTGGAGGCATTAATTCCCTTTTCTTTTAACTCTTTCAATACAATATTGATAACTCCTCCTCTGGCATCCGCATCATATTCTGCTCCCGGATTGTGTACTATCTCGAGCTTTTCGAGCATGTTAGCTGAAAGAGTGGCGAGATAAGAAGTCAGTTGTTCTCCGCTCATATGTATTTTTCTGCCGTTTATGCGAATTTCTGTTCCCGTTTTCCCAAGCAGATTGATCTGTTCTTCCTGTATCTGCACGGTAGGGGCAATCTTCATTATCTCCAGTACCGAACCCGTTTCAACTACACTGGGACTGAATTCTAATTTCCCGTTTCTGAAAACGACAGTTGGTTTGTACTTTCTGATCTCTACTTCAGCCAGCTCTTTAGATTTACCATCTTTTTCGACTGTAATCAGGCCCAGATCAAGTTGTTTTTCGACTGTTATTTCTTTTTGATAAAGAAGCTCTTGTAAAAAAGTAACTTTCAGCAAATAAGAACCCTTATCTGATGTAAGCTGGAATTCTCCATTTTCATCTGTGGCTCCTGCTGTGATCATTTTACCGGCTCCTTTGCCTTGATACAACGTTACTACAGCCGATGAAACAGGAGAATCACTGGAATTCCGGATTTTACCGGAAATATTAATCTGCGCAAATGTGTGTTGCGAAATGCCTATAATTAAGGGGATTATTAACAATAACCGGTAGAGATTTTTCATAATTAATCGGTTCAAATATGTACAGTAAAAATAAGTTATTGTTAATTAGCATGATGTTAAATAAGGTTAACGAATGTTAAAATAAAAAGGAGATACTACAAAAAAAAGCACATTGCGTTAATGCAATGTGCTTTTTTATATCTTGCTTTCCGGCAGAACTTAAGGCCTGATATCCAGATTTAGTTCTTTTTCTTTATTGATAAGATGTGCGATGCTTGTATCATTCAGGATCTGCAGCATAGCATTGCGGACGTCGATAAAAGTATCGCGTATACCACAGACATGTTCTTCTGTACATTCATCACAGGAACGATAGAAGTTAAGACTTACGCAGGGTAATAATGCAATAGGTCCATCGATAAGACGCATAACCTGTGAAAGAAAAACATCTTCCGGAGCTTTGTTAAGGCTGTATCCGCCACCAGCACCTTTTTTACTGTACAGGATACCAGCGTTTCGCATTTCTAATAAGATCTGTTCCAAAAACTTTTTCGGAATATTTTCTTCATCAGCTATTTTAACAATTTGCATCGGCTCCTTCCCGTAATTTCGTCCCAAAACCATCAAAGCCTTGATTGCGTATTTTGTTTTCTTAGAAAGCATAGTTTAACTCCATTGATAATCCACAAAAATAAGCAAATTAATTGCGATTTTCATATGATGGTTTTATTGACCTAATACCTCCAGTATCGGCTTACCAATATTGCCGTTCGGTTCAGTAATATGCAGTAAAGAAGAAATAGTCGGCGCAATATCTGTCATATTAACCACTCTGTTTGAAACACCCGGTTTGATGCCCCATCCCATAAATATCAACGGAATATGGGAATCATAAGGTGTCCATGTGCCGTGCGTGGTTCCTGTAGAGCGCGGAGATCCGTCATACCATTGCGGTTCCAGTACAATCTGGATAACTCCGCTTCTTTTCATGTTGTACCCGTTGATGATACGCTCACGAATAGGTTGTGGAATCGCCATATTGTCTCCTTTTTCCACATCTACCACATAGGCTACTCCTTCTTCTTTTTTCAATACTTTGATAATCTCTTCTTTTACTTTATCGACATCCAGATTGGATTTTTCGATTAGCGGGTAATTCAGGTGAACCTGATAGTTCATCAGACTTTTAACCAGCTTGGTAACTCCGAATTTTGCATTCAATGCTTCATCCAGATCTTTCATTACCTGACGGGAAAAGAAATAACCTCCATTTCCTTTCATATCCATAAAATAGCGGGAGTTATAGGATGCACCATGATCTGCAGTCAGGAATAAAGTATAGTTACCCTGTCCTACTGTTTTATCCAGATAATTGAAAAACTCTTCCAGCTGTTGATCCAGACGCAGGTAAGTATCTTCAATTTCAATAGCAGATAAAGAATAGCGGTGACCTACATAATCCGTGGATGAAAGGCTTACACAAAGGAAATCCGTGTTTTTTGTCGGATTATTTCCCATTTTTTCATTCTCAATAGCTGCTTTTGCCAGATCCAGAGTCAACTGGTTACCATATGGAGTTGTTTTGATCAGCTCATAACCTTCATCCTTCATCAGCTTGGAAGTAAGGTGAGGAAATGTTGGTTTATCCTCGCCTGCCCATTTTCCTTCGTATACATTGTCATCAGCAATACTGGAAGTATAGGTCGAAATATCATAAAGTGTATTCCAGTCTTGTTTCAGGTATTTATCGGCCAGTTTCTTGTTGTTAAAATCCTGTACCCATTTTGGCAGTTGATCCATATAGAAATTACTGCTGATCCAGTTACCTGACTTGCTTTCAAACCAATAAGCTGCATTTGCAAAATGACCGGCAGGCAAAATTCCTCCTCTGTCTTTGAGAGCAATACCGATTACTTTTGATTTGAAATTAGAAGCCAGGCGCAATTGATCTGTCACCGTAGATGTTAACAGATTGCGTGGAGACTGTTTTCCTTCTTTTTCAGTAGTTCCTACACCTGTAACACTTGTATCTTGTGTACAGTACATAGATTCTCCGGTCTGTTCCATGATCCAGTCGTTTCCTGCAATACCGTGAATGGACGGTACACTTCCGGTGTAGACCGAACTGTGCCCGATAGCAGTATAAGTAGGGATATAATTAATGTATGTATTCTGGCAGGTAAAGCCGTCATCTAACAGTCTTTTGAAACCTCCTTTACCGTAGCGGTCAGCAAAGCGGTAAAGATAATCCCAGCGCATCTGGTCTACCATTAACCCGACCACCAGTTTTGGGCGTTCAGGTTGATTTTGTGCCTGGGCAGTCAATCCCAGTATTCCGACAGTGGCTAATATTAGTACTTTTTTTAGCTTCATAGTAATATTAATTGTTGTTTAAATGATTCTTTAGGTATTGTCCTGTGTAAGATTCCTTGCATTTGGCGAGTTCATCCGGAGTTCCTTCAAAAACCAACTGTCCGCCTTTATTTCCTCCTTCAGGACCGATGTCGATAACCCAGTCCGCAGATTTGATCATCTCCATATTGTGCTCGATCACCAGGATACTGTTTCCTAAAGCGATCAAAGCATCGAAAGATTTCAGTAATTTTTTGATATCATGGAAATGCAGACCTGTAGTCGGTTCGTCAAAAATAAAAAGAGTCTTTTTACTGTTGTTCCCTTTGATCAGGAAGGAGGCAAGTTTGATTCGCTGTGCTTCTCCTCCGGACAAGGTACTGGAAGACTGCCCCAGTTTTACATAGCCCAGACCTACATCCTGCAGGGGTTGTAGTTTGGAAATGATTTTAGCCTGATCCTTGAAAAATTCAAGGGCTTCATCTACGCTCAGGCTTAATATGTCAGATACATTTTTGTCCTTAAACAGTACATCCAGGACATGTGGTTTGAATCGTTTGCCTCCGCATGCTTCACATGGCAACACAATATCCGCCATAAATTGCATTTCGATTTTTACTTCTCCCTCGCCCTGACAGACATCACAGCGTCCGCCTTCTACGTTAAATGAAAATGCAGCAGGTTTTAAGCCTCCCGCTTTTGCAACCGGAAGATTGGCGTACAGGGCACGAATTTCATCCCAGGCTTTTACATACGTCACCGGATTAGATCGTGAGGACCGGCCTATCGGATTCTGATCGACCATTTCCACTTGCTCTATACTGTTAATATCACCTTCAATAGCGTCGAAGATACCTGTTTGCTCTCCGGAATAATTACCTATCGCTTTTTGGAGAGCAGGAAACAAGATTCTTTTCACTAAAGAGGTTTTTCCCGAACCAGACACCCCCGAAACAACGGTAAATACATTGAGAGGGAAGGCAACATCTATGCCTTTGAGGTTATTTTCACGAGCACCTTTAATTTTGATGCTATCATGCCATTTTCTTCTTTTTGCTGGAATATCAATTTGCTCTGTTCCGCTCAGATACTGGCCTGTCAGACTTTTTTTATCCTTCAGGATCTGAGAGTAGGTTCCTGCAAATACTAATTCTCCCCCGTTAATACCGGCTTCAGGGCCGATATCAATAAGGTAGTCCGCAGCTTCCATCATTTCCTGTTCATGCTCCACTACGATCACCGTATTTCCAATGTCGCGTAGTGATTTCAGCACCCCGATAAGGCGTTGCGTATCACGGGGATGTAATCCAATGGAAGGTTCATCCAGAACGTAGATGGATCCCACTAATGAGCTTCCAAGTGACGTAGCCAGATTGATGCGCTGAGATTCTCCGCCGGATAAAGAATTGGATAAGCGGTTAAGAGTCAGATAACTCAGTCCTACATCGCACAGGAACTGCAGTCTGTTATTGATCTCTGCCAATAACCGTTTTGCGACAATCTCTTCATTTTTTGTCAGTTTTATCTCCCGGAAAAAAGTGAGCGCCTGATCTAATGGTAACAGTACAATGTCGGTAATCGAACGATCAGCGACTTTGACATAGGTTGCATCTTTACGCAGACGAGACCCTTTACAATCCGGACAATCTGTTTTACCGCGATAGCGGGATAGCATGACACGATACTGGATTTTGTAAGTTTGCTCTTCCAGTTCCTGAAAGAACTCATTCAGTCCGCGGAAATAAGAGTTTCCTGTCCACAGCAATTCTTGCTGCTCAGGTGTCAGATCCCCATATGCACGGTGTATCGGGAAATCGAATTTGAGTGCAGATTTGATAAGTACCTGCAACCATTCTCCCATCTTTTCACCGCGCCATGGTGCGATAGCACCATCATATACCGAACGACTCTTATCAGGAATCACCAGATCCGGATCTATACCTATGATTTTTCCGTAACCTTCGCAACGGCGACAGGCTCCATATGGATTATTGAAACTGAAAAAATTGGGAGTGGGTTCTTCAAATGTAATACCATCCAGCTCAAATCTATCAGAGAAAAAATGCTTAGCACCATCTATATCAACAGTACAGACTCCTTTTCCTTCGAAAAAAGCAGTTTGCACAGAATCTGCCAGACGACTGATGGTTTCTTCCTCCTGATCTAACCGGATGCGATCAATAACAATTTGTACCTCATCATCTTTGAAGGATTTGTTCGCCACATTTTTATCATCTATAAGCTGCTCTATCTTTTGCATCTTGTCCTGATACCACACGCGGACAAAGCCTTTTTGTAAGAGTAAAGAGAGCTCCTCCTTTAGTTTTCTGTTGTTCAGCGGGATTAAGGGAGCAAATATGGTAACTGTAGCCTCATCCTGTGCTTTCGAAATAAAATCTACAACGCTTGATACCGTATCTTTAGTTACTTCCTTTCCTGAAACAGGAGAGAAAGTCTTGCCTATACGGGCAAAAAGGAGTTTAAGATAATCATAGATTTCTGTAGATGTCCCTACGGTAGATCTGGGATTGCTGGTAATGACACGCTGTTCAATAGCAATAGCCGGCGCTATACCTTTTATATAATCTACTTCAGGTTTATTCATCCTGCCCATAAACTGACGGGCATAGGAAGAAAGGCTTTCTACATAACGGCGTTGTCCCTCTGCATAGAGGGTGTCAAAAGCTAAAGAAGACTTTCCCGAACCGGACATTCCGGTAATAACTACAAGTTTGTTTTTCGGAAGACTGACATCAATGTTTTTGAGGTTATTGACTCGTGCTCCTTTTATAAGTATATGAGTTTTAGGGCTGTTTTTTTCAGAATCTTGCATGCAATAGTGACTTATCACGCTGTTTTTCAGTGAATTTTCGAAAGCAGCATGGCAAATTTAAGGAATTAAAATATCTTATGATACCCTGATCGACGGAAACTAATTAAACAACAATATCTTTACACTTCGGTTATAAGCACGTCTGTTACTCTTCTTCCGGGCTAACATGTGCCTCAGCAGGGGCAAGATTCGCCAGGAGCTGGTTTACTTCTTCTTCTGTAGAAATCAGTTTGGTGCGACAGACTTTGATAAGGAGAGCTGCCCGTTTGATCTTTTCGGACAGTTCATCAATATTCGTGCTTCCTGAAGAGATATCATTGACAATTTGTTGCAGTTCGTTGAATGCATCTGTATAGCTGTAGTTAGTCTCCATATTGTTGGGTATTAATGGCATGTACTGTACTGGAAACTTCTCCATCCTGCACGCGTGTGCTGATGCTGTCTCCCGGTTTGACCTGTACCGTTGAAGTCAGTAATTGCCCGTTTATTTTTGTTATTGAAAATCCGCGTTGCAGCAGATGTACCGGATCAGCTAACTGCAGCAGCTTTTCTGTATTTTCTAGAAAAGAGAGTTGCTCCTTTATGTGTTGCTGAAATCCGGTTTTAAGATCCTTTTCCAGAATATGGATATTATTTTTAGCCATCTGGACCATATGTTGCGTAGTCCATCTGATATCTGAAGCAAACACATTCAGTTTCTGAGCTTGCTGTTCAAATATCAGGCTGCTGTAATGGTGGATTGTTTCGGAGGCGCGGTCCAGCGGGATAGCAAAATTATGAAATCTCTGCAGAAGAAAATCAGCTAATTCACTGGGGGTAATAGCATTTTTATAAGCCACCATTTCACTTACTGTAAGGTTCGTTGAATGTCCTATACCCGTAAGAACCGGCAGTGGAAATATAGCTATAGCTCTTGCCAGCAGATAATTGTTATAGCTGGATAGTCCGACTTCTCCACCACCTCCCCGGATTATGGCAACTACATCATATTTATCCTGATGTTCTGCCACTATACTAAGCTGTTGAATAATGGAAGGAATAGATTTATCCCCTTGTAACAGGGCAGGATACAGGGTGCATTCGAATCGGTATCCCCAGGGATTCTGTTGAATGATCTTGTAAAAATCGGATAATCCTTTACTTGTTTCTACAGATATAATAGCTATACGCTTGGGAATTACAGGGAAAGGGAGAGACTTGTTCAGATCGTAGATTCCCTCTTCTTTAAGACGTTGTATGCTCTCCAATTTTTCTTTTTCCAGTTCCCCCAGTGCGAAAGTCGGATCTATATCTACAATTTTAAGACTCAATCCATACATAGGATCGTAGGAGATGCTGGCCTGAAAAAGCATCGTGATACCTTCGCGAAGCGGCTCACGTACCGTCTTCATAAAATTTATGTTGATCCGGTTGTAGTCCGCCTTCCAGAGGATAGAACGAATTTCTGCGACAATTTTACCATCTTTTTTTTCAACCAGTTCAGGATAACAATGTCCGGAATGCGTGTAATGATTCAGCTTATTCATCTCCGCTTTAATCCAATACATACTCTTGTAACGATCCGCAATAGTCTTTTGAATACTTTTCGTTACTTCCAGTAAGGAGAAAATGGTTTTATTGTCGATAACCTCTGGCATTAAACAAACTTAGACAATCTTTCTTTGATAAAAAAGTAACGATTTTAGCAGATTGTATGTAATATTTTTACTGGATTGGAATAAAAAAGACAAATTGTATGCATGTTTGTGCATTTTTGGAGTTTAAATTTACAGCAAAAAAGAATTTATTCGTTACTTTTATCATCGTAAACCCTAAATTAAAGACGTATGAAAATCCATAAATGGGTAATCGCAGCAACTGTTTGTAGTTTTTTGGGAACACTTCCTCTGTACGGACAGTATAAATCTGCTGTCAAAAATGAGAGTGTGTTGCTCCTTAATCAGGAGGGAATGATTCCTCTTAAAAAGCTGGATGACTATAAAATTGTTATTGCCAGCCCTTCTTCAGATAAATTTGCGGATTTTATTGCTCAGGCCGGACGTTACACCGAATTTGAAACAAAGGGGCTGGAAAAACTGGATGAGAGTATTAAGTATGCGAATACGGTTATTGTTCCATTACAAGATGCGGATATCACGGATCAATTCGTCTACCAGCTGGTGCAGGCCCGTAAAAATAATAAAAAGATCATCCTTGCTGTTTTCGGTAACGGAAGCGGATTGACGAAATTGAACAGCCTTACAATACCAATTCTGTTTAATACAAATACAGATAGTCAGACGCAGAAAAACGCGGCTATGACAATTTTTGGCGGGATCTCCAGTACCGCAAAACTGGATAAGACTTATAGTTTTTATTTTCAAAAGGGAGCCGGTTTCAATACGAATCAAACCAGACTTCAGTATACAGAGGGGCAGAACAGCTCTCTTAATCTAAATAAGCTCACAAAAAAAATAGATGAGATTGCTGCAGAAGCCATCAGCAAACAAGCGACTCCTGGTGCTGTAGTGATGATTATTAAGGATGGACAGGTCATTTTTGAAAAAGGCTACGGATATCACACTTATGACAAAAAGACGCCTACGACTATAGGTAATATTTTTGATCTTGCTTCCGTGAGCAAAATTGCAGGTACAACCCCTGTTATTATGCGTCTTACAGAACAACATGTGATCAATCTGGATAGTACCATAGGAGACTACCTGTATCAGGCACAGGCAACCAATAAAAAGAACATCTCCTTAAGAAGTGTAATGTTGCATGAAGCAGGATTTACTCCCTTTATTCCATTTTACAGAAACCTGAAACCCGGAGATCTGGAACGTCGTTTTTCGGCAAGTCATCAGGTGAAAGTTGCAGATAGCTGTTATCTGCTGAACAATTACTACAGAGATGTGATGTGGCCTGAAATGCTAAATTCTCCGGTCAAGCCGGTCGGCAATTATGTATACAGTGATATCAGTATGTATGTCATGAAAGAAGTTGCAGAGCATCAGACGGGCGTACCTATGCAGGATTATGTACAGAAGAACTTTTATAAGCCGTTGGGTATGAAGACTGCAGGATATCTTCCAAGAGACCGTTTTGCAAAAGAAAATATTATTCCTACAGAGCATGACACTTCTTTTCGTAAAGTCCTTTTACAAGGTTATGTTCATGATCAGGGAGCTGCAATGGCCGGTGGAGTGGCAGGACATGCCGGGCTTTTTGCTACCGCAAATGACCTGGCCATATATGGTCAGTTACTTTTAAACAGAGGAGAGTATGGTGGAAACCGCTATTTTAAAGGAGAAACAGTGGATCTGTTTACCAGCAAACAATCCGCAACGAGCAGACGAGGACTTGGATTTGACCGTTGGGATCCGAATCCAAAAAATGAATATCCTTCTAAAGGTGCAAATAGCTCCGTATATGGACATACCGGATACACCGGTACATGTATCTGGATAGATCCGTCTAATCAGCTTATCTATATTTTCTTATCCAACAGAGTTCACCCGCAGGTTTCATCTAAATTGCTGGACCTGAATATCCGCAGCCGGATTCAGGATGCCATATATGAGACGCTCGATGAAGTAAAGAAATAAAAGTAGGGTCTGTCAATCGTTGAAAAGCCGTATTCTAATGAAATATCATGTCGTACAGGCTGCACAAACACCAATGAATATAGTTTGGATATTCTGTATTACCATTGAAAATCAAATTATATACATGGAATAAAAGATACTCTTATGATTAAAATAGTCAAACAGTTAACTGTAGGAATTACACTTATGAGTGCTTTCTCTTCTGTATTTGCCCAGGATTACAAACAGATTCATAAGGATCTGATTGTCGTGGATGGCCATAATGATGTGATCTATGAATCTATTTTCAAGGGCAAGGATATTGGTAAGCGGCTGAATACAGGCCATACAGATCTCCCCAGGCTTAAAGAAGGCGGGGTGGATGTGCAGGTCTTTGCTGTATGGTCGGATGATAAGAAATGGAAAAAGGGTGCATTTAATCATGCAAACGACCAGATTGATGCGCTGGAGAAAATGATTTCGAAAAATTCGCAGCAGATCGAACTGGCCAAAAGCTCCAAAGATATAGATGCCATACTGAATAAAGGAAAGATTGCTGCGGTGATAGGTGTAGAAGGTGGCAACATGATTGAAAGCAAAATTGCGAATCTGGAAAAGCTATATGACAGGGGAGTCCGTTATCTTACATTGACATGGAATTATAATCTTCCATGGGTTACAGCAGCAGCTATTGAGGTCAAAACAAGCTCTGATAAAGGTAAGGGACTGACAGCGCATGGAAAGGATATTATCCGAAGGATGAATGAACTGGGGATGATGGTGGATCTTTCTCATGGAGGTGAAAAGACTTTTTATGATGTTATCGCCACATCTACCAAACCGATTCTGGTATCTCATAGTAATGCCTATGCTTTAATGCCACATTATCGTAATCTGAAAGACGAACAACTGGAAGCCTTAAAGAAAAATGGCGGAGTCATCGGTGTAAATTTTTATTCGGGATTTTTAGATCCGACGTATACAGAACGGGTCAAGAAGCTTTACCGCAAGCATTTTGGAGATAAAGGGAACTATAAATTATCCCCTACCCGCCAATATGAAAAACTGCCAAAGAAATTACAGCATGAGGCTAATGCTCCGATGTCCAAATTGCTGGAACATATTAATTATCTGGTTAAGAAAGTCGGTGTCGACCACGTGGCCATAGGATCCGATTATGATGGAATCGAATCTCCTCCGCGTGAGCTGGAAGATGTAAGTACATTCCCCTTATTGACTAAAGCACTTCTGGAACAGGGGTATTCCAAAGAAGATGTAGGCAAAATAATGGGAGGTAATTTTCTACGCTTACTGCGCGAAAACGAAGTACATTAGAATTTCTGATCAATACTTCTGAAGTTTTTCTTCATAAATTCATTGTATTCTTTCTCCTCGATATTCATCTTATCGTACCAGTTTTTCTTGAGGATAAGTGAGGTAATTCCTAAGATCAGTATACTGGTGAATAACGGAAAGCCTTGCTTGATTACAATATACATGGGTATGAGGGTCAGGCTGCATTGCCAGATAATGCCGATAACAATATTGAACATATCACGCTTGAAGTTTGTGTTTTCCTTAAGATCCGGATATTGTGCCGTTGCTTTCTGGATGATGGGCTTCCAGAATCCCCAGGGACGTACTTTGATATAAAAATCTATCAATACTTTTTCTTCTGTAGGTTTGGAGAGCAATGTGCCCGCTATACATCCGGTAACGGATACCAACAGGAGTGCAGGGAAATAATAAAGAGGAAGTATATCCGGAAAAAACAGCGGTGCAATCATGGATGCGATAATACCTGAAAGCATTCCCCAGAAGAAACCGTTCCCATTGAAGCGCCACCAATGCCACTTCAGTACATTGGCGGCAATATATCCGCCATATAATGCGGATACGATCCATTGCAATACGGAATTGATGTTGCTGACATACATACCAATAATGGTACTGATAATCACGACAAGAGCAGATACGATATAGCTCACTCTGATCTGTGTCACTGCTGAAGCTTTTTTGTGTATACATTTCAGGAATACATCATTGACCAGATAGGCCTGTGCTGCGTTGACCGTAGAGGCGAATGTAGACATAAAAGCAGATAAAAGTCCGGCCAGTAAAAGACCCACCAGCCCTACGTGTGCAAATTCATTAATTGCTCTGGGTAAAATAGTTTCAAAATCTATACTATTTCCCATATTGTTAAAGTCTTCACTGAAAAAGACAAGAGCAAGAACTGTGAATCCCATAATCATAAGGTATCTTGGTATCAACAGAATGACAGATACAGAACCGCTCATGAGTGCTGCTTCTTTGGGGCTTTTGCAGGCTAATATCTTTTGCATATCATAATTGGCTGCCGGACCTGCCATACTCATAAAAATTCCTTTGAAAAGCATCATCATCACAAATATGGTAAACAGACTATACTGATCTTCATTGATTTTGTCCATAATGGAGGGGATGAGATTACTCCAGTCGAGGTCCAGTGTCCAGCCAAAAGACGGAGAACCCCAGCCTGCAGGAGTGTGAGCTGCCAGCATTTCAGGGCTTACTTTATTCATCGCGATAACAGCGATCACCATTCCGGATACGGTCATAATACTGAACTGTACAACATCGGCCCAGACAATACTGTGCATACCGCCTAGCATCACATAGAAAGTTGCAATACCGGTGAAAAAAATTCCGTAAACCTGTGCGACGGACGCTGTTTCAAGATGAAGCGGAATATATTGGGAGACAAATTCCCAGGGAAAGAATACTTCCATAAACTTGCCGATCCCGATAAATCCATAACTTAAGAACCCCAGTACACCCATCAGGGCATAGAGGATCACGATAGTATGAGAGAGATTGGCCCCCCGTCCATAACCAAACCGTGTACGTATCCATTCTGCTCCTGTAAGTACATTGGAGCGCCGCAACCATACGGAGAGATAGATCATAAGGAAAACCTGATTAAATACAGGCCACAGCCACGGAATCCAAAGACTCTTGAATCCATACACAAATGCAAGGTAAACCATCCACATGGTGCCTGAAATATCAAACATTCCGGAAGCATCGGAGAGACCCAGTAAATAGAAGGGAAGAGATTTGCCGCCCAGAAAATAAGAGTCAAGATTTTTAGATGCTTTCTTTTTCAGCAATAAGCCGATGACAATCATTGTAATGAGGTATACAACAATAATAAGAATGTCTATAAACTGGAGTTTCATTGGAAATCTGCTATCCTTTTGTATGTATCAACCGGAATATAATTGTTTAAGGAGCGGCTAAAGGTACATTTTTTCTCTTTCTTTACAAGTGTAATATAGTAGTCACCGGTTAGTCTTCAGAAATTTTTCTGAAAGTTGACCCGTCTCTAAAGGTTAATATATCAAATAGATAATGTCGTTGTTCTATCCCATCCTTGTTAGCGGATGGAGCGTAAATAACACATGAATATACTCATCTTTTTATTGATGCTGTTGGTTGTATATATTGTTTCTGTCAATGAGTTCGTTAATTTTTTTTAAAGATTCTATGGTTCTTAAACCGTCTTGCGGCGTGTGAAGACAATAATCCAGTAATTGGTCTATCGAAGAAACGGCTACATGCATGCGGGTATCACTGGATGCGTAATAAATATAAACGGTTCCGTTTTCATCGGCAATCCAGCCATTGGAAAACAGCACATTAGATACGTCACCAATCCGCTCACCCTGTTCCGGAGCCATGAAATAGCCTGCCGGCTCGGCGATCAGTATATCCGGATTGATCAGATCAGTCAGGTACAGATAGAGTACATATCGTAGCCCGGCTGCGGTATGTCGTACACCATGTGCCAGGTGCAGCCAGCCTTCAGCAGTCTTAAGCGGAGAAGGTCCTTCTCCGTTTTTAACCTCTTTGATGGTATGATAATGACGCTTATTAATGATTATCTCGTTTTGAATTACGGCGTGGCGGATATCATCTGTGAGTGCCCAACCAATTCCGCCTCCGTTTCTGGCCAGAATAAAATCATCCTGAGGGCGTGTATACAGGGCATATTTGCCATTTACGAATTCAGGATGTAAGACGACATTACGTTGCTGGCTGTCAGACTTGATATTGGAAAGTCTTTCCCAATGTGTAAAATCTTTTGTCCGGATAATGCCTGCTGAAGCGATAGCAGATGACAAATCTCCCGGAGAAGCTTTCGGATCATGCCTTTCACTACAAAAAACGCCATAAATCCACCCGTCTTCATGGGCTGTCAGGCGTATATCATAAACATTTGTCTCCTGTTCATCATTATCAGGAAAAGATAAAGGACGCTCCCAGAATCGAAAATTATCAATCCCATTGGGACTTTCGGCTATAGCAAAGAAGGATTTTCTGTCGACCCCTTCTACACGAACAAGGAGAAGATAGCTGCCCTTCCATTTGATTGCTCCGGCATTTAATGTAGAATTGACCGGGATTCGTTCTAAAAAATGTGGGTTTGTTTCGGGATTAAGGTCATATCTCCAGTTTAACGGAATATGATGTTTGCTGATAACCGGATATTTATAGCGATTTATAATCCCATTGAAATCCGATTGAGGCATGTTGGTTCTCGTCAGTAACTCCTCGTGTCTGTCAAAAAGTAATGTTTTTCGCTGGTTAAAAAAGTGTCCCCTCATGTTGTTCTGCTGGCTCATGTTTGATCAATAGGTTATAGGTTGTCCGGATACATGGGAAGGCGTGTTACCCTGTGAAAAGCGGTGTAGCTAGGGGAGCTGATCTCCAGTTCATAAATGACTTCCTTGGTTTTACCATCGATTTCAATAATATGGCCTCCGTAGCCTTTGTTGGTTACCGTTCCCATGCCGGGACAGAATAATATATTTCCGGTTTGGGATAGGTATTGTACTCCTGAAAGAGCCTGTGAAAAAGTTCTTCTTCCTCTGTTTTGTCCATATGCCCACACCTGTTGTACAGTTTTTTTGCCTTCATCGACCGCATATTCTACTACACGGCTGTAGCTTTCATCGGAACTTAGATCATTGGGTTTAAAATGGCGGTTGTAGCCATTATCAAAAACAAGGATATTGCCGTTTGGCATTACTACAGGGGTATGGGGCCCCCATGGCCAGTCAAAATCAGGATGAGCGACTTCTCCGGAGATGATCCGGGAATCTGTAATCGGCTGTCCCTGCTTATCAACAGGCTGTAAGAGATAAGACTGATAGTTTGCTCCCCATCCTTTGTGTGGTGAAATAATCCATTTCAGTTTATGAGATGGATTAAAGCTGGTAATCCCCTGATAACGTAAGGTTGCCAGAAGATCATTACCCCGCTCCGTAATAGAGTTGTTATGTGCCCAGTTGGTTGGGGTCTGTGCGAATGGTGGAGGAGTATTTTCATCCCCTTTGTCATAGCGCGAACTGTCCAGCATACTGACAAGATCCCATTCATTTACCAGATTTCCTGAGCTAGGATTAAGTTCAATAATATGATCGTTTATTCTAGGTTTACCATTATTCAGACGCGCACTTGATTTTGTTACTGTGACAAGAAAGTTGCCGTTTTTGGCCTCTGATACTTCATGATGGAAAGTGTATCCTAATTTCTTGAGATCCCACTGCCGGACAAGTTTTCCGAACATATCCAATTCAACAATTCGGTTTTGATACATATCTCCTGACAGAAAATTCCCGTTTTTAAGTCTCTTCAGACCAATAGAGGCACCTAAAGACTGCAGATCCGGAGACTTTTTGAGCAACAATATCCATCGGATCTCTCCATCGGCATCCAACATATAGGGACAGGAAGTATCCAGTTCGCTCTCTCCCGGATAACTTACCAGATTCAATCCGGGTTCCATTCGGACTCTTTGAGCAGTGATGATTTCAAAAGCGGGGAAAGAACTTATATCAAGAGGTTTTGTTTGGATCGATATAGAAGTACGGCCACGTTCAAGACCATCTTTGTCCGTGAATACAAGTTCTACTTTATTATTAAAATTGGCATACAGTCCGAATACCGGTATTTGCTGTCTTGGAGTTTGTGCCTGCAGTAAGTGTGTAATTGTGCCTTGTTCTCCGGATTTACCTTTCACGATGACTTTGATCCTGCCTGCTGCCGGTAATAGTACATCTACCATAGCCGCGAGCGGATTATATCCTGAAGGATCTAAAACGATATCCTTCACAATGAAGTCAAGTTTATCTCCTTTTGAGGGGATAGCGATGGACTGGTGATCCGTAAATGTGATTTGTGTAGACCATAGTTCAGGACTTTCTTTGATATCTCTGACATTAGATACAGGCACACTGATCTCTCCTGTCTCAAAATGAAAAACATAATATTCAGCACCCTTTGTATATTTTTGGAGAAGAACTCCTTTATCAATCATGGCTTGAAGAGCTGCACGAAAGGGAAGGTCGGCACTTGTTGCTTCGACCTTGTCATCCTTACAACGTACGTAAAGCAAAAGGATAAGGAACAATACCAGTGTATGGAATCCCCTCCTTAAAAATTGTCCAGGCATAATGTTTTGTGATAAAAGACAGGGAACATTTTGCTGTCCCCTGTCTGGTTTTATGAATTGCATTAGTAGTTCTTATCTCCAAAGCGGATGTTGCTGGATCGCAGTATTTGTATTCATCTCTCCCTGTGGTATTGGCAGATAATAATGCCTGGCCTGAAAATTCTCTGCACCTTGTTTTTTGTTGGTAACGAGGATCTGTTTCATCTGTTCGTAAGGATACCACCGTTTCAGATCAAAAAAACGGTGACCTTCGAAGAAGAATTCCAGTTCGTTCTGATGGATCATTTCATTCCATAATTCATCAGCATTAGCCCAGGTTTTTGATGCCAGTCCGGCACGGCTTCGGATACGTGTAAGATCCGCTGCAGCATCGCCCAGTTTACCCGTTTTGATACAGGCTTCAGCGTGTAACAGCAGCACCTCAGCAAAGCGCATTACACGAAGGTTATTATTTTGATTTTGTTGATTGTACATGCTGTTTGCATCGGCTTCATTTTTATAAAAGTTGGTAAACTTTTTAATTAAGAACCGCCCTTTTACAGCATTTATAGTTGGAAAATCGGGTTCTCCGCGAAGGCGTTTGGTTGCAGAAGCTTCCCATATTTTGTCAAATGACATATTTCCAAACCATGCACCATCCGGAACAGTCGACTCAAAGTCCGAATGCTTCCAGAAAAGGCTGGTATACATCCGTTTGTCAAATCGGGAGCTTGATCCTGCAGGACGCTCTTCTGCTGTGAAGCTTTTAACAATGGAGGCTGTTGGCATCCACTTAAACCATCCTCCGGTTCCCTGCGGGCCTACAAAATTGGCAATCACAAAACCCTGCGTACTGGTAGATTCTTCAGATCCCCAGGAACCACTGCCGAAACTACCGTCATAGATAAGTTCAAATATGGATTCTTTGTTCAGTTCCTTATATTCGGTAAAATTGTCTTCAAAGTTTTCAACCAGATCGTAGCTATACGGAGCTTTCATAATGGTGGCCAGCTCCGTTTCCGCTTCCGGATAACGCTTCATAAAAAGATAAGCCTTTCCCAGGTAAGCAATGGCAGCGCCTTTCGTCACACGTCCTGCTTCTGCAGCCGGTCTTGTGACAGGCAGATATTCTTTTGCGGTCTTGAAATCTTCTGTAACCTGTTTCCAGACTTCTTCCTCCGGAGAAGATTTTTTCATAATCTCATCAGAACTCTCACCTGCAGGGAGCAAGCGTATCGGAACATCCCCAAAGTTGCTGGCGAGTAGAAAATAAGCATAGCCTCTCAGGAAGCTGGCTTCTGCATACAGCTCGTTTATCTTATTTTCACTCATGGGAACATTCCGGATATTTTTGAGGACGACGTTTGCTCTGTTGATACAATTGTATAATCTTCCAAAATCGCTCTCTGCGGTATTTGCTGTATTGGTATAGGTCGCCGGTTCCCAGTTTAGAATTTCTTCACCCAGGATGAACCAGACATCATCGGCCCTGTTCATGGTATGCCATCCTGTATATCCGCCAAAATATCCGTACATCTGTCCCCGTATTGGCGAATAAACAGTTGCTAAAGCAGCCTGAGCATTGGCTTCAGAAGTCCAGAATGTTTCTTCCACAGCCTGGTTTGGATTGACCAGATCTAAAAAGTCTGATTTACAGCTGGATAGAGATAGTGTGACTATCGCAGCAAATGATATATTTTTTAATATAGTGGTTTTCATGTTTTACTTTTTAAATGTTAGAAATTCGCTTGCAGCCCCATCATAATTGTTCTGGCCAATGGGAATCGTCCATGGTCTGTACCTCTGGACATTGTGCTTGAGCCACCTCCGTTCTGATCGTCATTTTGTCCAAGGTCAGGTGTATATCCTTTGTATTTGGTCGATGTGAAAAGATTGTCTGCTGCAGCGAAGAGACGGAGATTTTTGAACTTTGCTTTGCTTACCCACTGTGTATTGAAAGTATATCCGATTTCCAGTGTTTTGAGTCTGAAGAAAGAACCGCTTTCTAACCAACGGTCACTGACTCTCCGGCTGTTTTTATTTTTATCCTCCTGTGTAAAACGAGGGACATCCGTATCTCTGTTCTGTTCTGTCCATGCATTTTCTACATTAGAACCGAAGTTGGTAAATTCATTCATGGACTCCATACGTGCCCGGGTATAGTTGTATATTTTATTTCCCGCCATACCGTCGAAAAATATGCCCAGATCAATTCCTTTAAAGGAAACGTTTCCTCTGATCCCATAGTTGAAATCCGGAAACGGACTTCCTGCATATTGCCGGTCATCATCCGTGATTTTGCCGTCTCCGTTGAAATCTACAAAACGGATATCTCCCGGTTTTGCATCCGGCTGAATAAGCTGACCATTCTGAGCGGTATGTGCCTTTACTTCTTCTTCAGATTGAAACAGTCCATTGGTTTTAATCAGATAGAAAGCCCCGATAGGATCACCCACCTTTGCCCAGGTGATTGTGCCTTCTCCCTGAGGATTATAACCCCCAAATTCCTGAGTAGAGCCAACCGTTACAGCCTTGACTTTGTTTTTTACTGTTGATGCATTTACAGCAATGTTATAATGAACTTCACCAACGTTATTTTTATGATTTAACAGGAGTTCAAAACCTTTATTCTGGATTACTCCTGCATTCATGGTAGGGCTTCCGTTCATTCCCGCAGAACTTGGCATAGCGATGCTGAGCAACACATCATTCGTCTCCTGGACATAATAATCTGCATTTAAGCCAAACTTGCCATTCAGAATGCTTACATCCAATCCCACATTACTCGTTTTGGTTTCTTCCCATGTCAGGTTTTTTGGAGAAACCCATGTAACCCCGGTGTTGCTACCCATCCACCAGGTTCCTCCCTGAATGTAATTGATTCCGCTGGAACTGATATTTTGTGTCGCATAATTTCCGATTTCCTGATTGCCAAGAATCCCGTAGCTGGCCCGAAGTTTTAATTCACTGATTTTGTTTTTAGCCTGAGCAAAGAAGCTTTCGTTCATGATATTCCAACCGACGGATACCGACGGGAATACGCCGTACCTGTGGCCATCTGCAAATCTGGAGGAGCCGTCTCTTCGTACAGAAGCTGTCAACATATAGCGGGAATCATAACTATACATTGCACGTGCAAACTGGGAAAGCAACGCATATTCCTGTAGCTGACCAGATGTTGTCTGTTGCGTTGTGGAGCCTGCACCTATAGAATTTGTTCCGAATGGGATATCACTACGGCCGGCACCAAATCCGCGATTCGAATTTTTCTGAGAAGAATATCCCAATAGTGCGGATATAGTATGCTTTTCAAAAGTATTGTCGTAGTGTAGAGTATGCTCCAGCAACCATTGGTTTTCAAAAAATGCCGATTCATTTAGTTTAGATTGTACTGCTCCGGATCCGAAATCATAAGGAGCATTATAGGCATAGTTGCGTCCATTGTCTTTGTTATAACCGAAGTTGAGTTTATATTTCAGTCCTTTCAGCCACAGATCGACTTCTGCATAGGCATTGAATAGTATTTCTGTGCTATGTACTTCGTTATCAAACAGACGGGAAGCGCCTACGGGATTGTCCATGTTTTTCATCCACGGAGAAATACCTGCATATCCGCCCAGCTGGTCTGCATCATATACAGGCATCAGAGGATTCTGACGGAGAGCATCTGTAATCGTTAATCTGTTGATATCTTTATTAGATGTTTTCAATAATAAGGTATTGCCTAATCTGAAATTGTCATTGAAAAAAGAAAAGGTGTTTTTAGACCGGATATTGAACGCATCATAACCTGAATTGATCAGAATCCCTTCCTGATTCATATATCCGGCAGATAAGCTATACGTGGCCTGTTGGGACCCGCCCGTAATACCAACATTAGCTTTGGTTACAGGAGCAGTTCTGTATACTTCATTCTGCCAATTGGTTCCCGCACCCTGATAGTCTACCGCTTCCTGCGGGAGATAGCCTGATTGTTTCATTATACTTTTCCACTGTTGCGCATCCAGCACGCCCAGTTTTTTGGTAATCTGCTGTACTCCTGAATAGAAATTTACATTGATGGTAGGGGCCATCTCCTTTTTACCGCTTTTGGTGGTAATGAGTACCACGCCATTTGCGGCTCTTGAACCATAGATGGCTGCTGCGGATGCATCTTTGAGGACCTCCAGAGAAGCAATATCTGCCGGGTCTACCATATTGATATCTCCGTATACACCATCAATGACATACAACGGGGTATTTGCCCCTAAGGAACTAAGTCCCCGGACATTGATACTCATGCCTGAACCGGGCTGGCCTCCTGTATTCGATACCGTTACTCCGGCAATTCTGCCCTGCAAAGCTCCACTGGCACTTTTTGCAACATCAGCCTGCAGATCTTTGCCTGTAACGGAAGCGACAGCACCTGTCAGGTCACGTCTTTTGACGGTTCCGTATCCGACCACAACGACTTCATCCAGCTGATTGTCGTCATCTAATGTAATCTGTAGAAAAGATGCATCTGAAATTGTATGCTCAGATTTTTGCATTCCTACATATGAAAACTGGAGTATTTTACCCTGAGCGATACTGATCGTAAAATTCCCGTCAATATCTGTTTTGGTTCCTTCAGAACTACCCTTTACGGCGACTGTAGCTCCGATTACCGGTTTGTTTTCCTTGTCTCTGACTGTTCCTTTGACAGTGATAGCCTGTTGCGCCCAAGCATATAGACTACAGACTCCAAGCAGGAGTATTAAAATAATTCTTCTCATACGGTTTATAATTTTCTGGGTTGATGGTTGTATCTTCCTGAACGAGCGTTGGATTCACTGATGTCTGATGTATATGCATTAGTGTATCCGGATTGTTTTTGGAATTTGTCCGGAGCTAAACTACAGGAAAACATATTCCGTAAATTGAACTCTTGCTTCAATCGGATTGAACTTTTTAATCTTTATTTGGGGCGGATATGCTAAAAGAGGAGAAGGAAGATCTTCTCTGTCAGGAAAATTAGTTTCTATACCTGCTGATTTTTATTGTACTCAAAAAATCTGAATTTATCTTAATTATCTGTTAAATAGGTTTTTAAGTGTTATTTTGTCTGTTTGCAGTTGTACAATTAGCTCAATTTTATTGAACTATTCACTCTTAAGGGAAGATCAGAGAAAGGAATGGAAAAATATAGTGAACTTCTGAAACCATTTAAATAATCAACTGTTGATTTTTACTGTTGTCTCTAAACTCGGCAGGCGTAATGCCTTTTGCTTTTTTAAAGACCCTGTAGAAATACGAAATACTGTTAAAACCACAAAGGCTGACCACCTCGGATATAGGGGTCGCATCCTTAAGTTTTCGCATAGCCATATTTATTCTGAAATCCAGCAGGTAATCTGTAAAATTCATTGCTGTATTGCATTTGATAAAACGGGCAAAAGTGGATCTGCTCATGTTTAATGCATCTGCAGCCTCAGGAAGCCGGATTACTTCTGCAATATTAGTAGATACATAGTTTTGAAGTTTGTGTAGTAAAATCTCATTCTTTGTCATTTCTATGGTAGTTTCACTGGAGAGTTCCCGAAGGTCGTCTCCTTTTGACAATTCATAGAGAAGAATAAACAACTTCATAACGGCATAAAATCCATCCTTTTCCATTGTTATGATCCGCAGTAACGGGAGTACTTTTTCTATAGTGGCGGCACCAAAATGAACTCCTTTCGAGGCACGTGAGAACAACTGCTGGATGCTCTGAAATTGTTTCTTATCCAGACATTGTTCGATTAATGAGGGATGAAACTGGATGGTAATCTCATGAATATTGGTGGATGTACAATCTCCGTCTTTCCAGGCATGTTTGAGTTCCGGATTGGCAATTAATACCAGATCTTTCTCTCCGATATTCTCTACAGAATCTCCAATAATACGCAACGCTCCGGATGCCCCTTCCACATAATTGATCTCATATTCGGGATGAATATGTACTGGAAATGTGAACGAGGATTTTCTGCGGTCAAATACGACAAAACAATCTTGCTCAGACAATGGCGATTTTTCTCTATAAATATCGGAAAGCATACCTCAGTATTATTTGGTTGATCAATTCCAAATCTAACGATTTTGGTTTTTGTTTTAATTGTTTTTTTACTGATCAGGATTTAGGAAAGATGCGGGCATACGCTCAACTTATCAACGTTTGAAATAACTTTGAACACCTTGCATGTACATGTTCTTTAATTTTAGATGGATAAGCTTTGTTTTTGCCACATCGATCGGTATATGCTATCTTTTGTGAGGAGTTGATGGTGGCTTCCTTCTTCCATTAATTTGCCCTCTTTGAGCACCATTATGCTGTCTGCATGGGCAACCGTACTGAGGCGGTGGGCGATAACAATCATCGTCTTACCCTGCGCTTTGAACTGTGCCAGCGTTTGTTGAATCAGGAGTTCTGACTCGGTGTCTAGCGAGGATGTGGCTTCATCCAAAATAAGGATTTCCGGATCTTTATAGAGGGCTCTTGCTATAGCGATTCGTTGTTTTTGGCCGCCGGATAATACGGTCCCGTTTTCACCCAGATGTGTTTCAAAACCCTCGGGTAATTTTTCAATAAAAGGCCGGATACCTAATGCTGTCGTAATATCAAGAATACGACTAAAGTCGGGAGAGTCTTCTCCAAGGGCAATATTTTCAATAACATTTCCCGAAAAGAGGTCTACCTGCTGTGGAACGACAGAAATAAGGTTTCGAAGGGAGTGCTTACTGATGTTTCTGATATTGGTGGAGCCAATGGATATTTTTCCGCTATTGGTCGGATAGATATGCTGGATCAGTGCTGCCAGCGTTGTTTTGCCGGAACCGCTCTCTCCCACAACAGCCGTAGTCTGTCCCTTTTTGAATGTGCAGGAAAAATCCTTGAAAACACGGGCACGTGATCCATAGCTAAAAGATACATCTTCCAGTTTAATATCACCTGTCGAATCCCGGGACAAATCTGTTTTTCCTGTTAATTCTTCCTGCTCCAGATCCATTATTTCGAATAATCTGTCTGCTGCAATGAGAGCGTTCTGTATAGCTTTGTTTGTGCCGATAAGTTGCGATACAGGACCGGTAAAGTAGCCAATCAATGCATAGAACGATAATAATTCTCCGGCCGTAATGGAGCGGTCTATTACATACCTAGCTCCTGCCCATAAGAGTATAATGGTAAATAATTTCGACAAAAAATCTGAAGCATTTGTAGAAAACAGGGTATTCATTACTGAAGTGTTGATGGTGCCGAGCAACTTCCTGAAACTGTTGTCGATCTTCTTATTGGCATAACTCTCTACTCCAAACTGTTTGATGGTGCTGATAGCATGTAAGGATTCAACCAGATGGGATTCCAGATCGGCTGCTTCTTCCATCATTCTTCGCTCCACCATCTTATTTAGTTTATTGGAAACCCAGTAGATAAAGATATACAGAGGAATAACCAACATGACAATAAGGGCCAGCTTCCAGTAATAAGTAAACATCAGCGTAAACGAAAAGACGATAATAAATACGTTCACAATGATCTGAATGGATACATCGTTGATAAAGGTTCTTATTTTGACCGCGTCATTCACCCGTGAAATAATTTCACCGACTTTCATGGTGTCAAAAAAACGCTGAGGCAACTGCAGTAAATGTTTATAATATCCCAGAATCAGATACCGATCTATGCGTTGTCCGGTCTTTAGTACCATAATGCTTTTCATCGAGCCTATAAAAAGTTGAAATACCAGAATTACAATCATGATTACGGAGAGCAGATTGAGTAAACGGAGGTTTCCGTCAACAAGCACCTCATCCGTTATTTTCTGTATATAAATGGACATGGAAAGACCAAGTATCGTGTATAACAGTGCGCCCAGCAGTGCCGGTATGATCATGGTCTTATGTGGCTTGATCAGATTCCAGAATCGGGTATAATTACTGATTTTCTCCTTCTTTTGCCGGAAAAATTCATTAGGTTCCATCAGGATAAGAACTCCTGTCCATAGTTCTGTAAATTCCTGGATGCTGAATTGTTCCATTTTTCCATGAGCAGGGTTCATGATACAGACCTTGTCTTTACTCACTTCATAAATGACGACATAATGATGCAGTTTGTTTTTTAGAATAAGATGGGCAATAGCAGGAAGGGGTATCCCGGAAAGAGACTGCACAGTTGCTTTAACCCCTTTGGCGTTGAAACCCATGGTCTGTAGTCCCTGTATCATGCCCAGAACATTGGTCCCCTGACTATCGGTGTAACAGATCTGCCTGATCCTGGCTAAAGGAAGTTCCAATCCAAAATGAGCCCCTGCAGATGCCAGACATGCTGCTCCGCAGTCTTTGATATCATGTTGTTTTACAAGACGGTTTTTTTTCATGGATGATTCTATAGCAGATATGGGATAATGGGTCTAAGCTTTATGTGCGGACTGTGTCAGATAATTGCAGAAGAAATAAGAAGGACTGTATCATACCTCTTCATTTTTTCGTTGTACTGCTGAAGCCGTATATCAGCAATTAACTCTTTATCTACCGGAGAGTGTACAGTGGAATCTTTATTTGCAGGGAGAGGGATTTCTTCTGCAGATACTGATGCCGGAATGTAGAGAAACGGTATCGCCATAAATATGAAAAGTAAAAATATAATCACAGCAGGTATTTAATGTTCTTTTTGGGAAAAATCATAAGTGTCAGGTTTGTAGGTCAATATACGAAAAGAAAATTTTTGTTCAATTGACCGTGATTATATTATGAAAAAAACAATACATTCGTTTACACATTCTACATATGCCGGCAATATTTGATATATTACCTACTCCTGCAGAGTCACCATGGTCATATACTTTGGTACCTGTTATTATTATCTGCAGCATTATCGGATTTTACTATAAACCGTTTTTTTATAAACTGCTCCTGCACCCGTATGAAATATGCCGGGGCAAAAGGTGGCATACCTTATTTACCTCGGCATTGATTCACAGAAGCTGGATACATCTTCTGGTCAATGTGGTACTGATTTATGCGCTTTTATACGATCTGTTTGGATTGATAAAGCAAGAATATGGGACGACAGCAGCATATTTACTTTCTGTTTTGATAATTATATGCTTAGTTATCATCCCAAATCTTTTTCAAACCTATATCAAAAAAGATGACTTTACATATACAGCTGTTGGTGCTTCCGGATTAACGTTTGGCTTATATGGATTCAGCTTTTTATACTATCCTCTTCAAAAAATGAGTAGTTTCTGGATAGAAGCAATAAAAGTAAGCGCACAATTTTGGTTAGCGGTACTTATTGTGATTCTATTGCTGAGCTTCGTTCCTAAAAGTAAAGTTAATAAGGGGCTGCATATTTTTGCTTTTTTGTTAGGATCAGTTTTGGCATTTTGTGTCAGACCACCGGCTTTTATTGAATTTATAAATTCATTTAAATCAATTTTTCAATAGATATTCCTATTGGAAAAGCCATTTGGAAATGATATCCCACAGATCTTCCTGTTTAGGATCATTTCTGGATCCACCATTGATATTGATTTGCTCCTCTAGTGTTAATTCTTTTAATTCAACTGGAGTTTCTGTTGTTTTTTTTTCTAAATTGTTCATAGCATTTTGGGTTATTTAATATTTAAACCAAAGCTAGATCTAGATCAGAGGAGCTACCACAACCCAGAGTTGTATGTTATAACTTAGCGTTGTAATTGAAGTTTTTCTTATAACCGTAGGTTATAATTTTTTATATTATTATATTTATAGCAGAATTAATTGGTAACGGATATGGAAATTGGAGAATACATTCGTATCAAGAGAGAAAACTTAAAAGTATCTCAGGAAGCTGTGGCATTTAAATTAGATATGTCCCAGGCAGCTTATTCTAAAATTGAAAGAGGGGAAACAAAAGTAAAAGTTGATCAGGTCTATAAAATAGCCCACCTTTTCGGTATTAGTGTATATGAGCTGTTGCCACCATCTCTGGCAAGTGATGTTACAAAAGAGAACACATTTGGATTGATATGGTATGCAATCAAGTGGTCTTTTTACAAAATCAAAGGACTGGTAAAAGGTTGATTTTCTTTAGTTAAATTTCATTTTCAAATAATAAGATATATTCATACACAGAAGTCATTCTGTGCTATGGAATATTTCGCTATTCCTGTCTTAATTTCATCCATACTGTTTATGATCACTGCATATGCACTGATTATTTTTAGTAATTTCGTACAATGGCTAAAAGTAAATCAGCATATTTCTGTCAAAACTGCGGATATGAATCCCCGAAATGGTTAGGTCAATGTCCCTCATGTAAACAATGGAATTCATTTGTAGAGGAAGTCGTCGAGAAAGGTAACTCCAAGGTTCCTGAATGGCGAAGTACAACCAGTGCTTCCGTAACTAAGAGAGCGAATAAGGCCGCAATCATACACGAAATTATTTATCAGGATGAGTCACGCATTCTGACTCCTGATCAGGAATTCAACAGGGTTCTTGGAGGCGGGATTGTACCCGGATCATTAGTCCTGATAGGAGGGGAGCCCGGTATAGGTAAATCTACACTGATGCTGCAGCTTGCACTCTCTATTCCTCAGGTCAAAACGCTTTACATTTCGGGTGAAGAGAGTGAACAGCAGATCAAAATGCGGGCAGAACGCCTTTCGCAATCTTCCAGAGCTGATTGTTATATTCTTACGGAGACATCCACACAAAATATATTTAAACAGATAGAAGCTGTACAACCCAATGTTATCGTAATAGATTCTATTCAAACGCTACATTCTTCTCAGATTGAATCTGCTCCGGGATCTGTATCTCAGGTCAGAGAGTGTACAGCTGAGCTTCTTCGGTTTGCAAAGGAGACCAGTACGCCGGTATTTATTGTCGGTCATATCACTAAAGACGGCTCTATTGCCGGGCCAAAGGTATTAGAGCATATGGTAGATACCGTTCTGCAGTTTGAAGGAGATCGTCATCACGTATACCGAATTCTTCGGGCAGTAAAAAACAGATTTGGCTCTGCTTCCGAACTGGGTATCTATGAAATGCAGGGAGCTGGTCTGAGAGAAGTTTCCAATCCGTCTGAGATTATGATTTCTCAGCGGGATGCACCCGTGAGTGGCGTTTCAATTGCTGCGATGCTTGAAGGGATGCGTCCTATGATGATAGAAGTACAGGCATTGGTCAGCAATTCAGCGTTTGGTAATGCACAACGATCCTCTACAGGTTACGATACCAAGCGATTAAATATGTTGCTTGCTGTGCTTGAAAAGCGGTTTGGCTTTCGCCTGAGTGCACAGGATGTCTTCCTGAATATTGCAGGTGGTTTACGTGTAGAAGACCCCGCTATTGACCTGGCTGTGATTGTTGCTATTATTTCTTCGCAACAGGATATGCCGATAAAAACAACTTTTGCTTTCGCAGGAGAAGTAGGGTTGTCCGGAGAGATACGGGCCGTAAACCGAATAGAACAACGTATTGCTGAAGCAGAAAAACTGGGTTTTGAAGGTGTTTTTATATCCAAGTTCAATATAAAAGGTCTTGACCCTAAAAAGTATAATATCGCAATCCGTCCTATGGCAACATTGGAGGATATATTCAGAGCATTATTTGGTTAGTTGAAGGAGCTCATAACAGTTGTGGTCTTTTCTTGCTCACCTGTATAATCTGCCGGTAAAACAGAATAGCCCCTGATTTAATTCAGGGGTTATTTTATTCTGATTTCGTCCATTTACTACTTAAGGACCTCTGCCAGTTTTTTGTCGAGCGCTTCTTTATGCAGATTCCGGGCTATTATTTTGCCGTTAGGATCGATAAGGACATTCTGTGGAATGGCTTTTACACCATATAATGTTCCTACATCATTCTGCCAGCGCTTCAGATCTGATACATGTCTCCAGTGTCTTTTATCTGCATGTATAGCTTTGGTCCAGGCAGCCTTATCTTTGTCAAATGAGATACCCAGTATTTCGAACTTATCGCCTTTAAATTTTTCATAAGTAGCAACCAGATCAGGGCTTTCTACACGGCAGTCCGGACACCAGGAAGCCCAAAAATCTAACAGGACATATTTCCCTCTGAAATCTTTTAGTTTAACAGGATTTCCGGTTGTGTCATTTTGAGTAAATTCAGGAGCTTGTTTTCCTACTGCAACGGTAGATAATACCCGCAAATAGTCCTGAAATTCTTTTCCTTCTTTAGACTTTTTAACGCTTTTATTCAGACCGTTATAAAGTTCCTGCATCTCTTTATAATCCGGGTCATAGCCACCTACTCTCCGGAGGGAGATCAGACTGGATACTGAATCCGGATGGGCTTTGACCAGCTCTATATATTCTTGCTTGGTAAGCTCCTTCTTTTGTGATCCTTGCTGCCCGAAAGCAAATACCGGAATAGCAAAAAGAAGGTATAGGCATATCTTTTTCATATGTATATTTATTTTCTACAAATATAAAGTAATCTATTAAACTAGTCGAGTAATATTATTGTCATATAACTGTTTTTAGGATTGTGCAGATGTTTATTTCTATTCTTAACAAACTTTAACAGAATATTGAAATTTGCACAATTATATTTGCTTTTTAACCTAATAGTCAACAGATTTTGTCGACCAATACAGTACTGATGAAGAATATTCTCTCCTTTTTATGTGTAATGCTCTTATGCTGCTCATTATCAGCTCAGATTAAAGGTGTAGTCACGGATCAGTCCGGAAAGCCCCTTCCTTCGGTATCTGTTTTTCTGCAGAACAGTACCTCCGGAACATCTACCAATATGATGGGACAGTACGAGTTGAAAATTTCCAAAGAAGAGAAAAGCCGTACTCTTATCTTTCAAAACCTGGGTTATAAGACACAGATCGTGACAGCACAAATAAAAGAACAGCCTCATATTATCAATATACGTCTGGAACCTGAAGAACGGCAGATCGAGGAAGTCGTGGTGACGATGAAAGGGGAAGATCCTGCTGTACGAATTATCCGGCAGGCGATTGCATCACGACAGGTTAATGCAGAAAAAAATGATAAATATACAGCAGACTTTTATTCAAAAGGACTGCTGAGAGTAAAGAAGTTACCAAAAAAGATACTTGGACAAAAGATTGACGATGACGAGCTGGCATTAGACACAGCCCGTACAGGGGTTATATATCTTTCTGAAACGGTATCTGAGATCCGTTTTCAGAAACCGGACAAGATAAATGAACACATTGTCGCATCAAAAGTGAGCGGAGATGATAAAGGATTTAGCTTCAATACCGCTCAGGGAACGAATTTTGATTTCTATGCTAACCATGTAACACTGGGATCAAGTATTGTATCTCCTTTGGCTAATGCTGCATTCTCCTATTATAAATTTAAAAGAGAAAATGTCATTGATGTAGAACCCAGCATGCGTGTTCACAAGATAAGAGTGACACCTGTGCGCGAATCCGAGCCGGTAGTGAAAGGCTATATTTATATTGTAGACGGGAGCTGGGAGATATACGGGGTCGATTTTATTATTAAAGGTTCACAGATGAATCAACCAATTATTGATACACTGCATTTGATACAGCAATATGCTTATAATGCACAGGATCAGAAATGGTCCAAGATGTTGCAAACTATAGAGTTTCAGATCAGTGTATTAGGTATTGCGTTTGATGGCCGGTATATACACAATTTTTCGAATTACAATTATGTGAATGCATTTGAGAAGAAGACTTTTACGAATGTCATTGCCAGGATAGATCCGTTGGCAAATAAAAAAGGAACTGATTACTGGGAAAGGAACAGACCTGTACCGCTAACGGCAGAGGAATCTGCTGATTATAGTAAGAAAGATAGTATTCAGCAGGTAAGAAATTCGCCGCGGTATATCGATTCTGTGGATAGAAAGAATAATCAATTTAAACCTTTGGATGTGTTGATCGGCTATACGTATCGGAACACAGCGGATCATTTTGTATTCCGGTACAGAGGTTTATCAAATCTGCTGTCTACGAGTTTCAATACCGTACAGGGCTGGAATTTTAATGCTGGATTTTCGGCGGCAAAAGGCGAGTCTGACAAAGGTAAATACAGCCGGGGAGAAGTATCTTTCAATTATGGACTTGCTGATGAGCAGTTGCGCGTGAAAGGAAAACTTTTACATCGGTTTAATACACAGACTTACGACATACTTACATTTGAAGGTGGCCGTTCTGTAGAACAGTTTAATCCGTCAGAGCCTATAGATCCGTTTTTGAATATGGCCTATTCCTTGTTTTCACGGAAAAATTATATGAAAATATATCAAAAGGATTTTGCTAAAATTTCCTATTCCCGAAACCTGATAGATCAGATCGCAGCTTCGCTATCTCTTGAATATGCCGACCGGAGAGCCTTGTTTAACAATACGGATTACTCTTTTGCCGGGAGAGAACATGAATATACTTCTAACAACCCATTATTGCCGGAGGATAATACAGTTCCTGTATTTAATCCCCATCATTTATTTAAATACAATATTACGGCACGTATAAGACCAGGGGTTAAGATTATTGAGCGTCCGGATGAACGTCTCTCGATTCCGGACCCGACTTTTCCGACCCTTTTACTTGGTTGGGAGCAGACTTTCGGGGCTTCAGAACAGAAGTATGAGTATCAGCTTATAAAGGGAAGACTGACCCAGGATTTTGATTTTAACAATAAAGGCCTTTTTGGCATCGCACTGAATGCCGGTAAGTTCTTTAATGCTTCGGGTATCGGATTTGCAGATTTCAGACATTTCAATGGTAATGAGACAAATGTAGAACGGGCTTCCCGATACCTTAATAATTTTCTGATGTTACCTTATTACACGCGCAGTACCAATGATGCCTATTTTGAAATGCATGCAGAACATAATTTTAAGGGTTATGTCATGAACAAAGTTCCTTTATTAAACTTACTGCAGTGGAATCTCGTTTTAGGGTATCATCATCTGGCTGTTCCGAAATTCAAGCCATATCACGAGTTTACGGCGGGATTTGACAATGTTGGATTTGGAAAATACAGGATATTTAGGGTAGATTATGTACGAAATCTGCAAGGAGCATCTGCTGAAAATGGATTTATGATCAGTATCAAATTGTTGAATGTGCTGAAATAGAAAGCCATCTTTCTTTTGATCAGATAATTCTGGAATAATCTACTATATTAGTGGATATTTATCAGTCTTTTCATATGTCCATCCATATATCATCTAAACTTCCGAATGTAGGAACGACCATTTTTACCCGAATGTCAGCTTTGGCGCAGCAATATGGTGCATTGAATCTTTCGCAGGGATTTCCGGATTATGCCCCGGATCCTCAACTGCTGGCTCTTGTAGAGCAGTCCATGCGGGATGGCCACCATCAATATGCTATGATGGCAGGAGTTCCGCCGTTAAGAGAGCGAATTGCGTCGAAAGTTGAACAGCTCTATCGTGTTACTGTTGATTCTGCAGAAGAAATAACGGTAACAGCAGGAGGTACTCAGGCCATATTCACGGCTATAGCCTCCACAATAAGTCCGGGTGATGAAGTGATCATTTTCGAACCGGCATATGACTGTTACAGGCCTGCAATAGAACTCTTCGGCGGTAAAGCATGTGCTGTCCGGTTGCTTGCCCCGGATTTTGAGATAGACTGGGATTATGTGAAAGAACAGATTACGGATAAGACCAAAATGATCATTATCAATAATCCTAATAATCCAACAGGCAGAGTACTTCAAACAGCAGACTTTACAGCACTTTGTCATATTGTCCGGGGAACTGGTATTCTTATTATCAGCGATGAGGTTTATGAGCATATAGTATATGATGGAGGTGCTATTCATTCCCTTCTGGAATATGAGGAATTGAGAAACAGAAGTTTTATAATTGCTTCTTTTGGCAAATTGTTGCATACCACGGGATGGAAAGTCGGATATTGCATTGGTCCCGCGGAATTAACTAAGGAATTTCGTAAAGTTCATCAGTTTAATGTGTTCAGTGTCAATACACCGATGCAGTATGCTATTGCAAAATATCTGGAGGATCCGCAAACGTATTTGTCTTTACCTTCCTTCTTTCAGGAAAAAAGAGATTTTTTAGCTGAAGGCCTGAAAGACACGGGTTTTGAGGTTATTCCTTCACAGGGTACTTATTTTTTAAATGTTTGTTACAGCAGAATATCCACACTTCCGGAAGAAGATTTTGCTGTCCGGTTGACAAAAGATAACGGAATCGCTATGATTCCTGTCTCTGCTTTCTATTCTACACCAGTCAATCAGCAACTCCTTCGTATCTGTTTTGCCAAGAAAGCGGAGACATTATCTAAAGCCCTTGATTTACTGAGGAATATTCGCTAATTTTTAATTTAAATATGTTGCTCAAACGATTGTTTAAGGGCAAAAAACGACATAACCGACAAAATCTTGCAAAAAAGCGCAAACATGCTGTGGTTAAACCGTAGAAATTATTAAATTTGCTATTCACCTTATCTAATACTCTATATCTAAAATGGCTAGATTAAATTTGTTGGAAGAGACACGCTTCGAAAAAGTTCCAGTAAGTGTGTACCCTGACCAGGATACGGCATCAAAGGTTGTTGCCAAACGTATCGCTGATATTATCCGGGCTAAGCAAGAGAATGGCGAACAGGCTGTTCTTGGATTGGCAACAGGTGCTACTCCTGTAAAAGTGTATGCGGAATTGATCCGGCTGCATAAGGAGGAGGGATTGAGTTTCAAAAATGTAGTGACGTTTAACTTGGACGAATACTACCCGATGCAACCAGATGCTGCGCAGAGCTATGTGACATTTATGAATAATAAATTATTTGATCATGTAGACATCGATAAAGCAAATATCAACATACCTGACGGTACACTGGATGCAAAAGATGTACAGGCATTCTGTGCAGCTTACGAGCAAAAAATTACAGATTGCGGAGGTCTTGATATTCAGATTCTGGGTATTGGACGTACGGGTCACATTGGTTTCAATGAGCCGGGTTCAGCTCCGAATTCAGGAACACGTCTGGTTACATTAGATGATCTTACACGTCGTGATGCATCCAGAGATTTTGGTGGTAAAGATAATGTACCTCGCAAAGCAATCACAATGGGTGTCGGTACGATCTTCAAAGCCAGAGAGATTATTCTGATGGCATGGAGTGGAAATAAAGCCGAAATCATTAAAAAAGCTGTTGAAGGTGAAATTTCTTCAGAAATTCCGGCTACTTACCTGCAATTATCGGATAGTGTAGAGTTTATTCTGGATACAGATGCAGCATCTTTATTGACTCGTTTTGACAGACCCTGGTTAGCAGAAGATGTAGAGTGGACGCCTGAACTGACAAAGAAGGCAGTTGTTTGGCTGGCTTTAGAAGTGAAAAAACCAATCTTAAAACTTCAGGAAGAAGATTATAACAGTCACGGAATGGCTAAGCTTGTAACCGAAGAAGGGCCTGCTTATACCATCAATATCCGTATTTTTAATGAATTGCAGCACACGATTACCGGCTGGCCGGGGGGTAAACCAAATGTAGATGATTCTCAACGTCCGGAACGTGCTAATCCGGCAAAGAAAACATCTATCGTATTTTCTCCACACCCCGATGATGATGTGATCTCTATGGGAGGAACATTTATCCGTCTTGCGGATCAGGGACATGATGTACATGTAGCTTATCAGACCAGTGGTAATACAGCAGTATGGGATGATGATGTGGTGAGATACCTGGAATTTGCAGAAGATTTTGCAAATGAAATGGGTATTGATGCAAGTAAAATCAAAGCTTTATATGATGAAAGCCGTGATATCTTCGCCAGTAAAAAACCAAATCAGATCGATACAGACATTGTTCGTAAGATAAAAGCATTAATCCGTAAAGGAGAGGCAATCGCAGGAGCACGATTTGTTGGTCTTCCGGCATCAAATATTCACTTTCAGGATCTTCCGTTTTACGACAGACAGAAATTTTCTAAAAATGTATCTTTTGAAGATGATATCGTTCAGACGATGGAACTGTTGCGTAAAGTAAAACCTCATCAGATTTTTGCTGCAGGTGACTTTGCCGATCCGCATGGAACACACCGGATTTGTTTTGACATTATTCTGGAAGCCGTAAAAAGATTACGTCAGACAGATGAGTGGACAAAAGATTGTTGGTTGTGGTTGTACCGTGGAGCATGGCACGAATTTCCGATCCATGAGATCGAAATGGCTGTTCCGTTGTCTCCGCAAGAGGTGTACCGCAAGCGCTTGGCTATATTCAAACACCAGTCGCAGAAAGATCTTCCTGTTTTCCCGGGCGACGATCCGCGTGAATTCTGGGTGCGTGCAGAAGACCGTACAAGTGAAACCGCTTCACTTTATGACCAGTTAGGTCTGGCAGATTACGAAGCGATTGAAGCTTTTGTAAGATGGAAATTCGATTAATCAATCTATAAGTATAATAAGTAACGGCTCTCTTTAAACAAAGGGAGCCGTTTTCATTATAAAAGGCCAAGTTCTGTTATCGCAACTATTTCATTATAAAAAAGAATAAACAAATAGCGGATTGTATTCGGGACGTAACCGAAGAATTTTTTGAAGGCATTTGTAAAATGACTGGCATGTTTATAACCCAGTTGGTGGCTGATAAAGCTGATCGTAAGTTCCCGCTCTTTCAACAGGTGCTGAGCCTTTTGCATCTTACATTCGGAAATAAAACTAAAAATGGTCTTTCCGTAGTACTGTTTGAAATGCTGCTTCAGGTATTGAACATTCGTGCCCACCTCTCTCGCCAAATGTTGAATAGTAAAATTCTTATTCAGGTTAGTTTCAATAATATATTTTACTTTTTTGATCTTTTCAATATCAGCCTCCCTCAATTCAGCCGGTACTGAAGATACTGTTCGCTGTATACCATCCATCAATAAGGATAAAATATAAAGGGATTTAGATTTATAGAAAGCAGGTAAAAGAGTATGAGTTGCTTTCACGCGCATAAGATCAACAGCTTTAATATAAGTTCTGGAAGCAACTTCACTTTCCATTTTTTCAACTTTGCGGATTCCGGCATCTATCTGAAGAATACTTTGGTCAGACATATCCATATGCTTCAGGTAGGAAGGCTTGTAGAGTAAAGTAAGGCATTGGGCCTCCGGATGTCTGGAGCTTACTTTTATATTCGTTTTATCAAGTCGTATGATGGTGCTTTCTTTCTCTTTCAGGATGAGTTTATGATTTCCGGCTGATAATGAACATCCTTCTTTTATGGCTATCAATACAAGATAGCCTTCGTGATCAGGAATAAACTCGTATGCAGTATACGGATTGATCAACCGGATACCATAATCCTGATGATCATAATGAAGTGTACGTATTTTCGTATTAAGCAATTTCATCTTTACAGAAATTTCCGATGTTATAAGTCTTATTTCCTATTGCGTTATTCGGTGATTTAGATTAACTCTATCTTCGTGCATTATTTATTTAGACTGAATCTAAATCAAATATAGAAAATTTTATACTTATTCAATTTAAAATATTAAGATATGTTAAAAAAATACTTTTCAATCTTATTACTTGTGTGGATGTCGATGTGCGTTTCGGAGTCATCGGCGCAGACCCATATTACCCTGGAAGGGCGTATTCTGGATCAGAAAAGTGATGAGCCGATCAGTGGCGTGTCGGTTTCGGTGAAAGAAAATCCGCGTTCAGGAAGCGTAATTACAGGTTCTCAAGGTTCCTTCCGTATCCGTGCACATCGCGGACAGACATTAGTGATCTCCCATATTGGTTATATTGCTGCTGAGGTCGTCGTTAACACGAGTCAGTCCGATCTTATATTTCGCCTGGAAGAAGATCCTCATGTGCTCAGCGAAGTTCTTGTAACGGGAGCTTTGGGTATAAAAAGACAGTCCAGAGAACTGGGTACCTCTGCACAATCGGTCAATAATGAAGAGCTTAATTTAGGTAAAGTGGTCAATCCCTTACTGGCTTTATCAAGTAAGGTTGCCGGATTGAGGATTAATGCTACGGACCTGACAACAGGAAAAACAGATCCGGGTATTCAGATCCGTTTGAGAGGAACACGCTCTTTGAACAGATCTAAAAATGACCCTTTATATGTTGTAGACGGAGTTCCTTTGCCGGATATTACCCGTATTAATCCAAATGACATACAGGATATCACTGTGCTTAAAGGAGCAAATGCTGCGGCCTTATACGGATCTGAAGGTGTTAATGGTGCTATTATGATCACGACTAAATCGGGCAGATCAGAAAGAGGTCAGATCAATTTCAGTAACAGTACTACATTTTCAAATGTATTTTTATTACCTCCTGCGCAGACGGTCTTCGGACAAGGGCAGAATGGTGTCTACAGTCCCGTTGCTAACGAGTCATGGGGAGATAAATTTAATGGGGAAACGAGAGATTTCGGTTTGCCAATCAATGGAGTACAGCCAACAAAAGTTTACGCTGCTCCGTCTAAAGATAACAGGTTGGGTTTTTTTGATACAGGAATCACTACCCAGAATGATTTATCCTTTTCCGGAGGAGATGAGAAGGGTTCTTACTTTGTGTCTTTACAGGATGTGCGTTTAAAAGGAGTAATTCCGGGTGACAGATCCAGTCGTACAGGTGCCAGATTTAACGGGTCACGCCGTTTTAATAAGCTGAATACTTCATTTAATATGAATTATGTATTCTTCAAGAACAATACAACAAGTGACGGTCCCTGGTTATCAGTCTATACACAGCCCGCTAATATAGATTATAAAGAAGCAAGAAACTGGGAGGATCCAAGCTCTCCAAATCATCCGCTCAATTGGTATAATCCGGTAGCAGGTACCAGAAATCCTATTTTTATGGCGGATAATAATAGAAATATGTATGATCAGCATACTTTAAATTCAAAACTGGAATTCAATTATGAGTTTACAGACTGGTTTGATGCGACGTACAGAACAGGTCTTTATTTCCAGTCTGAACCGGGAAGGGTCACTAACCGTAAGTTAGTATCAAATATTGCTACACGAAATATCAATGGTTCGGTAAATGATACACACCGTGGATTCACACGCTTCAATAATGATTTGATTTTGAATTTTCACAAGAACTTCGGTGATTTCACCACCAAATTATTGGTTGGACAGAATGTTCGTATGGATGACTCGAAACTCATCAACGTAAGTGCTGCAAATTTATTGTTTGAAGATATATTCAACCAAGGTTCAAGAACAGGAGAGCTGACCGGAGGATCTACTATAACGAAATATCGTTCACTGGCAACTTACGGTGAGTTTACAGCGGGATACAAAAATTATTTGTTTTTGACTTTAACAGGTAGAAATGATCAGGTATCCGTCCTGGATCCGAATAATAACAGTTACTTCTCTCCGGGGATCAGTTCATCATTTGTGTTTACAGATGCAATAGAAAGTCTTAAGAACAGCAGTATTCTAAGTTATGGACGGATTTACACTTCGTATAACAAGACCGGTAATGTTACCTTAGATCCTTACAGATTAAACCTGACGTACAGTCAGACCGGAGGTTTCCCTTTTGGTAGTCTGGTCGGATTTACGCCATCACTATCAGAACCGAATTTGTTAATCAAACCTGAATTTGTAAAATCATTTGAGGTGGGAACCCAACTGGCATTCTTTAATGACAGATTGCGGACCGATATCGCTTACGCATATTCAGATTCTGACGGACAGATTTTCAATGCCGGAATATCCAGTGCCACAGGATTTAATTCTACTATTGTGAATGCGGGGCAGGTAATCAATAAGACACTTGAGGTCATGATTAACGGTACTGCTATTAAAAATAAAGATGTAAGATTGGAGTTTGGGGTTAATTTCAGTTATACAGATACCAAAGCGAAAAATCTATATGCAGGAGATGAGTTTAATATTTTCAGACAGGCGTATGCCATCAAAGGTTTGCAATACCCTACTCTTCGTATGACCGATTTTCTAAGGGAGAACGGAAAGATTGTACTGGATAAAGACGGAAATGTTATTCCATCTACAGACGAGAAAGTATTAGGTACAATGGTTCCTCCTTATCTGTTTGGATTTAATACCAAATTCAGCTATAAATCCTTGACAGTAGGATTTCAGATCGATTCGAGATTAGGTAGCTGGATGTATTCTGAGGTTGTGCCTCGTATGTATGCTGCCGGGACACACCCGGAAACGGCTAAGTATGACAGACAGCCGTTTATTATGCCAAATTCTATGGTACGGTTGGCGGACGGCTCTATCGTTGAGAATACCGATGTATACTCTAAAGGAGATAAAGCCTGGTGGACTGCGTATGGAAATATCCAGACAACCACTGCAGCAAAAGGTGATTATTTAAAACTAAGAGAGCTTTATATCGGGTATGATTTACCTGAAAAATGGTTGGCAGGGCAGAGGCTGATTAAAAAAGCAAGTATTGGATTTGTAGGAAATAACCTGTTTATTATCAGACATTCTTCCAACACAATAGGAGATCCTGAAGCGCTGTATAATCAAACAGACGGATACAACAGTTTCAGACAGATTCCTTCAGCAAGATCAATGGGCTTTAATGTTAACATGACTTTTTAATAACACGAAGATGAAATACAATATTATAAAAATAGGTTTGCTGGCATTCGTTTCTATTACATTAACAGCATGTAGTGATTTTCTGGATGTAAATGTGAATCCGAACTCTCCGATAAAGGAAAATTTAAGTTTAAATGCCAAATTGCCTGCTGCATTGGTTACAACAGCAGCGAATGAGGCTATTCAGTTAAACCAGATCGGAGGATTGTGGGGCGGCTATTGGGGAACATCCAATGAGGGGGTTAGTTCATTTACATCGCTGAAAACGTATAATGGCCCGGCTATCCGGGATACCCGTGACGGAGTTCCGGTTTGGGAATCAAACTACAACAATCTTTTGTATTACAAGGAAATATTGGATCAGGCAAATACAGAAGATGCTAAATTCTATTCAGGGATAGCCAAAATTATGATGGCTTATCACTTCTTTATCCTTGTAGATTTCTATAACAATGTGCCATTCGATGAAGCATTGAAAGGTTCAGCTGTTCTGCACCCATCCTATGAGCTGGGTAAAGATGTGTATACCAAATCTATCAACCTGATCACTGAAGGTATTCAGGAAATCAAAGTTGCATCCCTGTTGCCCACAAATGATGATGTCCTCTTTAAAGGAGATAAAATTAAATGGGCAAAGTTTGGAAATACATTAAAATTGAGAGCACTTTTAAGACAATCAGAAGTTTCTGCACAGTCCGCTTACATTACACAGGAGATTGCGAAAATTGTACAGGAGGGATCAGGCTTTCTGTTAGAAAATGCTAGTGTCAATCCCGGTTACCTCAATACTGCGACTAAAATGAATCCTTTCTATGAAACGTTTTATCGCAATAATGCAGGTGTAGCAGTTGCAAATTATGCAAATATACGCCCTACTCAATACCTGATCAGCAAGTATAAGGAATTTAATGATCCCCGTCTTGCACAGAATTATACAAGTGTTGCAGGAGATTATAAAGGAGTAATTTTCGGAAACAACACGATTGCTAATGAATTTGCAGCCGCAACGACTTCAGCCTTCAAAGGTCCGACAGAGAATTCTAACCAACCGGCAGGGATTATAAAATCATTTAATCAGGTCAGTATGATTATCTCATTGGCGGAGGCTAATTTTCTGCAGGCCGAGGCTGTAGAAAGAGGATGGATTAGCGGAGTGGCAAGTCAACTGTACCAAAGCGGTGTTCAGGCTTCATTCAACTATTTGTTTAATGTCAACAATTATAATATACAGACCTATATCAATCAGAACAGTGTCAGTTATGCAACGGCTACAAATAAGATTGAAAGGATAATAACTCAAAAGTGGCTGGCATTGAATAGTATTAATAATATTCAGGCATGGAATGACTTCAGACGCCTTGGCTTTCCAAACTTCCCGAATTCTGTATCTTCGCCTACAGCTGGAGCACATCCTTTACGATTTATGTATCCGGAAACAGAGGTTAATACAAATAATCAAAATGTAGTGGCTCAGGGAGAGAATGGAGTCCTGACTTCTAAAGTATGGTGGGATGCAAATTAATTTTATGCTATCAGGATATTTTCGGGTAGTCAATAAATAAGAGTATATAACAATTACATCAGGTAATGCTGTAAAGCAGCATTGCCTGATTTTTATTTGATGAATCATTAAAGAGAGAGAAAATGAATAAATCAAAACAAACAACGGCGGATTCAAAGTGGCCGAAAATCCGTAAGTTTTTCAACGACCTTCACCTTTGGTTTGGTTTGATCAGTGGTATCGTTGTCTTGATTGTATGTCTGACGGGTACAATCTATGTATACAATACCGAAATCCGTGAAGCTGCGGCCCCGCATCTTTTTAAAGTGGAAAAGACTTCCCGGGAGGCAATGACAGCGGATGATCTTCTCGTTGCAGCGAAAAAACAAATTAAAGGCAAAATTTCAGGAATCCGAATTAGCGAAGATCCGGAGAGAGCCTATGCCATCCTGTACAGCAAACCTAAAAAAGAAGAAGGGAAATCTGAGGGAGAAGGTAAGTCTGATAAGAAGTCTGAAAAACCTGAATCCAAAAATGAGCGTAAAGAAAGTCTTGCTGAAAACGGGGAAGGAAAAAATAAAAAAGAAGGGCAGCAAAAAGAGAAAAAGGCTGGTCCTCCGGCTGGCGGGCGTCAAAGAGCCAATCAGATGATGATCAATCCTTATACCGGTGAATTATTGGGTGATCCGCAGGAAAAGGAAACAAAGACAGCGGCTTTTATGCAAAAGATGTTTAGCCTGCACCGTTGGCTTATGCTGAATGAAATAGAGAAACCTCTTATTGAAGGAGTGGAAAACAGAAAGCTGGGAAGCTGGATCACAGGGACAGCGACTTTGCTTTTTACATTAGGGGTGATCAGTGGAATCGTTATCTGGTTTCCACAACGTCTCAGAGGCTGGAAGAACGGTTTAAAGATCAAATGGTCTGCAAAATGGAAGCGTATAAATCATGATCTGCACAATACATTGGGATTTTACAGCTGTATTATTTTATTTCTGATGGGGGTAACGGGACCTTTCTGGTCATTTGACTGGTATCGGACAGGCTGGCAGAAGACCTGGGGGACCTATAAGGAAGCTCCGAAAGAAGGTGCAGCACCTCCAAAAGAGGAGAAGAAAGAAGAATCAATTTATCCAGGGCCGGAACATGCTCCTCTGCGTGTGAATCAGCTCCTGGCAATAGCGGATAAGGAACTTGTTTATCCGGGAGATTATATGGTCTCTCTGGCTTCCGATTCTGTTGCTACAGTATCTATATCCAAGTATAAAAAAGGATTTTTTGCGCCGTCCACTGCAGACAGACTGCTGCTGGATCAGTATTCCGGAAAAGTTCTGAAAAAGGAAGTTTTTTCGGAAAAGCCTTTGAATGAACGCATATCCTCTTCTGTAAAGAGTCTGCATGTTGGAGATGTATATGGTCCGTTTACCAAGCTGCTGTATTTTATTTCCTGTCTGATTGCGACTTCACTTCCGGTCACAGGAGTTATGATCTGGTTAAATAAGATGAAGAAAACAAAAAAGAAAAAAATAAAACCCGGAATAGCTTAAGTAGAATTTGTGAGCTATCTGAATATAGACAAGGGCTGTTGCATACTTTGCAGCAGCCCTTGTCTATATTCCTCAATTTGACCTTTAGCTACACTTTCATTCGCTGTACGCGAACAGCATTGAGGATCGCTGCCAGAGCAACACCCACATCGGCAATCACAGCCTCCCAGAGTGTGGCCACTCCTCCGGCACCCAGAATCAGAACAATGATTTTTACACTTAGGGCCAATATGATATTCTGCCAAACAATATTCCTTGTCAATTTACCTATCCGGATTGCCGCCAGGATTTTGCGGGGTTCATCATTCTGGATGACCACATCTGCCGTTTCTACTGTAGCATCGGCTCCTAATCCGCCCATAGCAATTCCTACTGTCGCTAATGCCACTACAGGAGCATCATTTACACCGTCTCCCGCAAATGCAACTTTTCGGTTCTGATCGAGTAATGCCTGTACATGCTTTACTTTATCTTCGGGCAGCAGATTGCCATATGCCTCATCTATGCCTAAGCTTTGAGCGACATCATGGACAACAGACTCCTTGTCTCCCGATAACATTACCGTATGCAGGCCGCTGTCTTTCATCTTACGGATAACCTCCGCCGCATCCTCCTTTACCTGATCAGCAACCGTAATATACCCTCCATAGTGTTGATTAATAGCCATTATAACGATAGAATCCACGATATTTTTGATTTCAGCAGGATAGGAGATGCCGAATTTATCGAGCAACTTCGTATTTCCGGCGAGAATCTCCCGGCCATAAGCCATTCCTTTCAGTCCATGTCCGGCAATCTCCTCCACATGTTCGGCAGGCTGAACAGGTTCTGCATTATTATCATGTCGCATTACGGCTCTAGCAATAGGGTGTGTGGACTGAGATTCAATTGCTTTGGCATAACGGAGTAATTCGGAAGGTGTAATATTCTCAGCGGTTTTGATTTCCCGGACTTCAAATACGCCTTTTGTTAATGTACCCGTTTTGTCCATCACAATGCTGTCTACTGTAGTAATTGCGTCCAGAAAATTGCCTCCTTTAAAGAGTATTCCATTCCGGGATGCCAGTCCGATTCCTCCGAAATAGCCTAACGGAATGGAGACCACCAATGCACATGGACAACTGATCACCAGAAAGACCAGTGAACGATAAAACCACTCTCTGAATATATATTCATCAACAAATAATGCCGGAAGCAGACAGACTGCGACCGCAAGTCCGAATACAATAGGAACATATACCTTTGAAAATTTACTGATAAAGAGCTGAGTCTGTGACTTTCTGGCGGTAGCGTCCTGCACCATTTCCAGAATACGGCTGAGTTTACTGTCCTTAAAAGCGGACTTAACCTGTACTAAACTCACTTTTTCCAGATTGATCATTCCGGCTAAGACCTCTTCATTTTTGTACTTTGTGTCCGGTTTGCTTTCGCCGGTAAGAGCTGCGGTATTAAATGATGCAGAATCCGAGGATAATATACCATCTAGGGCTACCTTTTCCCCGGCTTTAATACGGATAATCTCATCTATATGTACTTCATTTGGATGTACTGCATGTTCCTTTCCGTCTCTGATCACCGTAACTTCCTCCGGCCTGACATCCAGTAAAGCTTTGATATTTCTTTTCGCTTTGTTTACGGCACTATCCTGAAACCATTCCCCGATCTGATAGAATACCATTACCGCAACTCCTTCTTCATATTCTCCGATCAGAAAAGCTCCGATAGTTGCGATCGTCATTAGTACAAACTCATTAAAAAAGTCACCTCTTGAAACTTTTCTGACCGCAAGATCAATGACCGGCCAGCCTGCCAGTAAGTAAGCTACAGCGCTGAAAAGAAGTTGTAAATAGGAAGGGATAGTAATTTGGAAAGCATATTCCAGTAGCAGAAGGGTCAGTAAGATGAAAAGGGCAATAAGCAAGTTCCTCTGTGTGATCCACCAGGGGCTTTCTTTGATCTCTGTATGATTATGGTCGTGATGATGTTCGCACATATCTTGAAATTAAAAGTCGCTATTTTGATTTTTTCTAAATTAGCAGATTAAAAACAAGAAAACGAAGATATTACATCATAAAATCTTAAAAACTAAAGTAAACACGCTGTAATAAACAATACAAATATGTGAAAACAAAAACGGGATCCGATATTAAACCGGATCCCGTATGTATTGTAAACTTGGACAGATCAATTATCTTTTGAAGAACCCAAGATTGCGGATAATATCATTTCTACAATAGCGACAACAATTGCAAATAATGCCGCTGTCCAGAATCCGGTTACATCGAATTTAGCGCCCATAATTTTATCACTTAACAATACCATCAGTACAGTAATAATAAAAGACACCAAACCTAAAGTCAACCAATTCAAAGGGAAGGTAAATAAGCGAAGAATACTTCCTACAGTAGCATTAACAAATCCGATAACCAATCCGGTTACAATTGCCCAGCCGAAACCTGCAACATAAACTCCCGGAATGATCCAGGCTGATACTGCTACTACAACGCCGGTAAGTAATAAACTAATAATAAATTTCATAGCAAAATGGTTTAAAAGTTCCGGATAAAAACGTTCAAAATAAGTGCCAAAAACCAATTTAAACTCTAAAAAAGAAGATTTTCAACTACTTTCTAAACTTTTAGTTATCTCATATTGCTCTGTCATGATACGGTAAGGTGATAAAAAAATAAAAAAATGCTATGCTTGCATAATTATTTTTTCGTATATTCACTCTTGCAATTATAAACAGTAACGATCATGAAGAAATTAATGCTATCATTAATGGTGCTATTCGTAACAGTAGCTCTATTTGCTCAAACGGATCCTGTAATCGGTAAATGGCAGAACCCAAGCGGAGAGGCAAGAGTCGAGATTTATAAAAAGGGCGATAAGTTTTACGGAAAGATTTATTGGCTTAAAACGCCAAACGATGAATCCGGTCATCCAAAAAAAGATGTAAAAAATCCGGATGATAAACTCAAAAGCAGAGCTGTGCTTGGAATGGAGAATCTGACCAACTTTGAAAAGGTAAAAGAGAATCTCTATGAAAACGGAAAAGTATATGATCCTAAATCCGGAAAAACGTATAGCTGCAAGATGACGCTTAAAGGAGATAAACTGGATATCCGGGGATATGTAGGTGTAAGTCTTATTGGTCGTACGGATACTTTTACAAGGGTAAAATAAACCGCTAGTAACATAAAGAATTTAGTAAATTAGATTTCATAAGGTGGTTTTTGGTTGAAAAGGCCTTGATATTTTATCAAGGCCTTTGTTTTTTGATTTTTAATCGATTAATTTGATATAAATAATACAATCGTATATGTCCGTTAATATGTCTTACCGCGAAAATGTCAAGCTTGCGCTGCAATCTATTGTAAGCAATAAGCTCAGGACATTCCTGACAGCTCTGATCATAGCGATTGGTATTACGGCTTTGATAGGCGTTCTTACCTCTATCGATGCGATCCAGAGTTCATTGACAAACTCTTTCTCTTCCATGGGCTCTAATTCCTTTAATATTCGTAATAGGGGACTTAATGTGCGGATCGGCGATCAGGGGAGTCAACCCAAAGTATATCCGGCGATTACGTATAAACAGGCTATTGAATTTAAAGACCGGTTCAGTACAGATGCTATTGTGTCTATCAATGCAAATGTAACCTGGGCTTCTACTATTAAATTTAAGAGTGAGAAAACTAATCCAAATATCGGAGTAATAGGCGGAGATGATAATTACCTGCAGACTTCAGGATATAAAATTGCAGACGGAAGGAATTTTACAAAACAAGATGTGGAGTTGGGAAGTTCTGTCGTGATTATCGGAAAAGAGATAACGACGAAACTTTTTAAAAACAATACAAATCCGCTGGGTCAGTATATTACAGTGGGAGATGACCGCTTCTTAGTGATCGGTGTGCTGGAAAGTAAAGGCTCAAGTGCCGGATTCGGAGCGGATAAAGCTTGTTTTGTACCGATCTCTAAAGCAAGAATGATGATGGAGAATGCGAATCCTTCCTATGTCATCACTGTTATGTCTCCGGATCCGCTCAAAATGGATGCGGCAGAAGGAGAGGCAATCCTTACTTTTCGTAAGATACGTGGCCTGAATGCGAGACAAACCTCTAATTTTGAAATTATAAAATCAGATGCAGTAGCACAGATGCTTATGCAGAATCTGAATTATGTGACCTATGGTGCAATTGCAATTGCTGCTATTACATTATTAGGTGCATCTATTGGCCTTATGAATATTATGCTTGTTTCGGTGACGGAACGCACACGTGAGATCGGGGTGCGAAAAGCCATAGGGGCAACACCCGGAGTAATACGAAAACAGTTTCTTATGGAAGCCATTGTTATTTGTATTCTGGGAGGATTAGCCGGGATTATTCTGGGGATTTCGATTGGAAATCTTTTGGCTGTTGCGCTTGGTGCCAGCTTTATTATTCCATGGAAATGGATGTTTCTCGGGATGGCTGTCTGTATCTTTGTTGGAGTAGTTTCAGGCTATTATCCTGCATCTAAAGCTTCCCGCCTCGATCCGGTTGAAGCCCTGCGCTATGAATAGTGAAAATTAAACAATCGTTTCCACAGTCTTCTTTTTGTGCAATTTGGATTAAATTTTCTTTAAACCGGTCTTCTGCGTCCCTTTCTTCAGAGATAAAACTGTATTTTTACGTGCTAAAATAGATTATTATGTATAAGACACTTCAACCTGCATTGCAGAAAGAGATCGCAGCCATTAAAGAAGCTGGTTTGTATAAAGAAGAACGTATTATCGTGACGCCTCAAGGAGCCGATATTAAAGTAAGCACAGGTGCCGAAGTTATCAATTTCTGTGCAAACAATTATCTTGGGCTTTCTTCTCATCCTAAAGTGATTGAAGCAGCTAAGCAGGCTATCGATTCACATGGATACGGAATGTCTTCTGTACGTTTTATCTGTGGTACGCAGGATATTCATAAGGAATTAGAAGCTAAACTTTCAACTTTTCTGGGAACAGAAGATACAATCTTATATGCAGCAGCATTTGATGCTAATGGTGGAGTTTTTGAGCCCTTATTTGGTGCGGAAGATGCTATTATCTCAGATGAGCTGAATCATGCATCTATCATTGATGGAGTCAGATTGTGTAAAGCACAGCGTTTCCGTTATAAAAATGCTGATATGGCAGATCTTGAAGCTCAGCTGCAAGCTGCTTCAGGAGCGCGTCACAAAATTATTGTGACCGATGGTGCATTCTCTATGGACGGATCGGTAGCTCCTTTAGATCAGATCTGTGATCTTGCCGATAAATATGAAGCATTGGTGATGATCGATGAGTCGCATTGTACAGGTTTTATCGGTAAAAACGGTAGGGGTACACACGAACTCTATAATGTGATTGACCGTGTGGATATCATTACCGGGACGCTTGGAAAAGCACTTGGCGGAGCTAGTGGAGGATTTACTTCCGGTAAAAAAGAAATTATAGATATGTTACGTCAGCGTTCCCGCCCGTATTTATTTTCAAATACATTGGCACCGGCTATTGCAGGTGCTTCGGTCGCTGTACTCGATATGTTGAGTCAGACAACAGAGCTTCGTGACAAATTAGAAAATAACACCAAATACTTCCGTGAACAGATGACTGCTGCGGGCTTTGATATTAAGCCGGGATTTCATCCAATCGTGCCTGTAATGCTATATGATGCTAAATTGGCACAGGAATTTGCAACAAAAATGCTGGAAGAAGGTATCTATGTAATCGGCTTTTATTACCCTGTTGTTCCTCAGGGAAAAGCCCGGATTAGAGTACAGATATCGGCTGGTCATGAACGTCATCACCTGGACAAAGCTATTGCTGCGTTTACTAAAGTCGGTCAGGAATTGGGGGTTATAAAATAAAAATTAGTGATGATATAAAAATTGTGGTGTAAAATCGTTAGCTTTGCACCCTCAAATTTTATATACAAACATTTGCTAGATGCAGAATATCAGAAACATAGCGATCATCGCACACGTTGACCACGGTAAAACTACATTGGTTGACAAAATTTTACACTTTACCAATCTTTTCAGAGATTCGGAAAACAAAGGCGACTTAATTTTGGATAACAATGATCTGGAGCGCGAACGCGGTATCACCATTGTCTCTAAAAACGTTTCTGTTACCTATCAGGGTGTAAAAATCAATGTTATTGACACTCCTGGTCACGCCGATTTCGGTGGTGAGGTAGAGCGTGTACTTAAAATGGCTGACGGGGTTATCCTTTTGGTGGATGCATTCGAAGGACCGATGCCTCAAACACGTTTCGTGACGCAGAAGGCTTTGGGATTAGGACTGAAACCAATTGTTGTTGTAAACAAAGTGGATAAAGAAAACTGTCGTCCTGATGAAGTATATGAAAATGTTTTTGACCTTTTCTTCAGTCTTGATGCAAATGAAGAGCAATTAGATTTCCCTGTACTTTACGGTTCATCTAAACAAGGATGGATGTCTACAGACTGGAAAGAACCTAAAGAAGATTTTACAGACCTTCTGGATGCTATCCTGAAACATATCCCATCTGCTCCGGTAGTAGAAGGTACGTTACAAATGCAGATTACATCTCTTGATTATTCTACTTTCGTAGGACGTATCGCAGTAGGACGTGTAGCGCGTGGTCTCATCAAAGAAGGACAACCGGTATCTTTGGTAAAACGTGACGGTAAAATCGTGAAATCACGTGTGAAAGAATTGTATGTATTTGAAGGATTAGGTAAAGCGAGAGTTACAGAAGTAAAATCAGGTGATATATGTGCTGTAGTAGGTATCGAAGGATTTGATATCGGTGATACTATTGCAGATTTTGAAAACCCGGAACAACTGGAGGTTATGCATATCGATGAGCCTACCATGAATATGTTGTTCACGATCAATAACTCTCCTTTCTTCGGTAAAGAGGGTAAATATGTTACTTCACGTCACATCCATGACCGTCTGCAGAAAGAATTAGAGAAAAATCTTGCATTACGCGTTGTTCCTACAGAATCTCCTGATGCATGGTTAGTATATGGTCGTGGTATTCTTCACTTATCTGTATTGATCGAAACAATGCGTCGCGAAGGATACGAGCTTCAGGTAGGTCAGCCACAGGTTATCGTTAAAGAGATTGACGGTGTGAAGTGTGAGCCTATTGAAGTGATGGTGGTAGATGTTCCTGCTGAGGTATCCGGTAAGGTAATCGAGTTGGTAACGCAACGTAAAGGTGAATTGTTAGTGATGGAGACAAAAGGAGAAATGCAGCATCTGGAATTTGAGATTCCTTCACGCGGTATCATCGGTCTTCGTAACAACGTATTGACAGCAACAGCTGGTGAAGCTGTAATGGCTCACCGTCTGAAAGGATACGAGCCTTGGAGAGGAACGATCCCTGGACGTCTTCATGGTGTATTGATTTCACTTGACAAAGGTACAACTACTGCATACTCTATCGATAAATTACAGGATCGTGGTAAATTTTTCGTAGATCCGGGAGTTGATATTTATGAAGGACAGATCTTGGGTGAACATATCCGTGATAATGATTTGACTATCAATATCGTGAAAGGTAAGCAGTTGACAAATATGCGTGCTTCGGGTACGGATGATAATACACGTATTGCTCCTGCAATCAAATTTTCACTGGAAGAATCTATGGAATATATTCAGGCTGACGAGTACATCGAGGTAACACCGGAAAGTACACGTCTGCGTAAGATCTACCTGACAGAGAATGAACGTAAAATCAATGCGAAAAAATTCCAGTAATCGTATCGCATTATACATAGAAAAAGAGTTGTCAGATTTCTGACAACTCTTTTTTTGTTTACAGGAAGCGTTTTATAAACTTGAACAGCTTTTCGGTTTTGGCGGTATACGGATACCAGAAAACCTGCGATATCGGAAGGCTTCTGCTCCCGGAGACTACTGTCCGTTCATGAGAAAAGGATTTAAAACCATATTGTCCGAAAGACTGGCCTATGCCCGAATGATTGACTCCGCCAAAGGGAAGATGAGGATGCATATACTGAATCAGCATATCATTTACGGCCGTAGAACCTGCTGTCGTATTCCTGAGAATAGTATCGGTATAATGATGGTCCCTGCTGAAGATATAGAGCGCCAGAGGTTTCTCTTTTTGAGATACAAGGGATAAAGCTTCACTTAAAGTGTCGTAGTAAATAACGGGTAATATCGGTCCAAAGATTTCTTCTGTCATTAAACTGCTGTCTGCCGGGATATCTGTCAATATGGTGGGGGAAATAAAACGGGACGTCTTATTCGTTTCTCCACCAGCCAGTACACGGGCTCCTGCTTCCAGTGCTTGTTTGAGAGCGCGCTCCAACCGGTCAAATTGCCTGTCATTAATGATACGGGCCAGGTCCGGCGACTGATCGGTTGAGGATCCGAAAGCCATTGACAATTCTTCCTGTACTATTTTTTCAAAAGTATCCTTCACCTTATTGTCTATGAGAGCATAGTCCGGTGCAATACAGGTTTGGCCTGCATTTACGAATTTACCCCATATCAGATTTCGTACTACTAATCGGAGGTTTACATCTTGATTTATAAAGACAGGTGATTTTCCACCTAATTCCAGAGTGATATCAGACAGATGTTTTGAAGCTGCCTGCATAACTAACTTCCCTATCTGTGGTGAACCAGTAAAGTGAATATGGTCAAATTTCAGATTTAATAAATGTGTAGTTTCTTCAGCTTGTCCGTTAGTGACAGCCACGTGTTCCTGCTCAAATACAGAGCTGATTATCTGTTCTATTATTGCATTGGTATGCGGAACGTATTCCGATAATTTCAGCATAACGGTATTTCCGGCAGCGATACTGCTGATTGTTTGCATCAACGGAATCTGAAACGGATAGTTCCAGGGAGTAATAATAAGAGAATTGCCCTTAGGTTCGTACTGGAGATAGGAGCGTGTCGTGATATACATCAGATTATTTTTTACCTTTCGGTTTTTTGCCCATCTTTTTAGATTCCTGCAGACATGTCTTATAGTAGATTCGACAACGTAGATTTCAGTGTAATCTGTTTCAAAGGTATTCTTTCTGAAATCGTGATATAGTGCTTCCTTAATGGCAGCGTGACTGTTTTCTATTTTTTTACCCAAATCCCGAAGAAGTGCAATGCGTTGCTCTACCGATAGTTGCCTGGCCTTTTCTTTGTAGTCCGATTGTCTGGAATAGAGAGAAGATATTTGTGCTAGAGGTGTACGGGTCGCTTCTGCCATAGTAGGATTATTTTATATACAACCTCAAAAGCTAAACAAAGTTTTAATAAAAAGGGTCTGACGATAAGTCAGACCCTCAATTATCTGTGTTTGGGATCAGTTTTTTAAAACATCGGCACTTCTATCAGAAGAAGTTGTGCATCTGCATCTGCCTCTATGCTGATGTTGTCTGAGTCTTGTATTCCTATGGCATCTCTGCGGCCAAGTTGTTCTCCTGCCACAGAAACATTTCCTTCCAGCACAAAGAGATAAATACCATTTGTCTGCTTGTGTAAGGGATAGGCCAAAGTATTTCCTTTTTTCAGATCAGCAAGATTGAACCAGGAATCCTGATTTATCCATACAGCATTTGCATCAGCTTCATCAGGCGACACAATCGTGATCCATTTATTATCTTTATCGAGATGGGCATATGATTTCTGATCGTATCTTGGCTCTATGTCCGCCTCTTTGGGAATAATCCAGATCTGTAAGAATTTTACATCATCTGTTTTGCTACGATTGAATTCAGAATGCTGAATACCTGTGCCGGCACTCATGATCTGTATATCTCCGGTCTGTATATCTTTTCCATGACCCATACTGTCGCTGTGGGCCAGTGTGCCTGATAACGGGATACTTACAATCTCCATATTGTCATGCGGATGACGGCCAAATCCCTGACCTGCTGCTACATGATCATCATTCAGCACACGTAATGCACCGAAATGGATATTGTCCGGATTGTAATATTGTCCGAAGCTAAAAGAATGATAGCTTTTTAACCATCCGAAGTCAGCCTGACCACGGTTTTCTGCACGATGGATTGTTTTTTGCATGATTAACCTCCTGTATTTATATGTTTAAACATCAATATTTGTGCCAACTAAAATAGCGGACAGGGAGGTGTCAAAGTGACAGATGATCCTGTTGGGTAGAGGTCGTATACAAATCCGTACGGTATATTTTATAAATACAGTACGGATTATGTTGTTATTGATCTATAGCAAAGCTGCTATTTTTCTGAAGTTTTTTTCTTTTGTAGCATCCATAATCAGGAACCAGTCAACGATTGTCCAGATACCCAGACCACCGCAAGTCAATAACTTTCCTATTCCAAGACCTGTATCTCCGATAATGAAACGATCTATACCAAATGAACCTGCAAATATCGAGATCAACAGGGTAATCATAGGATCGTTGAAGGACAGCATCTGTATTTGTACAAACCGACTTTCATCCATTTGTAACATTTGCTCTCTCAACAGATTAAGATGTTGAGGTGAGAAAAATTTGACCTGAGTTATTAAATAACTGTCCACTCTTTGTGCATCCATATTTTTAGCTTAATAATGTTTTCAATCGTAAATATAGAATTTTAGTAAGAATGCGCAAAAAAAATAAAAGTGGCGTTATCTTCAACATAATGCCACTTTTATTTTATTACTTAGTCTTTAAGCTTTTGCGGAGCAACTGTCCGGATCAGTGCACGTGCAAGAATCCGATTCGGATCCACAAGAGGCATACCTGAAATTTCTTTTTCACGAAAGACCTGGGATAATTCTGTACACCCTAATACAATGACTGTAGCTCCCTCTTTTTTAAGTTCATGAATAGCCCCTATCAACTCTTCCTTTGCACGGTTTGTAACAGGAGAGGAGTTGGTTTTGATTCCGTATTGCTCATCATGTATTGCTGCCTGAATTTTCTCCTGCCATTCTTCAGGAGGTTGAATAACTTTCAAGCCTTTTGCTGCAAATACGTGATTATAAAGTCCTGTGTTGCGGATGCCGGTGGTGGTCAGAATGCCAACTATAGGTGCAGTGAAATGTGCTGCAATATAGTCCGATGTTTCTTCTACCATATGCAGCAGTCGTACTTTATGCTCTTTGTTCTGTAATTCATATCGGATGATATCAAATATGGGAACAGCATGTGCGGTATGACAAGGAATCCCAACTACAGTAGCTCCGGATTGTTCCAGTTCACGTATAATCTCCGCTATGGCATATGCCGGATTTGTCTGTGTATTATCAAGTAAATACGCAGTACGGTCTGCGATACGATGAGGTTGTGAAGACAAGAGCACAGGCAACTGATCCTGGTCTGTTGGTGCAATTGTTTCTTCCATAATTTTTTTTATAAGTTCCAGTCCCGCAAGTGGCCTGGCTCCTCCAACGATTCCAATCATATTTTACCTCCTAATCTTAATTTAATCCGTACTCCCGATCGAAGTGCGGTAACATCAATTATCCAAAAATGAAGCCAATATGTGTGTGCTGCAAGCAAAAATGTGTTAAAGGAATATGAATTTTATTCTGAAAAGACAGCATTATTAACATACTTTCCTTTACTGTATGTCAATAAGCAGATCTGGGAGTTTTTATACTTCTTTTTCTTCGTGGTAATCGTTATTTAGTTTATCCATACGTTTTTTGATGGATACATCTGTTCTGAAACCTTCCAGATTATCAATAGCACTTTTCTCCACAGCGATACTGGTGTGCGATTCATAGTTGTGGATTTCGCGCTGACTTAATAAAGCCTGATCGTAGGAATCACGTCCGCTCATGAGTTTTACAAATACGGGCAGGCATTCAAAAAATATAAATAAAAGCGCAATAAAGAGTACGGCATTTTCTGTAGCCTGATCGACAGAGCCGTCCGCTTTAAATTTAAGATTGCCAAGCGCTGCATTACGATCTGCAAATCCGGCTATATTGACTGCACTGTCCAGACTTTTATTCGAAAGTAATTTTTGATCCAGGATTCCCTCAAATGACTTTCGTTCCAGGAGTACGACTTCTTTTTGTTGAATGCGTGTCCGGAGTGTATCGAGATAAATTTCCTGCTTTTTGAGCTGGGCTTCTTTCATTTTGGCATAAGGCCCGTATCCCATGACTCCGGAAGTCTCTGTTGTTTTATTGCCAAAGATTTCAAAATTAAGTTTTTGCTTATCTGACTTTATGCTGCTGTCTAATGAGTCTGCCTGTTTTTTTAACCCGTTGAGCTGCCCATATTCAGTTGCGTATTTATTCTCAAATGTCTGATTGAGGGTATCTATTTTTGCCCGTTGCTGACTCAGGTATGAACCTCGCAGATGTTCGCGGATTTCTTTATCAAATATCTTTAACTCGAGGGGTCTGGAAATAACAACACCGACAAGTATGGCCAGTAAGATACGTGGGAAAGCCTGAAGAAATTGCTTGCCGCTTCCTTTAGTTTTATCAATACTCAGCACGATGTAACGGTCGAGATTAAAGATGGCCAGGCCCCATATAAGTCCAAAGATTATGGCATATACGACGGAAAGGTCATTACCGCTAAAGACAAAATATAATGCATATCCACCGGAAAGAGCGGCAAAAAGCCCTGTGAAAAATATCGTAGCACCAATGCTGACATATTTATTATGTTCTTCAGGATATTTGGCCAGCGTGTCCTGATGTACACCTGCACAGTACCAGAAGAAGCGAGATACACTATTCATCTTTTAAGTTGCTAATTATTATGCTAATAGACGTAATATTTTGATAATAGTTACATCTATGTATTTGTTTTACAAAAATCTGATAAATTTCTGAAAGTAAAGAGTCTTTGTGTATGCTAAAGGCAGTCATTCCGGGTGGAATTGTTAACTTTGTAAAAAACATTGAAAACAAATCAAGAAACAGAAATGAATAAAAAAAGCTTTTTGCCCATGTTCATGATCATTGCGGCAACTGTGGTCGGTTGTAATAATGAACAGAAGACAGAAACGACCAACCCGTTACTTTTAGCCTATGATACACCTTTCAATGTCCCTCCATTTGACAAGATCAAAGATGAGCATTTTAAGCCTGCATTTGACGAAGCATTAAAACGACATAAACTGGAGATTGACTCTATTGTTAATAATACGGATGAACCAACTTTTGCAAATACTATTCTGGCTTTGGAAAATGCCGGAGGTTTGTTAAGTCAGGTTTCCACTATATTTTCTAATCTTAATTTAGCGAATACTAACGATACTATTCAGGCTTTAGCTAAGAATATGGCACCTGTATTGTCTGCACATAATGATGAGATTACCTTAAATTCTACCCTGTTTGGTAAAATCAAAACCATATGGGAAAAGAAACAGGCACTGGGACTTGATGCTGAAGACAACAAGTTACTGGAAGAAACATACAAAAGATTTATACGTTCGGGAGCGGGTCTGAAGGATAAGGACAAAGAAAAGCTGAAAAAAATAAATGCAGAGATGTCTGTATTGACAACTCAGTTTGGACAGAACGTATTAAAAGAAACCAATGCATTCGAATTGGTTGTAGATAAAGAGGCGGATCTGGAAGGGCTTACTACTGATCTGAAAGCGGCAGCTGCGGAAGTAGCTAAGGCAAAAGGATTGAAAGATAAATGGGTATTCACATTGAAAAACCCGTCTATTATGCCATTTCTGCAATATGCAAAGAACAGAGATCTGCGTAAGAAAATCTGGGAAGCTTATAGCCTGAGAGGAAATAACGGAAATGATGCAGACAACAAAGAGATTGTTCGTAAAATCGCTAATCTGCGTCTGGAAAAGGCCAAATTATTAGGCTTTGCAAATCATGCAGCTTATGTATTGTCAGAATCTATGGCGGAGAATCCGGCTAATGTATATGACTTATTGAACAAGTTGTGGACACCGGCTTTGGCAAAAGCGAAAGTAGAAGCTGCTGATATTCAGAAAGAAATTATTGCTGCAAAAGATACCTTTAATGTAGCACCATACGACTGGAGATATTATGCTGAAATTATCCGTAAAAAACGTTTTGCGTTGAATGAAGAAGACATCAAGCCTTATCTGAGTCTGCAATCTGTACGTGAAGGAGCTTTCTCTGTTGCAAATAAATTATATGGTCTGACATTTGTCGCTTTGAATAATATACCGGTCTATCACCCTGAAGTGGAAGTCTATGAAGTAAAGGATAAAGATGGTTCACATCTGGGTCTGTTGTATGCCGACTTCTTTCCGAGAGCTTCTAAAAAAGGAGGCGCATGGATGACATCATACCGTTCACAATATAGAAAAGAGGGCAAGCGTGTCGCTCCTGTTATTTCTATAGTATGTAATTTTACTAAACCGATAGGTGATGAACCAGCATTGCTTACGTTTGATGAAGCCACAACCTTATTCCATGAATTCGGACATGCTTTGCATGGATTGTTGTCTAATGTTAAATATAAAAGTCTGGCCGGTACATCGGTACCAAGAGATTTCGTGGAACTTCCTTCGCAGATCATGGAAAACTGGGCGGCAGATCCTGAGGTATTGAAAGTATATGCCAAACATTACAAAACCGGAGAGGCAATTCCGGATTCGCTGATTTCCAAGATGCAAAAGGCAGGCACATTTGATCAGGGCTTTGCTACTGTTGAATATTTGGCGGCGTCCTTACTGGATATGAATTACCACACCATTACAGCTCCTGTCAAAGATGATATCAATGCTTTTGAGAAAGGAGCAATGAACAAGATCGGACTTATAAACTCTATTATACCGAGATATAGAAGTACCTATTTTGAACATATTTTCTCAGGAGGCTATTCTGCAGGCTATTACGCTTATATCTGGTCTGAGGTGCTGGATTCAGATGCTTTCGCAGCATTCAAAGAAAAAGGCTTGTATGATCAGGGCACTGCAGCTTCTTTCAGAAGAAATATTCTTGAAAGAGGAGGAACAGGAAATCCGGCACAAATGTATCGTACATTCAGAGGTGCGGATCCAAATCCGGTTTATCTTATGAAGAAAAGAGGATTGAACTAATCACATAACAAAACACAAGCGGGGTTTTCTATATGAAAACCCCGCTTGTGTTTAGGATAAAATTTTCAGTAAATACATCTGAAGTTATCAGATTCCGGCCGAATGAAATTGAAGGTCGTACAGTTTCTTATAATAACCGTCTATAGCGAGTAGTTCGTGATGGTTGCCGACTTCTTTAATCTCTCCCTTATCAAGAACAATAATTTTGTCTGCTTTCTGAATTGTGGACAGCCGGTGTGCGATGACAATGGCGGTCCTTCCTTTCATCAGGTTATCAATGGCAGACTGGATAAGTTCTTCTGTTTCGGTATCTACAGAAGACGTAGCTTCATCCAGTATCAGGATCTTAGGATCGTGTACCAATGCCCGGATAAAAGAAATAAGTTGCGCCTGACCGGCGGACAATGTTGCTCCGCGCTCCATCACCTCGTAGTCGAATCCTCCGGGTAGACGTTGAATAAAATCATAAGCTCCGACTTGTTTTGCGGCATCGATTATTTTGTCTTCCGAAATGCGGTCTTCATTCAGATTGATATTTTTTCTGATGGAGTCGGAGAATAGAAAAACATCCTGGAGAACAGTAGCTATAGTCTTACGCAGATAATTGAGTTCATATTCCCGGATATCTATTCCGTCCAGAAGGATCTGCCCTTTATTGATTTCATAAAAACGGCTTAGAATATTGATGGTAGAAGATTTACCGGCACCTGTAGCACCTACAAGAGCAAGTGTTTCTCCCGGCTGCACTTTGAAGCTTACATCTTTTAGTACCCAGTTTTCATCATTGTAGGCAAACCATACATTTTTAAATTCTATTTCTCCTTTGACATTTTCCGGTTTAAGCGTACCCGAATTGGGAGTCGCTTCATCTGTATCCAGTACATCGAAGATCCTTTCAGCACTCACCATCCCCATTTGTAAGGTGTTGAATTTATCTATAAGCTCTCGTATCGGTCTGAATATCATATTTATGTACATGATAAATGCCACCACTACTCCGGGCGATATTACATCTGCGATAATCTGTTTGGATCCGAACCAGACCAGAAGACCGAGTGCTATGGCCATGATTAGTTCTAATACCGGGAAAAATATAGAAAAGTACCAGTTGGCACGTATATGCGCATTCCGGTGGTGGGAGTTGATGTCTTTAAACTTATGTAATTCTTGTTTTTCCCGGGCAAAGTATTGAATAATACCCATTCCGGAGATATGCTCCTGCAAAAATGTATTGAGATTAGCCACCCACTTCCGTACATCCTGAAAAGCAGATTTCATTGCTTCTTTAAAAATGTAGGTCGCTGCTACCATCAGAGGCATCGGGATGAGAACAATAAGCGTCAGCTTCCAGTCGGTATAGAACATGACTATGAGTATCACCAGTAGTTGCAGCAAGTCACCTATAATTTGTATAAGTCCTTCGGAAAAGATATTGGATATCGTTTCCAGATCGGATATTGTACGCGTGATAAGTCTTCCGATAGGTGTATTATCAAAGTATTTGAGTCTGAGATTAGTGATGTGATTAAATACTTCAATACGTATATCTCTGATGACAGATTGTCCAAGTGTATTCGTCATTAAGGTATGAAAATACCTTATGATAGTTTGCAGAACGAGAAGTCCCAACATGGCGATCAGCATATTATTAAGACCTGAGGCATCATCTGTGAGGATATATTTGTCTAATGTATGCTCGATCAGCAAGGGAAGTGCGGGCGCTACAGCAGCAAGCAAAATAGTCAATACGACCGAAATCCAGAATACTGTCTGATAGGGGCGCATGTATTTGATCATGCGCTTTAATAGCTTACTGTCGTATGTTTTTCCTGTTATCTTTTGATCACTCACTGCTTATTCTATTTACGTTTACTAATATAAGGATAAACCACTTCCGTTAAATATAATCCGTGCGCTGGGACAGATGTTCCTGCCTTTGAACGGCTCTTGCTTGCTATGACTTCCTTTATATAGACCGGTTCTTTTCCTTTCAGTCCGATTTCTAATAAGGTTCCGACAATTGCCCTGACCATATTTCTTAGGAACCGGTCTGCAGAAATATGAAAAACAAGATGGTCATCGGTCTTCCATAACCATTCAGCTCTTGATATATCACAAAAATTGGTAAAAACCTGTGTGTTGGATTTACTGAAACACTCGAAATCCTGTCTCCCCAGAAGATACTGACAGGCCTCATTCATCTTTGCTACATCCGGAATATCTCTTGTCAACCAGGAGGCATGTAACAGGAACGGATCTTTTTTGAAATGCAGATGGTATTCATAAGATCTGGAAGTTGCATCAAAACGGGCATGAGCTTCGTCATCTACTGGTAAAAGGCTGTATACTGCTATATCATGAGGTAAAAGAGCATTGAGAGAATGCACAAATTTATCGGGCTGTAATAGCAGACCTTCTGCCAGGGCATCAAAGTGAACAAATAACTGCCTCGCGTGTACTCCTGTATCTGTCCGGCCTGCACCTATTGTTTCAATGTCCTTACGAAGTAAGGTTTTAAGTACATCATTTAACTTTTCCTGTACAGAAACAGCGTTATGCTGGATTTGCCAACCATGATATGCGGTGCCCTGATAGGCTATCTCCAGAAAGAAACGTTTCGTTTTTAGTTCCACTTTGCAAATGTAGTGATTTGGATGATTTTATAATTCAACTTCATTTTTTGACGCAACAATTTGACATTAGCATTGTTAATAAAACATAGTAACTGTCATACATTCACTTGTGGAGTTGACAGTATATTTTCTCTTAAAAATTACGGCTTAACGGCAAAGGAGAAACCGATAAATTAGTTTTATATACAGTCAATAATATTGCATATAAAAGCAAATTTATCTAAGTTTGTTTTGTTACAATAAAATAATCTTATGATACAGCGTATTCAAACGGTTTGGTTATTATTAGCGGGAGTGACTATTTTCGCATTGTTTCTGTTTCCCTATCTGCAATATATTGATGTAGCGGGAATAGGTAGAAAATTATTAGTGTCAGGATCTTATACGGCTGTTAATGGTGAATCTGTAAAAGAAGAGTCTTTTATTCTGCAGAGTATAGCTACAGTCGTTTTAGGGTTGATCCCGGTATATATCATCTTTAAATTTAAAGATCGTAAGATGCAGATCAAACTGATTTTATTACAGATTGTTTTGCTTGTTCTATTCTTTTTCTGGCTTTATTCTTTTTCCGGAGATATTTTGTCTAAAACATCCCAATATCTTTCAGCAAGTAATATTGGCGTCGGGTTTTTCTTATTCCCTGTAGCTATTGTGTTTCTATCTCTCGCTTTCGGTGGTATACGTAAAGATGAACGCCTGATAAAATCAGCAGAAAGATTACGTTAATGGACTATACCCAGCGAGAAAAACTGATCCGCAATTATGTTGAAGCCTATAATCAGCTTGATATAGCAGGTATGCTTACGGATCTGGATGATGAAATACGTTTTGTCAATATTACTGATGGTGAGATCAACTTATCTTTATTAGGTCGCCGTGCATTCTGGGATCAGGCCGTACAGGCGGCAGAGTTGTTTTCGGAACGCAAACAGGAAATTTTGGCTGTTCGTCATTCTCCCGAAGAGACCGAAATTGAAATCGATTATTCAGCTAAATTAGCTGTAGATCTGCCTAATGGTTATGAACGCGGACAAGTAATCAGCATGAAGGGCCGTTCAGTATTCCGGTTCGGAACAGATAAGATTATCAGCCTTACAGATATAAGCTAATTCCCAATTGCGCATTTAATCTTATTCAACAGGTATTATTCTTTTTTTTAAGGTGTTTTTCCCCTCAACACTTGTGGCTCCTGTGTGTAATTATAGTAATTATACAACACAGGATCATGAAAGCTTACCTATATATTCTTCTGGCTGCAGTCACATGGAACTTAAGCAGTTGCCAGAAACCTACATCTATTAAAAATGCGCCACTCACAGATTCCGTAGTATCAGCTTCGATATTGGATTACAATATTTATTTTGATGCCGAACGCTTTTTTATAAAAACCGTGGAAAGCGGTCTTAAACTAAAAAATGCTTCAGAACAAGCCTTGCAGATGGCCAGTTCAGATTCTATCCGCAATCTTGCATTGGCTTTAAAAGAATGCCATACGAAAGATGTGGCACAGATTATAGCTTTAGGAGACAATTTAAATGTCGCTATTCCGGCAGTCATGAATGCTATCGATGCACAGCAAGTCTCCGATCTGAAAGAAGAAAAGAATACGGATTTTGATTATAGATTTATAAAAATGGTCATTGAAGATTATGAACGTAGTATTCCTCTTTTTGAACAGGCTGTATCGGATGCCAATAATTCCGAAATAAGGAATGTGGCGTCTTCCGTTCTTCCTAACTTATATGCTCAGCTATCCAAAGCGAGAATTATAGAGCGCGTCTACTTCAGAGACAGACTGATAAGTAAGCTGTAAACCTTTGTTAATATCCTGATGTTTATATAGAAAGTATAGGATTATGGATAAATTAGGGCAATACCATAAGAAGCGCAATTTCAAGGAAACGTCGGAACCAAAAGGAGCCACAAGTTTGGATAAACCGGCTAAACTACGATTTGTGGTGCAGCGTCATCATGCAAGTCGTCTTCATTATGACTTTCGTCTGGAGTTGGGGGGAGTGCTCAAAAGCTGGGCAGTGCCGAAAGGTCCTTCTCTTTTTCCGCAGGATAAGAGACTTGCGGTGCAGGTGGAAGATCATCCTGTCGATTATGCCAGCTTTGAAGGAGAGATTCCTAAAGGAAACTACGGCACCGGGACTGTTTCTATATTTGACGAAGGCTATTTTCAGCCTTTGGAGAATGGCAACGAGAAAAGTCTGTTGGATGATATAGAGCAAGGTTCAGTTAAATTTATTCTTCATGGAAAAATACTAAAAGGAGAGTTTGCCCTAGTACGTATAAAAGATGGAGATGGTAAATCGTGGCTGTTGATCAAACACAAAGATAAGTTCGCCGTAGATAAACCGTACAATGCTGAAGAATATGTCAGTAAGAAGATTAAGGATCAAGGAGAACAGTATAAAAAGAAGCCTGCAAAGACATCAAAAGAGAAATCAAAATTGTCTGCTTCACCTGCTAAAAATGCAAAGGTGGAACTGCTGGAACCTCTTCCCATGTTAACCCGACTCACTACAGATTTACCAGATGAAGAGGGCTGGTTGTATGAAAAAAAATACGATGGCTTCCGGATAATCGCAGTTAAGACCTCTGAAAACGTTGTTTTATATTCCCGTAATGGAAAACAGATGAATAAGCTATTCCCGAGTATCGTCAAAGCGGTGTCGGCTCTTGAACGTGATGTCTGGCTGGACGGAGAAGTTGTCATAGAAGATAAAAATGGGAAAGCTCAGTTCCAGCTTTTGCAGAGTGGAGAGCCTTTGCCTCCTTCTCTCGTAATTCGGTATTATATTTTTGATCTGCTAAGTCTGGATGAAAATGATCTGAGTCAATATCCATTGAAGGAGCGAAAGGATCTGCTTCAATTGCTATTAAAAGGAGTGAAAAAATCTGTACTAACGCCTGTTGAAGCTTTGACAGGAACGGTTTCAAAAATCCGGAAACAGGCTGAAAAGCAGGGTTGGGAAGGAGTCGTAGCAAAAGATACAGAGAGTTTGTACCATGCCGGTAAACGAAGTAGCCAGTGGCTTAAAGTAAAGTTCCGGAAAACTCAGGAAGCAGTAATCTGCGGATATACAAAGCCTCAGGGAAGCCGTTCCTTTTTTGGTGCTTTAGTGTTAGGATATTATGAAAAGGAGCAATGGATTTACCTTGGAAACTGTGGAACAGGATTTACAGAGGATCTTTTAAAAGATATTTTTGATAAACTAAAGGATAACAGGAAATCAGGAAAACCTTTTGACCCGAAAGTCATTGTAGCAAAAGAAAAGGAAGTGACCTGGGTGAAGCCTGCTTTGGTATGCGAAGTCTATTATTCCGAATGGACAGCTGACAAGCATCTTCGTCATCCTGTTTTTAAAGTGTTGCGTATGGATAAGAATGTGAAGGATGTACAGGTAGAGCGCCCTGAAGAAGAGCTGGTGAAAGATAAGGTGATTACAGTTGATCGCCATCAGGTAAAGCTTACTAATCTGGACAAGGTATATTGGCCATCAGATGGATTTACTAAGGGAAAATTGTTAGCATATTATGAGAAATACGGAGATCTTCTGTTACCCTATCTCAAAGATAAACCGATCTCCATGCACCGTTTTCCAAATGGGATAGAAGAAAAGAGTTTTTTTCAAAAGGATGTGGACGTAAAGCAGATTCCGGACTGGTTGCGCACTGTTTCCATGTATTCTGAAAGTACAGATAAGGATATCGATTATCTGATCTGTAATAATAAGGCAACGCTGCTTTACATTGCGAATTTAGGATCTATCGAAATTAATCCCTGGCTGTCTACCTATCAAAAGAAAGAATACCCGGACTTTGCCGTGTTGGATCTGGATCCCAACGGCGCTGATTTTGAGGTCTTGATTGATGTCGCCAGAACGGCTCATCGTCTCTTTAAACAGGCAGGTGTGACAGATTATATTAAGACTTCCGGATCTACAGGATTGCATATATACATGTATGTAAACAGAAAATATACCTATGATGTAGTTCGTGATTTTATACAGTTTATCGCAGAGATGATCCATGAAGAACATCCGGACACAACGAGTCTGATCAGGGATCCACAGAAAAGAAAGGGTCTCATATATCTGGATTATCTGCAAAACCGGAGGGGACAGACTATTGCATCGCCTTACTCTGTGCGCCCCAAGCCAGGAGCTACTATCAGTACGCCTTTACATTGGAAAGAAGTAAAGGAAGGTCTGGATATAAAACAATTTAATATAACTTCTATTGCTGGTCGTCTTGAAAAAAAAGAAGATCCATGGAAGGATATTTTTGAGCATCCTGCTGATATCAAAAAGGCATTAGAGAAATTTTAAGCTAAACTTGCTTTCAGCTGAGCCAACAGATCTGCTGCTTTTGTATTTTCTACAGTCATCTTTCGGATAGTTGCCCTTTTGCCTTTGTCTTTCTGTTTGATGATTTTAAGCAAATCTCGCGTATATTCATTTTTATATCCGGAGATATCAAAGCTATGGCTATGTTGTTTGATAAGTTGTAAGGCCATATCCATTTCTTCTTTTTTGATTCTGGAAGTTCCCGGAATTTTTAATTCTTCAGGGGAGCGGATTTCTTCTTCAAATCGAAGTTTATTGAGCAACAGCATATTTTGGTAGGGTTTTATAATGACCAGATTCTCAATATTACGCATAACAAAGGATCCTAAACCAGCAGTTTTGCTTTTTTCTAATCCTTTCAAGAGCAATTGATAGGTTTTATCTCCCCCCTTCTGCGGCTCTAAATAATAGGGAGTATCAAAATAGATACTATCTATTTCTTCCAGTTTAACAAAGGACTGGAGATTGATCATTTTATTTTTTTCAGGACTTGCATCCTCAAAGTCAGCCTCTTCAAGAACTATATATTTGTCTTTCAGCATATATCCTTTGACAATATTTTCCCAGGCGACTTCTTTTCCAGTCTTCTCATTCACCCTTTTGTACTTAATGTTTGACTTGTCTTTCCGATCTAACATATCCAGATCCAGTGAACTGCTTTGCGTGGCACTGTATATCTTAACCGGAATATTTACTAGTCCAAAGCCTATTGCTCCTGTCCAAATTGCTCTCATACTCATATAAACAATGTAATGGATAGAAGGTTTCAGTGTATGCGGTTGATTTTTAATGTTTTGAAGAGAAGTCTAAAAGACTGTTTTGTATTATTAAATAGACATTTAGAGCTGTATACGCCTGTACCAAATTCTTCTCTATGTTTTAGTTGCCAAAATTTTCAATTTCATCGGGGTTAAATACGCGTATAAATACGTATCTGCCTTGCTGATAATTGGGCTTTTTAAACTCCATGGGGAAGGGCGTTTGTTTAACCAAAAGTTTATAGGTATTTATACGCTTTTTGAAAGAAAAAAACCACTTGTTTTAGCATGGCCTTTGAATAATGTCTTGCGATGATTCAACAAAATAGAGTTAACGGTAATATGCTTCAAAGCGGAAATAAAAAATCTACTATTATGACTAGAAACGAATTTAATACTCAGGTTATGGAGCAAACAAATGAACTCCGGAGCTTTGCAAAACGCTTTACAAAAGATAATGAAGAAATCAACGATCTTCTTCAGGAGACGTTTCTCAAAGCTGTGACCTACTTTCAAAATTTTAAAGAGGGAACTAATCTTAAAGGTTGGTTATACACTATTATGAAGAATACCTTCATAAATGGTTATCGCAGAGTTTCTAAAACACAGTCATTCATTACAACCGAGGAAGAGGTGAGTTCTTCACAGATGTATTTTTCAGCTGTTCATAACTGGGGAGAAAATAAATTTGTAATGGACGATATCCAACAAGCTCTTTCCGAACTGGATAAAGGCTGTTATGTACCTTTCACTATGTATTTTGAAGGATATAAATACTACGAGATTGCAGAGCATCTGAATTTGCCTGTGGGGACGGTCAAAACGCGGATTCATATGGCAAGAAAAAAATTGAAGAATGTTTTAGCCGTTTATCAATAATATATATAATTATACCATTTTTCTTTTCCCTCAGGCACTGGCTGTTTACAGTCTTTAGCTTGAGGGATTTTTTTCCTGATCTATCCTCCAGATCACAAATGATATGTCTTCGTAAAATCTATGCTGAAGGAAGAGATAAAAGAAACTTTAAAAAGGATTTTTCTGCAATTTCTGTGAGCGTGAACTTGTCTGTGTTTTTCTTTACTATACGATTGAGTACAGGTGTCAGACGCTGATCCAGATATTGATTTTGTAATTCAGGATGAATATAATAGTTCCGCGTGACAGTTCGTGTATTTCCTAATTTTGAAGCGACCTCGTCTATAATATGAACCAAATTCTTTTTTCGTTCTGTTTCAGTTTCAGCAACTGGTATCCCGGCCATGACCATTAATGCGAGCGTACATCCCGCCCATGTTCTGAAATCTTTGCACGTATAATCGTCCTTCATGGATTCCTTCAGATAGGAGTTGATATCGCCCGAGTCTAACCGTACAATTTCACCATTCTTGTTATAATATTGAAAGAGTTCCTGACCGGGTATATCTTTAATGTTTTTCAACATTTTTACCAGTTTAGGTTCTTTGAGATACACTTGTTGGACGACACCTTTCTTTCCTTTGAATTTGAAAAAAACTTTGTTGCTTTCGATTTTAATATGTTTGTTTTTCAGTGTTGTCAACCCAAATGATCCATATTCCTGCTCGTAAGCTTTATTGCCTGCTCTGATGTAAGTGTGACTCATGATGTTTACAGCTATGGCACATACTTTCTCTTTTGTGAGTTTCTTGCGTCTCAGATCTTTCTTTAACTGAACTCTCAAAAGTTTCAGTTTTCTTGCAAACCCTTCCAGGCGATCAAATTTTTTCAGATTTCTGAAGGCAGACCAGTCATTGTGATAGCGATATTGCTTACGGCCGTGAGCATCTATACCCGTGGCCTGTATGTGTCCGTTTGCCTGAGTGCAGATCCAAACCTTTTGCCATGCAGGAGGCAGTACTAATGCCCGGATACGGTCTAATACCTTCTTGTCAGCTATTTTACCTTTATCTGAAAAGTAAACGAATTTTCCGTTTTTCTCTTTTCGGGTATATCCGGGCTGCTTATCGGATACATATCTAAGCTTGATATCTAGTGCCGCATGTGGCAAGGGGGCTGAGGTCTTCATAAATAAATTACAGCTTTGAAAAATAAGACCCCACATCTTTTAAAAATGCAGGGTCAAGGTTACTGTTGTGTTATTGTAATTGATCGATTTCAATGATTTCTTATAGCATCAATAAGTTTGCTTTTATTCATGCTATGTCTTCCTTTTATTCCAATTTTTTTGGCTTCAGCCAAAAGCTCAGATTTTTTGCGGTCATCAAGATCACTACTTTTTCCACCCTTCCGGCTGGCATCAGGCGTATTGGCAATACGTGCTGCTTTTTCTTTACTCATGCCTTTATGGCGCAGAGCTTCGTATTTTTCATCATCCTTGATTTGATTTCCGTGATCTTTGCTCATGATTGATACATTAAAGAAAACTATAAATCTATAACGGCAAGCCCCGATGTTTGTTTAGGAGATAATAACGAACAGGTATTATTCTTGTGTTTTCACGTATTTTTACTTCGCAGAATCTTGCTGTACCCAGATCAATTTGTTCAGGTCATAGCCTGCTTCCTTGGCTTTAATCAGATATTCTCTTTTAATCTGATCCGGAAGAGTGGGGGTCCGTGAGAGGATCCACAGGTAGTCAAGATTTTTGCCGGCTATCAGCGCATATCGATATGCGGAATCAAGAGCTATGACATTGTATCCCGAATAAAACGGACCAAAAAAAGAGACTTTTAGCATTCCATTAGTAGGTTCGTCTACAAACTTAGCTTTTCCAATAGCTTCCTTTTGTTTACGTTCCACAGTATCAAAACCTGTATTCACGACTTTTATAGACCCATCTTTATGGAGAGAATAAGTGGCCGTTGTATTTTTAAGATTTTTCTCGAATTTAAAATCAAACCTAGCTATTTCGTACCATTTACCAAGATAACGGCTTTGATCAAAATTTTCTACAGCTTTCACATTTTCTGGAATGGTCTGGCATTGGATGAACAAAAAGGAAATAAGGGCGCAGATGATTAACAGGCAATTATAAGAGTATTTATTTTTCATATGTATGGTAAGTGTTTTATAAGATAACAACTGATAATGTAAACTGGTTTTCCTGAAAAACAGTAATTCCTGTAGCTTGTGCAATTTAAGGAATCCTTCTTATTTACTGCCATAATACACGATGGAGGTTTCGGAGTATAAGCCTTATATTTGCACTCATATATGAATTCTTTTCTCCCCTTCTTCGATTTTAAGCAAAAGGTCAACTATAGGATTGAGATCCTTGCAGGTCTTACTGTCGCTATGACTATGATTCCGGAATCTTTATCCTTTGCTATTCTGGCTGGATTGAGTCCGCTTACAGGCTTATATGCTGCATTTCTGATGGGACTGATTACAGCTGTGCTAGGAGGGCGCCCCGGAATGGTTTCCGGTGGAGCGGGAGCAACAGTGGTGGTGCTGATTGCTTTGGCGGCAACACATGGTGTGGAATATTTGTTTGCTGCGATCATTCTGGCGGGTGTACTTCAATTTTTAGTAGGGCTATTCCGCTGGGGTAAGTTTGTAAGACTTATTCCACAACCAGTAATGTATGGTTTTCTGAATGGTCTGGCTATCATTATATTTATGGCACAAATACATCAGTTTAAGGTGGTGGAGAATGGGGTTAGTCACTGGTTGTCCGGATCTGCTCTTTATATTATGGTCGGACTGACAGTACTGACGATGTTGATCGTGTATTTCTTTCCCAAAGTGACCCGTACGATCCCTGCTTCATTGGTCGCAATTATGGTCATCTTCGTGATTGTGCTTGCCGGAGGTATAGAGACAAAGACTGTATCTGATATCGCATCCGTGAGCGGATCCCTTCCTGTTTTTCATATACCAACTGTTCCGATGACATGGGATACCTTACAGCTCGTATTTCCCTATGCACTGGTTATGGCAGGAGTAGGACTGATTGAATCCTTGCTGACGCTTTCAATGGTGGATGAAATCACCAATACAAAAGGAAACTCAAACCGGGAAGCGATGGCACAGGGTACTGCGAATGTAGTGAATGGTTTCTTTGGAGGGATGGGCGGTTGTGCCATGGTCGCTCAGACTTTGGTAAATCTGAATGCCGGTTCCAGAGCCAGGCTTTCAGCCATAATAGGCGCATTGACTATATTGCTTATTATTCTGATTGGCAGTCCTGTTATTGAACGTATTCCCATGGCCGCTTTGGTAGGCGTGATGATAATGGTTTCTATAGGTACCTTTCAGTGGGTTTCGGTACGGCTTGTGAATAAAATGCCTAAATCGGATATTTTTGTGGGCGTACTGGTAGCAGCTATAACCGTGCTGCTCCACAATCTGGCTTTGGCCGTTTTGGTGGGCGTGGTAATATCGGCTCTGGTGTTTGCCTGGGACAATGCCAAAAGGATTCGCGCCCGCAAGAGTATAGATGCGGAAGGTAATAAGATTTATGAAATAAATGGTCCGCTTTTCTTTGGATCAGCCGCTCATTTTACAGAAAAATTTGATGTATCTGAAGATCCGGATCAGATTATAATCGATTTTAAGGAAAGCCGGTTGGTCGACATGACTGCTATTGACGCAGTACATAAACTGACATCGAAATACGCGGAGAATGGGAAACGTGTCATATTACGGCACCTGAGTGCAGATTCCCGTAAACTGCTTGCGGATGCGGCTGGTCTCATTGAGGTGAATGTAGAAGATGATCCTACATATAAAGTGATGCCCGAATAGACGTATTTATTTTTGATCCCCTTATTCGTTTATTTATCTTTAAGAATTGAAATTCTAAAACAGGTAAGACAATGGGCTTTATTGCGGTCATTGATAAAATAGGTATTAATCCCTTTGTGTTTGTTCCTGAACTTGTTTTGCGGGAACTGATAACAGCAGCCGGTCAGCATAAAGGGAAAATTCCTGTATCGTTAACCATTGATGGGATTGCTTTTACCCAGACATTAGTTAAGTATGCAGGCGAATGGCGCCTGTACATCAATGGCCCTATGCTCAAAGCTACAGGAAAAACTGTTGGAGATACGGCTGACTTTACGTTAGCATTTAATGCTGATAAACCTGAAATCCAGATACATCCACTTCTGGCAAAAGCTTTAACACAAAATTCAGAAGCAGAGGCTGTTTTTCGGACTTTAACTCCATCCCTGCAGTTGGAGATTATCCGTTATATATCTCATTTAAAACAGGAAGATAGTATTGTACGAAATGTCGGAAAAGCGATAAACTTTTTGTTAGGAAAAGAAAGATTTATAGGTCGGGAGCCCATTAATATGAAAAAGGATGCTGACAGCCTGCTATAGATTGACCATAGAAAAGCGGATTTTAATATTAAAACCCGCTTTAATCACAACTAAATACAGAATATCATTATTCTGCTTTCGAATTTAAGTTTGTATCGGCGATGCCCGTTAAAGTTTCGTCACAGCTTTTTTCCTCTTCGAGTGTCATTAATAAGAGCTTTAAGCTTTCTTTATTACCCAATACTTTTGCAAATGCAGCTAAGGTTCCGTAAGTAGCGATTTCATAGTGCTCTACTTTCTGTGCTGCCGCAATGATACCTGCATCTCTTACGTTGCCGACTTCTGTTTCTTCCATTATACTTTTGCCTTCTTCAATGAGCCCGGCCATGGCATCGCATTTCTCAGCTTTAGCTTTTTTACCAATTGATTCGAAGCATTTTTCTAAACGGGCGATATGTTCTTCCGTTTCTTTGAGGTGCTTCTGAATAGCTTTTTTAAGCTGCGGAGAAGTTGCATTTTTATCCATCTTGGGCAATGCTTTGGTCAGCTCTTTTTCTGCCCAATAGATATCTTTCAATCCGTCTTCAAATAAATCTGCCAGATCTTTAGCCGCTCCGGATTTAGCTTTAATTTTGGAATCTTCTTTATTTGAGGATTTCGCAGGTATAGTTTTTGATGCACTGCTGCTTTTAGCTGTTGTAGTTGCCATAATTATATGATTTTTATGTTTTCAAAGGTTTAATTCATTTGTTAATAGAAGAACGGATTAGTAATCAGATAGTTCTGCTGTTGCGGTTAAGTTTTTAATAATGCGTACTTCTACTAAGGCGAGCGTATTAATGCCCGACTCTGCCCATTAGGTAAACTTTGCTTATAGTCTCTTGTTATATAAGAGATGAAACTCTGGTTTAATTAAAAAAGAAAAAGATGAGTAGGACAAATTCGAAAGGCAGCAACTTTGTTAAAGACTTCTTTTCCATTATAAAGACATCTGCTATGGGATTTATAAATGAGGATTGTCTCAAGTATAGTGCTTCACTGGCCTATTATACTATTTTTTCAATAGGACCTATTTTAGTTTTAATTATCTCTTTGGCTGGTGTATTTTTTGGTCAGGATGCTATCGAAGGCAAAGTGTTTACGGAGATGAAAGGTCTTGTAGGACCAAGTGCTGCCAGGCAAATACAGGAAGTGATCATGAATCTCAAATTATCCGGTAAATCAAATCTCGCTCTTGTCGTAAGTATTATTACGTTACTGATCGGAGCAACATCGGTATTCGGAGATATTCAGAATTCGATAAACAGAATATGGCATGTACGTGCCAAACCTAAAAAGGGATGGGTAAAGGTCATCAAAGACCGTTTATTATCTTCTTCTCTTGTGATAAGTCTGGGGTTTCTGCTGATGGTTACTTTGGTGGTGAATGGGGTAATACTTGCATTTACAGATCGTTTGCAACGTTACTTTCCGGATATTACGGTAGTTCTGCTGGATGCGATCAATTTCTCAATAAGTTTTGCTGTTATATTTATTCTGTTTGGAATAATATTCAGGGCGCTGCCAGATGTTAAGATTGCGTGGCGAACTGTACGTTCAGGAGCTTTTTTTACCGCCATATTATTTGTTATCGGACGATTTGTTATCGGGTTGTACCTCCAGACTTCGGGCACAGAATCTACTTATGGAGCTGCAGGATCCATTATATTAGTTTTGCTGTGGGTATATTATACAGCGGCCATACTCTATTTTGGAGCTATTTATACACGAGAATATGCCGCTATAAAAGGTATTCCGATACAGCCTTCTGATTTTGCTGTGCATGTGGAGGAGAAAGAGGTTGAAAAGGAAGTCAAAGTCCTGCCTCCTCCGGATCATGACAAAACATAATATCATAAGGAACGTTAAAGAGCTAATCTTCTATTTCCTGAAGCCTGACAACCACAGTAGTACCTTTGCCTAATTCGCTGAGGATATCGATTTTGCCGTTGAGTCTTTCGACAATGCGTTTTACAATAGCAAGTCCTATTCCCGTCCCTTCATAGGACGATGCATTCGGTAACCTTTTGAAGATTTCATACACTGTCTTAAGTTCATCAGGAGCAATCCCAATTCCGTTATCCTTTATTTCGTACCGGATCCAGTCTCCTTCCAACGTACTGTTTATAGTAATCAGTGGCTCTTCTACTTTGCTGGAATATTTCACTGCATTGTTGATGATATTCATAAACAACTGGTAGAGCAATGTTTTTTCACCCCATACCGGACGAAGTGTTCCTGTCTGAATACTGGAAAGAGGCATATTGTAAATTTCCAGACATTGCTGTGCAATCTGCTCGATAGTCGAGGACACTTCTATACGCTCCGGTTTGAAGTTGTAGACCCGGGCGCGAGAGAATTCCAGAATCTTAGACATCATATTTTCCATTAAGGATACCGCATCGAGAATATTGGTAGAGACTTTATTGAGAAATGCAGGATCTGTTTCCTTTCGCATCTTCATCAATTGAGCAGATAGTTTTATTGTCGAAAGCGGATTTTTCAAATCATGTGTTACCGTGCTGGAATAGGTGTCGAGTGTATTGTTCAACAGAATAAGTTCTTTATTGAGGCTTTTTATTTCGACAGATTTGCGAAGCATGCTTTCTCTGATCAATTGCCTGACACGTCGCATAAAATAGATATCGTTTTTGTTCCATTTCATAGCTGTGCCTTCTACAGCATCTTTCCATATTTCAAAAGACGTACGCGGAGAAGGGTAGTACTGATCTTTTTGAGAATCATATTTTAATACTTTCTCCGGTTTTCCTGCCCATTTTTCTTCATACACATATTCTTTTCGAAACCAATAAATGCTAAAAGTACGGCTACTGTCAATATCTACTTTTCCGACGCCCGCAAAGCACGGGCAAAAGCGGAAGTTGCTGCTATGGTTCAGAAGAAAATTATGATCCTTAAATAACAGCTTGTCCGTGAAACCATTGATATATTGATGTATGCTTTCAATCTCTTTTGGAGAAGGGGCAGCTCCATGTGTAATGATACGGTCAGAATAACGTATAGCTACTCCATCTGCGTGGATAAGATCGCCAAGCGACTGAATAGATGAAGATAAAGCGGAGAGAATATCATTCTTTATGAGGAGCTTCTCCTTAAGTTCAAGTTCAAACGTATTGATTTCCCTAAGTAATTGAATATCTTTTTCCTTAACATTACTGAGATATTTGGTGACAGCATATTGTGTCAGCAATACAGCCAGATGCCTTTGAGCAAGATCTACGGCTTTTGCTGTCCTGTGCTGACAAGTGACAAGTCCCCACAACTTGTCATGTACAATAATAGAAAAGCTTATGCTCGATTGAGCGCCTGCATTTTCCAGATATTGTAAATGAACTGGTGAAAGTGCCCGTATTGTGGTGTAGGTAAGGTCGAAATCTAATTGTCGTTGACTTCTGATCGCATAAGTCGGAGCAGAGATGTCTGATGTCAATCTCGTCGGGTGTATGAGATAAAGTGCGCGAGCCTGCTTAGGAATATCAAATTCCGGATATCGTAGCCCCAAATGAGGCTCACAATCTTCAGCTACACGTTCAGCGATGACTTTGCCGCTTCCGTCCTCCAGAAACTGATAGATCATAACTCTGTCAAATCGGATGACGTCATGCACACTTTCGCAAAGTTGTTCCCATACCTTCTGATTAGAACGATCTATCTTTTTTGAATACGAGTATAAGTTCAGCCACGACGGGGGTGTATTGGAAGTGGCTTCAAACTCAAGATAGATATACTCATTGACCCTATAGATGCTCAGGTAATAACTGGATTGTCCGAGCTTTAGTTCAATAACAGAACGACCTTCTATGGAATGAGAGAAGTGATCGAGCCGCTCTTTAATTTCTTCTGCATGATCAGCGAAATGAAAAGAAAGAAACTTAACGGCGTCCTGTTCAAGATAAAGATCAGGCTCTTCTTGCAGGTAGTTTCCCCAATTTTCACTGATACCGGAGATAATGAGTTTCTGATCCAATATCAATAAAAGGCCGAAATGTTGCACACGGCCACATAAATGAATAGGCTCATTCTCACACAGAATCTGATTGGGGATCATAGATAGCGATTTTTTATAAAGTTAAACTTTAAAATCGACATTTCCCATGACTACAGTAGAAGAGGTAGAGGTTTTAACTCCTACAGTTTCCGGGTTATAATTTTTTCAAATGGACAAACAATTTGGGATAGAAGACCGTTCTAAAATAAATATAAATCCTATGACCCTGAATGTAGTCAGAAAAAGCATCTTTTTTAAGCCCGATTCCAGACGTGTACTTGCCCGTTATTTTAACCTCAGTGTAGAACGATCTATCAAAATAGTTCAGCGGGTGCTGAAAATGAGCAAACAGGAAAAAGCAGATACACTTAATCAGGTGCTGCGTAATTTCTCGAAGAGACATCGTAGTGTGGTGTCTATTTTAGAAAAAAATTATAAAAGAACAGAAACCATCCTGAGGGAAATGAATATTAAGGATGAGGATGTTAGTTATAAGGAAAAGCTCCTCATAGGAGCCTATTTTACAATGGAATATTCTATTGAAGCTGCCGCATTTTTTAATCCTTCGGTAGTAGAATCGCCTGATCAGACCCAATTAAAGGATGGGGAAAAGCGGATTATCCTGAGTTTTAGAGCCACTGGTGAAGGACATGTATCCTCTATCGTATTCCGCTCAGCTATTATTGACAAAGACCTCAATATCTATCTGGACGAAGTGGGTACCCTATTGGAAAAACCAAAACAATTTAAAAGTCACCGGTATCAGAAAGAAGATTTTATAGATAAACTGTTACAGATGCATGATCCCGAAGAGGATGTGCTTGCTGTTATCAGAGCCAAACTAACAGATTCCTTTACATATGAAGAACTCCGGAGATTTGTCAAAGAGATGCAGCAGGAAAATGAGTTGACTCAGGATAGTCAGACACTGATGTCACAGATTATGTGGCTGGCTTCTTCTCATTATGAGATGACTTATTCGCTGGATACTTCTATTTCAGAAAGGGTTATCTTTCCAATTTCAGATACGGAGAAAAATGGAATCGAGGACGCCAGATTTGTACGCTTCAGAGGAGAGAAAAATCAGCAGACTTATTATGCGACCTATACTGCTTATGATGGGTTCACGATTCTGCCCAAACTGATGTCTACCAAAGATTTTATTCATTTTAAAGTACAGCCCATTAACGGTAAGATTGCTAATAAGGGAGCAGCTCTTTTCCCAAGGAAAATAAAAGGCAAATATGCCATGTTATGCCGGGTAGATGGTGAAAATAATTACATTGCATTTTCAGAAGATATCAATACCTGGCAACAGGATATCACTTTACTGAAAGAACCGGAATATCCCTGGGAACTGGTACAATTGGGCAATTGCGGATCACCTATAGAAACCGAAAAAGGGTGGCTTGTGCTGACACATGGTGTAGGGCCTATGCGGGAATATACGTTAGGAGCAATTTTACTGGACCTCGAAGATCCTACGAAGATAATCGGAAAGTTGAATGAACCTTTGCTATATCCTAATGCAGATGAGAGAGAAGGGTATGTGCCGAATGTAGTATACTCCTGTGGACAGATTATTCACAACGGACATCTTATCATTCCTTATGCTATGTCAGATTATGCTTCTACATATGCATCCGTAGATCTGAAAGAGCTACTGGACGCATTGACATAGTAAGATGCTTCAGGACAGCAGACGGTTGATGTTTAGATATGCCAACCAAAAACATATTGTACTTTCTGCTCCCTGATTCAGATTGACACCATGACTGTCAAGACCATCGCAGCAACCTCCGGAGGATGGATCATAGAGCTGAAGACCCAGTTTATTTTTTCCAAAAAACCACAAAAAAGAAGTCAACATGCGCTGTTTGTATATTTTTTCAAGCGTAATGCTATACATCTCTTCATAAAGTAATACAAGAGATGTGACTTCAATGGGTTGTTGCCCGTATATACAGGGACTTCCACCCTCACTATACCAGGACGCATTACCGATGATGGAGAGATAAGATTCTTTAAATAATATATTGTCCAGAAAATGAAAACTCTCCATTGCCGTAAGTTTCAGAGACTCATTCTCCAGTACTACAGAAGCTCTCAACAAACTTAAAGGTAGTATTGCATTGTCATACGATATTACCTTTTCATACCAGGACCATTCGGCTGTTGAATTTTGCCGGTATTCCTCGGCAAGATATTGAGCGAGACGATTGATCAGTTCTTTCATTCCGGCATCTTCAGGAGATTTTTCGGAAAGATGTACCAATCCCAAAAGACTATAGCCTACAGCCCGGGGCGATCTTAACCCATCAAGATGGCGTACCGCACGGTCGAATATTTCTCTTCCTAATCTGTGAAAACTGGTATTTACATTGCTTTTCAGCAAATAGCCTAATGACCATATAGTACGGCCCATGGCATCTTCAGTGCCTTCATCATCTAAAAAAACATGTGAAAAAGAAAGGAAATTTCTGAATTTTCCGTTTTCTAGCTGCATGTAATTTATATAGGCCAGATATGTAGATATCAATTGATGGTGGTCTTCAGACGGGTCTTTTTCAAAAGCCATCAAAGCCAGTATAAGTGCCCTTGCATTATCGTCAATACAGTATCCGTGATGATAGTTTGGCGTTATGTATGTGGCATGTTGCAGTATTCCCACATGGTTGGTTAACCTTTTTATATGACTGAGGTCAAAAGAAGGTACTTTTTCTGCTAATTCAGTAATCAGATCTACATCAAGGGCAGCGGCTGCCGGATTTTCATCCATTACCTTTAAATACGGCTTGTTCATTTCATTTATGGGGTTTACGAAGAGAGTCTGCTATTGCCCGTGGGAAACAGAGCCGCTATATTCTTTTTCAGCGTCCGGCTGTTGAATGAAATAGTTGGCTTGGCATCTGTCTTTTTAAGGCTTTGCAATAAAGCCAAATGTCGCTTCCCAATATTAGTCCATGACATTTCCTGTCCATATAGTTGCGCATTGGATCTGTATCTGGCCATAAGTAAAGGTTCTTCCAGTAAAAGATTGATAATAGTAGCCAGGCCTTCCGAATCTTTAAAGTCAAACAATATTCCCCGATCATCTGCCAGCAGATCTTTAGCATACCAGTATGGAGTCGAAAGCACTGCCGCACCTGCACCAATTGCGAATGACAATGTACCGCTACTTATCTGATTTTCATTAGGATATGGTGTTACATAAATATCACAGGCGCTCAGATATTGAACCAGTAATTCTTCTGTGGCAAACGTATCGACAAACTCTACTTTGTCTTCTATACCCAGTTCTTTGACCTTATCCATAAGAGACTGTCTGTATATTTCCCCTTCATGGCGTATAATATTGGGGTGAGTAGATCCAAGTATTATATATTTAAAATCACTATCCTTCACAGATGCGACTGCATCAATAGCGGTTTCAAAACCCTTACTTCTTCCAAGAAAACCAAAGCTAAGCATGACTTTTTTATCACTTAATCCAAGTTTTGCTTTCGCTTCCTCCTGGTCGTAATTGAAATCCGGCACTCCATGTGGAATGAGTTCGACCAGTTGAGTATCAACCTGATAAATATCGCTCAACATATGAATTGCGCGTTCAGTCATCACTGTTATTTTACTGCTATACATAGACAGTTGTTGCAAAATACGCTGTTCATTAGCATTAGGCTGCTGGAGTACCGTGTGTAAATTGGTTATTACCGGAACTTGTAATTTATACAGAAGCTCGAGAATGAATTCACCGGTGTCTCCTCCAAAAATTCCGTACTCATGCTGAATAATACAAGCATCATAATACGAATTAATCAGGTGAGCTGCATTCTTATAACTATCCACATTGTTTCGGTCTATTACAAAAGCGACTTCTTCCGGAAAGGAATCTTCTGATCCATCCGACATTGCAAATATACTGTGTGTTTCAGCAGATGATTTTACCATCGCTTTATAAAGATCTTGTGTGAAAGTGGCGATACCACACTGTCTGGGTGGGTATGTTCCGATGATAGCAGTTCTCATGTGTAGATAATGTTAAATTTGCCGGCAACTGTTATGTGCTGTAAGTATATAAACAGCGAAGTCAACATAATGTTCCTGAGCAAAAGAACATATCGTATTAAAAGAGGATTAATTCTTTTGGAACAGGTATTAATACTTCGGGAGAAGTATTTTTTACAATCACTTTTTCAACTTTTATTAAGCTCAAAGGAAGGTTAATTTCATAAACGAACTATAAAAAGATCAGAATAAACAAAAGAAGCTTCCGGAAATAAAAACGGTACAATCGTTAAAATTGTACCGTTGACTATATCCTGAATTACTGTCTGGAACCTCATTCCAGCAGCGGTGCATATAAGTAGGCAATTCCTTTGCCTTACTTTACCTATAATGATTGATATTTAGAGAATGCTAGGACTTATAATATACCCAACCTTCCAGATGTTCCAGATCCTGAGAACGGCTTAGATCAACGAGCGTATTGATATTCAGTTTATAATATAAAAGACTCTCCTCATCTAATATTTTGAGCGGATAAAATAAGGTGTTTTCATTTGGAAGATCAATATTACCATGAAGAGCGATGTATCCCTCAGCAAGCAAATTATCAATAAGGGTATCTGTAATCTTATTCAGATAGCGCATCATCTTGCTGATCCATCTTAATTCTTCCTCCACATAATCCGGATAATGTTCCCTCACAAACCCAAGGATTATTTGTTCACCTTTCAAGTCAAGACCGTCCCGAATCATGCGTAGCCCCATAGATCTGGCTTCTTCTTGATAACAATCCTGTCCATAGGAGAATTGGATCTCTCCTGCAATTGTACTTGCTTCGATCTTGGCACGTAAAGCCATCTGACGATTTCTTAATTCATGAATATAATTGTATGTCGTATCCATAGTCTGATTATTTAATCTGAATTTGTCGTTTGGATATACGGTTAGACCGAAGCAAATAACTTAAATTTTATCTACTGCTGTCTCTAAGATCACGTATGCGATCATGAGCCTGCAATTGTTTTTCAGCCTGACTTCTGATCACATCTACCACGTTAATAGGAAGATGTGGTGCTTCACGTAATGCCTCCTGGTAAGCTTTTTTGCTTGCATCTTCTCCACGTTCACATTCCTCAAGAATACTCTTACGATCATTACCGCTGAATGTAGCCTTTACATCCAGCCATAAACGGTGCAATTTGCCTGATGTACGTGTACCTGTAGTTGGCTCCTCACCATTGATGACAACCAATGGATTAAGTTCGCTGTTGAATTGACGGGTTTGTTGGATATAATCTTCAAACAGAGATCTCAGATCAAGATTTTCTTCGTCTTTAAGATCTTCTAATGCTCTGGTATATCCTTCAATTCTGTCATTATTGATTTCAATAAGATCATTCACAATTTCAGCTGTTTTGTTTTCCGTAGTCATATCTTCTCCTTTTTAATAATGAATAAATAGCGATGTAAAGAAGAAACGTAAAATCTGACGAAAAGTTTATTTTGAAATTTTAAAAAATTGATTTAATATATTGATATTCAGTTATTTATAATTATTTCAAAGCTTCAGAAGGGGTATTAATTATTATTATTTCCGTATTAATACGAATTAGATTTCTTTATACCTGATTGATCCTGATATGGAAACTTATCCCCTGAGCAATTGTTTTTTTTAGACAGCTTAGTCTGTAATTTTTACAACACAGAATATTAAATAAACAGGAGAAATAATATGAACACAGAACAAAACAGAGAAGAAAATCTAGACGGACAGAAGGCCTTAGAAAAAATAAGAGAAATTGTAGATGATGCCAAAACATGCTTTTTCTGTACAGATATACGTACAGGAGTGCCACTTTCTGTACGGCCAATGACAGTGTTACAGGTAGATGATAATGGTTATCTGTGGTTTATGACTTCTTCGCAGACACACAAGGATGAAGAAGTTGCTAAAGATCCTTTTGTTAATCTTATGATGCAAAGTGGTAAGAGAGCAGGCTTTCTGAATTTATATGGGATAGCCGAAGAACTGGAAAATCAGGAGAAGATCAATGAACTTTGGAGTCCCGCATTAGAAATCTGGTTTGATGGACCGGAAGATCCCCGGATTGTTTTATTGAGAGTAGAAATTTTAGAAGGTCATTATTGGGATAATAAGAATATTGCTCCTGTAGCAGCATTCAAAATGCTAAAATCTTTGCTAACCGGAAAGCCAGATCATGATGGTATACATGGAGATCTTACGGTGTAGTTCTTATAAACGTCTAAAAATAAAAATGCGGGCTCTTCTGTTTATGAAAAGCCCGCATTTATGTTAATGGTTAAATTTAAAGTAATACTTCTTCCAGATATGCTGTAATAGCGCTATTGAAGAATTCGAGATCATCCGGAGTGCGGCTACTGATCAGGTTGCCATCCTGAATGACCGCATCATCTTCCCAGATTGCCCCTGCATTTTTCAGATCGGAGCGGATATTGCTGACAGAAGTCATTCTCTTTCCTTTTACAAAGTCAAGTTCTATAAGCGGCCAGGCACCGTGACAGATTGCAGCTATCAGTTTATTTTGTTCAATAAAATGCCTGATAAAATCTAGTGCTTTAGGTAAGACACGAAGAGCATCAGGACTCAGTGTTCCTCCGGGTAAAATCAGTGCTTCATAAACTGACGGATCAGCCTCTGCAAGATGTACATCAATCGGGTAGGAAGGACCCCAGTCAAAATGATTCCATGACCGTACAAATTCTATATCTTTTGGCGATACAATGTCTGCCTGATATCCCTTATTCTGCAAATATATTTTTGGTGATTTTAATTCAATTTCCTCAAAACCGTCTGCAGCTAATATGGCTATTTTGTTCATAATATATGTGTATAGATGTATGTATTAAACAGCCTCCTGTAAGAGAATGTTTAGGATACAGCATACATTGCGTATTAATCCTATGTGATCAGGTATATCACATAAACCTTTGCCTGAGACAGGCCCTTAAAAACTTTCACCGTAATATCTGTGTTTTACTAAAACAGATTATCATTAAAACTTAAAGATCATGGCTATTAAAAAGGAGAATGCAAAAGTTGGAATCATTAATAAAGACAGACAACCCAAGAAGGAAAAAACCATTACGTCAGTAGTTGAAAAAAGGGATAAAAAACAAGAGGAAGATGGAGAAGCAGGGGTAGATCCTCAGATCGGGCAGCTTCATACTATGCCTGATATGCATACCTACCCTAAAGAACCGAAGAAAAAAACGTCTAAAAAATAGTATCTATGGACGGCTTTAGAAAAATCTTTTTAGAGGGAGTGGAATGGGGTTTTCTCGGAGAGATTGTTGTGCGCTCTGTTATTATGTTTGCTTTGATCCTGATTATCCTTAGGTTATCAGGCAAGAAAGGTGTACGGCAGTTGACCCTTTTTGAAGTGGCGATCATCCTGAGTCTCGGTTCTGCTGCAGGAGATCCGATGTTTCAGGAAGAGCTGCCCGTGCTGTATGCTTTTGTAGTGTTATTTTCAGTAATACTGATTTATAAATTCGTGACATGGGCTTCGTCAAAATCTGCCTTCCTCAATAAAATGCTGGAAGGTCAGGCTATGGTTGTGGTCAGAGCAGGCGAGTTTGATCTGAAACATGAGCATGACGGAGATTTTTCGAAGATGGAGTTTTTCTCTGAATTGCGCAATCAATCCGTAGAGCATCTGGGTCAGGTAAAAATGGCAGTATTAGAAATAGATGGAACAATGAGTATACTTTTTTATGCAGATAAGGAAGTAAAGTACGGATTACCCCTATTCCCGGATGATTACCGGCAGGTAAAGGAGGAGTTTCAATCTGGTCCGTTTGCCTGTATGTATTGTGGAAGAGTAGAGGAAACAATACCAGACGAAGACTTTTGTAAACGCTGTAACCGAACTAAATGGACGCAAGCAATGGACAGCAGGAGAATTTAAATAAAAAGTCTTCTGAGCTGTAATGATGCTAGAGAGGTTTATTTCGGTTTCCCTGAATAATATTGCTGTTTATTAATCCTTTAAGCAATAATTTCCATTGTGGATAAGAAGCGCCCAAACGGGCTCCCATCCCAACAAAAAAATTACGTAGTTTATCTGTAAGCGCTTCTGTTTCTAAATTCAGGAGTTCATTCCGACCAAAATAATTTGCATTTATACTCGCATTGATACGTTTAATCTGTATGGTGGACGTCGCTACATTCTTGAAAAAGTGCTTAGTTTCATTATCTGACTCATCATTAGGATCCGAGCTTGGGCGTAATGTTAAAGTTACCTCCTGAAGGTTATCCTCATCTGTTTCGTCAATGCGTTCAATTCTTACGAAATCAAAACCTTGAGTACTTAATAGATCTGGTCCCGGAATGTCAATTTTAATGTAGTTGCCAACTTTTGCTAAATCGAAGGTCTCCTTTCCATTTTGATCAATTTGTACGAAAGAAGCAATCGGAAGATCCGCTAACTCATACCACTTATCTATCCTAAGTAGTCGGTTATGGACTATTTCATAAAAATCTTTAGCATCCACTTTCTCAGGGAAGCATACAGACTCTGAAGCATCCATACTACGGCCAGTATGTTGAATAGGAATTTGATGTTTCATAATTTTAGAGATTAGATGTCCTATAAAAACGGCGACAAGATGCTCATGTTTTATAATAATTAAAGTCAGGTATTTGTCGCAATTAAGCAGAAAAAAGCAGCGTTAAATACGTAATTTATATAAATAGCAGGGAAAATATAGGGTATCGCTATATCTCTTACAGACTTAACAATTATATTTAGTCCGATTTATTTTTACAGGAGGGGCTGGATGCCACAGAGCGGTTTACTTTACGGAGCAGGCAGCATCTTCTAATGAATCGATTAAAAAAGGTTTTAAGGAAATTCTCTTTAGATAAAAGCTATACTTAAATTATTAGGATAAGATGTAAAACATTTAAAAACAAGAGTTGTTGTATTACGACGGATACCATGAGAAAAAGGATAGTATACCTAATCTTAAAAGGCGGAATCATCGGAAATATATGAACAAAAAAATAGAGAACGGAGCAAATAACTTTAGCGATCAAAAGAATGAGTCTGACTACATCAAAGGGCAGTATTCGCTGTTCGAGGAAGATTTTGATCGGGACCAACTCTGTTTCGATATTTTTTTCAAAGAAGGGCCGTTTGGGATTCTGCTTCTTGACCGGTATTTTCAAATAGGACGTCTCAATCAGAAGCTGGAAAAGATGCTGGAGTATAAACCGAAAGAAATGTTGGGTCGGCAGGTTTTTGAATTTCTGGCAGGAGAGGATGCGCTTAGTTTAAAATCTGTTTTACAGAATAGTCAGGCATTAAAGACTCCGTTACTGGTAAGTTTGAGATTTGTAAAGGACAAAAACAAGGTGTTAATGACAGATACTTATGTTCGTAAGTACAAAACAAAGGTTGGCGATGAGCAATATTGTTTGCTTATCTTTGATAAAGAGTTTAGTCCAAATGGTCAGTTGCTGGAATTAAAGCAAGAGATCTACCATACTATTATTGCTACTCAGGAACAGGAAAGACAAAATATTGGACATTTATTACATGACAGTACTGCACAGCTACTGTATGCAATCCGGCTTAATCTTCAACACCAGACTTTAAAATCGGGAGAAAAAGATTGGATGCTACCTATCAAAGAAATGTTAAATGAAGCTATTTTTCAGATCAGGAATATATCCATGGATCTTGTTCCATCTGTACTGAATGATTTTGGATTGAAAGCAGCTATTGGCTCTATGTCTGAACGGATTACTATTCCGGATTTTCAGGTCATTCCGCTGGTACAGGAGAAATGCGAACAATTATCTGATGAGATGAAACTCGCTGTTTACCGGATTGTACAGGAACTCCTGAACAATTGCATGAAGCATGCTGTAGCCACAAGAATCCGGGTAAAAGTAACAATGAAAGATGATTGGGTAAATGTGGAAGTTGGAGATAATGGAAAAGGATTTAAGAAAGATGTACAGGAATGTATGGAAAAAGGGTCTGGATTGAGAAATATTCAGAGCAGAATCAATTTCTATAATGGAAATATAAAAATAAAAACAGAAAATACCGGAACTACCGTGCTTGTAACATTGCAAGTAATATGAATATGAGAAAAATCAGAATAATATTAGCAGAAGACCACCTGGTGGTCAGAAATGGAATCAAATTATTGTTGGATTCTCAGGACAATTTTGAAGTTGTAGGGGAGGTGGGAAGCGGAAAAGAAGTATTAGATCTTTTGACTTCAGGAACAGAGGCCGATATCCTGATTACCGATCTGAGTATGCATAATATTGACGGTCTTCAACTCATGAAAGAGATAGAATCCCGTAATATTGCTCTTAAGGTTATTGTTCTTACCATGCTGGATTGTGATCAGCATGTCTCCAAATCTTTCCAAAGCGGAGCTAAAGCTTATCTGGTAAAAAATGTGGCTGCGGAAGAAATGATCTTCTGCATCAATCACGTCGCAAAGGGAGGAAGATTCCTGTGTGAAGAATTGACAATGAAGTTTATTGATAAGCTTATTGAAAAATCAGTAACACAACCTACCAAAATTGATCCTGCTGAACTCGACCTTTCCTCTCGTGAACTGGAAGTTCTGGAATTGTTGGGCGAAGGCCTTACAAATCTGGAAATATCAAAACGTTTGTTTCTGAGTAAGCGAACTGTAGAAGGACACAGACAAAGTCTAATCGATAAGACAAAATCTAAAAATACTCCTGCATTGATTAAATTTGCTATTCTTAATGGATTAATTGATTAAAAATCAGCAAAATAGATTCCCCCGTATAAATACGCAGAATTTCAGTATAAACACCCTTTATCGACACAGTTGTAAACTTACTGTTGATAAAGGGTGTTTTTATAGTATACAGATTTTTACCCATTAAAAATCATAATACTATGAAAAAGACAAAATTAATATTGATGCTCGCTGCAGGCTGTATGCTTTCTGTGGCTGCATGTGGAAATTCTAAAACAGATAATAGCGGACAATCGACTACTGTACCGCCTACAAATGGAGAAGACACGCGTTATAATCAGAATCAGGCGGACTCTTTGGTAATGCCTATCGATTCGAATGTAACCGATACCTCTAACACGGATATTAGATAGAAAGGAACGCCATGTTATTCAGAAAGAAAAAAGTAGCAAAGACTATCTTGGAAGAACCGGATGATCAACCAGCAGGATATGCGATATACTGGACCATCTTAATTGCAGTAGTAATTCTGGCAATACTCTATTTTGTCTTTTTTAAGGATAGATAGGGTAGTAAAAATTATGTTATGGAAGAAATTAATAAGCCCGTAAATCCTATTCATAAATATCCCGGGCCACCGTTTAGAAAACAGGAACAATATCCACCCGGTCTTGAAAAAGGATTAGATCCTCAGGCTGATCACGGAGAGAATTCGTATAAGGGAAATGGACTCCTGCAAGGCAAGAAAGCGTTAATCACAGGTGGAGATTCGGGAATAGGTAAAGCTATTGCCATCGCTTTTGCCAGAGAAGGTGCAGATGTAATAATCTCCTATCTCAATGAAGACGAAGATGCCATCGATACCAAAAACTGGGTTGAAGCGGCCGGAGCAAATGCGATATTAATGCCGGGTGATATTAGAGATGAGAGACATTGTCAGTTACTGATTTCGAAAGCTGTAGAGGAATGGGGTGGAATAGATATTTTAGTAAACAATGCCGCTTATCAGCGGACTTATAAGGATTTCGACTCCATACCAGCTGACGAATGGCGGGAGGTATTTGACACAAATGTACATGCGATGTTTTACTTATGTCATGAGGCTTTGCCTTATATGGCGGAAGGAAGCAGCATCATTAATACAACATCTGTAAACGCGTATCACCCTAATCCGATACTCTTACCTTATGCTGCGACAAAAGCTGCTATACAAAACTTTACAGCCAATATGGCGCAGATGATGCTGGAAGCTGATAATGGCATTCGTGTAAATGCAGTAGCTCCAGGTCCGGTATGGACCCCGCTAATACCTTCCACGATTCCCGATCATGAGAATTTTGGTAAAGATACACCTATGGAAAGACCGGGGCAGCCAGCTGAGATTGCACCTGTTTTTGTATTCCTGGCCTCTGCTGCCGCTTCTTATATCTCGGGAGCAACTATTCCGGCTACAGGAGGTAAAATAGCCTTTTAGCACATAAACTTAACATTGCACATGGAGATTAATAACGATAAACTGAACTTCTGCGGGGCTTACTTTTCTAAAAAAAATCTTAAACTCATTCTTGCAGAAAGTATGACAGCAGGATTTGTAGCATCCGTGATAAGTCTGGAAATTAATTCCGGAGATTACTTCTTAGGTTCAATTGTCTGTTATCATGATGATATGAAAATATTGAGTCTGGGTGTTGAGCCGGATCTCATCCAAAAAGCCGGTGCTGTATCTGAAGAGGTTACAAATGCCTTATTAAATGGCCTAAAGGATAGGTATGAAGCGCACATCGCTGTTGCTGTCACGGGATTTGCATTTGAAGATAGAGCCATTAGTGCTGAGAATCCAGTAGGAACGGTTTTCCTTCAGATCCAATATCAAAATTCATTCATAAATAAAAAATGTCTCTTTGCAGGGGAAGCACATGACATCATAATGGCGACAGCCAATGAGATTATTGAGAATCTGTACGAAATGGTGTTGCTTTCAGAGACGCAGGAGAAAGATAAGATTTAGCGTTGAAGCACTAACAGGAAACAAAAAAAGCAGTTCTTAATAAAAAAAACTGCTTATGCAAAAAAAACTATAGTAGTAATTAGCTTAATCTCACATTGATAGCGTTCAATCCTTTTGGAGTGCGCTCTACTTCGTAGGTAACTTCGTCACCTTCTCTAACTTGGTTTTTAAGTCCTGTAGTGTGTACGAAAACATCAGCACTACCATCTTGAGGAGTAATAAAACCAAATCCTTTAGTTTCATTAAAAAACTTTACAGTTCCTGTATTCATTGTATTGTATTAAAATTATTTATACAAGAGTACGGTTTTATTTTGGTTAAATTTCGAAATACTTTTAAAAAAAGTTTTCATTATGGTAAAAGGCCTTAATTGTTGTTTTATGCCATTTTAACATATTGCAATTGTAACAAAAAAAACTAAAAAAGTTGGAAATCAGCTATATCTGAAAAAATGCACTTTTATACAATTGTCTCTGTTTTATTTAATTGGACAGGGCATTTGTCAGCAAAATGGTTCACCGGTCAAAACGTTATTAACATATATTTAACTTTGAAATGGATCCTTAGCTCTTTTATTTTGTTATCTTTGAACACTACATTCTGACAAGATCATTAATATCAGTGCTCTATTCGGAGCGTAATTTTATCTAATGTCAAAAATAAAATTCATAAATAATGGTAGCTCATTATTTTCCAAAGACCTCCGTAACAGAGTAAATCAATATTTCGGTACGACTTCTAAAGAAAAAGTTGGAGATTTTCGTCTCTTTCTAAAAGCAATTCTGCTTATTGTATCGGCCCTGTCCATATATGTATTTCTTGTTTTTTTCTCTTATCCAGCCTGGTTAGGAATTATATTAAGTATCATATTCGGATGCAATCTGGCTGGTATTGGTTTTAATATTATGCATGATGCAGGGCATGATACTTTTTCTGCAAATAAAAAAGTTAATCGTGTATTCTCCTACAGTCTCAATCTCTTGGGAGGGAGTATCTTCTTCTGGAAACTCAAACATAATATTGCTCACCATACCTATACCAACGTACAAGGGCACGATCACGATATAGATGTAAAGTTTATGCGGCTGCACGATGACCAGCCCTTTCGCTGGTATCATAGATTTCAATATATCTACTTTATTCTGCTTTATTCCATATCGTATATGGCCTGGGTATTCTATCAGGATTATGAGAAATATTTCAGAGGAACAATGAATAAAGGAGGCGAAAGTTTTCGCTTTCCCACAAAAGAGAAGGCTATTTTTTGGATAACCAAGGTTTTTCATCTGGGGATTTTTATTGTCTTACCAGTCTGCTTTGCCGGTTGGCAGGCCGCATGCATAGGTCTTGTTATCGCTTTTGTGAGCTGTGGTTTATGCCTTGCATTTGTGTTTCAGTTAGCGCATGTTGTAGGTGAAACCCATTTCCCTACTGTAAAGGAACATGAAGATATAAAAGAAGAGTGGATGGTTCACCAGCTTGAAACAACAGCCAATTTCTCAACAAATAATAAATTGCTTTCCTGGTTACTCGGAGGGCTTAATTATCAGGTTGAACACCATCTGTTTCCTAAGATCAGCCATATTCATTATCCGGAAATCAATAAACTTGTAAAGCAGACCTGCAAGGATCATGGAATAGGATATATCGAGTTTAAAAGCTTAGGGCAAGCCGTGTGGTCTCACATACGGCATATTCATAAAATGTCCGTAAATGCATAATGCTTTGTACTTGCTTATAAAGGTTTTTTAAGCTATTTCAGCTTAACAAGAGGATGATTTAATCCGTTAACTTCATTTTTTATAATTTCATATTTATCCAGACTGTCTAATAGCTGGGTAAGATTTTTGAATCCAAAAGTACGGGCGTCAAAACTCGGATCAATCTTTCGTAAAGCCAGTCCTATTTTAGCAATAAAAGTTTCATCATCCTCATTTGTCGCAATTGAGAATGCTTTATCAATTTTGATCATTTCTGATTTGGGTAAGGTAGCTTTGGTGATTTTAACAGACTCCGGTTTTTTGTTAATCTTTTCAGCAATGGCTCTTGCCGGTCTTTTTTTATTATCCGCAGGAATAGCAGCAATTTCTTCTACTTCTACCAGATTCTCTGTGAAAGTGAAAATCTCACAAGAGTTAACAAATGCGATAGGCGTAATCTTTCGGCCTATTCCCATAACAAACAGCCCCTCTTCCCTGATCCGCTTCGCTAATCCGGTATAGTCACTGTCACTGGATACAATACAGAAGCCATCCACACTCTTACCGTGCAGAATATCCATCGCATCTATGATAAGGGAACTGTCAGTAGAGTTTTTTCCGGAAGTGTAAGAGAATTTTTGAATTGGATTTATTGAATATTCGTTTAATATATCTTTCCAGCTATTCATTTGCGGACTTGTCCAGTCTCCGTAAATACGTCTGATTGTAGCCTTCCCGTATTTGGAGACTTCAGCTATTAATTCTTTAATCAGACTCGCCTGAGCATTGTCTCCATCTATTAGAACAGCAATATTAAATTTGGAATCGTTCATTTCTTTGTGTCTGTTACTGCATCAGGATAGTAGATTAGAATAATAACATCCTTTTACTCCACCCTCAATAGTTTCTAATTTATGAAAATTTATTGAGTATATATGCTGATATGGATCAGACTATAATACTTTACGAAACAGAGTCTTGTTGTTTTTTGTGATAAATTACTATTTTTAGTGATTCAACCCGGCAGCGCAATGAAGCCGGCGTTAAAACGTTAATAATAGTTATGAAGAAAAATGTAATATGTTACTGTATCCTTCTTTTGGGAATGCTGGTCATTCCTGATCTGTCTTCAGCGCAGGAATCCGATACTGTGCCCGAATTGGTCGATGATATTCAGGTCGATGTTAAAAATGTAAGTGTGGATGCAAAGACCAAAACACTGACATTGGATCTTTTTTTAATCTCCTATCAAAAAAATCCGAGAGAATTTAAGCTGAATACATTTGCAACTCAAGTGCTGGACGCTAAGGGGCAGACGTATATGTATTCCACAATGCAGATGGGAAAAGTGTTGATTAAGCTGTCCGACAGACAGAATTACCTTCACTATTTCATGGAAGATGAAGTTCCGGTAGCTTTTAAGATTACAGTAGATAACTGGGCGAAAGGAAATAAAGCGAAAGTTGTGAAGCTCGTTTTTGAGGATAGCACTGAAGCTGGTAAATTTATAGAAAAGGCTGTCAATTTGTAAATGACAGCCTTTTTGTGTTATCTTGAATATCGGATTTGTTGACGATCCATCATACCCATCTGATCTTTCATCATCTTGATCTGCTCGGTCAGCAATTTATTTTTATCCGCTTTCTTCGCTTCCTGTAAGTACTTCTCAGCCTCTCTTTTGTTGCGCTTAGCCATGGCGATACCTGCCAGACTCAATTTTGCAAGGGCTATATTATGATCCATATGAAGTCCCAGTGATAGGGCCTTCTTAAAGAATTTTTCAGATTGTAAAGGTGCTCTTCTGGATTCGATAAGCCCGATTAGCATATTGTAATATCCGTGCTGTGCAGGGATCAGTTGTTTTTCATAGTTTGTAATTCTGTTTAACCACTGTTCTGCCTTTTCCATTTTTTCCTTACGCATAAACCACTGAGCTAACAGCATATTTTCATTGAAAAATACCGTTACCCAGGCTAATATAGTGATCAGAATGCCTAAAACTCCCCATCCCCATTGTCCAGACCAAAAAAGGACGACGGTACCGACTAACAGCAGACAGCTGATAATAATTCGAATTAGATTTGACATGTGTCTTTGATTTTGTACTTTAAATTGCAAATATCCGTTAATTTAGCCGCAAGTACAACTTGTTGGCAGCATAAAATTGTAAAAATTGTAAATTTGAAATATGGAAAAGCGTTATGATGAAAGTTGGGATGTGATTTTGAAGCCACTCTTTAAAGAACCTTATATGCGGTCATTGTCACAATTTGTACAGCAGGAACGGCAACGTTGCCTTATCTTTCCCCCGGAAGATCTGGTTTTAAATGCTTTTAAACTGACTCCTCTGGATCAGGTTAAGGTTGTTATATTGGGGCAGGATCCCTATCACAATGATGGCCAGGCGCATGGTCTTTCTTTTTCTGTGCCGGATGGTATTGCTCTTCCCCCTTCTCTGCGCAATATTTATTCAGAATTGCAGACAGATATTCCGGGATTTAAATATCCTGCAACTGGCAACCTCACGAAATGGGCCAGGCAGGGGGTGCTGTTGCTTAATGCAACTCTTACTGTAAGAGCGCATGAGGCGGGTTCGCACCAAAAAAGAGGGTGGGAATTATTTACAGATCAGATCATACAAAAAATCTCGGAACAGTGCGAGCATGTCGTATTCATTCTGTGGGGAAGTTATGCTCAGAAAAAGGCAGTTCTGATTGATAAAAGTAAGCACCTGATTCTGACTGCAGTGCATCCCTCACCTTTGTCTGTGTACCGTGGCTTTTTTGGTTGTAAACATTTCTCACAGGCCAATGAATATTTAAAAGGTCATGGAAGATTGCCGATAGACTGGCGGATAGAAACGGATTAGGCAGATTGTTCTGCAGTTCTCGGAAATGGAAGCTCCGTGTTTGAAAGTCTCTTCACATGCCTGATGTTAAATTTCACACCAGCCTGGATAACATGTGTTGTCAGGAGATGACTGTCATACGTAATTTGAAAGGGGAGTTCCGGATCCAAAGCCGGATCGGCCACTCCGACTACTGCATATTCCCACTCCCCTGTAGGGGTATAACGGGAGACGGTTATTTTCCGATCTTCCATGATACGGAAAGCATACCATGCTCCTTCACCCACTCCACCCAGATATTGAGCATGTTCCGGAATAGAAGTCGGTTTAGCGTCACACTCCATTCCGCCAATGATAAGATCATCAGGTAGTAAAGCTGCTTTCTTGCTCCGTACATTATCTGCCAACTTGCTGAGTAGGAATAAAAACGATTGCCAGCGGTTCATTCTGAAGTTTTTTAAACCATTTGCCGGACTGTAGGAGTAAACAGATCTGCAGTTATTTGCATTTACAACATTACTAATGGGGCTGCACTTGATTGTTTCCGGAAAATTAATCCAGTGCAACCAGGTGTATTTCTGAGAGGAATTGAATAGAAGTCGGGTAATAAACCGGGAACAGTTATTATTTCCACGAGCTACTGCTCCGTAGGGTGTAGATCCCTGAAGTACAACAGTATCCGCATAATTTTTCGCCTGATCAAAGTTGATATCTTCTGCTACTGAGAAATACAATTCCCCGAACCCCTGCATATCTTCCCGCATAGACTCAAAGTAGTGGACAATGTTTTCCAGATTGCTTATTTTTCCCTCCTTGTCAAACCGGGCTTTAAAGTCGATGGTCAGTCTTGGATCTGATTCTTTAGATCGGGCTCTTCCATGTCCTCGTGGGGAGATATACCTGCCAAAATCATAATACAACAGCTCTCCGGAGGATGCACTGACCAGTACGATGCCAGTATGACCGACTTTGAAATTTAAATTTTTTACGATCCCTATTTTTTTGAAAAACATCATCCAGGCCTCATCGCCCCGTATTGTTGAATCGGGCCAGGCAAGAATTAATGCAAAATCTTTAAACTCAGGTACAGTCTTATCCATAGGCTAATACTCCAAAGGGATGATAGGCTCCTTTTTACTGGTAGACATGATCATCATCGTCTGGAATGTCTTTACAAAAGGGATTTTAGATATCTTTTCCATGATGACAGCTTCATAAGCTTTAATGTCTTTGACATACACTTTTAAGATAAAATCACAATTTCCGGTCACGTGGTGACACTCTGTTACTTCCGGAATTCCCTTTACAGCTTCCACAAATTCAGGAATTGCATTATGGGTATGAAAATCTAAAGAAATCTGTATAAAAGATTTGATTCCCAGCCCAAGCTTCTCCTCATCCACAAAAGCATGATAGCTTTTGATGAATCCGGAATTCTCCAACTTACGTACGCGTTCCAGCGTTGGGGCAGGAGAAAGGCCAATGCTTGAAGCTAACTGCAGGTTGGTCACCCGACCGTTCTCTTGAAGAAGCTTCAAAATTTTTAAGTCAGTTTTGTCAGGCTGAAAAGGCATATTTTCAATTTAGTTTTATGATTAAATGTAAAGATAATAAAAAATATCCGAATAATATTTGGTTATAGGTTCTTTATATAAACAATTATTCTTGACATAAAAAGTTTAAATTTTCGCTTAACTATTTTGTTTTTAGGTGTTTATGTTATTTTTACCCTTGTGGAGTGAGATTGCAGTGGATAAGAAAGAACAAAAGTGATGTAAGTCATATTTTTTGTCATAAATAAGCCATCTAACCGATTAAAAAGTATTTTTTTAGGTTCTAAAGTCGTACCTTTGTAGCTTGAAACTGAGTGATAATGCTCAGAAGATTTTTGATTAAGAGCAGAGATATGAGTACCAAAGATGACGATATTTTAAAAGAGCTGGAGCAGGAGGAGTATAAATACGGTTTTACAACTGATATTGAAATGGATATTGCTCCGACAGGCTTGACAGAAGATACGGTTCGACTTATTTCCGAAAAGAAGAATGAGCCGGAGTGGTTATTGGAGTGGCGTTTGAAAGCTTTCCGTCATTTTTTGACGTTAAAGATGCCTACCTGGCAAAATTTTAGAAATCCGGAGGTTGATTTTCAGGCTATTTCATACTACGCTGCCCCTAAAGCAAAACCACAGTTGAATTCCCTGGATGAAGTGGATCCTGAATTGCTGGCTACCTTCGCAAAGCTGGGAATTCCATTGGATGAACAAAAGATATTGGCCGGTGTAGTAGCGGTAGATGCTGTTTTTGACTCTGTATCTGTCAAGACTACATTCCGTGAAAAACTAAAAGAACAAGGCGTTATTTTCTGTTCTTTTGGAGAAGCTGTGCAGGAATATCCTGAATTAGTAAAAGAATACCTGGGAACAGTGGTTCCTCAGACAGATAATATTTATGCTGCATTGAATTCTGCAGTATTTTCGGACGGATCTTTCGTTTACATTCCTAAAGGCGTAAGATGCCCGATGGAGCTGTCAACTTACTTCCGTATCAATGCGCAGAATACCGGGCAGTTTGAACGTACGCTGATTATTGCAGATGAAGGATCATACGTTTCATATTTGGAGGGATGTACTGCTCCTACACGTGATGAAAATCAGTTACATGCTGCAGTAGTAGAACTGGTTGCTCAAAGAGATGCTGAAATTAAATATTCTACTGTTCAAAACTGGTACCCTGGTGACAAGGACGGTAAAGGTGGTATCTACAACTTTGTAACAAAAAGAGGTATCTGTAAAGGTGATAACAGTAAGATTTCCTGGACACAGGTAGAAACAGGATCAGCTATTACATGGAAATATCCCGGAGTCATTCTCAAAGGAGATAATTCTGTCGGTGAATTTTATTCTGTAGCATTGACACGTAATATGCAGGTCGCTGATACAGGTACAAAAATGATTCACCTGGGAAAAAATACACGTTCTAAGATTGTTTCTAAAGGGATTTCCGCTGGGAAAAGCCACAACAGCTACAGAGGATTGGTGAAGATCGGTCCCAATGCGGACAATTCCAGAAATTTCACACAGTGTGACTCTTTATTGATAGGAGACAAATGTGGAGCGCATACTTTCCCTTATATCGAAAATAAAAACAGAACAGCCGTACTGGAGCATGAAGCCACGACTTCTAAGATCGGGGAAGATCAGGTGTTCTATCTTAATCAAAGAGGAATTGATTCGGAGAAGGCGGTAGGGCTTATTGTTAATGGGTATGCCAAAGAGGTACTGAATCAATTGCCGATGGAGTTTGCTGTAGAAGCACAGAAGTTACTGGCTATTTCCTTAGAGGGAAGTGTTGGATAGTAAGCGGAATCATATATAAAATTAAATATCGACAAAAATATAAGGAGCTGTCAGCAGAAGTAGAGCAATTTGCCGAACAATACCGCTGATCTCCAAATGATAAAGAATATGTTAAGTATTAAGAATTTACATGCGTCTGTTGAAGACAAACAAATATTAAAAGGCTTAAATCTTGAAGTGAAAGCAGGAGAGGTTCATGCTATTATGGGGCCTAATGGTGCCGGAAAAAGCACATTGGGAAATGTATTGGCTGGTCGTGAAAGCTACGAAGTAACAGATGGTACAGCCTTATTGGATGGTGTAGATTTATTGGATCTTTCTCCGGAAGATCGCGCCCGTGAAGGCTTGTTTCTGGCTTTTCAGTATCCGGTAGAAATTCCCGGAGTTTCAAACATTAATTTTCTGAAGACAGCTGTAAATGATATTCGTGCTTATAAAGGCTTAGCGCCGATGGAAGCTAAAGAATTCTTACAGATGGTAAAAGAAAAACAGAAGCTTGTAGAGTTTTCTGCAAATCTTGCCAACCGTTCATTAAACGAAGGATTTTCAGGTGGTGAAAAAAAACGTAATGAAATATTTCAATTGGCGATGTTGAATCCAAAATTATCTATTCTGGATGAAACAGATTCCGGTTTGGATATTGATGCATTACGCGTTGTCGCAAACGGTGTTAACCAATTACGTTCAAAAGACAATGCTTTTGTTGTGATCACACACTACCAGCGTTTATTAGATTATATTGTTCCGGATTTTGTTCACGTACTTTACAATGGACGTATTGTGAAATCGGGTCCGAAAGAACTTGCTTTGGAGCTGGAAGAAAAAGGTTACGATTGGTTAAAAGAATTAGACACACAAAATGCTTGAGGATCTTAGCGGATGGATGAAGTAGCAAGCAGACGGATAGATAATAACATGAGTACATTGATAGCAGATTCATTATTTCAACAATTGGTAGACGGTTTTCAGGAGCAGGAAAGTGCTTCCGAAACTGTAGCCTTGACTAAATTACGTCAGGATGCTTTTGACAAATTTCGTCAGGTTGGTTTTCCAACTGTGAAAAATGAAGATTGGAAATATACAAATGTTCACAGTCTGGTAAACAAAACATATGTTTTGAATCCGGATGTGGATATTGATGGTTTGGATTTCAGTAAAGCTGATATTCCGGATCTGGATGCACATCGCATAGTCTTGGTAAACGGTCAGTATGTACTGGCATTTTCTTCACTTGAAGAAGAGATCGGATTGACAGTGAAGCCTATTGATGATGCAGCACAGGAACGTAATTTTATTGCGCATTTTGCACAATATGCCGATAAGACACAGAATCCTTTTGTAGCGTTGAACACAGCGTTGTATACATCAGGTTTATATATAGATGTGGCAAAAGGCAAAGCACTGCAAAAGCCTATTCATATAGTGCACGTAGCGACCGGAGCGGAAGATTTTTTCACGCAAACCCGTAATCTGATCGTACTGGAGCCTAATGCAGAAGCCGAGATTATCGAATCCTTCATTACTTTAGAAGGAGCAGCGAAGAATGTACAGAATAAAGTAACTGAAATTGTAGTGCAGGAAAATGCAAAATTACAACACTACTATCTTCAGGTTTCGGAATCTGTAAGTCATTATTTCAATCATACTGAAGTATATCAGGAAAAATATAGTTTATATAATAATTATAACTGTAATTTCCCGGGAGCAACTTTTGTCCGTAATGATATCAACGTAAGATTAGATGCTGAATATGTAGAAAGTCACCTGTACGGAATTAATCTGACTGCTGATAACCAGTTTGTCGATAATCATACCGTAGTAGATCATATGAAACCACATTGTGAATCGTATGAGTGGTATAAAAACATACCTCAGGATACTTCTACTGCCGTTTTTAATGGTAAAATCTTTGTTCGCGAGGATGCACAGAAAACGAATGCTTTTCAACAAAACAATAATATGTTGATTGGTGATAAATCGACGGTATATACCAAACCTCAGCTGGAGATCTTTGCAGATGATGTAAAATGTTCGCACGGTTGTACAATGGGACAATTTGATAATGATGCATTGTTTTATTTGAGAGCCCGTGGTATCGGCGAAGAGTCGGCCCGACTGCTTTTGGTACATGCGTTTGCATTTGATGTAACAACAAGATTTTCTAATCCGGTAGTACGTCAATATGTCGAAAATCTGGTAGATGCCGGATTGAGAGACTAAGAAATATAAAGATTTCAAAAAGCGTTTAAGAGCAATCTTAAACGCTTTTTTTATGAATGTCTATAGCAGGATTTACTTTGATTAATTCCCTTATAAATTGATCGTTATTGTCAGGGCTCAGGTATACTTCCTCGTATGTATTGTAATAAATAATGATGCCTTTTCTTGCTCCTGCAAGTTTAAATCCCATCCACATAGTGGTATCTCTATCAATTCTTCTTATAGCATCTATCTGTATTCGTTCTTTATAAAATCCCGCTATACAATCAATGGATTCCGGCCCGATGGTATACGTTATACGGAAAGTCATCCAAAGTAATATCCCTGTTGCTGTCAAAGCAGGGGTAAGCGAAATAAGGATTTGAAACAGAGTAGCCCTTTCTTTGATATACATTATCAGTAAGAAGACTATTATTGTTAGACAACAGGTGAAAATAATTCCAAGAACTAACGGGTCTTTTCTGCTTTTGAAGATCATGTCGGGATAGAATTTTTATAATAAAGATTAGGCCGTCAAAGTAAGAATTCTAAAGTTAAACGGAAAACAAATTTTAGCAGAAAGTGTAGATTCGTAGAAGGTTATATAAAAAAGAAAAGCCTTTGAAGATCTTCAAAGGCTTTCCTTTTGAGCGAAAGACGAGATTCGAACTCGCGACCCCAACCTTGGCAAGGTTGTGCTCTACCAACTGAGCTACTTTCGCTTTTGGTAATGCAAAAATACGGTTTGTGCTTTATTCTGACAAATAAAATTTCAACTTTATAGTAATGATATGGCATTCACACAGTTAATGCCATCAATAGCTGCCGAAACAATACCGCCGGCATATCCTGCTCCTTCACCACATGGATAAAGTCCTTTTATTTGTGGATGTTGTAAGGTTTCCTTATCTCTGGGAATACGTACAGGAGAAGAAGTCCGAGACTCGACACCTACTAATATGGCCTCATTAGTATAATATCCTTTCATCTTTTTGCCAAATACAGGTAATGCTCCCCGCAAAGCCTTAAACACAAAATCAGGAAGCACTTCATCCAGATCTACGCTTCCAGTACCAGGCTTGTATGAATTTGAGGGCAGATCTTTGGAAACTCTCTTTTCTACAAAGTCGACCATACGTTGAGCTGGTGCAACGAGATTGCCTCCGCCTAAGCGGAATGCCTTCTGTTCGATCTGACGTTGGAAATCCAATAAAGCAAAGGGATCAGTGGCAGCATTGGGTACATCCTCCAGATTGATTTGTGTAACTGTACCTGAATTTGCATGCGGATTATTACGCCTGGAAGGAGACCAGCCATTTACAACGATTTCATTTTCATCTGTGGCGCAGGGTGCAATTATCCCTCCGGGACACATACAGAATGAAAATACACCCCGGTTATCGACCTGTTCTACCAAACTGTAATAGGCTGGAGGAAGATTTTCATGGCGGGTGCTGCAATGGTACTGCGCCTGATCAATAATTTCCTGCGGATGTTCGATCCGTACACCCAGTGCAAAAGCTTTTGCTTCTACTAACCAGTTCTTTTGTCTGAAAAGTTCAAAAATATCGCGTGCGGAATGTCCCGTAGCCAGAATCACATGTTCAGCTTTGAGTTGCGATCCGTTTGCCAGTGTGACTCCTCTAGCATTGCCAAAGGATTCGTTGATATCAGTGACACGCTGGTCAAAGATAAATTCTCCGCCATATTCCAGAATGGTGTCCCGCATCGCTTCTATAATATGGGGCAGTTTGTTGGTGCCGATGTGTGGACGTGCATCCACCAGAATATCCGATGTTGCTCCGTGATTGACAAAAATCTGTAATACATTTTGTACATCACCACGTTTGTCAGACCGGGTATAGAGCTTTCCATCGGAATATGTGCCAGCTCCTCCTTCCCCAAAACAATAATTGGATTCAGGATTGACCGCACCTTCGCGCGTAATCTTTGCTAAGTCCCGGCGTCGCTCACGGACGGGCTTCCCACGTTCGATAACAATAGGTTTCAGGCCTCGTTCAATACATCTGTACGCCGCAAACAAGCCTGCGGGGCCTGCACCTATGATAATGACCGGTTTGGCGTCTTTTACAGTAGAAAGAGTTGAATGAAAAATACTGTTAACAGGCTCTTCGTCAATAAAAAAGATTACCCTGATGCGAAAGACAACATTCCTGCCCCGGGCATCAATAGAGCGTTTTCTTACTTTGAATCCTTTGATACGTCCTGCCGGCAGGCGCAATTCTTTAATTCCTTTTTCGAGGATATAAGCCTCATCCTGTATATACTCCGGAGCAATGGCTAATTCTATTTCTTTTTGCATGGTCTGGCTGGGTTTTTATCCCAAAACGACACAAAGATAAGGATTCACTGACAATATTTCACCCAGGGATAGCGGTGTTATAAATAAGCTGGAGAAGAATGCTATTGGTATGTGCTTTGCTATACCCATGTGGTATAAAAACATTTTAGTATATTTAAAAGTTAATTAGATTAAAACTTTACACATGAAAAGATTATTAGTAGCAATTGTGGGCTTATTCACAGCATTGTCATTCAGTTCCTGCGGTTACAATACAATGGTTTCCAAAGATGAGAATGTAAAAGCAAAATGGGCTCAGGTCGAAAATGCCTACCAGCGTCGTGCAGATTTGATCCCTAATTTGGTTAATACCGTTAAAGGTGCCGCAAAGCATGAAGAGGGAACCTTGACTGCGGTTGTCGAAGCTCGCGCCAAAGCAACATCTGTAACAGTAGATCCTTCTAACCTTACAGAAGAATCAATCGCTAATTACCAACAGACTCAGGATGCACTTTCTCAGTCTATCGGACGATTATTAGTGAGTGTAGAGGCTTATCCGGATCTGAAAGCAAATCAAAACTTTCTGGAACTTCAGGCGCAGCTTGAAGGAACAGAAAACCGTATTTCTGTAGAAAGAAGAGCGTTCAATGAAGCTGTCCAGGATTACAATACTACTGTAAGAAGTTTTCCGAATAATATTATGGCCGGAATCTTCGGGTTTAAATCAAAAGGGACATTTAAAGCTGCTGAGGGATCTGATAAAGCTCCTCAGGTATCATTTTAATGAAAATCATACATAAGATGGACGATCCGGATCCCAGATCCGGATTGTTCATCTTTTTTTAATCTTGCAGATGCAGATATTAAATAGCGAAGAACAGGAAAAGATCGCTCACGCGATAAGTCTGGCTGAAAATATGACCTCCGGGGAGATACGGATTGTTATGGAACGTGTGTGTAAAGACAAGGATCCTATAAAAAGAGCAGTATCTTATTTCGGGAAACTGGAAATGCATAATACCGTTCAGCGAAATGGTGTCCTCATCTATATGGCTGCAGACGACCATGTCTTTGCTATCATAGGTGACGCAGGTATTAACGAGCGGGTAGAAG